>JAFQUB010000027.1 GCA_017408735.1 Lachnospiraceae bacterium
AGACGGAGATGATATTCTGATAGGAGGAATCGGAAACGATTTTCTGATAGGAGGAAACGGAGAAGATGTCTATATTCATAATCTAGGAGATGGAGATGACATAATTCAAAATTATGATACAAGTGCAGACCGCAAGAAAGACCGTCTGGTATTTGGAGAGGGAATCAGTGCCGAAGATATAGAAATAACCCGAAAAGGTTATGATATGGTATTGACTAATATAAAGACCGGAGAAAAAGTAACAGTACAAAGTGCATACTGCTATACATATGGAGAAAATTATCTGGAAAATATCGAATTTGCAGATGGAACTGTATGGACAAAAGAAACAATAGAAAATAATACCATTATTAGAGGAAGTGAAGGAAACGATAATTTATACGGTTACACAGTAGCATATGGATATACGCAAGATGAAACTTTTTATGCAGGAGCAGGAAACGATTATCTATACGGTGGAGCCGGCAATGATATGTACATATTTAACCAAGGTGATGGTTGTGATGTTATCAGTGATAATGACAGTACAGCAGGAAATGAAGATATACTACAGATAGGGGCAGAAGCAAAAAATATATCATTTACACGCCAAGACTCGAATCTGTTAGTTTCGCTGTTGGACACAGAAGACACCATTACTATAACTAACTGGTATCAAGGCGACGGTAACAAAATAGAAACAATAAATTCTTCAGACGGATATGCGTTATCCCATACACAAGTGGATTTACTAATCCAATCGATGGCTTCTTTTGAAAGTACTTCTGGAATGAGCTGGTCGGAGGGAATTAGACAAGGAAATGCAGATATTGATAGCATTACAGCACAAATTTGGGTAAAACAGGTAGGATAAGATATGTGTGATAAGGAAAAAACGCAAGAAAATATAGTGGAAAAGATAGGAGAAATGCAACAAGATGCAGGCTTACAATGCCTGCTCATTGTTGCGGATTACTATGGAATTCCGACAGATGCGGAGCGCATTCAACATGACTATGTATTAGAAAATAGAAAAATGGTATCACAGGATATTTTAAGGGTGTCCAAAAAGATAAATTTAAAAAGTCGATTGCTGAATGGGAATTGTTATTCGTTAGAAAAATTTACACTTCCGGCAATTTTAGAACTGAAAAACGGAACGTATATTATTGTGGCAAAGGCAGAGGATGAGAAAGCACTAGTTCTTTATCCTTTTGAAAAAGCACCGAAGGTTCTTACATATGAACAGTTGTGTGAGATATGGAATGGCAAATTTATTATACTTATTCCAAGAAATCGAAAAAATAGAAATGTAAAATTTGGCTTTAAATGGTTTATTCCATCAATTCTGAAATATAAAGGACCATTGTTGGAAGTATTGTTGGCAGCATTGATTATGCAAATATTAGGGATATGTTCACCTTTAGTAACACAGTCTGTTATTGATAAGGTATTGGTTCATAATAGTTTATCTACCTTGGATGTATTGTCACTGGCATTGATTTTTATGTTGCTGTTCGAAACAATTTTATCTGTGGCAAGGAATTATCTCTTGGCACATACCACTAGCAAAATAGATGTTATCTTAAGCAGTCGTTTGTTTGAACACTTATTTAAACTTCCGTTAAGATATTTTGAAAAACGTCGTATTGGTGATACGGTGGCTCGTGTAAGGGAGTTGGAAAATATTCGTAGATTTTTAACAGGAGTTCCGCTTACAACAGCTTTAGACTGTATATTTTTGATAATATATGTAATTATACTATTTTTTTATAGTACAAAATTAACATGGATTACGTTGTTGTCATTACCTTTGCTTGCGATTGTTACGGCATTGGTGACACCCGTTCTTCGAGAAAGATTGGATAAACAATTTAATTGTAGCGCAGAATCACAATCTTATCTTGTGGAAGCAGTTACGGGAGCGCAAACAATAAAGTCTTTTGCTATTGAACCTACAGTGCAAAAAAAATGGGAAAATTTATTGGCAGATTATGTGACAGCAGGTTTTAAAACGACAATTCTTTCAGGAAACGCGGGAGCAGTTGCAAGGTTGATACAGCGTGTTACAGATATAGCAATATTGTGGTATGGGGCAAAACTTGTAATGGAAGGTGCCTTATCTATTGGTGAATTGGTAGCTTTTCGTATGATTGCAGGACGGGTAAGTGAGCCCATTATGCGCTTGGTGCAATTATGGCAGGAATTTCAGCAGACAAGTATATCTGTTGAACGAATAGGTGACATTTTTAATAGTAAGGCAGAGCCAAGACCTGAAAGTAGCAATTTACGACTTCCGGATGTGAAAGGGTTTATAAAGTTTGAAAAAGTAGGATTTCGATATGAGGCAGATGGACCGGAAATAATTAAGGATATGAGTTTTGGAATTCCTGCCAATACAGTAGTTGGTATTGTAGGACGTAGTGGTTCTGGTAAAAGCACAATTTCAAAATTAGTGCAGCGCCTTTATCTTCCGGAATCGGGAAGAATATTAATAGATGGCGTGGATATTTCAACAGTTGATCCTGTATGGCTTAGAAGACAGATAGGTGTAGTTTTACAAGAAAACTTTCTTTTTAATGCAACTATAAGAGAAAATATAGCTTTGCACAATCCGGCAGCAAGTATGGAAGAAATTATTCAGGTGGCTCAGATTGCCGGGGCACATGAATTTATTTCAGAACTTACGAACGGATATGATACTGTTGTAGGGGAAAAGGGAGTGGGACTTTCTGGTGGGCAAAAACAGAGAGTGGCTATTGCGCGGGCATTGCTCTGCAATCCGAAAATTTTGATTTTTGATGAAGCAACTTCAGCTCTTGACTATGAGTCTGAAAGTATCATTCAAAAAAATTTAAAAGACATTTGTAAAGGCAGAACAGTTCTTATTATTGCACATAGATTATCAACATTAAGAGATGCAGATGCGATTATGGTGGTAGAAAAAGGAAAAATTGCAGAATATGGACCAAAGCAGAAACTGATAGAGGCAAAAGGATTATTCTGGCATTTATTAAAGCAACAAAGTCAGGTATAAGGAATAAAGATGAAAAAGATAAAAGAGAAGATAAAGCAGTATTATAAAAAAAGACAAGTAGAAAAAATGAAAAAGCTTAGAAGTGAATTTTTGCCGGAAGCAATGGAAATTATCGAAAAACCAATTTCGCCTCTAGGTCATTTTGTAGTTATAATAACAGCGACAATTGTAGTGTTTTTTGTTGTGTGGGCTGTTGTGGGAAAAATGGATGAAGTTGTTACTGCCAGAGGAAAAGTTGTTACAGTTAGTGGGCTCCAGAATGTTCAAACAGTCAATGGAGGAATGATAGAAAAGATCTGTGTAGAGGAAGGAACACGTGTGAAAGCTGGACAACCCATTGTGTATTTGGATTCCTCTGTGCAGGAAATTACTTTACAGAATACAGCGGATAGTTTAAAGTTGTTAAAGTTTGAAAATGAATTATTAGAATTAGCATTAGAAGGAAATGACATATCTCCCTATTTAAAGAAGGAAAAGCAAAAAGAGCGTATTCAGATTGTCCAGTATGTGTTAGCAATACAAAAACAGTATAAAACACAGATGGAGGAATTGGATAAAAGTGTAGAACAAGCTTTAATTCAGGTTGAGATTGAAAAGAAAACATTGGAAGAACTGGCAAATGATGAAGAATATTTAGCCAAACAAAAAGATGCAGAAGAAATTGTGTCCGGAGAGGCTAGTGAAGAGGAGAAAAATGCAAAAAAAATAGAATTAACGATTGAATATAAAGAGAAAGAATTGGCTGATTACGAAAAGTTATATATTGCGGGAGCAATTGCATTAGTAGAAGTAGAAAAGTGTAGAGAAGAACTGGAATTACTTAAAAAGGACTATGAAATACAAGAAACACGTATTGTAAATGAAGATTATGAAGAAACAATTCAAAATTATGGAATGGAACATGAAATAACATCAGCAACAAATAAGTATGATAGTCAAAAAAGTGCCGTAGCGTTGGCAGAAGAATGCTATGAGCAGGTGAAGAAAAGTCAGGAAAGTTTGAAAGTGGAATATGAAGAAAAACTCTCTACGTTGATACGTGATAATAAAAACAATATTAGCACGCAAGAAGCCAACGAAAAGATACAAGCAGTCAGTGTAGGGGAACAGGTTCTGGTTTCTCCGGTGGATGGTGTTGTGAAAACGCTGGACGTGAATACTGTTGGAGGTGTTCTGACGGCTAGTCAGTCGGTTGCTACAATTGTTCCGGATGGGACTCAAATGTTAGCCGAAGTGGAAATTTTAAATCAGGATATTGGATATGTTCAAGCCGGGCAGGAAACGGCAATTAAGTTAGATACTTATAATTTTCAAGATTATGGAAAGTTAGATGGAGTGATTGTATCTGTTAGTCCGGACGCAATTTGGAATGAGCAGAAAGGCTGGGTATACAAAGCAAAAGTCAGTGTTGATTCAGAAAAATTTCAACAGGCAAACTCAGATATAGAGGTGGCTGTTGGAATGGAAGGAACTGCAGAAGTGAAGGTCAAGGAACGTAGAATTGTAGAGTTCTTTTTAGAACCGTTAGTAGAACATTTTGATGGAAGTTTAAAAGTAAGATAGAAAAATCAGGCATCTACCACACTGTGGCATATGCCTGATTTTATTCAATTTCTCCATAAATATAAGCATTAAGAATATTTTGCGGAGCTTCGTAATAAAAACTGCTATTATAATCATCAATTTTATCACTGACAAAGGAATTATATGCTGCAAAAAGGGCATCTATAACATCCATTTCCTTTGCATTGACAATGCCAAGAATCAAGCGTTTATACACTTTTCCTATATCCCAGTGACTTGGTATACTATATTTGGCGGCAGAAATGTTATCAAAATTACCGTGAGTGATATGGGCGTATTCAATGAAGTCGTCACTAACGCGGTCGATATTGTCGCTGTGATAGATATCAGCCAGTTCATAAATCTTAGAAATAGAAGACTTCCCAAGAGCATTTACTACTACAGCTCTTTTGTTTTGTGTTTTTCTGGCAATGTATTCAATAAGACTGCATGTGAAAAATAAATCATTTTCTTTCCGTGTTTCTCGTCCGGTCATTTCAACACCTCCTCACTTGAGAAAAATTCAAGACATCGCAATGCTTCCATAGTGCAGAAATTAATCTGGTGTGTTGGATATTTGAATTTCGCCAGAGACCAGAATTGTTCTCTTGTAATAACTCCATCAATATAATCAGCGATATAGTTATAAATCTGGTCATCTGCCATTGCACCAATTACAATATCATAATTGTGTGGAATTCCTTGGCGACATTTAATAATGAAATCCAGCCATTCCTCTGTCATTTCTTTGTATTCTAAAATGTTCAGATTAGTATTCATACGAACCGTGTAAGTATTAACTATCGGAGTGTTATATCTTTTCGCCCAACGTTCCGCTTGTTCACGGATAATAGTACAGTAAAAACCAGTTCCAAAATCTTTGGTGTTTTTTCCTTTTATAATGCTTGGTTGTTTTACACAGGTATAGCTTCCGTGATAAACAGTCATTTTCCCCATACGACAAACCTCCTTTAACAATCATATTATGTCAAGACGCCTTTTTAGTCAAGATAAAAGTTCTTGTCATCCCCCACTCCCCATTGTATAATTGAAATCATAAAAATGCAGTCAGAAAGGATTGAAACACCCATGAAAGTAATGATTTTAGGTGCCAACAGCTACATTGCCAGAAACGTAATTCAGGTATTACTCAGAACACCGGAAAAGTACCAGTTGGCATTGTATGATAGAGAAGAACAACATAAGGATAATGTAGAAGGTTATCAGTCACTAAACATATTAGATGCAGAAGCAGTAAATAAATTGGATTTTTCCAGCGATATTATATATATGTTTGTAGGAAGAACAGGAAGTGTGCAGGGATTTGATGAGTATGATAATTTTATTGATGTCAACGAACGATCTCTCTTAAATGTATTAAATGCATGTAGACAGCAGAATTCCAAGGCGAAAGTGATTTTCCCATCCACCAGACTTGTATACAAAGGCGTACCGGGAAAATTAAAAGAAGATGCGGAAAAAGAATTTAAAACCGTATATGCAGCCAATAAATTTGCATGCGAACAATACTTAAAAATGTATGAAAATGTATATGGAATACAATATCGAATTTTTAGAATCTGTATTCCATACGGAACCATTATTCCGGGAGCAAAATCCTATGGAACAGCAGAATTTTTCCTAAGCAAAGCAGAAAATGGGGAAGATATCAGTTTATATGGTGACGGTTCCCAGCGAAGAACACTCACTTATATGGAGGATTTGTGCAATGCTTTGATACAGGGAGCAGAATCCGAAGCGTTAACCAATGACGTTTATAATATTGGCGGTGAAGATTATAGCCTGGATGAAATGGCAAAACTGATTGGAAAATATTACAATGTGGGAGTGTCATATGTAGAGTGGCCGGAAACTGCATTAAAAATAGAATCAGGCGATACCGTATTTGATTCACAAAAATTAGATTCCATGGCAGGAATTACTTATCCTATGAAATTTGAGGAATGGGTGAGAAAATAACATATAAATTATATTGGGAAGGGAGTAAATAAATGGAAAGAAAAATCGTGTTGAAGCAGGATATACTGGATGCACTTGCAAAAATTGGGGTAAAGAAAGGGCAAACAATTATGGTACATACCTCTTTAAGTCAACTGGGGTTTGTATGTGGTGGTGCCGAAATTATAATTGAGGCATTATTGGAAAGTGTGGGAGAAGAAGGAACTATAATGATGCCCACACAATCATGGAAAAATCTTGATCCTACCACCGGTGTCCATTGGGAAGAACCGGAGGAATGGTGGCAGATAATTCGAGATAACTGGCCGGCATATCGTAAAGAAATTACCCCTACCAATACAATGGGGGCAGTTGCTGAAATGTTTCGTAAATGGCCGGGGGCGTTAAGAAGTGAACATCCGGCACGTTCCGTTGCAGCTTATGGGAAGCATGCAGAATTTCTTACAGAAGGACACGATTTATCTAATATTTTTGGAGAAGGTTCCCCTATTGGTAAGTTGTATGAGCTTGATGGTCATGTACTTTTAATCGGAGTAGGATATGATAAAAATACATCCATTCATCTTGCAGATGTGAGAGCGGAATATCCGGGAAAGCACAATTGTACAGAATACAGTGCGATTATGAAAGATGGAAAACGGGTTTGGAAGGCTTATGACACGTTGTTTGTAGACGGTGAAGACTTTGAAGATATTGGCAAAGCCTTTGAAGAAGAAGGAAATGTGTGCAAAGAACCTCTCGGAAATGGGATGTTGACATTTATGCGACAGAGAGAGATTGTGGATTTTGCAGTAAAATGGATAGAATATAATCGAAAATAAAAATCAGGGATAGACTCCGAAGGTGAGTGTATCCCTGATTTTTTGATGGTGCTTTTGTATATATGTTTTATCCTTGTATCATATCCAACAAATAGAAGAAAAGTGGTACCATACAAACTCCGGCGCCTGCCACATAACGCAACCAGATAACACTGCGTTCTACCTGTAACGGTGCGGAAAAATCATCAATACCTGCAGACAGATTTGCTTCTGTTTCTTTTTTTCTAGGAAAATTCAACACCACCAGTGCAATCATAGAAAAAGCAAACAAAGCAAGGGTTAGCGGAAGACCAAAAGTATTGGTAAACAAATTAAGACTTTCCTCATTTCCTAAAAATGCAAGATTGTTTTCCTGAACCATAGTTTCGATAGGATGTACTATTTTGGCAAAAGGCATAAGTGGCATAAGCCATTTATAACTGAATACCCAAGGGAAAAACAGGTTTTGGGCTAAAACCAGTCCGACTCCGGCAAAGGTATCTAACCACAAATTCACTTTTAACAAAGCAGTATTCTGACATACCATCAAAGCAAAGTAAGGTGTGATAAGAATGATCCAGTAAGGACTGGATTCGGAAAATACAAAAAATGCAGCCCACACAGTAAAAGGAATATACGTACTGAAACGCTGTAACTCATAAACGCTGTCAATTTGTTTTAAATAGCAAAACAACAGAATTCCCAAATAAACAATAATAAACAAAGAGGCATTTCCGAGACCTAAATCAACGGTACCCATTAACATCTTATTCATCTGCGCAAACAAGAAAGAGCCTGCAGGCGTAGTTCCCAGCACCGTAAAAAGAATCTGTGATGCCAGAAAAATAGACATACTTCCAATGGTGTAAATTACAATTTTGCTGACCTTTTTTACCTTTAAAAGAAGGAGAGGCAGAAAAATAAACAATGCAAAATTTTTCATGGTTATGGATATCGCCATAAATAAGGTGAATTTCTTCATATCTCCCTTAATATAGTAGTAAAGGGCAATCAGAGAAAAGAAAATTCCAATAATGTCATATTGGCAAAGCACAAAGATAGAAGACATCACAAAAGCGGAAGTCAGAAAAATCAAAAGACACCAGCTAATCTTTTCTTTGGAAAACTTTAATTCTTCGCTGATTTTTTTTAAATAAACAACACATCCTGCAAGGAATGGAAGCATAATACCCTTTGCCCAGAGAAGGCAAGGTGTGGAATATAAAGCGTCAATACCGCTAAACTTTTCCACCAGCCACAAAGGAAAATCCCAGATAGCAAATATAATATACACGCTGAAATCATAAAGAGCATCACAGTGTAGAGTGTCATAGAAAGTCATATTTTTACTTAACTCATAAAACTGACCAATCTGTCCGTCAAAAAGAAAAGTCCAAAAATCAATTCCGGAACGGGTGGTAATCGCCACATCCGTATAGAAATAAGTCAGATAAAACATAAGTAAAGTAGCACACGCTACAAAAAATTCAGCCTTATAAGGCTGTTTCGTATTCTTAAACCAATTCATTGAAAATCTCCTTCTTAAAAATAAGTATTCTTTATGGTAACATATTATAAGCAAATGGGCAAATATAACGAAACAACAACTAAAATATTACAAAAACATTAAGCTGCTATTAAAAGTGCGCAAAAACTGGGAAAAAAGTAAAAGAAATATGTGCAAAATCACAAAAGAGTGTTGACTTTCGACAAAAAGTGAGGTAATATTACAACATAAAGATTGCCTGACACTTAATCAGGTAGTCGAAATTCATCATTTTTGGGAGGGAATGATGGAGCTGTATAGTATTTTGGGGAAGGTATTATATATAGAGAGCAGGTTCGAAAGAACCTGCTCTACGTGCGTTATAGGGGGGATTCAAGGTTGTTGGGTTACCAGTACGCCCATAATAGGGACAGAATCTTCCTGTCCACCACAAGTCGTGAAGATTCAATCCAAAACATTGATTTTTTTGAAAGAATATGATAACATAGGAACGATATTGAGTAGATTTACCATAAAGTAGCAGGAAGAAATATGGTGGAAAAGAAAAGAAATCCTTTGTTTGACAATGTCCGGGTAGGGCTTATCTGTCTGGTGGTGTTTGGACATGCCATTGAGCAGATACGGTTTGATGACAAATTATTTCTTGGCATATACAATTTTATATATTTTTTTCATATGCCATTGTTTGTCTTTTGTTCCGGAGCATTTGCAAAGTGTGATAAAAATAGAATAGTGAAAAAATATCTGATTCCATATGTTGTTTTTCAAACATTATATGGAATATTTGACGTGTATGTTATGGAAGCAGAAGAATTTCGTTTTTTGGAAAGTTATTATGTATTGTGGTACATTTTGGCGTTGGCAGTGTGGAATTTTGTATTACCTTTCTTTAAAACAGAGGGAAACAAAGGAAAACAGATATTACTGCTAGTGGCAGTTGTTATAGCAGGTCTACTTGCAGGATATGCAGACTGGATAGGAAAGGCGTTTTCTCTTTCCAGAATTCTTGTATTCTTTCCTTTTTTTCTGGCAGGGTACTATATAAGACAGGAAAAGCTTGGTTCAAAATTGGTAGAAGCGGGAAGAATATATAAAGAGAAAAAATGGGTAAGAGTTATCTGTCTGTTTTGGGTTTTAGGGGCTTTCGCAGGAATTTGTCTGGTGAGCCCGGCAATTAATACCTGGGCGTTGTTTGGTTATACCTCCTATGCATTTCAGGGGTATACAGTATTTTTCCGTGTGATGCAATACGGCGTGGCGGCAGTGCTTGGAATTGTGCTGTTTGTTATAATACCGGGAAAGAAGTCCTATGGAAAAGCGTTGGCGGCCAATTTAATGATAGTGTACTATAGTCATGTACCAGTGATAAAATGTTTGGAAAAATGTGGCGTTACAGAAAGATTAGATAGTAGCATTGAGCGCTTTTTGTATGCAGTTTTGGTTACTGTTCTTATAATTAATGTATGCACGGTGTGTTCCGCAGGCGTGAGTAAGTGGAAAGCACATAGACAGGAAAGGAAACATAAATGAACATAGCGATTATTCTTGCAGGTGGTGTGGGAAGCCGGATGAAGGCAATTGACCGACCGAAGCAGTATATTGAAGTAAAGGGACGGCCGATTATAAATTATTGTTTGAAAACCTTTGAACATCATAAAGAGATTGATGAAATTTATATTGTAGCAGATGAAAGTTGGCAGGATTATATTAAGGAATGGTTGGAAAAAGATAAGATTACCAAGTTTAAGGGCTTTGCACCGGCAGGGAAATCAAGACAGCATTCCATTTACAATGGCTTGATTGCCTGTGAAAACAGTGCAGGAGAAGACGACATTGTGATTATCCATGACGCGGCAAGACCGTTTGTTACGGAAGAAATTATTGATGAATGTATTATCGGGGCAACAGAACTGGCTGGTGCCATGCCGGTAATTACCATAAAAGATACCGTGTACCGGAGTAAAGATGGAAAGAGTATTGCCAGTCTGTTAGAACGAAGCGAATTATTTGCAGGACAGGCACCGGAAAGCTTTCGGTATGGAACATACCGCAGTATTCATGATAAAGCAACAGACGAGGAATTGATGAATACCAGAGGAAGCAGTGAAATTGCATACAAGAACGGTATGGAGATTCGTTTATTTCCGGGTGCGGAAAAGAATTTTAAAATTACAACCATGGAAGATTTAACAAACTTTGAAGCGGAACTGAATAAGGAAGGCGTTTAAATGAAAGCATATGTATTAGAAGCAGTGAATGAACTGGTTTACAAAGAAGTAGAAACTCCAAAATGTAAAAGCGGTTATGCACTGGTAGAAGTAAAGGCGGCATGTATCTGCGGTTCTGATATTCCAAGAATTTTTGAAACTGGAACCTATCATTTTCCCACAATTCCGGGACATGAATTTGCAGGCATTGTCAGAGAAGTGGCAGATGAGGAATACAAAGACTTAGTAGGCGAAAGAGTCGGCATCTTTCCTTTGATTCCATGCAAAGAATGTAGTCCGTGCAAGGACGGAACCTACGAGCTTTGCAGAAATTATAACTACTTAGGTTCCCGATGTGATGGTGGTTTTGCAGAATATGTGCTGGTACCAATATGGAATCTGTTGCCTCTTTCAGAAGAAATTAGTTTCGAGGAAGCAGCCATGTTAGAACCGATTTCCGTTGCCAGACATGCGGTGACACGGTTGTCAGACGTGAAAGGAAAAACAGCCTGTGTGTTTGGTCCGGGGACCATAGGAATGCTTATGGCACAGTGGCTGCGCATTTTGGGAGCAGAGCAGGTAATACTTGTGGGAACGAAACCGGAACAGGCGGAATTGGCTGCAAAACTTGGGTTTGATAAATTTTGCAACAGTAAAACCGAAAACGTAGAAGAATTTATAAAGAAACATACCAATGATGAGGGTGTGGATATTGCCATCGAAGGTGTTGGAAACAATGGGGTTCTGACACAGTGTTTGCAGGTGATAAAAGCCGGCGGTGAGCTGTTAATGGTAGGAAATCCTCATTCCGATGCACAGATAGAGAAATCAGTATTTTGGCAGATACTTAGAAAACAGCTTAAAATTTATGGAACATGGAATTCCAGTTATCATGGTGGAATGGACAGCGACTGGACGGAGGCAGTAAAAGCTTTGGAAGGCGGAGAATTAAAGGCTTCTATGCAGATTACCCACAAGCTTCCTTTTGAAGAACTTCACAAGGGGCTTGCCATTATGAAGGAACGAAAGGAATTCTATAACAAAGTAATGATTATACGGTAGGGGAAATATGAGAGCAGAAATTACAGCATCAATTATGTGTGCAGATTTATTGAATTTAGAGAAAGATATTAAAGCCTTGGAAAAGGCCGGTGTAGATTATTTTCATTATGATATTATGGATGGTCATTTTGTGCCGAATATGACACTGGGACTGGAAACAATATGTGAAATTCAGAAAAGAGTCAACGTTAGAAGTGATTTCCACTTGTTGGTAAATAATCCGGAAGAAATTATCCCATTGCTTGATGCAGGAGAAAACGACTTGGTTAGCTTTCACTATCAGGCAACAGAGGACATTGAAAAATGTATTGAGTTGATACATGAACTGGGAGCGAAAGCGGGAATTGTTCTGGATGTGAAAGACAGTTATGAATTGTTAGAACCATATATTGAAAAAATAGAATTTGTTAATTTGATGATGATTACTCCTGGCTTTGCAGGTCAGCCATTGGTGGATGGAATGATTGAAAAGATTATGGAAACCCGAAAATGGCTGGATTCACACAAAAAGAATAACATTAAAATTATGGTTGATGGAAATGTGAATTATGAGAGAGCCAGACTGATGCATAAGTTAGGCGGCGATATTTTAGTTGCAGGTTCTTCGTCGCTGTTTAAGGGCGATATGACCTTTGAAGAATCTTTAAAAACGTTTGCTGAGTATACACAACATAAGGCATTGTATTAATGCTTTGATTACGAATAAGTATCCAAATGAAAAGAGGAAAAGGAAAATGAAATTAATTATTCAAATACCATGTTACAATGAATCAGAAACGCTGGAAATTGCGTTGAATGATTTGCCAAAGCATATTGATGGCATTGACACCATTGAATATCTTATTATCAATGACGGAAGCAAAGATAATACCATGGAAGTGGCAAGAAACTGGGGCGTACATTATATTGTGGATTTAAAAAGAAACAAAGGACTTGCCAAAGGATTTATGGCAGGGTTGGATGCCTGTCTTAGAAATGGAGCAGATATTATTGTAAATACCGATGCGGATAATCAGTATAATGCAGACGATATTGAAAAACTGGTTCGTCCAATTTTGGAAGGAAAAACAGACATTGTAATTGGGGAACGTCCGATTGACCAGACAGAGCATTTTTCGCCTTTGAAGAAAAAATTACAGCACTTTGGAAGTTTCGTAGTGCGTAAAGCATCCAAGTCTGATATTCCGGATGCACCTAGTGGTTTCCGTGCATACAGCAGAGAGGCTGCTATGCGTCTGAATGTGGTAAATGAATATACCTATACCTTAGAAACTATTGTACAGGCAGGAAGAAGCAAAATTGCCATGGAATCCGTACCAATTCGTACCAATGGTGAATTAAGACCATCCAGATTATTTAACAGTATGTTTGGGTATGTAAAGAAATCCATGCTGACAATTTTGAGAGCATTTATGCTGTATCGTCCATTGATGGTATTTACCATCATCGGTGGTATCATTTTTGCATTGGGACTGGCTGTGGGAATCCGATTTTTGTTGTTCTATTTTGGAGGAACCGGTGCAGGGCACATTCAGTCATTAATTCTTGCAAGTACCTTAATGCTGTTGGGCTTCCAGACATTTATTGTGGGTCTGTTGGCGGATATTATTTCTGCAAACCGTAAGATTTTAGAAGATGTACAATATCATGTGAGAAGAATGGATTTTGAAAGAGAACAGGAAAAAGTCTGGGAAGCCGATAAAGTAAATTTGAAAAAAGAGGAAGAATAAATTATGAAAGAGATTGTAGTAGCCATCACAGCTGCCAGTTATAGTGGAAACAAAGGGGCAGCCGCCATGTTGCAGAGTTCAATTAAACAGCTTCATAAAAAATATGGAGAGCAGTTGAAAATAAATTTGATGTCAGTTTATCCGGAAGAAGATAAAGAACAGATTCCACACGATTTTATTGATATTGTATCCTGTAAGCCGGAGCAGTTATTGTTTGTGGCTTTTCCACTGGCAATTCTTTATAAGGGCTTAGGTTGGATTCCGGGAATGAAGGCACTTCTTAAGAAAAATAAGATTATCAAGGCCTACTCAAAGACAGACTTAGTCGTGGATGAAGCAGGAATTTCCTTTGTGGACAGCCGTGGTTTTGTGATGAATACTTATGCCTTTGTCTGTGCGGCAGTACCTATGTTAGTTGGAACTCCGGTGGTAAAATACTCTCAGGCAATGGGTACCTTTAAGAATCCATACAATCGTTTTCTTGCAAAATGGATTCTTCCAAAGCTTTCTTTGATATGTGCCAGAGGTCAGGGTACTTATGATAATCTGGCTGGCATCGGAATCAAAGATAATGTAAAGTTGTGTGCAGATGGTGCATTTACTATGGAAGATAGTGAATACTGGAATCAGGCAGTGGCAGAGGTGTGCGGCAAAGACAGTTTCTATAATGAAAACGTGATTGGTCTTTCCATCAGCTCTGTAGTGCAGAAAAAATGTACTAAGATGAATATAGATTACAAAAACAATATGATTCAGTTGATTGACTATTTGAACAGTCAGGGTTATCCGGTATTGATGATTGCCAACGCAGCAAGAATTCACAGTGAAAAGCCAAGAAACAATGATTTAATGATTGGCGATGCTATTTATGAAGGTGTATCCAACAAGGATATGGTTCGCTGGTATCATAAAGAAATGGATGCAGAAGAAATCAGAGCATACATTGGAAAATGTAGATTTTTGATTGCTTCCAGATTCCATGCTATGATTGGCGCTTTGGAACAGAAGGTTCCGGTACTGTTAATCGGTTGGAGTCACAAATATCAGGAAGTTCTTGATATGTTTGAGCTTGGTCAGTACGCCATTGATTTTTCAAAGCTTGACTTAGCACTGATTCAGAAAGAATTTGAAAAATTTGTAAAAGAAGAAGATGTTATTCGCAAAAAATTAGAAGAAAATCACAGTGCAGTTATGGAAAGTTCTGCAAAGAATATCACTTATATTTCAGAAGTATTAGATGAAATAGTGAAAAAAAAAAGCGGTAAAAGAGCAAAAGGCTTTGTAGATTTTAATGCACCGGAAAAATATACAGGAGAATACATAGCCTGTAGAAAAGGATATTCTTCCAAAGAAGAAATTCGTGCCAATGCAGCTTCCGGCGGAATGATTACAGGATTGTTATGTTACCTGCTAAAAACAGGAAAAATTGACGGTGCCTGGGTAACAAAGACAGAAATCAAAGATGGAACATTAGGATATAAAACATATATTGCAACCACAGAAGAAGAGATAAGGGATGCTTCTTCTAGTATTTATATGGATTTACCGTTATTAAAGCATATTGATGTGGTGAGAAACTTTGACGGAAAAGTTGCGGTTGTGCTTGTACCATGTCTGATGCGTGCATTGACAGCAATGATGGAAAAGGATAAGGAATTGTCCGAAAAGATTGTATTAAAATTAGGCTTGTACTGTAGCGGAAATCATTCCGATAAAGCCACACTACTCTCTATGGAAAAGTCAAAAGTTTCTTTAGAAAACGCAAAACGCCTGTATTACAGACGAGGTCATTGGAGAGGACAGTCAGCAGTGGTATATGAAAACGGAGAGGAAAAGTATTTTTCCTATACAAAAACCATATGTGCTTATAAGAACGCTTATTTCTTTGAAAAGAGCAGTTGTATGTTCTGCCAGGACCATTATGCTTCTGCGGCAGATATCAGTTTTGGTGATATCTGGCTGAAAGAAATGAAAGGGAATCCAATTAAACATACTTCTTGCGTGATTCGAAGCGAAAAAGCCTTTGAATGGTTTCAGGAAGCTGTGGATGCAGGTGAAATTGTGGCATCCTATATTAGTGGAAGAGATATTTTAAGAAGTCAGAAACGTGCCTTGAACTTTAAATTTAACTGTGCAAAAGCCAAGGAAAACTATTATAAGAAAAAAGGCACTGAAGTAAAATTAAACACCGAAGAAAAATGCAAATGGAATCACAAGTTGGCCTTTGCTCTTGCCAGAAGAAACAAAGAGTTTTCAGAAAAACATTATGACAAGCTTGCCAAGGTTCCATCTAAGGTGATTTATTATTATATGTGCTTTATTCGTGTGTTGTTAAGCTTCTAGATTTAAAAGGAAGTTTGGAAAGAGGAATGTAAATGAATTCAGAACAAAAAAAGCTGGTAAAAAAAGGAGTTAAGGTACTGGGAAAACTGGTATCCGTATTATCCATTGTATTTATTGTGTATGCGGTGTATAAGTTGGGATTTGACTTTTCAGCAGTGGATAACTGGGGGATTTTTCTTGGAGTGTCTTTGCTTTGTACCATTGCGAAATGCATTACGGTTTACATGTCTGGAAATGTGTGGTATGGGTGGCTTAGTTTCTTTTCCGGTAAAAAAAATCAGAGAAGAGAAGCAATCAGTGTTTATGCCAAAGCAAACATTGGGAAATATCTTCCGGGTAATGTAATGCATTATGTAGAGAGGAATTTATTTGCAGACAAAATGGGAATCAGCCAGAAAAAGCTGGCAATCAGTACGGTAATGGAAGTATTCAGTCTTGTGACAGTATCCCTTGTCATTGCAGTGGTGTTTGCCTTCAACCAGTTAGAACAGGCGTTATATCATGTGTTAGGTGAAAATTATGGGATGATTATACTGGCAGTTGTTTTGGCAGGAATTGCAGTCGTGGCTGTGGCGGTGATTCTTTTTAGAAAAAAACTGCTGGGAATTTTACAAGGCTACAGTGTTGTTGATTTTGTTAAGACATTTTTGAAAAACATGGTATGGTATGCACTTGTTTTGGTGACATTAGGAGCTATTATGGTAGTGCTTTACTGTTATATGGGCGGACAATTTGAGTTAGAAAGTGCAAAACTGATTATCTCCGGCTATATCATTGCCTGGGTATTAGGATTTATCGTTCCGGGAGCACCGGGAGGAATCGGTGTCAGAGAATTGGTTATCACATTGCTGTTAGGCAGTGTGGTGGGAGAGAGTATGGTAGTTACTTTGTCTGTAACCCACCGGTTAATTACGATTATAGGTGATTTTATGGCGTATCTGGTAAGGTTCTTGATTCAGCCGAAAGTGAAAAATACAGAAGCAGACAGTGCCAAATAGTAGGTGACACAGAATGGAAAAATTATTGACGGTAGTAGTACCTACCTATAATGTGGAAAAGTATATAGAACAGAATTTGTTGTCTTTTGTAATAGAAGAAATTATGGAAGAACTGGAAGTTTTGGTGATTAACGATGGCTCCACGGACGGTTCCGCAAATTTAGTAAAACAGTTTGTGGACAAGTACCCAAATACGTTTCGAATTGTGGACAAGGAGAATGGTGGACATGGCTCTACCATTAATCGGGGAATCAAAGAAGCCAAAGGAAAATATTTTAAAGTAGTAGATGCAGACGACTGGGTGTTAGAGCAGGGTATGATACAATTGATGAATACATTGCGAAAAGTGGATTCGGACTTAGTCGTGTCTAACTTCTACTGGTACCATGATAAAAAGCAGGTCACCAGGGTGGAAATAAAAGAACCTTTTCGTGGTGTGGAATATGGAAAGGAATATGCCTTTGACAGTGTATGTAGAAACATGTATGTAAAAATGCATGGAATGACATTGAAAACAGAAATCCTAAGAAATATTCCTCAAATCGACGAACATTGCTATTATGTGGATGTGGAATATGTGGTGTTCCCGATTCCGTTGGTGAAAACAGTAACCTGTATTCCGGATTTTGTGTATATGTATCGGATTGGGATTCCGGGACAGAGCATGAATATAAACAAAATGCAGAAGAATCAGGAGAACTTTGACAGGGTATTAACACGAATGTTTGATTTTTATCAGGAGTGTTATAAAAAGCTGACACCGGAGAAATTATCTTATATAAATCAGTATCTTGCCAGAGTGGTGGCCAGCCGGTTTAAAATCTTTTTAAGCTTCCCTTACAGCAAGCAGGTAAAGGCAGAAATGAAAGCTTTCGATGAAAAAGTAAAAGAAAACTATCCTGAAATATATCAGGCTGTAAAACAAAAGGCAGTATTAATGTTGAGAAAAAGCGGATATGGTCTTTATTTTGCGGCACAATGGATATATAAGCTGTCAGAAAGGATGAAATAAAATGAATATTTGGAAATTAAGAATAGAAACATTTTTTCATTATATTGATTTGATTAAGGAACTGGTATCTAAGGATTTGAAATTAAAATACCGCAGAAGTGTGTTAGGATATTTGTGGAGCATTTTAAATCCATTGTTGATTATGATTATTATGACAATGGTATTTTCCAGGATGTTTGACCGCAATATTGAAAACTATGCAGTATATTTGCTGATTGGGCGTACGATTTTTGAATTTGTAAACAATTCTACATCCCAGGCAATGATATCGATTCGTACCAATTATGCATTGATTAAAAAAGTGTATATACCAAAGTATGTATTTCCTTTGGCAAAGATTACCAGTGGTATGGTAGATTGCGTGTTCTCTTTAGGGGCATTGTTAATTGTAATGATTTTTACTAAAACACCTGTATCGCCATATTTGTTATTATTTCCGTTTGTAGTGTTACAGGCGTATATATTCAGTTGCGGACTGGGAATGTTTTTGGGACAGGCAGTGGTGTTTTTTAGAGATATTCAGTATATTTATAAAGCATTTACCACAGCATGGATGTATTTAACACCAATTTTTTATCCGTTGGAACAGTTGCCGGAAAAACTACAGTGGGTAGTTGTTTACTTAAACCCATTGTATTCTTATATCACACAGTTTCGTGTTCTGGTAATCGATAGAGCAATGCCGGAAACATGGATGATAGTATCCGGATTTGTCTGGGCGATTGTAATGTTACTTTTTGGAATGATTACCTTTAAACGTTCACAGGACAGATTTATTCTGTATATTTAAGGAGGAAGCACATGGCAGATAATATCATTGAAATTAATGATTTGACCATACGTTTTAATTTGGCCAGTGAAAAAATTGACAATATTAAAGAATATTTTATAAAATTAATTAAAAGACAGTTGTTGTTTCAGGAATTTCTTGCGATTGATGATTTTTCCTTAAACATTAAGCGTGGGGAATCCTGGGCATTGGTTGGCGTGAATGGTTCCGGAAAATCCACATTGTTGAAGGCGATCAGTGGTATTATGAAACCATATAAGGGAACCATTAAAGTAAATGGTACCATTGCACCGATGATTGAGCTTGGTGCCGGATTTGATGCGAACCTTACAGCGAGAGAAAACATATACTTAAACGGTTTGATTTTAGGGCATTCCAAGAAGTTTATGGAGGAACATTTTGACAGTATTGTAGAGTTTGCAGAGATTGAAAAGTTTTTGGATTCTCCAATTAAGAACTTTTCTTCTGGTATGAAAGCAAGGTTAGGTTTTGCGGTTGCCACTATGGTAAATCCGGATATTTTGATTTGTGATGAAGTACTGGCGGTAGGTGATGCTAAATTCAAAAAGAAATGTCAGGAAAGAATGAAGGAAATGTTATCTGGCGGAACTACATTGATTTTTGTGTCCCACAATATAGACCAGGTAAAAGAATTGTGCGACCACGCAGCATGGATTGAAAAAGGACATTTGATTCAGGCGGGCGAAGTAAATGAAGTTTGTGATGCATATACAAAAAGTTTGAATTTATAAGAGGAAGTATCAGGAGAAAGTGATATGAAGCTACAGAATATTTTAGTAAACTATTGTGAAAATGAGAAACGTAAGTCACTGTACTATAATGGTAGCGGTTCCGCAGAAAATGCAGAAGATAAAATTTGTCTGCAGGAGGGAGCAACACTTTCTTTTGGTACTTTTTTTAATGGTTTTTCTCTGGGAAAGTGGAGAAAATATACGGAAACAGGCGAATATTATGTGAGCTTTCAGGGAAATGGAAAAGTAAAGCTTTCCTTATACCATAGCTGTCTGAAAGAAAAACAGGCGGTGACAGAACTTTTGTTAGAACGTGAGGTGGAGTTAAAGGAAGAACAAGGAAGCAGACTGGTGATTCCGGAAAATTTGACGGAGGGTATCTGCTACCCGGTAATCGAGGCACTTTCCGATGGAGTAGTATTGTCAGAGGGTGCTTATTATGGGACATGCTATAAGGAAAAATTACCGGAAATTTTTCTGGCGCTGGATATTTGTACTTTTAAACGTGAGCCATACGTAAAAAGAAATATGGCGCAGTTGGGCTGCGAATTGTTTAAAAACAGCCAGTCAATGGTTTATGGAAATGCGCAAGTTTACATTTCAGATAATGCAAATACGTTAGGAAACATGTTTGAGGGGATTTCCTACATTAAAGTTATTCCAAATGAAAACGTAGGTGGTGTAGGCGGCTTTACCAGAGGAATGATAGAGACCATGAAAAACCCACAGGTAACTCATGTGCTGGTGATGGATGATGATGCGGTAATAGAGCCATCTGCCATAGAAAAGACCTTTGTATTTTTACAGGTGTTAAAAGAAGAATATGAGGATTACACCATAGGCGGAAGTTTACTTCGTGAAAATACGCCTTGGATTCAGTACGAATCCGGTGCCGTGTGGAAACGAGGAAAAATCAAGGCACTTCACCACCACAAAGACATGGGACAGTTAAAAAATGTTTTGGAAAATGAGCAAGAAGAAGCGGTGGAATACGCCGGATGGTGGTATAGTTGTATACCGGTGAAGAGAATCAGACAGTGCGGACTTCCGCTGCCGATTTTTATTCATAGAGATGATATTGAATATGGTCTTAGAACCGGTCAGGAGCAGTTTATCTTCTTGAATGGTGTGGCAGTGTGGCACGAAGCATTTGAAAATAAAATGCCGGGCGCTACCGAATATTATGACTGGCGAAACCTGGCTATAGTAAATAGTATTCATTATAAAGACTATACAAAAGATGAATTATTTTTGTTTTTATTAAAGTGGGTTACCGCCAACGTGATACGTTATCGTTACCGCTATGTGGAAATGAATTTGCGAGGAATAGAAGATTTCTTAAGGGGTATTGATTGGCTGAAAGAACAGGATGGTCAGGAGCTGCATCAGAAAATTATAAAAATGAATTATCAGGCAAAAACTTCTAAGGAATATATTGGATACAGAGGCCTGACAGAACAGGAGCTTATGTGGGATTCCATAGAAAAGGTGGAAACCAAAAAAGTAACAAAGGTAAGAAAACTTTTACAACAATGTACCTTAAACGGCTATCTGCTTCCGGCAAAACGGGGAAAAGCGCTGGTTGCCATGCCACATGATAATATATATGCCATGTTTCGTCAAAAAGAAATTTTGTATGTAGATTCTACAGGGAATGCCTTTTTGTTGAAAAGAAGCAGAAAAGCAGCCATAAATTGTTACCGAAAGTTGTGGAAAATTAAGAAATTAATTGATAAAGAATTTGACTTAAGAAAGCAGGAATATGCGGACAGATATCAGGAACTTACTGCTGAGGCGTTCTGGCATAAGTACCTAAAGATGGATAGATAAAGGAGAGCCTTATGGGAAAGGAAATTAAATTACAGACAATTTTATTACCGCAGGGTGAGCCTTATACTTCTCTACTGAAAATGTATGACAGGGGAGAGGAAAAGAAAATCACAGATAAAGGCACAATGCTGTTGGAAAAGGGACAAGTGTTTGATGGAAGTACCTATTTTAATTCCTGTCCGGCAAGAAAGTGGTTTTTGTATACAAAACTTTCCGAGATAACATTGAAGCTTTGCATACGAGGGAATTTTACCTTAAAACTGTTTGCCCATAAGGTGGAGAACGTTACTCCCATAGAGGAAAATGCAGCGTTTTCCCTAGAGCATCACGGAAAGATGTTGCACAGTGAAAGTTATAGTTGTCAAGAGGAAACAGAATTTAGATTTGCGTACCCTAAGGAAGAAGCAGAGTTGTATTCTTTCCAACTGATAGCCCATGATGCTTGTGAATTAATCAAAGGGAGTTATGTGGGAGAAGTGGAAGAAACAGACATTCGCCCGGTTGTGCTCGCTATGGCGATTACTACCTTTAAGAAAGAAGAGTTTGTCTTGCCTAACATTGAACTTCTTCGGAAAGAAATCTTAGAATCAGGAGAAGATATAGCAGAGAGTTTCTACGTGCATGTGTCTGACAATGGAAGAACTTTAAATACTCAGGCAGGAGGACACAGCCATATTCGGATTCATCCCAATATCAATGCAGGCGGCAGCGGTGGTTTTGCCAGAGGAATGATGGAGGCGATGAAACAGCAGGTGAAACCTACCCATGTATTGCTGATGGATGATGATGTGCTGATTCAGACTGAGAGTATCAAACGTACTTATGCGTTGTTACAGATATTAAAAGAAGAATATCAAAGTTATTTTCTAAGTGGCGCCATGCTGTTTTATGAAAATATGCATGTACAGCATGAAGATGTGGGATATGTGGATCAGTACGGCGCTTATGGTCCGGTAAAACCAGCCATGGATTTTTACCGCATCGAGGACTGCTGTTATAATGAAATTGCACCATTAGATAAGGAAAATCAGTATGGGGGCTGGTGGTACTGTTGTATTCCAATGGAATTTGTCCGGGAAGACAACCTTCCATTGCCATTGTTTGTTCGGGGTGATGATGTGGAATACAGCCTGCGCAACCACGCAAAGTTTATTACTATGAATGGTATCTGCGTGTGGCATATGGGATTTACCAGAAAATTCAATGCTATGATGGAACTTTATCAGGTGCACAGAAACAGCCTGATATTCCAGGCAGTCAGCGATGTGTGCAGTGAAATAAATTTCATTAATCGAATGGAATATTTTGTGCGTTTAGAAGTAATGCGTTTTAATTATAACAGTGCGGAACTTTTGTTGGAAGCCATAGAAGATTATATGAAGGGACCGGACTTTTTAAGAATTCCAAAAGGAGAAGAAATTATAAAAGAAAAATCTCAGAAAAATGAGAAACTGATTTCTCTAACAGAGTTTCCTGAGATTCCGGTAAACGTATCTGAACTTTATCAGGATGCGTCCTATTCCAAAGCGACATATGTCTTGCATCGGATGTTTTACAACGGTTTGTATCTTCCAAAGAAGTTTATGAAGGATGAAGTGGCGGTGATTCCTTACGATTGGTTCTGTGCCATTGGGAAACAATATCGTCACAGCAGACTTTTGGCAGTGAACCCTCACACCATGGAGGGGGCAATGCGTATTATGGATAAAAAACGTGGGAAAAACATTATGAAACGTGCGAAAAAGCTGTTTGGACAGTGCAGAAAGAAACAGCCGGAACTTACAAGACAGTACAGAGAATGCAGTATGGAATTTACCTCGGCAGAATTTTGGAAAAAATATCTTGGAATTTAGCTTTGAAGGATAGAGCAGATAGAACAACAGAATGAAGAAATGAGGAACAATGTGAGTAAGCAGAAGGAATATAAGAAATCAGCGGTATATAGAAAAAAGATGTTTCGTGCAGCAAAAGACGTGGTGCATGCTTATTTGCAGAACCCAAAACAGGAAGTAAAAGCAGAGCAGGAAAGAGGAAAAGGATATTTACAAGCTTCCGGATTTCAGAATATCCGGGCTTTGCCGGAGTATGCATGTACCGGTTGTGAAGCATGTATTAATGTGTGTCCGGAAAAAGCCATTCGTCTGAGCAGAGACAAAGATGGTTTTCCGGTTCCTTATGTAGATAACAAGAAATGCGTAAAATGTGGTCTTTGCAAGAAAAAATGTCCGGAGCTTTCTTTGGAATTTCCAAAGAATGAAAAGGCAGACTGCTATGCCGTTCAGGCTGAAAACAAGAAAAAATTTGCCAGCTCCGCCGGAGGTTTTTTTTATGTGGCAGCAGAGCGGGTAATCAAAGAGCAGGGTTATGTGTGTGGCGTATTTACAGATAATGATCTGAAGGCAAGATTTACCATAATTAACGAAGCAGATAAGATTTCTAAGCTTAGTAAGACAAAGTATATGCAGGCGGAAATAAAAAGCTGTTATCAGGATATGAGAGCACTGTTAGAGCAAGGAAAAAAAGTGCTGTTTTGCGGTTGTCCCTGTCAGATTGCAGCCTTTCGCAAGGTATTGTCAAAGGAATATGACAATCTGCTTACCATAGATTTTGTATGTGATGGTATGGCAAGTCCGGAAAGCTTTAAGAAATATTATCAGGAAATGTTTGGTGAACGTCCGATTTGGATTGATTATAGCTGTAAAAGTGTATTTGAAGGAACAGACAAGGGAATAAAGTTGATGCAGAGAAATGGTGAAGAATATCTTGCCGGTGCGGAAAAAGACCCATACTTGAAAGCGTACCATTCCGGTCTGAATAAACGCAGTGCCTGCGGTACTTGTAACTATGCTTTGGAAATACGCCAGGGAGATATTACGTTAGCAGATTTTTCAGAAGTAAAGCAATGGAAAGAACACTTTGATGACAGAAAAGGTACTACACTGGTGCGTTTAAACAATAAAAAGGCGCAAAAATTCTACGATACCATAAAGACAGATTTTGAAAAACAGGAAGCAGTTCCAAAAACTATCGTAAAATATTTCAATCATTTTGCAAGAAAGCCAAGGGTGGCAGAGGTGGATAAAAGAAGACATTTCTTTGAAGAATTGCAGTCAAGTACCTTTGAAAAAGCAGTAGAGTATGCAAGGAAAGACAAATATGATGTGGCAGTGTTAGGGCTGTGGTTTGGCAGAAATTACGGTAGTATGATGACCTATTATGCTTTACATCAGGTGCTTCGCGGTGAAGGATTGTCGGTGTTGATGATTCATAATCCGTTGGCTTCCGAATATGAAAACCAGAATACCAAGACGCATCCTGTAAAGTTCGGCATGGAGCATTACCATGTAAGTCCGGTGGTGCCATTGGAAGATTTGGAAAGCTTAAATGACCATGCAGACATCTTCCTGCTTGGTTCGGACCAGTTGTGGAATTACTGGCTCAGCAGACCTTATGGTCAGGCGTATTATTTACAGTTTGTAGCAGATAATAAGAAAAAGATAGCTTATGGAACCAGTTTTGGCTCGGAAAAGTACAATGGTCCGGAAGGACAGCGTAAGTTAGTTCAAGCGAACTTGTGCCGTATGGATGCGATTTCCGTCAGGGAAGATTACGCAGTGGACATCTGCAAGGATACCTTTGGTGTAGATGCGGTTAAAGTATTAGATCCGGTATTCTTATGTGACAGAAAAGAGTATGAACTGTTGGCAGCAGAAACCGGCAAAAAGAAAGAAGAACCATATATTTTCGCCTATATTTTAAATCCATCCAAAGAAATGGGAGCAATGCTTCAAAAGGTGGGAGAAAAATATCAGAAGAAAGTGTTAGTAGCTTTGGACGAGCCACCATGGCTGTTTGAGGAAAATAAAGCTGCCTTGGAATTGGCGGAGAATTCCAACGTAACTGTATTGGAAGAGGTAGAAGTAAAAGAATGGCTGTTTTACTTTAAACATGCAGATTATTGCATTACGGATTCTTTCCATGGAAGTTGTTTCTCTATTCTTTTTGAAAGAAAATTTGCAGCAATTGTCAATAAAAAGCGAGGAAGTGCAAGATTCCCTTCACTTTTGTCACATTTTGGCTTAATGGGACGACTGGTGCAGGAACCGGAAGAAATTCTTGCAGAAGACTGGCTGTTAGAAGAAATAGATTATGAAAAAGTATTCCAAATTATTGAGGAGGATAAACATCAGTCTATGGAATGGCTGAAACGAGCGTTGTATACTCCGAAAGAAGTAATGACTCACCGAGTTTACAAGACCATAGAGAAGGAAGAATCTCATGATATATAAAAAAATAACGTCAAAATTCAAATATCAGATGCAGACAGCGAAAATGCGCTGGGATAAGAAATACACAAAAAAAACAGTGGAAGCAGTGCCAAATAACCGTTGTTGTGGTTGTGGCGGATGCAAAAATGTATGTCCGGTGGATGCCATAACTATGGAAGAGGATGTTTGTGGATTTTTGGTGCCTAGAGTTAATCAGGAAAAATGTATCCACTGTGGTTTGTGTCTGAAAAAATGTCCTGTGATAGACAAGCATAAAGAAACAGAGGAAAAGCCAAAAGTATACGCTGTGTGGGCACCGGAGGAAATACGAAAGAAAAGTTCCTCTGGTGGGATGTTTTCTTTGCTTGCAGAGCAGGTTTTAGAAGACGAAGGCGTAGTATTTGGAGCGGCTTTTAATGAAAACTGGGAAGTTGCCCATAAATTTATAGAAGATTCCTCTCAGTTACGAGAACTGCAGGGTGCAAAATATGTTCAGAGTGATATTGGACTTTCTTATCGTCAGGTAAAACAATTTTTAATGCAGGGAAGGGCGGTGCTGTTTAGCGGCTGTCCATGTCAGGTGGCAGCGTTAAAATCTTATTTGGGAAAAGCGTATGATAATCTTCTCACCGTAGATTTGGTGTGCCACGGTGTGCCATCTCCTATGGTATTTCGAAAGTATGTAGAAGAAATGTACGGAAAAGAAAATCTGGAAAGCTTTGCATTTCGTACCAAGGAAAAAGGCTATTCCTGTACCGTGCTTCAAGTAAAGCTTAAGGGAAAAGAAGTTTGTTATCCAAGTCTAAAGGATAAAGACCCATATGAAAAGGCATTTCATGGATCTTATGCACTTAGAAAGGCCTGTGAAAACTGTAAATTTGCATTGATTCCAAGACAAGGTGATATCACCATAGGTGATTACTGGGGAATTAGTGATTATGATAAGAGCTTAAGCGATGGCAAAGGAACTTCGGTGGTTTTGGTAACCAGTAAAAAAGGTGAGGAAATTTTTGAGAAATTGAAAGATAAAGCCCAAATGGTACAGGCAACACCGTTGGAGGCGGCCACGAGAAAGAACCGATTTGGTGTACACGTTCCGTTGCCGGAGCAGAGAGAAGAATTTTTAAAAGCGGTGGCAGAAGAAGGTTTTTTAAAGACGGCCAAACATTACTTTGGTGATTAAAATGCAGATAATAAGCTTTTAATAATTGATTAAGTAAAAAAAATGGATTATAATAAAATTCGAGTTTTTGGGCTTAATATCAACTTGCGGAAAAAGGAGGATATACTTATGTTAGGAGCGTCGGCGAAGGAAAACAGAAAATATGACATTCTGATACCAATGGTTGCCTTTGTTTCGATGGTAATATTTAAAATTATATTTGTTATTGGAAACAGAACCATACCCACTTTGGCAGATGAATTTATATACATTGAGTATGCGAGACAATTAGCTGAGAATGGTTTTTATTCAGGAGTGCACTACCCATTAATGTATCCGTTGTTACTATCACCGGCATTTTTATTCGGGGATAACTTTTATATTGTAATGAAAATTATTAATGTATTGTGGTCTTCTATGGCTCCTGTACTTGTATATTTTATTGCAAGAAAATTTGTTGGATATAAAGAAAGTGCGATATGTACTGCCTTTTGTATGGTCTTACCTTTTCAATACACATTTCCTATGATGATGCTTAGTGAAAATGTATATTATCCCCTATTGTTGTTGGCGGTTTTAATATTGGTGTCTGATATAAAGAATGAGTGGCTGGAAGTAATCGGATTGGGTGTATTGCTTGGAATTATGTTTATGACACGCCACGTAACCTTGGTTATGCTTCCGGTTTTTTGGATGGCATGGGTATTAAAGAAATTCAGCCAAAAAGCAAAATTTAGTACGATTTTAACCCAGGGAATGGCGCTGGTACTTTCCTGTCTGGTTGCCTATATGCCATGGTTTATAATGCAGTTGCGTAATGGATACAGAGTGAAAGTGATTATAGGATTTTCCATTGCCTCTAAAACAAATCCGGAACAGCTCACGGCAGACAGGCTTTTGATGGTTGCATTATTCTATTTATGTTATCTGGCCGTGATTCTTGCACCGGTACTTGGGATTATGATAAAATCCCTTTTTGCCATAGAGTGGAAGAAACCATGGAGCCAATATAACAGACTGTTTTTTTTAATATGGGGACTTTTGGGAATAAACTTCGTAGCAGTGGTAAGACATTCCTGGAGGGCAAATTATAATTACCCTGTTTTTGAGCGAATAAAAGGAAGATATGTTTTGTATTTTCCGATTTTATTTGCAATTCTTGCGATAGTTGCATTGTACAACAGGCGTGTTGTTATTAAAAATAAGGTAATTAATATTCTGGTTACTTATCTTCTACCTTGTGCTGCGGTGATTGTTTCCTATGGGATTGTAGCAAAAGGCTGGTTTTTTAATCTGAATCCTACTGAATTTCTGGGAAGTATTCAAGCCATTGATGGAATACGGGCAGTTCAGGCAGGGTATAAATATGTGGCAGTAGCATTGATATTTTCCATCGTAGCCCAGGCTGTTTATGATTTTGGAATTTTAAAATCGGGAAATTTAAAATCTACAATTATGATAGTTGGAGCGTGTCTGATAGTGGCAGAAAGTGCAGGTACAACTGATGGGTGGAAACATATCAAGGAATTGCAGGCGAATGAAGATAATGGAACTGTGCTTTATGGAACCCGGCTTGTAGAAACACTTGAAAAGATGCCATATGACACTGCAGGAAAGTATTATGTCTATTCAGACAATTTAGTAAATTTTAATTTCTTAAAACGCCTGATACGTTTTGAAAACAAGAACGATGTAATTTTTTCTAACAAGGTTAAGAGTATGGAGGGCGAGAACATTTATGTCTATACAAAAGAGCCCGAAAAGTATATAGATTACTTTATTGAAAATATTGCAGGATTTGAGTATCAGCAAGAAAAATATTATTTGCTTTACATCAAGGCAGAAGGAATAAAAGAAAAATAGATATTATGAATTGATAAAGACGGCAATACCATATCTTTGTAGAGCGGTGTTTGCCGTCTTCTTATTTATAGTCTTGTTTGGGGTGAATTTTTTAAGAAAATACATATTGTTTAAGTTAGAAAAATGGATTATAATAAGGGTTGAGTTTTTTGAGGCTGTATGTCAGCTTGCCAAAATAAGGAGGACATATCTTTGATAGAAACAACAGAAAGGGATAATAAAAAGTATGATATTTTAATACCAGCAGCAGCGTATGTTGTAATGGTTGTGTTTAAAATACTGTTTGTGATTGGAAACAGAACGGTACCGAATCTTTCGGACGAATTTACCTATATAGAGTTTGCAAGGCAATTGGCGGAGAATGGTTCTTATTCTTCCGTACAGTATCCGTTGTTTTACCCGTTGCTTTTGACACCAGCGTTTTTGTTTGGAGATAATTTTTATATCGCAATGAAAATCATCAATGTATTGTGGTCTTCTTTGATTTCCATGCTGGTTTACTTTATAGCAAGAAAATTTGTAGGATGTAAGGAAAGTGCAATATGTACAGTGTTTTCCATGGTGTTGCCGTTCCAGTATACATTTCCTATGATTATGTTAAGCGAAAATGTATATTATCCACTATTTCTATTGGCTGTTCTGATATTGATATCAGATATCAAAAATGAATGGTTGGAAGTTATCGGATTTGGTGTACTACTTGGAATTATGTTTATGACACGCCATGTAACATTGGTCATGCTTCCAGTGTTTGGCATGGCATGGGTGTTAAAGAAGTTTAGCCAGAAAACAAAATTCAGAACCATTTTTATTCAGGGATGTGCCATGGTGCTTTCTTGTTTGGTTGCTTATATGCCCTGGTTTGTCATGCAGTTTCGGAATGGTTACAGAGTGAAGGTGATTATTGGATTTTCCATTGCATCTAAGACAAATCCGGAACAGCTTACCACGGACAGGCTTGTGATGGTTGCTATATTTTATTTGTGCTTTTTGGCGGTTATTCTTGCACCGGTACTTGGCATTATGTTAAAGTCCTTTTTTGCCATTGAGTGGAAAAATTTATGTAGTAGATATAACAGGCTCTGGTTTTTAGTATGGGGACTTTTGGCAATTAATTTTGTGGCAGTGGTAAGACATTCTTGGAGAGCAAATTATAACTATCCGGTGTTTGAGCGAATTAAAGGAAGATATTTGTTATATTTCCCGATGTTATTTGCCGTTTTGGCAGTGATTACTTTGTATCACCGACGTGTTGTGATTAAAAATAAAGTAGTGAATATTTTGCTCACCTATATAATGCCTTGTATTGCGGTGATTGTTTCCTATGGAATTGTGGCTAAGGGCTGGTTTTTCAATTTAGATGCGGCTACATTCTTGGGAAGCATTGAAGCTATTGACGGAATCAGGGCAGTGGAGGCAGGATATAAATATGTAGTGATTGCACTTTTGTTCTCCATGATAGCACAGGCAATCTATGATTTTGTGGACGTACCGCTGGGAAAATTAAAATATGGAATGTTAATGGTAGGCGTTTGCATTGTAATTGCAGAGAGTGCAGGAGCAACCGATGGATGGAGAGCGATTCAAGAAGTGAAGGAAGAAGAAGATAGTGGAGTTGTCCTTTGCGGAACAAAGCTGGTAGAAGCATTTGAACAAATGCCTTATGATGAGAATGGAATCTATTATGTGTATGCAGATGCACCAAATTTATACCGTTTTCTGAATCAATATACAAGATATGAAACGAACGGCAAGGTGGTATTTTCGAAGAAATCAGACAGTATGCGAGGGGAAAATGTGTATGTATACACCAAACAACCTGAAAAGTATGTGGATTACTTTATTGAAAATATTGCACAGTTTGAATTTAAAGAAGAAAATTATTATTTGCTTTATATTAAAGCAGAGGGAATAGAAAAGAATTAAAACATGAAAAAACAGGAGGATAAGAAAATGTTAAATGGTAAGGAATACAAAATTGCAGTAGCAGGTACAGGGTATGTTGGGCTTTCCAACGCTATTTTATTGGCACAGAACAATCAGGTGTATGCGGTAGATATTGTACCGGAAAAGGTTGATTTGATTAATAACAAAAAATCTCCAATTGTAGATAAAGAGATTGAAGAATATTTAGCGACCAAGGAATTAAATCTTACAGCTACTGTAAGTGCAGAAGAAGCATACAAGGACGCTGATTTTGTTATTATCTCAACACCAACCAACTATGACCCACAGAAGAACTACTTTGATACATCTTCTGTAGAAGCTGTCATTGAACTGGTAAAAGACATCAACCCAAATGCGATTATGGTAATTAAGTCTACCATTCCGGTAGGATATACAACTTCCATACGTGAAAAATACCAGTGCGAAAACATTATCTTCTCACCGGAATTTTTAAGAGAAGGTCGTGCGTTGTATGATAATTTATATCCAAGCAGAATTATTGTAGGAGCTCCAACAGACGATGAAAGACTTTGTGAAGCAGCTAAGACTTTTGCGGCTCTGTTAGCACAGGGTGCTGTTAAGGAAGATATTCCAATGCTGTTTACAGATTTAACAGAAGCAGAAGCAGTAAAATTATTTGCAAATACTTATCTTGCTCTCCGTGTATCCTTCTTCAACGAATTGGATACTTACGCAGAAGTAAGAGGCTTAAATACAAAACAGATTATCGAAGGAATCGGTTTAGACCCTCGTATCGGGGAACATTACAACAACCCATCTTTCGGATACGGCGGTTACTGCTTACCAAAGGATACAAAACAGTTACTTGCAAATTATAACGATGTACCAAATGAAATTATCAGAGCGATTGTGGATGCCAATACAACAAGAAAAGACTTTGTGGCAGAACAGATTTTAGCACATGCAGGTTTCCCACAGAAGAAGGATGCTGTGGTTGGTATTTACCGTTTAACTATGAAAGCAAATTCTGATAACTTCCGTCAGTCCTCTATTCAGGGCGTAATGAAGCGTATCAAGGCAAAAGGTGTAGAAGTTGTAATTTACGAACCAACTTTAAAAGAAGACACCTTCTTCAATAGTAAAGTAGTTTCTTCTATGGAAGAATTTAAGAAAATGAGCGATGTAATCGTTGCAAACCGTTACAGCGAAGATTTAGAAGATGTATTAGAAAAAGTATATACAAGAGATTTATATTTTAGAGATTAATTTGAGGTGACAAACGTGAGCCAAAATATAAAAGTATCGGTAATCATGCCTGTATATAATGTGGAGAGCTGTCTGTCAGAGTGTCTTGACACTTTGATGGATCAGTCCTTAAAGGAAATTGAAATCATCTGTGTGGACGACGGTTCCACAGATGGTTCTCTTGCAATTTTAGAGGAAAAGGCAAAAAGAGATAAAAGAATACAGGTGATTCGTCAGGAAAATTCAGGGGCTGCGGTAGCAAGAAACCTTGGATTTACTTATGCAACCGGAGAATATGTGCTGTTTCTGGATTCGGACGATTTCTTCCATAAGGATATGTTAAAAAAGTCTTATGAATGTGCAAAACAACAGCAGACAGACATTGTAATCTTCCGTTGCAGGGAGTTTGATACCCTGAAGCAGAATTACAATCCGATGGAATATTCCATCAAAAAAGAAGAATTGCCGGACAAAAATCCGTTTACCTATCATGACATACCGGATTATATTTTTACCTTTGCGGTAGGCTGGGCGTGGGATAAGCTGTATAAGCGACAGTTCATTGCAGACACAGGACTGAAATTTCAGGAGCTTAGAACCTCCAACGACTTGTATTTTGTATTTTCCAGTTTAGTAAAGGCAAACGGAATTTATATTTTGGATGAGCATCTGATTTACCATCGGGTAAACAGACACACTTCCCTTTCCGTAACCAGAGAAAAATCATGGGATTGCTTCTATAAGGCTCTTACCGCATTGAAAAATGAATTGGTGAGCATGGGCGTATATGAAGAAGTGGAACGTGGATTTTTAAACTGGGTAGTGCATTTTGCATTCTGGAATCTGGACACCATCACCGGAAAAGCATACAAAAATGTGTATATGCTGATGAAGGAAACACTGTTCATTGAATTAGGGATGGACAAGAAGCCGGAGGAATTTTACTTAAAGCATCGCTATTATGAAAGAATGCATGAAGTGCTGGAAACGGATTTTGAGGACTTTTTGTTAGTTCATATGCTGGAATACCGTGCAAAGATGAAGGAATTAAAGGAAGTCAAAGAAGAATTAAACTGGGTGAGAACTTCCACAACGTTCCGCGTAGGAAAGAAAATTATGACAATACCAATCAAGCTTAAAAAGATGATAAAAGGAGAAAGATAATGCCGAAAGTATCCATATTAGTACCAACTTATAATGTATCTCAGTATTTAGATGAATGTATGCAGAGTCTGATTCGCCAGACATTAAAGGATATTGAAATTATTTGCATTAATGATGGTTCTACAGACAATTCTTTAGAAATTTTGAAAGGTTATGCTGCGAAAGACAGCAGAATTAAAATTATCGATAAAGAAAACGGTGGCTATGGAATTGCCATGAATATGGGCTTAGAGCAGGCAACCGGAGAATATGTGGGAATTTTAGAGCCGGATGATTATGTAAAGTTAAATATGTATGAAACCTTATATAATATTGCAAAAAAGGAAGATTTGGACTTTATCAAAGCAGATTTTTACCGTTTCGTTCACAACGAAAACGGCAAGTTGATTCTTCATTATCATCAGTTATCACAGGATTTGAACCTATATAACAGAGTAATCAACCCATATGAAGAACCACAGGTATTCCGTCTGATTATGAATACATGGAGCGGTATTTACAAGAGAAGCTTTTTGTTGGAAAACAATATCAAACACCACGAAACACCGGGAGCATCCTTTCAGGATAATGGTTTCTGGTTTAAGACCTTTTGTTATGCAAAGAGAACTTATTTTGTAAATAAACCATTTTATTTAAACAGACGTGATAATCCGAATTCTTCCGTACACAACAAAGAAAAGGTATTCTGTATGAACGATGAATACGCTTACATTCATAAATTTATGGAAGACAATCCAAAGTTTTTAGAACGTTTTATGGATCAGTATTCTTTCAGAAGATACCATAATTACATTAATTCTTACCATCGTGTAGGTGAAGAATATAAGGATATGTATTTGGAACGCTTCCAGCAGGAATTTAAGGAAGCTTTTGAAGCAGGCGAATTACGTCAGGAAAACTTCACAGAATATGAATGGGAAGGGATTCAGGTACTGTTAGAAAATGCATTGGCATTTAAGTATTTTATGAAATATGATGAAAAGAGAGAGCAGTATAACCGTATAAAAGCAAAGTATGAAGATATTGCGGGGTCTACTTCCTTTAAGCTTGGTAAAAGCATTATGGCAATTCCGTGTAAAATCAAGGATGCGATAAAGACAAAGTAAGTGTTGTGAGTAAAAGCGAGGTTATAAAATGAATCAGATAAAGGTTTCGATTATTATACCTATTTATAATGTAGAAGAATATCTGGAGGAATGTCTTGTCTCTGCGGTGAATCAGACATTGAAGGAAATTGAAATTATATGTGTCAATGATGGAACGCCGGATAATTCTATGAGTATTGTGAATAGGTATGCAAAAGATGATTCGCGAATTGTTATTGTAGAAAAAGAAAACGGGGGACTTTCCTCAGCCAGAAATGCCGGAATTGCAGTGGCTAAAGGAGAATATGTATATTTTCTGGACAGTGATGACTATATTTTAGAACAGACCATGGAAGTTCTGTATGAAGAAGCAAGTAAATATGAGCTGGATAACATTTACTTTGATGCAGAGTCTTTCTTTGAAACGGAGGATTTGAAGGAAGAAATGGCTGTTTACGTGGATTATTATGTGAGAAAAGCAGACTATTCGCAGGTAGTGTCTGGAGTGGAGATGTTAAAGAAGATGGATGAAAATAATGAGTTTCGTCCATCAGCATGCCTGCAGATGGTAAAAAGAGAATTTCTCCTAAAGCACAATATTCAGTTTTATCCGGGAATCATTCATGAAGATAACCTGTTTTCTTTAGAATGTATCTTAGAAGAAGAAAGAGTAAAGCATATTCCGGAAAAATTTTATATGCGTCGTATCAGAGAAGAATCCATTATGACTGCCACAAAAGAATTTAGAAGTTCTTTTGGGTATTATATGTGCTTAGAGGGTATTTTGGACCGATTGAAGGGGAAGGAATATCCAACGGAACTAAAGGAAGCAATTACCAACAGATTGTGTAATATTCAGTCTAATGCACTAAATAAAATTATGGAAATTCCAGAAGAGGAAATGGAAGAATTTATAAAAGAACTTCCGGTTCGCAGTCAGGCAATGTATAAGATGTTGATAAAACGTATGGCAGAAGAACGTCAGCGTGGTAACAGAGAATACGAATGGAAAATGCGTTGCGAAAAGCGAATAGAAAGAATGTATTATAACAATGATGGATTAAAAGGCAAAATAAAGGATAAGGAAAGAGAAATCGCAGAATTAAAGAATTCTTCTACCTACAAGGTTGGAAAAACATTGCTGGCAGCACCGACAGCGGTAAGTCGGATTCGGTATAATGCAAAAACCCGTGGAAAAAAATATGTTTTATGGTCTTTGAAAAATAAATTTAATAAGAATGATATTTTAGTAAGCATTATTATACCGGTATATAATGCAAGCCAGTATTTAAGAGCCTGTTTAGAAACTATTGAAAAACAGACCTTAAAGAATATAGAAGTGATTTGCGTTAATGATGGTTCGGAAGATACTTCTTTAGAGATATTAAAGGAGTTTGCACAAAAAGATTCCAGATTTAAAGTGATAGATAAAGAGAATACCGGTGCAGGTGACTGTAGAAATATCGGCTTGAAAGAAGCGAAGGGTGAATATGTGTTGTTTTTGGATGCAGATGATAAGTTTAGTTTCGAACTTTGCGATAAGGCTTATTTCAGAGCAAAAACAGACAAAGCAGACATTTGCTTTTTTGGTGCAGTAAGATTTAATATGCAGACCAAGAAAAATGAGCCGATGAACTGGGTACTTCGAAAAGAGTTGTTACCACAGACAAAACCATTCCGAAAAGAAGCACTGGGAAACAGGTTTTTCCAGATGACTTCTGGATGTCCTTGGTCAAAAATGTTCCGTAGAGAATTTATTTTAAAACATCAGTTAGAATTTCAGAATTTGCAAAATGCAAATGATTTGTATTTTGTAAGAACGGCGATGGCGTTGGCAGAAAACATGACTTATGTAGACGAAGAATTGGTTACATATCGTTATGCAGCCGGTGCCAATACCCAGTCAACAAAACACAAAGCACCACTGGAATTTTATAAAGCTTATAAGGCATTAAAGGATAAACTGGTGAAAGAAAAAGTGTATGATTCTTTAGAACAGAGCTTTGTAAATCTTGCTTTTGATGATTGTATGTTTAATGTCAGAACCACACAAACAGATGAAGCCAAACTGCTGATTAAGAGGACTTTACGTAAAGAAGGTTTTGCTTATTTGGGAATTGAAGATAAGAAGGAAGATTATTTTTATAATAAATCGGCTTACAAAGAATACTTAGAGGTAAAGTAATATATATGTACAAATAAAGGGAGAAAAATGAAATGGATACCATGAAAATAGGTGATTTTAAAATAGAATCAGGTAAAATTGAATTTGTCTGTCAATTTAACGAGGGGGGGGGGGAAGTCAGAAAAGTATATGGTTTGAATTAGATGAAGGTATTATTCCGGGTAATGATGCCATTGCTATAGCCATTTCTACATTTGCAGGTAACAAGTATCAGACATTAGAGTATGATTTACCTATTTCAGCAAAAGTAAAAGATGACATTGAATCTTTTACTGGGGCTAAAGTAGTGGCTCCAATTATGGAAAGCATAGATAAGCATAAAGAAAGAACAGGATGTATCTTAAATTTTAGCGGAGGATTTGATTCTTTAGCAGCATTATATTTAATGCCAGAAGATACAAAGTTGGTTGCAATAGATTTTGGTGGTTGGTTTGAGCGTGAAAAAGAATTTTTTGAACAGTTTAATCCATATACTTTGAAAACTAATTTTCGTCAGGAAAAGCTGGATAGAAACTCATGGACCTTTATGGGAATAGGAGCCATTTTATATGCGGAAGCTCTGAATGCAAGGGAGAATGTGTTTGGAACTATTTTAGAAGCTACACCAAAACATTTTGTTAAGAAACCAAATGCAGCATATAATGGTAATACAACACCATTTTTATATGCCGGACTACATGATGTGAGATATACCAATGGACTTACGGAAGTAGGAACAGCGTTAGTGGTAAGTCATTACGCTCCGGAAATGGCAGATAGATCCTTGAAATCATTGAGTAACCCAAAAACAGAAAAGCGTTACAGAAAAGAATTATTACTTGACATTGTATGCGAAAAATTCAATAGAAAAGTAGAATTTGAAAGAACAGAAGCACCAGATAAAAAAATTGCTTTTGGAACAAATTTAGCAGTTGATTTTCTGTGTTTATATATACTAAAAAACAGAGGTATGCAGGTAGCAAATGGAACAGTTTCTGATATTCCTCAAGAAGCTGTAGAATTTGTGGCAACTCATGAATTGAAATTTTATGAAAGATTAAATTGTGAATTTGTTAGTGGAACTACCTTTTCCAGTGATGAGGCAAGAGGAGAATTTATGAATAAGGTATTGAAAGCTGGAGTGTTGCCATATACGGAAATGGATTACGCAGAGTTCAGAGAAGTAGCAAACTTTTTGAATACATATCATCATTTTATGGAAAACGAAGTTGTTTCTGAGAATAAAAAAAAGAAAACTTGGATACAGGTGCTAAAAAGATTTTTAAGTGGAGCAAATAAATGATAAGGAAAGTAATAAAGAAATTACCGGGCATTAAGCAAATCGTGGGAAGATTTCAGAATATTCAAAATGAGATTTCCGGATTGCGTAAAAGAATTTCGAATCTAGAAAAAGAAAATAAAAATAAAGCAGAAGAAATCACACTGCTAAAAAAGGAAATCAAAGAATTAGAAAGTAATTTAAAATCTTATGAACAAGAGAACGTTCATCGTGAACGAGAATTGAAAGCAGAAATAGAAGGATTGAAGAAAAAAGATGCTTCTGTTTTGAATAATCTCGAAACATTCAAATCAAGATATGGACGAGAACGTTATCAGATGAGAATGGAAATGCGAACAAATTTATATAAGGCTTTGCCGGAAGAAAAGTATGTGCAAGAAGTGAAAAACTGGTATTTATTATCTACAGGAAAAGTCTTAGATTTGGACAATCCGAAGACCTATAATGAAAAGCTTCAGTGGATAAAGCTGTTTGAACATAATCCGGATAAAACTACCCTGTCAGATAAATATCTTGTGAGAGAATATGTGCAGGAGAAAATAGGAGAAAAGTATCTTGTTCCATTGCTAGGTGTATGGAATAATTTTGATGAAATTGATTTTTCAAAGCTGCCAAAGCGTTTTGTATTGAAGGCCAATCATGGATGTGGTTATAATCTTGTAGTTCAAAATAAAGACGAATTAGATTTGAAGGATGCAAAAGAAAAATTTGATAAATGGATTACTACGAATTTTGCATATGTAAACTTTGAGTTACATTATAAAGATATTAAGCCTCTTATTATCGCGGAAGAATATATCGAAAATGAAAATGAAGATTTATATGATTATAAGGTTTGGTGTTTTAATGGAGAACCTAAATATATCATGTATCTTGCAAATAGAAAAAAGGGTTTGCAGATGGTGTTTTATGATACCGAATGGAACCGCATGCCATTTACCTATTCAGTGGATGTGTATGAAGGTGAGGTTCTAAAACCGGACAATTTAGAAGAACTATTGGATATTTCAAGAAAATTAAGCGCTGGATTTAATCATGTAAGAGTGGATTTTTATCGATTGAATGATGGAGCGTATAAGTTTGGAGAAATGACATTCACAAGTGCGGCTGGAAAAGCGATGTGGAATCCACCGGAATATGACAGAATATTAGGTGATATGTTTGAAATATAGTTTGACAATAAAAACAAGGGAAAGGAAAAAACGGAGTCTCCTTCATAGATAGGAACCTGGTTAGGTCGAAGTAGAATGAAAGAAATACGTAAAATAATGTTGGCTTTGATTTTTGGACTGGCTGGAGCGACCATGCTTATGCTGATGATTAATTTATTACCAACGGATGGAATGAAAAAGAATATTACAGAATCGGTCAAGGTAATGGAACGAGAAGGCGATTATCATGAAGTATTGCCGGGAGTGATTTCCAGCCGTTTAGATAATTTTACAGATTCCATTATGTTGGTAAGTAGTGCACATCGGGAAAGTACCAGTTTGATAGAGCGTGCCATGAATATTTATCGTGTTCGATATGAAGGGAAAACGCCTTCTGAAACTTTGGTTTCTTATGGAAATGGGGAAGAGGGATACAGTACGGGTGTATATTCAAGATATTGGCATGGGTATCAGATTTTTCTAAAACCGCTATTAATGTTTTTTAATTATCAGGAAATCAGATATTTGAACATATGTTTGCAATTTATATTGATATTTGCAATTGCAACTGAGTTGGTAAGAAGAGAAATGAAAATATATATTATTCCATATTTTTTCATGATTTTCAGCCTGATGCCTGTAAGCATCGGGCTTTCACTGCAATTTTCAAGTATATTCTATATTGCTAATGGTGCTGTTTATGTGCTTTTGAGATGGTGGGAAGTATTAAAACAAAAGCATCAGTTTCTTTTATTTTTTATGATAGCAGGTATGCTCACAAGTTTTATGGATTTTCTCACCTATCCATTGGTTACTTTGGGAGTGCCTATTGTATTTTATTTTTTATTATCGTCAAAAGATGCATTTTTGCAAAATTTAATAAAGCTTATAAAATACAGTATTATCTGGGCGGTAGGTTATATTGGAATGTGGGTAGGAAAATGGGTGATAGGAAGCGTCCTGTTAAGAAAAAATATTATAACAGATGCAATTGATGCATTGCTAAATCGTACTTCATCGGAAACTGCAGATACCACATTCACTCATTGGGATGTAGTGATAAGAAATTTAGACGCTATGTTTGGAACACCGATTAAAATTTTGTTTATAGGAACGCTTGTATTTTTGGTGATTTTTTTAGTTGTGAAGACCATTCAAGATAAAAGAAACTATTTTGGAAACTATCATTATCTTATTGTTGGGTGTATGCCGATTGCCTGGTACATTGTGACAGGAAATCATTCATACATGCATTTCTGGTTTACATACCGAGAATTAGCTATCTTAATCTTTTCGGTTTTAATGTGGGCGTTTGTCAATACCGCAGAATGCCGGAAGAAAGAGAATGCATAACAAAGATGGAGAGAAAAAGATGAAAAAACAAGGCACAATTCAAATAGTATTTTTCATTACATTAATAATTTGTGGTCTGACTATTGTTTTTCTTGGAACAGAATATTTGTTTCATTCAGATGATGCGACAGTTGTCTTGGTGGCACGAGAGCAGATTCTTCAAAAAAAGCTGATTATAAAAGATTGGAATCATAGTACAGTTCTTTGGACGATAGGCTTGCAGACCTTTATCATTCCGTTTTTGCTTTTTATAAAAGACTGGATTCTATGTCGTGAATTGGCAGTGATTCTGCAGACAATATTATTTTTAATAGTAGTATATAAAATAATGAAGAAGCTTGAAATAAGAGAAAAATTATTTTTCCTGGCATTGTGTATTTTGCCGGTTTCGGAAGAAATATTAGAGCATACTTTTTTTCAGGCAACTTATTTAACCTTTCAATTATTCTACTATGCAATTTTACTGTTTCTAGTTTGCTTTTATGAAAATCTGGGAATTAAGAAAAAAGCATGTTTTTATGGAATTCTTTGCGGAATTGTTATTGTTGTCAGCTGTCACAGTAATATTGCTGCGATTTCTTCTATTACTGTGCCAATACTGGCGGCAATCGTTTTGTATTATTTCATAGAAAATTATATCCTATTTCACAGAAGTAAACCTGATAAAAGAATTTTATTTGTAAGTGCTGTGTTAATTCTTGCTACAGTTGTAGGGATGGGCATTTATGTAGTAATCTGCAAAATTACAGGATTTGATTTTGCAAATGCAGGAGTAAACGAATTTATCGGAACCTCTGGATATGGTATGAAAATTACAGATTATATAGATGAATTTCTGTTGTTATATGGGGCAGTAGGTGAGAATGCCCTTTTTTCCATCGAAGGAATTTTGAGAATTGTAAGAATTCTATACTTAGTACTGGCCTGTTTTATAGCACCTTGTTATTTGATTTGGAATTATAAAAAATTAGAAAGCAGGCAAAAACTGTTCCTTTTATATAGTATTGCAGTGTATGGAATCTTAACGATGGTTGCTGTGCTTACGGGGAAGTGTTCTTCGAGATATTTTATTCCTGTGTATTTTAACAATATCGTGCTTTTAGGAATTTGCTGTAAATATGCGGAGGAAAATTTTTATGTGTTTGCCAAAGTGATTCAGACAGGGCTGGCAGCGATGGCAATAGGATGCTGTTTCTTTTATGTTACTTACGATTATCAGGAAAATATAAATAATATTGGAATGTGGCGTTCGGGATTTGATGTGGCAGATAAGGAACTGGTTGAGTTTTTGGAAGAAAATGATATTCATTTTATATATGCACCTTATTGGCATGCATATTCAAATATGGTGATTTCTGATGGAAATGTGCAGGCAATGGCATATGATGGAAATGAGCCTATGCAAACCAAGAACTGGTTGAATTCTAATCGCTGGAACCAGCCGGAATATTATAATGGTAGAACAGCAGTATTGTTTTTACCAACAGTAGAATTGGATGAGGCATATTGGGAACTGGCAAGCGAATATTTACAGTGCAGTAAGTGGAATATTTTAGTGTTTGAACAAAATTTACTTTTATATGATGAATTTGTAGAAATTCAGCAAAATCTCAATAAAGAAGTCAATACAGAAAAGATAGTTTTTCAGGGAGCGGAACTAAAATATACAGGGAATGCAGAGGGAAAAGAAAGTTCTGTGTATCTGTATAAAGAAGGAATTCAAAAGTGGAACTCCTGTGAGTTGGAAGCAGGGGAGTATCTTGTGACTATTCAAGGAAAGAATCTAAAGAATTTATCCGTATTTTCCTATTATCTGGATGAAGCCGGACGTATTATGACCATTGACATGAAAAATGTCCACAAAGAGAATAAGAAAGTTACTTATCGCATTCTACTGGAGGAAGACAAAAAAGTGGAATTTTATGAAAAAAATGAAATGGATCAAACAATGCGTATTGATAAGATTCAAGTGGAAAAAGTACAGTGATTGCAATGGATTAGAAACAATGATATAATCAAAAATTGGAGTTATGAATATTTTGTGTGTTATGAAGATATGGAGCAGTTTAAAATGAATAAGATTATGGATAAATTGAAATTAAACACAAAAGAGCCAAACTGGTTAGAATATTTCTTCCCTATTGTGCTTTGGGGAGTATGGATTTTCTTGTATTCCTATATTGATTTTCGAAGTCTGACGATTTGGTCAACTACATTACTGGATTGTCTGGTAGATGGAAACTTATATAATTATTACGAGATTGTACATGAAAATATTCATGGGGTTCCTCATGCTTATTTTTGCTATAATTATATAATATTGATTCCATGGGCTATCTGGAATATTCCAATATGGTTGATACAACGTTTTCTGCACATTGAGATATTAAGCAGTACCTGGATGATGGCATGGTCCCATTTGTTTTTGATAGCAGTGTTTTTAGTTACTCTTATCTTTACCAAAAAGATTGTAGAAATGTTTGTGGAAGATAAGACAAAGCAGGCTTGGAATTGCTATTTGATTTTTACATTTCCATTTATGTTCTTAGGTGTTGTGCTGGCAGGCCAGACGGACATTATTGCAATTGCCATCACTGTGGCAGCAATTTATTATTTACTAAAAGATAAGCAGGGGATGTTTCTACTGTTAATGGCCATATCTATTGCTGCGAAACCATTTTTCATTTTTGCCTATATTGCCATTATTTTGTTAATTGAGAAAAATATTATAAAAATAGGGTTGAAACTAGCGTGTAGTGTGGTTTTTATGCTTTTATTTCAGGTGATATACCAAAATGCTCCCATGTATTTGGAATCGTATGCAGCAGGAACAGGAAATTCCATTATTGAAAAAACAGTAACCAGTGCAATTGATGCGAATATCATATATAAAGCACCGTTGGTTATTATTCTCCTTGTGATTCTTTATTTTGTGGCATATTGTATTTCATATGATGCTACCAAAGAAAAGAAATATTATGTTATATATATGATGGTGGCACCTATGATGGTGTACTTTTGCTTTTCTCATTACGAATTTTATCGTATGATTTATTTGGCGCCATTTTTTATGATATTGATTACAATGAATCAAAAGCTTTATCGCATAAATGTAATTCTTGAAACAATAATTTCAGCAGTGGGTGTATTTTTGATGATTTATTATAAATGGACTGCTGCAGTAGAATATTTTAATCATAATGCGATGAAGGTTTTAGGTTTTGGAAAAAGTACCAGCGGGTGTACTTATAACAGTTTGTATGATTTATTGACAGCAAAGATGGAAAATCTTCTTATGATTCAGAATATAGCAGCAGCAGTATTTATTACAGCGGCAGGAATTTTTCTGATAATTAATCTTCCTGCGGTAACAGCCAGAATAAAACAGCCGGTTGAGAAATGTGAAAGATGGCTGTATTGGGTGAATACAGCTGTAATGTATGGATTTATGGGAAGTTTATTAATGTGTTATTTTAATGTGATTCCATAGGAATGAAAAAGTAAATAATGAAAGTAGAGAGCAGAAAGAGGGAAAATTATGATTAATTTTAATGTACCACCATATGTAGGAACAGAAATGAAGTATATAGAAGAAGCGATTGCTAGTCATAAGATATGTGGTGATGGTGACTTTACCAAAAGATGTACAAAGTGGATAGAAGACAAAACAAAAACAAGCAAGGCATTACTTACAACTTCATGTACTCATGCAACAGAAATGGCTGCATTGCTTTGTGATATTGCACCGGGTGATGAGGTGATTATGCCCTCTTATACCTTTGTTTCTACGGCAGATGCTTTTGTGCTTAGAGGTGCAACGGCAGTATTTGTGGACGTTAAAAAAGAAACCATGAATATGGATGAAAATCTAATCGAGGCAGCAATTACGGAGAAAACAAAAGCGATTGTTCCGGTACATTATGCAGGGGTACCTTGTGAAATGGACAAAATTATGGAAATTGCCAAGCGTCATAATTTGGTAGTAATAGAAGATGCAGCACAAGGTATTATGAGCAGTTACAAAGGAAAGCCTTTGGGAACGATTGGGGATTATGGATGTTTTAGCTTTCACGAAACAAAGAATTATTCCATGGGTGAAGGCGGAGCTCTATTGATTCGTAATCCTGAAATGGTAGAAGAAGCAGAGATTATCAGGGAAAAGGGAACTAACCGAAGCAAGTTTTTCCGAGGACAAATTGATAAATACACTTGGGTAAATGCAGGTTCTTCTTACCTTCCGAGTGAGCTAAATGCAGCGTATCTATGGGCACAGTTAGAACAGGCGGAGAAAATCTATGACGACAGAATGAATACATGGAACTGTTATTACGATAATTTGAAGGAGTTAGAGAGCGAAGGAAAGATAGAACTTCCGTATATTCCGGATGAGTGTGTTCATAATGCGCATATGTTCTATCTAAAAGCCAAGGACTTAGAAGAACGTACGGAATTAATTGATTTCTTAAAGGCGAAGGGAATTTTGGCAGTATTTCATTATATTCCGTTACATACAGCACCGGCAGGCTTGAAATTTGGAAGATTTCATGGCGAGGATAAGCACACTACAAAGGAAAGTGAGCGTTTGTTACGTCTTCCGCTATATTATGGCATTGAAAAAGAAAAAGTGTTGTATATTTGTGATATGGTAAGAGAGTTTTATGGGAAATAAGGAAATGAAAGAACAGAAAGAAAGAATTGTATTAGAACTTATAAAGAAATCGGATACACCGTTGATTGTAAAATGGAGAAATAATGAAAAAGTTCGTAAAAACTTCATTTTTCAAGAAATCTTTACAGAAGAAATGCATAATAAATGGATGGATACCAAAGTGGCAAGTGGAGAAGTGGTGCAGTTTATTATTCGTTTGAAGGAAAGTAAAAAAGCAATTGGTTCTGTCTATTTTCGCGACATTGATTATGACAAGAAAGAGGCGGAATATGGCATTTTTATTGGGGAAGATACCGAAAGAGGAATGGGGTATGGTTCAGAAGCTGCAAGGCTTGCATTGGCGTATGCATTTTCAGAATTGAAGTTAGAGAGTGTGTTTTTGCGTGTGTTTGCAGATAATACGGCTGCGATTCGCAGTTATAGCTCCGTAGGATTTGAAGAAACAGAATACCAAAAGAATGCGGTGAAAAATGATGGCATATTTCGTGATTTAATATTTATGAAAAAGTATAATGATTTACTATAGATAATAAGAGAGGCTAAAAAGATGAGAAAAATATCATTTGTAATACCATGTTATAATTCAGAAAAAACCATTGAAGATGTTGTGAAAGAAATTGAAGTTACAATCGAAAAACGAGGAAAAGACGATTATGAAATTGTATTAGTGAATGACTGTTCAAAAGACAATGTGTGGGAGAAAATAAAAAGCATTTCCAAACAAAATGCAAAGGTAACGGGTGTGTGTTTTGCGAAGAATTTTGGACAACATGCTGCGTTAATGGCAGGATATCGCAAAGCCACAGGAGATATTGTGGTTTCCTTGGATGATGATGGACAAACACCGGCAGATGAAGTATATTCTTTGATTGATAAAATGGAAGAAGGCTATGATGTGGTATATGCATCCTACCCACATAAAAAGCACAGCTTTGCAAGAAATCTGGGAACTAAAATGAATAACTTTATGTGCGAAGTGCTTTTGGGTAAGCCAAAAAAATTAATGATTACCAGCTTTTTTGTTGCTAAAAAGTATATCGTAGATGAAATCGTAAAATATGAAAATTCTTATACTTATGTACCTGGATTGGTATTAAGAACGACAAAAAGTATTGGCTCGGTACCGGTATGTCATAGAGAAAGGGAAGTAGGAAATTCCGGTTATAGTTTTGCGAAGCTTGTGGCATTATGGATTAACGGTTTTACAGCATTTTCCGTGGCACCTCTTAGAATCTCTATGGTCATGGGAATGAGTTCTGCAGCAATTGGATTTATTTATTTGATTTATGTAATCGTAAACAAGTTTTTCAATCCTTCTGTTCCATTAGGATGGAGTTCTACCACAGCTATATTGTTATTGCTAGGTGGCATGATTTTGTTTGTACTGGGAATGATAGGTGAATATTTAGGAAGAGTTTACATCAGTTTAAATAGCGCACCACAGTATGTAGTGAGGGAAGAAACAGATGATAAAGAAAAGTAAAAATGAAAATTCTAAATCAAAAATAAGTTCTATGATATTTTTGCATTTGACCTTTTTTATATATTCTTTGGCTTCTGTCTTGTCAAAAAGGGCAGGGGTAGAAGACGTGTTAAGTATAAAATTTTTGTTTTTTTACGGAATGGTTTTGGTTATTTTAATGTTGTATGCTGTGTTGTGGCAACAAAATTTAAAAAGAATCCCTTTGGTTACGGCATATGCCAATAAGGCAGTTACCGTAATCTGGGGGATGATATGGGGAGTGTTATTATGGCACGAAAAGATTTCTATTAAGAATATCATAGGTGCTGTAATAATTATGCTCGGTGTAGTTTTGATTGCAACAGAAGAAAAGGAGTAGCGATGATATATATTGTGATATTTTTAGTATCTGTCTTAATATCTTCCTTGTCGCAGGTGCTTTTAAAGATTAGTGCTGAAAAAAAACATTCCAGTATATTGAAAGAATATCTTAATGTGAGAACTATGATGGCATATGGATTGTTTTTTGTGTCCACTTTGATTACAGTAATTGCCTATAAGTATGTATCTTTATCTATGGGGGCAGTGTTAGAAGCAAGTGGATATATTTTTGTTACAATATTTGGTACACTAATATTGAAAGAGAAAGTTGGAAAGAAAAAATTGGTGGGATTGATTTTTATTTTGACCGGTGTTTTGATATTCAATATACCATAAGATAATTAGGAAGATGGGTAAAGGAAAAGTGTTTATGAAGATGAAAAAGAATGTTGCATGGGGGATTAGAATATTATTTGTGTTAACTCCATGGATTTCAGGAATGGTTTATTGTCTGATGCAGAATATATCGATATTGGAGATATATAATCCGGGTGGATATTGGAATGATGAGGTGAGTTATTATAAGCAAATTGAGGGAATGGTCGAAAATGGGATACCAAAAGGCTACTTTGCTTATAATGATTCAAAAGCACCGATAGGTTCTATGGGACCTTGGTGTATTTTATTATTTCTGCCATATGCATTTTATGGTAAAATTTTTGGATGGTCATATATTTCGCCAATACTCTGTAACATACTTTTTTTGACACTAGGTTTTTTGGGGTTCATGTTTTTTTCGAAAAAGGATTGCAAGACACTTTTGGCAGTAAGTGTTTTATATATTTTTAATCCGTTATTAACAAGATATCTGTTGTCAGGTATGGCAGAACCGTTTTTCTTTATGTGCATGTTGTTATATGCTGGACTTGTTATAAGATGTTGGGAAGAAGAAAAAGAAAATAAGTTAAGATATATCATAGGGATATTTGGGCTGTGTGGATATCTTACGATAATTAGACCATATGTTGTAATACTATTAATAATACCGACGATAGAACTCGTTAAATTAAAAGGAAAGAAGAGTATTTTTGTTTCTGGAATTATCATGTCATTGGGTGTGGCATTGTTTTATATTATTAACAGTAATTTTTGTGCACCGTATTTTACAGCGATGCCTTATGTGGCTAGTATAGAATTATTAAAAAGCGGACAGTTTATCAGTGCAATTGAATATTTGTGGCTTTCATTTGTAGATTATATCAAGACAATAGTATTTTATGTTGAAAAAACTTTTTCGATAGGGTACGCAGAGGGAGAGATGTATGCATATTATGGAGTGTATCTTCTGCTGGTGATTGTGCAATGTATTTTTGAGAAGAATAAAAAGTACGTCATGATATTAGTTGAAAGTTTGCTGATAGCAATAGCTATATTTGTGTTTTACAGACCGCAACCTGGAGCTAGAAATATTATGATGCTTAGTGTGTTGTTCATAGTTTTTATCGCATGCGCCTCCAAAAAGTTAGCTGCATATATTATAGTGGCGCTTGCTTTCTTTGTTACAGTTCCGCGAAATACAGATGTATATACACTTCCTGCAAGAACTGAGGAAAAAACAGAATATACTAAAGAATACGAAGAAATGTTTAGTGAATATATAATTTTGGCAGAGGAAGTGTCATGGGAAAATTCTGTAATGTGGATAATGAATGATACAAATGAAGATAATACAGAAAATTATGTTGTTCCATACAATATATTATATGCATTGCCGAAGGGGAGTGGTTTCAGTGTAACCCAAGGCACCTATGTGCTTGCAAAAGGAACGGATGGAATCTATTCTAAATACATTCTGACACCTAGCAAAGGAAGGGTAAATGAATTGTTAATCGAAAAAGGGTGTGTATTATTAGACACGAAAGACGATATTAATTTGCTCTTAAACGTTAGGTATAAATAAGATTCTTGATGTGCAAGTGTTCGATACGATAAATTATCTGAAGATTTATGGAGGCAAACATAGTGAAAAAAAGATTGCAAAAAAATACGATAGAATACAGAAATTATTTATTCATTTTCATGCTAATAGGAATGGCAATATTATATAGTGTGTTTTTTATGCACTATACATCGTATGATTTCGAACAACACAATAAAGTTGCAGAATGGATTGAGCAGGGGAATTTCAACATGGAGGAAGCAAAGGATGCCGATATCTATTTGCATATTTTGTCCTATCCGTTATATCATATATTAACAGCATTGGCTTCGTTTGTGTTGCGAATTGATATGCATACGGCAATGGCGATTGTTTTGACGATTGCGAATGTCGTAATGGTTGTTTTAGTACGTTGGAGTATGTTATATTTAACCAAAACGGACAATGCCAAATACAGATATTTTATTGATCTGGTTAGCTGTACCTCAACCATATTTGTGAATATGGTTTCCCCGTTAAATGAATACAGATATTATGCGAGACAAGGTGCGGCCAATCCAATACACAATCCCACTATTATGGTGGTGAAGCCTTTTGGGATTTTGGCATTAGTGATATTTTGTCAGCTTTTACTAAATTATAAAAAGCAACAGTATGAAATAAAAGAATATGTATTGTTTAGTGTGATATTATCAGTAGGCTGTGTGGCAAAACCGAGCTTGCTAATGGTTCTGTTGCCTGCCATGGGACTGCTTGTGTTAAAAGAAATAATATGTGATAAAGCGTTAAAGCTTGCAATTTATATGTTTTTAGCGGTTTCTCCGTCATTGATTACATTAATTATGCAGTTCTTATTTGTCAATGCGTATAGTGAAGAATTGGCAACTCAAGTAGTAATTGGTGGCTTTTCAGGTTTTACAATTCAGGAAATATTTTTATGCTCATTTACTTCTTTTCCGGTTGTCTTTTGTGCATTTTCGTGGAAAGCCCTGAAAGAAGACAGAAATTATCAAGTTGCGATATTAACGTTGATTATCGGATGGTTGCAAATGTTCTTTCTTACACAGGGAAGCGCGGGAAACTATAGTTGGGGATACATTATCGGAATACAGATGGCTACAATTGTATCCCTCGTATGTACCGTGAAATATAAATATCATCCAATACGTAAAGGGATTATATGGTTGGTATACGCTTATCAGGTGATATGTGGTATTAAATATATGGATATAGCTTTTCATAATATGAAGTTTTGGTTTTAAATTGACTAGGGAGGTAATGGAATGTGTCCTTGTTTATACATGGTGATCCCCTGTTATAATGAAGAAAAGGTATTACCTATTACCAGTGAAATTTTCTTGAACAAAATGAAAGAACTGGTAAGTTTGGGAAAGGTAAGTAAAGACAGCAGAATTATGTTTGTCAATGACGGAAGTCGGGACAAAACATGGGAAATCATCAAAGACTTATCTCAGAAAGAAGAATATATTATTGGAATTTGTCAGAGCAGAAACAGAGGACATCAGAATGCTGTGTTGGCAGGGATTATGGAGGCAAAGGACAAGTGTGACATTACCATTTCCATAGATTGTGACGGGCAGGATGATGTGAATGCCATGAACAAGATGGTGGACGAATATCTGGAAGGTGCAGAAATTGTCTACGGTGTCCGCTCCAAAAGGGATACTGACACCTTTTTCAAACGCTTTACCGCAGAGACTTTCTACAAGCTGTTAAACAGTATGGGGGCTGAGGTGGTATACAATCATGCAGATTACCGTTTAGTAAGCAGTAAAGTGTTGCAGGAGTTTGAAAATTTTAAAGAAGTAAATCTTTTTCTGCGTGGAATGTTTCCGATGGTAGGCTTTAAAAGCACTAGTGTATATTATGAGCGTGCAGAACGAGTGGCAGGAAAGAGTCATTATCCGTTGGCAAAAATGTTAGGTCTTGCTTTTGACGGTATTACCAGTTTAAGTATAAAGCCTTTGCGAATTATTACAGGTATGGGCTTTGTGGTAGCTTTGATAAGTTTTTTGGGAATAATTAAATTTTTGTTAGATAAGTTTATGGGAAACACTGTGGCAGGCTGGGCAAGTCTGGTGTGTATTTTGTGTATGGTCAGCGGTATTCAGATGGTATGTATGGGAATCTTAGGAGAGTATATAGGTAAGATTTATATGGAAGTCAAGGGGCGACCGAGGTATATCATTAGTGAACGCACCTATCAAGAACAGCGTGACCAGTAGGAGGAAATTATGGATAAAATTGCAGTATTGATACCTTGCTATAACGAGAGCAAAACAATTGAAAAGGTAATCAAAGATTTTAAAAATGCATTGCCGGAAGGGGTTATTTATGTATATGACAATAATTCTACCGATGGTACAGCAGAAATTGCCGAAAAAGCAGGTGCGGTGGTTCGCCATGAGTATATGCAGGGCAAGGGAAATGTAATTCGCAGAATGTTCCGTGAAATTGATGCAGAGTGTTATGTGATGACAGATGGTGATGATACCTATCCGGCAGAATGTGCAGTGCAGATGGTAGAAAAAGTAATAAAGAGAAATGTAGATATGGTGGTTGGAGACAGACTGTCTTCCACTTATTTTCAGGAGAATAAAAGACCATTCCACAATTTTGGGAATACGTTGGTAAGAAAATGCATTAATGTGCTGTTTCATAATGATATTAAAGATATTATGACAGGGTATCGCGCATTTAGTTATGAATTTGTGAAAACATTCCCGGTACTTTCTAAGGGATTTGAGATTGAAACAGAAATGAGTATTCATGCAGTGGATAAAAATATGTTTGTAGAGAATGTGGTAGTAGACTATAGGGACAGACCGGAAGGAAGTGTATCAAAACTGAATACATACTCCGATGGAATGAAAGTGTTAAAAACCATTGCAAGGTTGTACAGAACCTATAAACCAAGTGGCTTTTTTGGGATTATCTCTTGCGTGTTAGCGTTAAGTGCAATACTGTTGTTTATACCAGTAGGATTAGATTATATGAATACAGGACTGGTAGAGAGATTTCCCACATTGATTGTTTGTGGATTCATTATGTTGACGTCAATCCAGTCATTCTTTTCAGGACTGATTTTGCAGACTATGGTACAGAAAAACAGACAGGACTTTGAGTTTGAATTGTGTAGTACTGTGGAACGAAAACGACAGCTGATGGAGGAGAAGGAATAAGGGGAGAAAATACGTATGAAATTATCACTGGTAGTACCATGCTATAATGAAGAAGAAAATGTAGAATTATTTTACAAAGAAGTAGCTAAATGCTTCGAAGGTAAAATACAGGATTATGAATTCGTTTTTGTAAATGATGGAAGCAAGGATAAAACCATGAAAAAGCTGAAAGAGATTTACAAAAACAGAAAAAGTGATAATGTAAAGCTGATTGGATTTTCCAGAAATTTTGGAAAAGAAGCGGCTATTTATGCAGGTATGCAACAGGCAGAGGGAGAATATACCACAATTATTGATGCAGATTTACAGCAACGTCCGGAAGTGGTGGTTCAGATGGTTCAGATTTTGGAAGAAAATGAAGATTATGACTGTGTAGCTGCTTTTCAGGAAAAAAGAAGTGAAGGCAAGGTATTAACTTTTCTTAAAAATAGCTTTTATAAAATTATTAATACCGTGGCAGACACGGAATTCATTTCCGGAGCCAGTGATTTTCGTACCTTTCGCACCAACGTGAGAGAGGCTATTTTAAGCGTAAGTGAATATCACAGGTTTTCTAAAGGGATTTTTTCATGGGTAGGATTTGAAACAAAATTTATTCCTTATGTGGCAGAACAGCGAAACGCAGGAACATCCAAATGGTCTTTTAGGAAGCTTTTCAAATATGGAATGGATGGAATCATTTCCTTTTCTGTAGCACCGTTAAGAATGGCTACCTGGGCAGGAACTATCTGTGCAGAGTTGGCATTGATATATATGGTAATTATATTTTTACAGAAATTGTTCTTCGGCATCGATGTTCCGGGACATGCTACAATCGTAACGCTGATTTTGTTTATTGGCGGTGTACAGCTGTTTTTTTTGGGGGTTTTAGGGGAATATATTTCTAAGATGTATATACAAGAGAAGAACCGACCTATTTACATAACCAGAGAAACCTATGGGATTGAGGAAGATTAACTTGAAAAAGAAGAGGAGGGCATTAGCTGCGACTAACGCCCTCCTCTTTCTCACCAATAATAAACGGCAAACAAATTCCAAGTGGCAATCCCAAAGCAAAAATATACACATAACGCAAACTGAAAGCCACCGGTGTGGCAAGCAGAATAACCAGCCAGTTGGCAAAGGCAGGCACCAATATAAACCAGGATTTTTTGTCCTGCATGATACATAGGTACGAACAGACCAAGAAACACCATAGTAGTGTGCCGGAACCCATCATGGGGCGGAAGGAAGCTAGATTTTCCTGAATAGATATTCCGAATATCCGGGCAAACATATCGGTAGGCACAATGGAAAGTTCGTTGTCAGAAATATAAGTGTCCACATATCCATAGCTGTTTTGTACCAACGGTTTCCAGAACCCAAAAGTTTCCAGACAGTAGGCGTTTATATAATTTCCGAAGTTTCTTGTTAATACAGAAGCCCACACCTTGATAAAGGTAAGTTTATTTTCTTCCAAGTAAGAAGCGTTAAATTCTGAATCCCATTTAATGGTATCTACAATGCAGGGACGGTAATTCTTTTTCCAGTGTTTTTCAGGAAGGAGTGTAAATAGAAATTCTTCTTCCGAAGGAGTTAATTCTCCATCGTTAGCAATGGTGTAACCTAACTGCTGTAAAGGAATTCCTAAAGATTCCACAAATTCACTTTCAATTCCAAGCTTTGTGTAGAGGGGTCCCGTAATTGCAAAGTAAATCCCCATAAAACAGAGAAAAACTACAAAAGCCCGAAGCATCTGCTTGCGGTAGTAAAAGAATAAAATAAGGCTGCAAAGGATTGCTGTATATATACCATTGTTTCTAAAAAAACTAATAACGGCAAAAAGGAATACAAAAGCACCAATCACTCTATTCGAAGCCAGAATAGTGCCTTTCGAAGTTACTACTTCAAAGAGCAGCAGCATTAAAAGAAGCAGTGCACAGCTATAAATAGGATCTTTCCACAGGATTATGGCATAAGTTGGGAAAAATGGCATAATCCCATAAAATAAAAAGAAAATGAGTAAAAATATTTTGTTTACACCTTTTCGATAAAGCCATACAAGAGTGAAAGATAAGGTTGCAGCCATAAGAAAGGATTGGCATAAGCTGTATAAAAATACTCCTGTGTTGATATTGCCAAGAAACAGACCGATTTTAATGAATACTCCCACAAATAAAGAATACACCACCGGATAATGATTGCTGGTGATGCGCTCTGAAAGTGCCTGACGTATGGAAACCAGTGAATCTGCCAGTACAGAGCCCGGATAGTAACTTAAAAGATAAGGGATCCAGCATAAAAGTAAAAATGCAGAAAGAATTAGCACATAGACCAAAGTAGCTTTGTCAGACAGAGTGTTCCTTTTTGTTACGGAAAAATTTCCTGCAATAAAATTTAACAGGGAAAGAAGTACAAAAATAGCCACAAAGAACAGGAGAAAGATTCCTAAATCCTTAATTGTCCAGGCAGTTATGTAATTTTTTTTCAGACTTCCTGCAATATTGCCGGAAAAGGTAATGTGACTCCCTTGTATAAAAAGTAGTGTAAACAAGAGTGAAAATAGTACCGTGATATGTGATTTTTTCTTTGTGTATTGAAAAAATGATTCAAGCTTCATAGTGAGTTTCCTTTCTGTTTTGCATTTATTACCAGTTGCACCAGCATACACAAATAGGCAAAAATTGCCACAGAAAAGGTACGGAAGGTGAAGTTATGGTGAATGTAGGAATGATTGGAGGCAAATACATACCACATAATAGGCAATAGGGCAGTTGCTCCATAAGGCAGAATGCAATTTATAATGCTAATAACAGTTACTTTCCGATAAAGGTTGTAGCAAATAAGTGCAAAGACAACCAGAAACAAAAGTAGAAGCATCTTTTTGGTTGCAAAGATGCCAAGATTTAATTTTAAAGTATCGGAAATGGTAATTGTGGTATCGAAAGCAGCGGTGGAAGTACGTTCCGCACATTTATCCAATGCTGATTTAAATACGTTATCACCGGTAATTACAGTACCTATAAGCCATTTTAATAACCACATCATGCTGTATCCAAAACCAAAGGAAAAACATGTTTCTATAAACGTACAGATAGATTTCCGAAGGTTTAATTTGTCACAAAGGAGAAAGACAACACACAAAGGAAGTCCCAAAGCAAACAAAGGATATGTAAAAAAGTCAAAGTAATTCACTAAAATTCCAATCAAAAGGAAGAATTCCGGCAGTAAATGTTTTTCCCGTAAGCAATCGCCAAACAACAAGAGTCCCAGTGATGCCAGTAGGGAAATATAATAAACTGCAGAGTACTGTAGTGATAATCCCACAGAAACAGGAACCAGAGAAAGGATGCATAACGCAAAGGGCAGGACATATTCCTTTTTCTTTTTGTAGGTCAAAGCACAGATTACCAATGCGAATAAAATCAACTGTAATCCGGAATTTAGCAGACGAATTTCCGGATAATTAAAGAATAAAAGCAAAGGTTTTAAAACAATCAGATAACCATGCCAGTAACGGGAATAGGGATTCTTTTGAAAGTCTGTATTTCCGGAAAACAGAGAAATCAAAGATTCCATAGGAGTCTGGTTTTCATAAAGATATTTATATACCTTAGATGCCTTAATAAACACATTTTCATTTCCGTTATAGACGGCATTGTTAAGCATTAAACCATCAGTATAATTGTCTAACATACTGTGTTCTACTCCTGTGACAGCCTGAGGATAATGGGACTCTGTGATAAAAGTTTCCAGAGATTCTGTTATATGGGTAACTATTTTAGGTGAATTACCTGGAATTAGAAAAATAAGTACCAGCAAGCCATAACCGATAAAAGCACTAAGCAGTAAAATCAAGGTAAAGTGCAAAGCTTTTTGGCGAAATGTAGTTAACATGTAAAGTTCCTCCTAGTGTGTCGAATATTTACCAAAGACAATGAGAGAAATATGTCATTGTCACAATGAAATAAGTATAGCAGACAGATGGGAATTTTACAATTAGCAGGTTGAACTCGGACATTGCAAAGTGTTGGTTAATGTGTTATATTACTAGAAGATTGTCAAAATTCTAAAATGTGAAATGAGGTTCGTAAGCAATGTGTGTGAGCCTGTGAAAGGAATTTCTATGGAAGAACAATATTCTGTCCTTATGTCTGTTTATAATAAAGAAAAAGCCCAATATTTGAAACAAAGCATGGAAAGTATCTGGAGTCAGTCTTACCCTACAGACGATTTTGTGCTGGTGTGTGATGGAAAACTAACAAAAGAGCTTAATCAGGTAATCACGCAGCAAAAGCAAATCTATGGGGACAGGCTGAATGTTGTTGCGCTGGAAGAAAGTGTGGGACTTGGCAAGGCATTAAATCAGGGAATGAAATATTGTAAGCATAATATCATTGCCCGGATGGATAGCGATGATGTCAGCAAGCCGGAGCGTATGGAAAAACAATTAAGAGCCATGAAAGAACATAAAGCAGCAGTTGTGGGTAGTGCTGTGGAAGAATTTGCAGAAACCACAGAACATGTAATGGCAGTGAGGAAAATGCCGGAAAGCAGTGGCGAAATAAGAAAATTTGCAGCCAGAAGAAATCCCTTTAACCATCCAAGTGTGATGTATCAAAAAAGTATCGTAGAGACTGTGGGAGGCTATCAGGATTGCCCGTTTTTTGAAGATTATTATTTATGGGCAAGAATGTTAAAGGCAGATTATGAGGGCTATAATCTGTCGGAAAGTCTTTTATATATGCGTGCAGGGGAAGATATGTACCAGCGCAGAGGCGGATATACCTATGCAAAGCTTGCCGTAACTTTCCGCTGGAAGCTTCATAAAATGGGAATATCCGGTTTGGCGGACTTTATAATATCTGCGGGTGGTCAAGTGCTGGTATGTCTGATTCCAAACCAATTGCGTACGGGATTTTATAAGAAATTTTTAAGAAAATAGCAGAGATACAGAGGAGTTGTCAAAATGAAAAAAATACAAGAGTTATTTGTAAAGTACAAAGAAATTATCATGTACCTGATTTTTGGTGTGGGTACTACAGTTGTCAACTGGGGTATTTATACAGTGATTGTTATGTTGGGAAAAGAGGTAAATTTAACCATTGCCAATATCATTGCCTGGGTGGGAGCTGTTGCTTTTGCTTATATCACTAATAAATTATGGGTATTTGAAAGCAAGAGTTGGAGTCTGGAAGTAGTTTGGAAAGAACTGGGAATGTTTCTTGGGGCAAGAATCTTTTCAGGAATTTTTGAAATCGGTCTGTTTCCGGTACTGGTGTGGCTTGGCATGAATCAGGCGATTTTTGGCGTGGAAGGAATGCTTGCAAAAGTTATAATTAGTGTGCTGGTAGTTGTTTTGAACTATATTTTCAGTAAATTATTAGTTTTCAAGAAAAAGGAAGCATAGAAATAAAAGTGGAGGAACCAATGAAAGTTGTAATTTTAGCGGGAGGTTTTGGAACCCGTATCAGTGAAGAAAGTCATTTGAAACCGAAACCAATGATTGAAATTGGGGAACAGCCGATTTTATGGCATATTATGAAGCATTATTCGGCGTATGGATATAATGAATTTATTATCTGCGGCGGTTACAAACAGCACATAATTAAACAGTATTTTGCAGATTATTATTTATATAAAAGTGACGTGACCTTTGATTTTTCCAATGGAAACAGCATGCAGATACATGATAACGATGCAGAACCGTGGAAAGTAACCATTGTGGACACCGGCTATGCCACGATGACAGGCGGACGTATTAAGCGGATTCAGAAATACGTGGGAAATGAGCCTTTTATGATGACGTATGGCGATGGATTGAGTGATGTTCCAGTGAATAAATTGGTCGATTTCCATAAAAAGAGTGGAAAAACAGCTACCATTACAGCAGTGCAACCGGGCGGTCGTTTTGGTGCGTTGGATATTGATGGTGCAGATGAAATTCATGGATTTGCAGAAAAGAAAAAAGAAGATGGTGGCTGGATTAATGCTGGCTTTATGGTGTTAAATCCGGAAATCTTTGATTATATTAAGGATGACACTACTGTGTTTGAAAAAGAACCGTTAGAGCGTTGTGCGGCAGAGGGACAGCTTATGGCATATCGTCATGAAGGGTTCTGGCAGTGTATGGACAGTATGCGTGACAAAAAGTTATTGGAAGATTTGTGGAACAGCGGTCAGGCACCATGGAAACATTAAACGGAAAAAGGTGAAGAAAATGCAGGAATTTTATCAGGGAAAAAAGGTTTTGGTGACAGGACATACCGGATTTAAAGGAACCTGGCTGTGCAAGATGCTGTTGCAGTTGGGAGCCAAGGTTTATGGCTATTCTTTAAAACCACCTACAAATCCAAGCTTGTATGAGATTTGCGGCATAGAGAAACAGATGGTTTCTGAAATAGGAGATATTAGAGATTTGGAACATTTAAAGGCTTTTTTTGATAAGGTACAGCCGGAAATTGTATTGCATCTGGCGGCACAACCCATTGTGAGAGAAAGCTATAAAAATCCTGTGTATACCTACGAAACCAATGTAATGGGAACGGTAAATATTTTGGAATGTGTCAGAACCACACCAAGTGTAAAGAGTTTTCTCAATGTTACAACAGATAAGGTATATGAAAATAAGGAGTGGCAGTGGGGCTATCGGGAAAACGAACCGTTGGATGGATTTGATCCTTATTCCAACTCAAAAAGTTGTTCCGAACTGGTTACTCACAGTTACAAAAATAGTTTTTTTGGGGATAAATCTGTTGCAATCTCCACAGCCAGAGCAGGTAATGTTATTGGCGGTGGTGATTTTGCAGTAGATAGAATTATTCCGGATTGTATTCGTGCAGCCCGGGCAAAAGAACCTATTATAGTGCGTAATCCCCATTCTACCAGACCATATCAGCATGTGTTAGAGCCGTTGTATGTATACTTATATATTGCCATGATGCAGGAAAAAGACGATAAGTATGCGGATTATTACAATGTGGGACCGGATGAATGTGATTGCGTAACTACAGGGGAACTGGTAGATATCTTTTGTGAAAAATGGCAGGAAGGAATTACCTGGAAAAATTTAGCGGAGGAAAATGCAGTTCATGAGGCAAATTTCTTGAAATTAGATTGCAGTAAATTAAAATCGGTATTTGGATGGAAGCCGGCATTTCATGTGGAAGAAGCAATTCAACTAACAGTTGAATTTAGTAAAAAGTATCTGACCGGGCAGGATATCGCTCAGTGTATGGAGCAGCAAATACAGATGATTTTTCAGAAAAATATTACAAATATTACAAACATGAAATAGTTGTTGCGTTAAAATTGGCAATATTATATAATGGAAAATGAGCGTGTGTTCGGCATATTGTGTGGTTACAATAATGCGTTGGTAAGCAAGAGGAGTCCAATTAGCAGGAGGAAAAAGATGAGAGAAACAGTATTGGTAATTATGGCAGCGGGAATCGGAAGCAGATTTGGCGGAGGAATCAAGCAGTTGGAGCCAGTAGGACCAAATGGTGAAATTATTATGGATTATTCTATTCATGATGCGTTAGAAGCAGGTTTTAATAAAGTGATTTTTATCATTCGCAAAGATTTAGAAAAAGATTTCCGAGAAGTAATCGGAAACCGTATGGAAAAAATAGCAAAATGTGAATATGCATTTCAGGAAATTGATGATCTTCCGGAAGGCTTCGAAGTTCCGGAAGGAAGAACAAAGCCATGGGGAACCGGTCAGGCAGTACTGAGTTGTAAAGATATTTTGAAAGATCCGTTTGTAGTAATCAATGCAGACGATTATTATGGAAAAGAAGCATTTGTAAAGGTACATGATTATCTTGTGAATATAGATGAAAATCAGGAAAAACTTCCTATGTGTATGGCAGGATTCATTCTTGGAAATACTTTAAGCGATAACGGAGCAGTTACCAGAGGGGTAGCTAAAATCGACAAAAATCATATTCTTCTTGATGTAGATGAAACTAGTGGAATTGAGCGTAAAGGTGATAAAGTAATTGCAGTCGACGATGACGGAAACGAAAAAGTAATCGATCCGGAAAGTTATGCATCTATGAATATGTGGGGACTTACACCGAAGTTTTTAGAGATCCTGGATAAGGGTTTTGTAAGATTTCTAAGCCATCTTGGGGATAAAGCCTTAAAGAAAGAATTCTTACTTCCAATTATTATTGATCAGTTGATTAAAGAAGGAAAAGCAGAAGTAAAAGTATTAGAGACTAGAGATAAGTGGTTTGGTGTTACATATAAAGAAGACAAGGAATCTGTTGTAAATTCCTTTAAAAAGTTAATAGAGGATGGAGTATATGGTGAAAAGCTTTATGAATAAAAAGTCCATCGCTGTTTTTTCAAAGCTGGTTATTATAATCAGCTTTGAATTTATTTGTATGGCAATTATGGCTTTTGGCATACAGGACAAAACAAAATATGCAGCCTTTGGCATTGTATTTGCTATTTTATTGGTAGGATTTGCTTTATTTTTACCGAAAAATATTTTAAAAATAAAAGAAATAATTGTATTCTTGAGCCTAACAGGGCTTTGTCTGTTCATAAAGGCTGTTTCAGCCAATATCTTTCAGCCTACGCCGGTGGCAGATTATAAGACTTTTTACGAAACAGCTCTATATCTTACAGAGAATTATCATTATACGGTAAACCCACTGTATATTGCATTATTTCCACATGTATTTGGCTATTCTGAAATTTTAAGCTTGTTTTTTAAAATATTTGGTACAACAACTACAGTGGCAGTAGTCTTGAATGTGGTATTATCCGTGCTGTCCATGATGTTCCTTTATAAAATAGGAAAATCCTTTGGCGGTTTTTCCATGGCAGTGATTTGTAGTGTACTTTGGATTGTATTTCCATCCCAGTCCTTATGGAACAGCTTTATTTTATCAGAGCCTTTATATACAACAGAATTGTTGGGGTTCTGGTGTCTGATATTAAAAATGGAAGAAGTACAGGAAAATAGAAAGAAATCAATACAGTGTGCAGTGGTAGCAGGCATGGTTTTAGTATTATTTCAAATGTCAAGAACGGTAGGGGCCATCGTGATTGTAGCCCTATTTATTACACTGTTTATGGTGCGAATATCAGAAATAAACAAAAAGAATGCTTTGCTGATGCTGCTTATGATTGCAGTATTCGGTGTTGGAAACCAACTGGCAACCCATCATGTAGAAAGTAGAATTGGTACTTCTACCGGAGGGTTTAGCTGGTACCATGTGTGCGTAGGTTTGGAAGAATCCACAGGAGGAAAATGGAACGAACAAGACTGGAATCAAGTGCTTGGCAATGTAAACCGTTTCCAACAAGAAGGCTACGAAAAACCAGCCGTAGAAGCACAAAAAGAAGAAAGAAAACTTGCAGAACAGAAACTAAAAAATCTGTCCAACCCAATCCGGTTAATAAAAACAAAACTAAAAACCCTCCTGGGCAACGACAGCAGCGGTATTATCATTCATCTAAAATATAGTGATGTTTCCCTAAAAGCAAAAACCTGTGAAAAAATAGAATTTTCAACCAACAGCTTTTATTACATGCTAGTAGTTTTAAGTATGCTAGGTGCCATATTGTTTTTCAAAGACCCAAAAGGCAACATAGCATTTTCTTTCCTATACATAATCGGTTTAACTATGGGACATATGCTAATTGAAGTACAAGAAAGATACCGCTATTCCATAGTAGCATTCTTTCTAATAGCCGCTTCCTATACGGTCAGTCAATTATCCAGCAGAAAGAACAAACCAACTTCCCAAGGATTCCACTAGTTCCATTCCAACGCAAGTCCGTCAAAGCATAGCCCCAAAAGAATACAAAAACAATGCCCCGGAAGGCTGTTTAGTTCTGCCTTCCGGGGCATTGTTTTTGTATTCTTTTGGGGCGTCCCTTTCACGCTTACATTGGAATGGATCCTACGAATCCTCTTTCTTTGAGGCGGTAGTCTGCCAGGATTCCACACCCTCTGTATTTTCCTTTTGGAATAATATTTTTACGGTAAGTAATATTAATTTAATATCCAAAAAGAAACTATAGTTTTGAATATAATATAAATCTAATTTTAATTTGTCATACGGTGTAGTGTTGTATTTACCATACACCTGTGCATATCCTGTTAAACCTGCTTTTACTTTCAGACGGAATGGAAATTCCTCAATTTCTTTTGCATACTGGTCTGCAATTTCTTTTCGTTCCGGTCTTGGACCAACCACAGACATTTCACCTTTCAGAATATTCAAAATCTGAGGCAGCTCGTCCAAATGGAGTTTACGAAGAATGTTTCCGATAGGAGTAACACGGCTGTCATTTTTCATGGCCAGCCTTGCACCATCTTTTTCGGAATCTACCCGCATGCTTCGGAACTTATAAATCATAAAAGTTTTTCCATCCAGAGTCAGACGCTCCTGCTTGTAAAAAACAGGTCCGCCGTCGTACAGCTTAATGCATAAAGAAAAGATGAGCATAAGCGGTGAAGTGACAATCAGAAGAATAAGCGAAATAACAACGTCTAAAGCACGTTTTAACATTTTTTCTTCCGGAGCCAGACCAAAATTACGAGATAACTGTAATGGTGTATCAAACAAATGGATACTGTCAGAACCCATAATAATAATATCTGAAAGCTTTGGCATGATATAACAGCGAATGGATTTTCCAAAGCAGTATTTTACAATATCGTTTCGCATATGTGAGTCGATATCACATACCAAAACAGCTTTGTGTTGATTAATTAATTCTTTGATTCGTTCTTCACCTTCATTTACGTGGACAGAACTATGAATAGCGTATTTGTCACTTCTGGAGTTGAGCTTGTGAATCAAGTGTTTCGGACTACGATCCCCATATATTAACAGTAACTGTCTTGCCGGGTAAAGCTTTTTGTAAATCCAGTGTGAAAAGAAAGTCCATATGATAATGGCCAGTCCATCCATAATAGTCATTTTTACAATTGGCATATACGGCATGATACGGTAACCTAACAGACACAATTGCAGCCAGGTGACAAAGTTTACGCAGATAACGGACAGAAACTGGGAATACAGCACATCCATAATTCGAAGATACCCAACTTTATAAGCACTGTAAACATTGGAAAAGAACAAAAGCAACAGCGCATACAATGCGATCAGCACAAGATGTCCATTGTAGAAAAAGTTCTTGGGTAGCGTACCGTCATAAGCGGTAAACCACGTATAAGCATAAATCAAGGTCTGAATGACAATGATAATAAAGGCAAGCATAAAAGATAGCAGCCTTTTGTAACGTTCTTTTTTTCTCATAATATTCTATTTCCTCTCAAAAACGATGCAAACAGCATCAGCCACATTCTAGCAGAGTTATAATGAAATGTCAAATGCTTGCGGAAAATGGAAAGAATATGGTATACTAAAACGATTTCTTAAATCGTGCAAAAAGTTCTTCGGAAAGGCAAAGATATGATTGAATTTATAAAATGTGTATTTATGATATTGATTTTTCTTGTGGTATTCACCGCATTCGGGTATCTGGGAAGCTATCTGATGAAACGGAAAAGTTCTTTTGTAGAAAGTCTTCTGTTGGGAGTTTTCTTTTATTTTGCCCTGTTTCAAGTGTTTGCATTACCATTAATTTTATTAAAACAGCATCTTACGCTGTTGACAGGTATGTGGCTGGCAGTTGTTACCAGTATACTGGTGTTGGCATTTATTGTATTATATAAGACAGTAAGAAAACAGGAAAGACTTAAGTGGAGCCTGCCAAATAAAAAAAGCATAGTATGTTATTTGGCAATGGCAGGTGTGGTATTGTTTTTTTGCTATTTCACTGCAATTCAGAATTATTGGGGCTGGGACACCGCCTTTTATATAGGAACAATCAGCACCACAGTGGATACAGATACCATGTATCTTATTAACGGGGAAAATGGAAGACCGGAAACAACATTGCCATTGCGTTATGCGTTGTCCGGTTTTTATATGAACAGCGCAGTATTTTGTAAATTGACTGGAATAGCAGTAGTCAGTTTTCAAAAATATGTGATGGGCACATTGGATGTGATCCTGTATTTTGCAATTGTTTATCTTGTGGGACAGGCGTTGTTTCGTAGTGCTACTACAAAAGTTACAGGGTTTCTCTGGACAGCTGGGCTTGTGAATTTGTTTTTTGTGTCAGAATATACAACCTCTCAGTTTCTGATTCTCAGAGCTTATGAAGCAAAGTCCTATTGTGCCAATGTGGTAATTCCAACAATTTTCTGGCTTTTGCTCCTTTTACATAAGGATATGGAAAACAGAGCAAACTGGAAGATGTTGTTCGTAGTCATGTTGGCTAGTGTTCCCATTTCCATGTCAGCCATTCTTATTGCACCTGCCATGCTTGGAATTACAGTTTTGAGCGAGAGTATTGTAAATAAAAACGGCCGGGTGCTTCTAAGGGGGATTGTGTGCATGATTCCCAATATGGTGTATCTGGTGGTGTATCTTTTGTATACGTTAGATGTGTTTGTGATAAAGGTGTAGTGTATGAGCGGAACAAATTCGATGTTAGAAACAGTGAAAAGTTATATGGGACAGTCTGGTATTGGTATGTTGTTTTTGGTTAGTCTTCTGGTGATTCTGGGCTACCATATGCAGGAAAAAGAAACGAAAGATAGAAAGGTTTTTCTCTGGGTAGCAGGACTAGGTGTGATACTTCTTTTTAATGGTATATCCATGAATATTTTAGGTGAATTTACGGACAGTGCTACCTTTTATCGCTTCTTGTGGGTAGTACCGGTGATTTTTGTGATATCTTATGTAACGGTAAGCTGCTTTGGAAAAGTGAAAGGGATAGCTGGAAAAACGGTGCTGGCAGGTATCTGTGTTTTGATGCTTGCGCTGATGGGAAATGGTTATGTAAATAAAGATAATCTTAAATATCCGGGAAGTATGGAGAAAATTCCTCAGGATGTAAAGACCATATGTCAAATTATAGAAGAAAACAAAACCATTGAAAATCCGGTTTGTGCCTTTGACCTGGCAACACAGCTTATGGTACGGGCAGAAAATCCATCCATTGTATGGGCTGTGGGCAGAAGGCCATATATGCATTTTGTGCAGTATGGCTATGATAACGAAAAGAAAATGTACCCCTATATGGAAAATTTATTAAAGGTAGTGGACAGCGGTATAGAGATTGAAAAGAAAAAACTGCGTGAAACTCTAAAAAAGAAAAATGTAGAGTTCCTGGTAGTGAAGAAATCTTATCATATGGATGAGTATTTGAAAGAGGTAGGATTAAACCCGGTAGGAGAAAGTGATAACTATATAGTTTATCAGTATATAAAGGAAGATAAGGAGTAAAAAGATGAAACAAAGGAAATGGAAGGAAATACGAGGCGTATTTTGGTCGATATTATTTATGGTATGTGCCACAGGGATTATGAGTGAAGCTATAAAACCGGTGGTGAGTAATGCCATGGAGGAAGAGGCAGAACAGATTCAGGCAACCGTGAAGTTAAAAAAGAACAGTTCCCAGTCCAAAATAGCTGTTACGGTAAGTAATATCAGAGAACTGGAGGAAGAAGAAAGTATCCGTATCTGTGTGTGGAACGCCGTAACCGGAAAGGATAAAAGAAGATGGTACACTTTGACAGAAAGTGACGGAGTATATAAAAAAACCATAGGAATTGCAAAGCACAACAATGGTGTTGGAAAATATTATGTGGAAGCTTATTTGAAAAAGGAAAACGGCAGTCTGAACAGTGTTGGAAAGAAAAACATTAAGATTGCAGGAATTGAAGGTGGAAGTGTTGCCTTTAAAAATGTAGATAATTGTGCAGGAACTTGTACCGTCCGTATCAGCAATATTGATACACCGGCGAAAGTTAACAAAGTTCGTGTAAGAGTCTGGAGCAATGCTAACGGCAAAGATGACGCAAAATGGTATACTGCAAAGAAAAAAGGAAATTATTGGACATTTGATTTTAGTGCAGCAAATCATAATTTTGAATCCGGAAAGTACAAATTCCAGACTAAGGTTTGGGATAGCAGAGGTGTTATTGGTTACCTGAATGAAAAAAGCAAGACAATTCGTGTAAACTGTAATGTTTCCACGAAAGTAAAAGCCAATAAAAGCCAGAGTAAATATACAGTTACAATTCAAAATGTAAGATACAGTACGCCGGTGGAAAAGGTTCAAGTGGCTGTATGGAGTAAAAATAACGGTAGTGATGACAAAAAATGGTACACAGCCAAAGACAAGGGTGATGGAACCTATTCTGCAAGTGTACAAATCAGCAAGCATAAAGATATTGGAACTTATTATGCTTATACATATGTGACTTTAGAGGGCGGCTCTAGAATGCTGGTGGAGAAGAAAAACTTTAACGTAAAAGGAATTTCTGCAAAAAGCGTGTATTATACATATCAGAATGATGAAAAAGGTTCGGTACAGGTAAATATATCAGGTGTCGCTTCTCCGGCAGAAATCAAATCTGTAGAAATCAGAGCATATACATCTAAAAGCGGAAAAGATGATTTGGTAAAAAGTGAAGCGGTCAATATTGGTGGCGTATATAAGAAGAATATCAGTGTTGCTGATCACAACTATGAAACCGGAAAATATAAAATTGAAGTATATATTACGGACGCCCGTGGTATTGTGAAAAAAGTAACGGGAAAAAATATCGATTTAAAATGCTCTCAGGTTTATAAAAATAAGACAACCTTTGCAGGGATTGATGTTTCAAAGTTTCAAGGAAATATTGACTGGAATCGCGTAAAAGCAGCAGGAATTGATTTTGTTATTATTCGTGTGGGATATCGCGGATATACATATGGAACCATTACAGAAGATCCTTATTTTGAAACAAACATTAAAGGTGCTTTGGCAGCAGGAATTGATGTGGGCGTGTATTTCTTTAGCCAGGCAGTTACAGAGCAGGAAGCAAAACAGGAGGCTCAGTGGACATTGCAGAAGATTGCGCCATATAAAATTACATACCCCGTAGTGATTGATACGGAGTATGTTTCCGGTGGAAGAGCCAATTCCATGAGTGCTGCACAGCGAACCCATGTTATGAATGCGTTCTGTACGGAAGTAAAGAATTCGGGATATACACCGATGATTTATGCAAGTAAGAGTTGGTTGGAAAATAATCTGATTATGTCATATCTGAATCAGTACGATGTGTGGCTGGCTCGTTATGCAGCGGCACCGGAATACACAGGTCCATTTACCATCTGGCAATATACCAGCAAAGGAGCTGTGGATGGAATTAGTGGTTACGTGGACAGAAATATAGGATATAAAAGATATTACTAAGAGATTCTTAAGAATTATTCGTTGAATTCCAAATAAGATTATGGTATCATACCATAGGAAAGAAATGTCAGAAATTAAGTTTCTGAAAGAAACCAGTAGCGGAGGAAATTACATGAGAACATATTTAGTTACCGGAGGAGCAGGTTTTATTGGCTCTAATTACATTCATTACATGTTTCGTAAATACGGAGATGAAATCAGAATTATTAATGTGGACTGCTTAACTTATGCAGGAAATTTAGAAAATTTGAAAGATGTTGAGAATAGAGAAAATTATACTTTTGTAAAAGCAGATATCTGTGATAAAGAAGCAATTGAAAAAATCTTTGCAGAAAACGATATCGACAGAGTAGTACATTTTGCGGCAGAAAGCCATGTAGACAGAAGTATTCGTAACCCGGAAGTGTTTGTGCAGACCAACGTACTTGGAACTTTGGTTATGTTAAATGCGGCAAAGAATGCATGGGAAAATGAAGATGGAACCTACAAGGAAGATAAGAAATTCCTTCATGTTTCCACTGACGAAGTGTATGGTTCTTTGGAAGAAGGAGATACTTACTTCTATGAAACTACACCTTTAGACCCACACAGTCCATATTCAGCAAGCAAGGCTTCTTCTGATATGCTTGTTAAGGCTTACATGGACACTTATAAATTCCCGGCGAACATAACAAACTGTTCCAATAACTATGGACCATACCAGTTCCCGGAAAAGTTAATTCCGTTGATGATTAACAATGCATTACAGGGGAAAAACTTACCAGTATATGGTGATGGAAAGAATGTACGTGACTGGTTGTATGTGGATGACCATGCAAAAGCAATTGATATGGTACAGGAACAGGGAAAATTAGGTGAACGTTACAACATTGGCGGGCACAACGAAAAGCAGAATATTGAAATTATCGAAATTATTCTTGAAACTTTATTAGAGATTCTGCCGGAAAACGATGAAAGACGTGCAAATATCGGAAAACAGTTAATCACATATGTGGAAGACCGTAAGGGACACGACAGAAGATATGCCATCGCACCGGACAAGATTAAGGCAGATATCGGCTGGTATCCGGAAACCATGTTTAAAGATGGAATCAAGCTTACCATCAGATGGTTCTTAGAAAACGAAGAATGGATGAAAAACGTAACCAGCGGTGATTATCAGAAGTACTATCAGGAAATGTACAAGTAAGAAATGAAATTCAAATGTGAGGGTGTTTTGCGGATTTGGCAGGGTACCCTCGCTTTGTGCATGTTAGAATTAAGAGCGTTGCAAAAGGAGAAGATAAGATGAAGGGAATTATTTTAGCAGGTGGTTCAGGAACAAGACTGTATCCACTTACCAAGGCGATTTCAAAGCAGATTATGCCAGTGTATGATAAACCAATGATTTATTATCCGTTGTCTACACTTATGTTGGCAGGAATTCGGGATATATTAATTATTTCTACACCAAGAGATTTGCCTATTTTTGAAGAATTATTGGGGGATGGAAGCCAGTTGGGCTTAAATATTCAGTATGCAGTACAGGACAAGCCAAGAGGCTTGGCAGATGCTTTTATTATCGGAGCAGATTTTATTGGAAAAGATTCAGTTGCACTGGTGCTTGGCGATAATATTTTCTATGGACAGAGCTTTTCTAAGGTGTTACGAAAAGTGGCACAGCAGAAGAGTGGAGCTACCATTTTCGGTTATTATGTTCGTGACCCAAGAGAATATGGTGTAGTAGAATTTGATGAAAACGGTATGGCACTTTCTATTGAAGAAAAGCCGGAAAATCCAAAGTCAAATTATGCAGTTCCGGGACTTTATTTCTATGATAACGACGTAGTAGAGATTGCGAAAAATGTAAAACCTTCTGCAAGAGGTGAAATTGAAATTACAAGCATTAACAATGAATATCTCCGCAGAGGAACCTTGCGTGTAGAAACTTTAGGCAGAGGATTTGCATGGCTGGATACCGGAAATCATGATGCACTACTGGATGCAGCGGATTTTGTGGCGGCATTTCAGAAGCGTCAGGGGTTATATATTTCTTGTATTGAAGAAATTGCATATCGCAGAGGCTTTATCGATAAGGAGCAGTTGTTAAAACTGGCACAGCCGTTATTGAAAACCGCATATGGACGTTATCTGGTAGATATTGCCAACGGATTATAAAATTTAGAAAATAGAGAAAAGAGGACGATAAAATGGGTAAAATTACAGTAGAAACATGTGAAATTGAAGGGTTAAAGGTAATTACACCAACTGTTTTTGGAGATGAAAGAGGATATTTCATGGAAACTTATAATTACAATGATTATAAGGAAGCTGGAATTGATATGGAATTTGTGCAGGATAATCAGTCCATGTCCAAAAAAGGAGTTCTTCGTGGATTGCATTTCCAGATTAATTTCCCGCAGGATAAACTGGTGCGTGTTACCAGAGGAGAAGTGTATGACGTTGCAGTAGATTTACGTCCGGGTTCTGAAACCTATGGAAAATGGTTTGGTGTACTCCTTTCCGAAGAAAACAAGAAGCAGTTTTTCATTCCGAAGAATTTTGCACATGGATTTGTAGTTTTATCTGATGTGGCTGAATTTTCCTACAAATGTACCGATTTTTATCATCCAAATGATGAAGGCGGTCTTGCATGGAATGACCCGGAAATCGGCGTGGAATGGCCAATTCCGGAAGATATGGAATTAACCATTTCTGAAAAAGACCAGAAATGGCCGGGAATTGCTTCTTTAAAGAAATAATCCATCTAGGAGAAAGATATGTCAGAGAAAACAAAGACCAGAACAAGTCTGGTAAAAGATGTCTATGAAAACAGGCATCTTGTCTGGAAATTAGCAAAAAATGATTTTAAAACAAGATATGCAGGTTCTTATTTAGGGATTTTTTGGGCTTTCGTGCAGCCGGTGGTAACCGTACTGGTATACTGGTTTGTATTTGCGGTGGGCTTTCGTCCGGCAGAACCGGAAAATCCCCCATTTATCCTGTACTTATTGGCGGGCATTGTGCCATGGTTTTTCTTTCAGGATGCATTGAACAGCGGAACCAATGCACTGATAGAATACAATTATCTGGTAAAAAAAGTTGTGTTTAAGATAAGTGTATTGCCGGTAATTAAAATCATATCTGCATTGTTTGTGCACTGCTTTTTTGTTTTGTTTACCGTGATACTATTTACCTGTTATGGACATACACCTGATTTGTACACATTACAGATTGTTTATTATACATTTTGTATGATGCTTCTGGTGTTGGGAATGGTTTATGCCACCAGTGCAGTAGTTATCTTTTTCAGAGATTTATCACAGTTGATTAACATTGTATTGCAGGTAGGTATCTGGTTAACACCGATTATGTGGAAATTACAGATGATTCCGGACAATTTCCAGTGGATATTTAAATTAAATCCTCTTTACTATGTGGTGAATGGGTATCGTGATGCTTTTTATCAGAAACAGTGGTTCTTTGAACATCCGGTAAATACGTTATATTTCTTTGTGGTTACCATAGCAATGTATTTGATTGGAACCAAAATATTTGGAAGATTAAAAGTACATTTTGCAGATGTGCTGTAAGGAGTTTGTATGGAAGAAATTGCAATTCAAGTCAAAAATGTATCCAAAATGTATAAATTGTATGATAAAGCCTCTGACCGCTTAAAGGAGTCTTTAGGTCTTACAAGAAAGAAAAAATACAAGGAACATTTCGCACTGAAGAATATTGATTTTGAAGTAAAAAAAGGTGAAACCGTGGGGATTATTGGTACCAATGGTTCCGGAAAGTCCACCATCTTAAAGATTATTACAGGGGTGTTGAATCCAACAGACGGTGATGTTCAGGTAAATGGACGTATTTCTGCATTACTTGAGCTGGGAGCAGGGTTTAATATGGAATACACAGGAATTGAGAATGTGTATCTGAATGGAACCATGTTAGGCTTCAGTGAAAAGGAAATTGATGAACGTCTGAATGACATTTTGGAATTTGCGGATATCGGTGATTTCGTAAATCAGCCTGTTAAATCTTATTCCAGTGGTATGTTTGTCCGTCTTGCATTTGCAGTTGCCATTAATATTGATCCGGATATTTTGATTGTAGATGAAGCGTTGTCTGTGGGAGATGTATTTTTCCAGGCAAAATGTTATCGTAAATTCGAAGAATTTAAAAAGCAGGGAAAGACAATTTTGTTTGTAAGTCATGATTTAGGCAGTATCAGTAAATATTGTGACAGAGCTATTTTGATTAATAAAGGTGTAAAATTACAAGAAGGAACACCAAAAGCCATGATTGATATGTACAAAAAGCTTTTGGTGGGACAGTTACCATTGGATGATGAGGAAGACGAGGACATCAACAATGTGGAAATACCTGAAGAAAAGCAGGAAACAGAAGCAATTCAGTCCAATCCGGAGCTGTTGGAATATGGTAATAAGGCGGCAGAAATTGTGTCTTATATTATTGAGGATGAAAATGGTATTGTGACAGATACCATTGAAAAAGGAACAGAATTTACCATTCGAGTAAAATTGCATTTTAACCAGAAAGTGCCGGAACCAATCTGTGCATTTTCCATTAAGAATGTGCAGGGAATTGAAATTACAGGAACTAATACCATGATTGAAAAAAATGATATTGGGCCAAAAGAAGCAGGAGAGGAAATAGAAGTTTCCTTCCGTCAGAAGATGACTTTGCAGGGAGCAGAATATCTGTTATCTTTAGGATGTACCGGCTTTGAAAAAGGTGAATTTAATGTATATCATAGATTGTATGATGTGTGTAATATTACAGTAATTTCAGATAAAAATACAGTTGGTTATTATGATATGGACACAGAAGTAAAGATAAGTTAGGAGAAGACCAATGGCTGAGCTTAATTTAAAATATTATAACAATGTGGATAGTTATTCCGATGGTGATGTGGAAGTAGATATCTTAAACTTCGTGAAGGAAGGACTTAATGTTACCCAAATACCGAAAAATAAGAGAAACTATGCCTGTGCATACCACCTTTCTGCATGGCGTGAAAACATTATCAACTGGTACCCATTAAAGAAAACAGACCGTGTGTTAGAAATTGGTGCCGGTTGTGGTGCTGTCACAGGTGCTTTGTGCAGAAATGCAGGAAGTGTAGTCAGCGTAGAATTGTCTAAGCACCGTGCGGAAATTAATTACGAACGCCATAAGGACTACGATAATCTGGAAATCATGGTTGGAAATTTAAATGATATGGATTTTAATGGTGGTTTTGATTATGTGATTCTTATTGGTGTATTTGAATATGCCATGAGTTACACTAAGGGAGAAAAGCCATATGAAACTTTCCTGAATAAAATTAAGAGCTTTGTAAAACCGGGCGGAAAGATTTTGATGGCCATTGAAAACCGTCTGGGTGAAAAGTATTTTGCCGGAGCTTACGAAGACCATACAGATGCATTCTTTTTAGGATTAAATGAATACAAGGATAATACATCTGTTCGGACCTTCTCCAAACAGGAATTAACGGATATTTTCCATAATTGTGAGATGAACCGGGTAAAATTTTATTATCCATACCCGGACTATAAATTTCCAAGTGAAATTTATACAGATGAAACCATCAACAGTGCTTCCTATGGCAGAGAATATATGAACTTATATCCGACCCGTTATAGTTTGTACAATGAGAAAAGTGTGAGCGATGCATTGGTAAAAGAAGGTATTATGCAGAGCTTTGCCAACTCTTTCTTTGTAGAGGCAGTAGTCGGTGAAAGAGTGGGACAGGAAGAACAGTTGCTGTATGCCAAAATGAATTGTGGACGTAAGGAAGAATTCAGAATTGCCACCATTATTTATCAGGGCGAAGAAAAATATGTGATTAAGAAACCGTTAAATGAAAAATCGGTACCTCATATTGAGCGTGTAGCCATAAAAAGCCGCATGAATAATATTGAAGAACTGCTTAATTTACCGGGAAAATACAAGGATGGCGTAATTCGTTATGAATTTTTAGAAGATGAAAATCTGGATACAAAAATCAGTCGAATGATGGATGAGGGAAAAACTGCTCAAATTGTAGATACTATTAGAGAAATTCAGAAAATTTTACAGGAACATTCCGAAGAAGTGAATTATCATACCGAAGAATTTGAAAAAATCTTCGGAGATAACAAAATGGAAGCGGAAAAGACAAGAACAGTATGCCCTGCTAACATTGACTGTATCTGTGATAATATTATTTGCCGTAAAGACGGTTACGTAATCATTGACGGAGAATGGATTTTTGATATGCCGGTGCCGGTGGATTTTATCGTATGGCGTTTGGTAAATGAATTGTATACTCAGCATGGAAATCGCTTGCAGAAGCTGGTTACCAGAGCGGGCATGTACGAAAAATTAAATATCCTGCCGACTGCCTGTGAGGTTTATGAAACATGGGCGAAGAATTTCGCAGAAAAATATGTAGGTGGAAATGAACTGGCAGAATATGGTGCAGATGTAAAAACATTAGAGTTACGTGAACTGGTAAATATAGCGGAAAGCCGGAAAGGTATGGAATGTGCTTTGTTTTATGATACAGGAAATGGCTTCAGTGCGGCAGACTGCTGTAAAGAATACCTGAAAATAAATGGCGGAGAATTTACTATGGACTTTACATTGGATAAGTATGCAACCATTAAAAATCTCCGTTTTGACCCACTGGAGGGAAAGGGCTGTAAAGTACAGATTACCAAAATAAATGGCCAGTCCTTAACTGGCGATGAAATTCTTGGAAACAACGCGGAATTTGAAAAGAATGACATTCAGATATTTATCAGTGGTGACCCACAGTATTTTATAAATCCAAGTCTTCCGAAAGAAGGGAAAATCACGATTTCGGGAAAAATCAAAGTGATGCCGGAAGAAGAAACTATGAGTTTCTATCGGAAGAAATTAAATGAGTTGGAAACGATTAAAAACAGCACAGAATATAAACTTTTGAAAAAAGCAAAATTGATTAAAAACAAGCGAAAGGAGTAGCCGTGAGTCAGCAGATTGATATTATTGTACCCATCTATAACGGATTAGAAGATGTAAAAAAATGTGTGGACAGTGTAAAGAAGAATACGGATTTAAGCAGACATCGTCTGATTCTTGTAGATGACAAAAGTCCTGACGGTAATGTGCTGCCCTATTTAAAAAGTGTGGAATCGGATTCGATTCATGTGATAGAAAGCCCTGTAAACGAGGGCTTTTCTGCCAGTGTAAATAAGGGAATGCAGTATTCTGACCGAGATGTGATTTTGTTGAATTCTGACACGATTGTAACAAAGGGATGGGTGGAAAAAATAATTGCCTGTGCTTATTCCAAACGTGCAGCGGCAACGGTGACACCTTTATCCAATGCAGCAACTCTTTGCTCTGTGCCGGAATTTTTGCAGGATAATGCGCTGCCATGCGGGTATGACCCAGAGAAAATGGGCGCATTAGTGGAACATTGCAGTATTCGAAGATATCCAAGAGTGACAGTAGCAGTAGGCTTTTGCATGTATATTAAGCGGGAAGTAATTGAAAAAATTGGTTATTTTGATGCAGAAACCTTTGGTAAGGGTTATGGCGAGGAAAACGATTTCTGTCACCGTGCAGAGCAGCAGGGCTATATGCACCTTATGTGCGACGATACCTTTATTTATCACAAAGGAACCGCTTCCTTTGACAGCGAGGAAAAAAGAAAACTGTTAGAGGAACATGAAAGAATTTTGCAGGAGCGTTATCCTGCTTATATAGAGCGCAATGGGCAATATTGCATGAAAAATCCAAATCGGGATTTACAGGAAAATATAAAGCTGTATTTGAAATTAAATTACGCTTCCTGTGGAAAACTATACCTTACAGACAACCTTTTTGTGGAAAACAAAGAAGAAAAAGCTTTTTATGCAACACGGCAGGAGCGTAGTGTTGAGGTAAAAGGATTTCGTGGTGGAAATGAAGTTTCCTTTATTTTTCCGGCACCGGAGCTTGGGGTACAGACTGCATTGGCAGAGGAAGTGGAAGAAGAAATATTGAGAGATCTAATGCGAGCTTTTTGCATTAAGGAAGTTATTCAGACAACACAGGGAAATTTTGCGGTACAGACCATAAAAACATTACAGCAGGAAGCGGCTGATTTAGGAAAGATATATGATGCAAAACGAATTTTAAGAGGTTACCTGACGGCAAAAGAGGATTTTATGTCGGAGAATGAGTTGGTAGACGGCGTTTACGGAAAAAAAATACGTTCTCTGAAAGAAAAATACGAAACACTGCAGCAGGAAGACAAGGTCAGACAGGAGGAATTGACCAATATATATAATTCCAAACGTTTTAAACTTGCCTGCGCCATGGAAAAGGTGATAAAACCTTTCAAAGGCTGATGATTTGTCGGGGGATAGAGGATTTGCTATGAATTCGGAACAAAATATTCAAATGAAACGAAAAAAAAGTATATTGTATGTGCTTCATGGTGATTTTTCAGAGGAGGCCTCCAATAACAGAGGAGGAACACAGCTTCATGTGAAAAATCTTGTGGAGCAGCTGCGAAAAACTTATAACTTATATGTATTGGCAAGAGATGAGGAGTATATTCGTCTGACGGATTATTCCAAGGAAAAGCAAGTATATAAGTTTTTCGTAGGTGAACTGAAAGATAAACCTATTCTTTTTGATGAAAAGATTGCTCAGATAATGGAAAATGTGTTATCTGCATTTCCCATTGATTTGGTGCATATTCATCATACGGTAGATTTATCTTTTGATGTATTTAGGGAAGCAAAGAAGCGAAATATTCCGTTACTTTGTACCATTCACGATTATTATTATATTTGTCCAACCATCAAGCTGTTGGATACATCGATGCATTTTTGTGATTCTCCAAAAACATGTGGAGACTGTGATAGTTGTCTGGAAAAAGCATTTGGATTTTCCAAAAGTTTTTATAAGGCATGGCAGGATACTGCAAAGGAGATGTTAGGCTATTGTGAGAAATTATTTTTTCCATCCTACAGTGCCAAGAAAATTATGGAGAATTTCTATCCTCATCTGGAAGAAAAAATGCAGGTGATTTACCACGGACTTTCAGAAATTGTAAATTCGGATAAATTGAGAAATTCCGTAAAGCTGGATGAAGCCATTGTAACGGATAAAGTGGAATGGAATCTGGATGAAACCTTTGGTATGGGCTGGGCATTGCTTCGGGGAAAATCCTCATTGCTTGTAAAGACCTACATTGAAGTGGTGGATAAAAAGGGAAATTCCTATGTTTTCTTACCGGAAAAGCATTTAAGATTAGATGTAAAAGCAGACCGTTGCGGAAATTCCAATTACAATATGTGCGGCTTCCTGATTAATGGATTCTCCGGTATGTTTGCCGAGGGAGAATTGAGCTTTCGGGCATATTTAGAGTATGAAGGAAAATTTTACACCGACGGGAAAGTGCGAGTACGCAATAATGTGGCACAGAAATGTGAGAATGTGTTAAAAGTAGGCTTTTTGGGAGGAATGGTTCCGGCTAAGGGAAGCCGTCTGATTGGCGACATTATCAAATCCAATACCAATAAAAATGAGGTAATGTGGTATATTATTGGAACCATTGGCGATAAAACCATGGATGCCATTGAACAGGAAAATTTGGTAAAGGTGGGAACCTACAGCCAGGAAATGGTTCAAGGCTTATTAGAGGGCTATAGTATTGATTTGGTGTGTCTCCTTCCTCTTTGGGCTGAAACCTTTAGCTATACCTTGTCAGAAGCGGCAATCAGTGGAATTCCGGTGCTGGCAACGGACATTGGTGCTATCAGTGAGCGTATTAAGGCAGAAGATATTGGCTTTTTAGTAGATATAAACCAGAAACCGGAAGAAATTATGAAAGAAATTCTTGCCATCTGGAATGAACGAAAAGAAGATTACCAGAGGAAAAAGAAAAATATTAGCAACATGAAGCTAAAGACCCTGGAAGAAATGGCAGAAGAATATAAACAGTGTTATGGCACCTATACTTTTGAAAGCGATGTGGTGTGTGACAAGGAAATGGAGATGTGGCTTATGACAGGGGCAAGGGATGCCAAAGAAATCAAAATTAAAAATCCGGAAGAAGTAGTAGAAAAGTTGGAAGATAAGGTGGCGGATTTAACAAATCAGTTAGTGGAAGCTAACGACACACTGCAGAAAATATATGCATCTCCGGCATACAAGATTGCCAAGCGGATTCCGTTTTTAGGCGTTAAGAAATAAAGTGCACAGTCAGCGTGGAAGGAAAGGTAACAATACAATGGATTATAAAGAACTCTATGAGCAGGAACAGAAAAAATACGAAGAATTGATGCATCGGTATGAGGAACTTGATATTAAATACGAAAATGCATTGTCAGACGCAGAGTTTGCCAAAGCAAATTTAGCGAAAATCAAGAACAGTCCGGCATGGAAGATGACAAAACCTCTTCGTGTGGTATATTTTTTCTTTAAGAGAATGAAGACCGCTTATGTAATGTACGGCGGTATCATTGGTGTTATGAAGAAAATTGCCCACAAAATGCATCAGAAAAAGGTACAGAAGGATTATGGAAGCAAAAGCTATCCGACAGAGCAGGAAAGAAAGCAACAGGAGGCTGTTAAATTTTCCAAAGATATTACATTTAGTATCTTAGTACCTTTATATAATACACCGGAAAAATTTTTAAGAGAAATGATTGCCTCTGTTCAGGAACAGACTTATCAGAAATGGGAATTATGTCTGGCAGACGGAAGTGACAACGAACATGACTATGTGGGAAAAATCTGCAAAGAGCTGGCAGAAAAGGATAAACGTATCAAATATCAGAAATTAGAGAAAAATCTGGGGATTTCAGAGAACACCAACGAATGTTTGAAAATGGCAACAGGTAATTTTATCGCTTTGTTTGACCATGATGACTTACTTCACCCATGTGCATTGTATGAAAATATGAAGGTGATATGTGAAGGAAATGCAGACTATGTATATACCGACGAAGTGACTTTCTACGGGGACAGCATTGACAACATGGCAACCATGCATTTTAAACCGGACTTTTCACCGGATAATCTGCTTGCCAATAATTATATCTGTCATTTTTCCGTATTTGACCGAAAGTTATTAGAGCAGACAGAACTGTTTCGTAGTGCCTATGACGGAAGTCAGGATCACGACATGATTTTAAGACTGACCGGAGTGGCAAAAAATGTAAAACATATTCCAAAGGTATTGTATTACTGGCGTTCTCATGCAGGCTCTGTGGCAGACAACATCGATGCCAAAACTTATGCTATCGATGCGGCAAAACGTGCAGTTAGGGATTATTGTAAAGATAAGGGAATTCCGGTAAAGGCGGTGGAAAGTACCAAAGCCTTTCCAACAATTTTCCGGTTATCCTATGAAATTACAGGAAATCCAATGATTTCCATTGTGATTCCAAATAAGAATCATAGAGAAGACTTGGAAAAATGTATCGAGTCTATCCGTATGAAATCCACTTATACCAATTACGAAATAATTATTGTGGAAAATAACAGTACGGAAGAAAGCATTTTTGCTTATTACAAAGAGTTAGAGCAGCAGGATAATATTCGCGTGATTACTTACCAAGGCGAATTTAATTATTCAAAAATTAATAACACCGGTGTCAAAGAAGCAAAAGGAGAATATCTGATTTTATTAAACAATGACATCAAAATCATTTCACCGAACTGGATGGAAGAAATGTTAATGCATGCCCAGAGAACAGAGGTTGGAGCAGTAGGTGCTAAGCTATTCTATCCAGACAACACCATTCAGCATGCCGGAATTGTTCTTGGTCTTGGAGCTCATCGCAGTGCCGGACACACCCACTACGGTATGCCAAAAGAAAACTTGGGCTATATGGGAAGACTTTGCTACACCCAGAATGTAACCGCAGTTACAGGAGCCTGCCTGATGGTAAAGAAAAGCGTTTACGAAGAAGTGGGCGGATTGGATGAAAACTTCAGGGTTGCATTAAATGATGTGGATTTCTGTCTGAAATTACGTCAGAAAGGTTATTTAAACATTTTCACACCATTTGCAGAAGCTTTTCACTTTGAATCAAAATCCAGAGGGTTTGAGGATTCTAAGGCGAAAAGAGAGCGTTATATGGAAGAATGTGATAACTTTAAGCAGAAGTGGAGTAAGGAGTTAGAGGCAGGAGATCCTTATTATAATCCTAATTTCTCATTGGATTATTCGGATTATTCACTTCGGTAAAATTTCCGACACTTGAGAATGAATGGCTACAGGAGGAGAATGTGGAGAGGATTCAGGTTACCGTAGAGCGAAGCTATAGGAAAGATATTATATTTTTGATAAGTGTATATTTAGTGTTTTTTCTGCTGAGTGGTAGGAATGAAAAGTATGAGGAAATTTTATTTTGGGCGTTTTTGCTTGTGGCAGCGGTTGGAGAGTGCTTGCTTGAGAAGTATGCTAAGAAAACCAGAACACTTGAGGTGGAATTTCAAGAAGCTCAGGTTGTGTTTGGGATAGGTGGAAAGGTAAAAGTACTTCTGTATAAAGAAATTATAGAAGTACAGAAAATAATGAAAATTACCCGGTTTATCAGTGAAAAGGGATATTATCGGGTGAGGGTGAAAACGAAAAGAGGAAGTATTTGTTTTTATACGCTTCCAGAGGAGTATGAAAAGCATTTGGATTTTGAGAAGACGGAACTTGCAGCGGTGTATAATGGGTTTCGGGAGCATGGAGTGAAGTGCTGTTAAAATATGTTTATATAATACTTGGAGGAATGTGATAATGGTTTTATATCATGGAAGCAATGTGACGGTAGAAAAACCGAAAATTATAAAGTCTAAACGATTATTGGATTTTGGTACAGGTTTTTATGTGACGAGTGATTTGGAACAGGCTGGAAAATGGGCAGTAAGAACAGCTAATAGAAGAGAAGAGGGAAAACCATTAATTTCGGTGTACACGTTGGAAAGAATTGAAGATTTAAAGATATTAGAATTTAGTCAACCTAATAAAGAATGGCTTAGGTATATATCAATGAACCGTACGGATAAAGGGGCAAACGATACTTATGATTTAGTAATTGGTCCGGTTGCTAATGATCAAACAATTCGCACTATTAATAACTATATCAAGGGTTACTTTGCAGAAGATATAGCTATTCAGTTGTTGCTGCCACAAAATTTAAAGGATCAATACGCATTTAAAACAGAAAAAGCTTTAGCAAGATTAAAATTTGAAGAGGTGATAGTTGGATGAAACGATTAGATCCGGAAATTATTGATTATTATAACAATGAAGTGGTTTTAATGATTATGGAAAAATATGGTTTGCAACAAATGGAGGCATTTAAAATGTTTGTGAATTCAAAAACACATGAAATGCTGGAAAATGCAGATTGTGGAATGACAGAGTTTGGGGCAGAAGCTATATTGGATATTTGGGAAAATGAAAAGGTAACAGGAAGTCCACAAAATTCTATATATATAAGAGGTGAGTGACATGACAGAAGAAATGTGCTTTTTTATGTATTTGTTAGAATATTATGCAGATTATAAGAATAAAAAGTCAGCAGAAGTTTTAAGTGAATGGGAAAAATGTGGGATTATCCAGAAAGTGTATGATAATTATTGGCTTTATCACACAGAAAGAATAGAAAACGCATATTTGGATATTGATAGCATGATGAAAACTGGAAAATCAGCTTGGTAATGGCGAATGCTTGGGAACAGCGTAAGCTGGGGGATATTGTTGAGCGAATCACAAGGGAAAATGCTGTTAAAATTTGGGATTGGGAAAGGAAAATGGGGAAGAATATAGTTAGAAAATTAATATATTTGGTGGTTCTTTTGCCATCAGCGTAACCAATGAAGTCTTTGCAGAACAATTCTCGGATGACGTTTACGATTACGCTGTCTGGCTGGATAAGGTTTTGGAACGGCAGGAGACGGAACTTCGCATCAAGGATAAGGAAGAGTTACAAAAGAAATTGGTGCGGGAGGATTATAGTGTTCGCAGGGTGGCGGAAATTATTATGGAGTAAGTGGATTGTAGTAGACAGTACGCTTATAGGCGTCACAAATGGTTCCTGCGAAGGAAAAGAAATCCGACTTGTCCCCCCATTGCCAAAAAGTGTAGCCATGTGCTATAATGAAGTTTATGGGTTTACCCCTCGGCGGAATAGAAAGAAAATGAGGTACAATATGAAAAAATTAATAGAACAGATTATGAAATTCGGCATCGTTGGCGTGTTATCTTTTGCCATCGATTTTGGAATTTATTCTATTTTAGTATATTTTACACCGGTGCCATTGTTAGTAGCAAATTTCTTTGGTTTTACCGTGTCTGTGATTTTTAATTATGTAATGAGCATGAAGTTTGTGTTTGAACGGAAAGAAAACATGGACAAAAAAGCAGAGTTTGTTATCTTTGTGATTTTAAGTCTGATAGGACTTGGTTTAAATGAATTTCTGGTATGGTTGTTTGTGGAATTTGCCTATGAAAATATTGCAATTGTTGCCGAAGTGTTTTCACATAATATGGTGAAAATGATTGGTAAAATTCTGGCAACCGGAATTGTTATGGTATATAATTTTATTTCAAGAAAATTATTTTTAGAGAAAAAATAAAAAGGAGAAGTGTATGAAGGACAGAATTCTTTTATTTATTCCTGCCTACAACTGTGAAAAGCAGATTGTAAGGGTACTTGGGCAGTTAGATGAATCAGTAATGAAGTACATTAGCCAAGTTGTGGTAATTAACAATATTAGTACAGATAATACAGAAGAAGTGGTAAAAAGATTTATTGAAAGGCATTCGGATATACCGGTGAAGCTTTTGAGAAACAATGAAAATTATGGTTTAGGTGGTTCTCATAAAAGTGCCTTTGCTTACGCAAAAGAAAATCACTTTGACTATGTAATTGTACTTCACGGAGATGACCAGGGAGATATTCACAACCTGTTACCAGTTTTAAAAAAGGGAATCTATAAAAAATACGATTGCTGTCTTGGGGCACGTTTTATGAATGGCTCTAAATTAAAGGGATATTCGAAGTTTAGAACCTTTGGAAATGTGGTATACAACACATTATTCTCCATTGTGACAAGACAAAGGGTGTTGGATTTGGGGTCCGGGCTGAATATGTATCATGTGGATATGTTACAACAGGATTTTTACAAAAAGTTTCCGGACAATCTGATGTTTAATTACTGCATGATTCTGGCGGCAAATTACTATAAGCACAACATCTGTTTCTTTCCAATTACCTGGAGAGAAGACGATCAGGTGTCAAATGTAAAAATGGTTCATCAGGCAGTGACGGTGTTGAAAATGCTGTTTTCTTACGCAGCCAATCCAAAAGAATTTATCACATCAGAATGTCGAGAGAAAAAGATTATAAAATACACTTCAACGGTTGTGGCAGAAAGTGGGATAACAAGTGAAGAAGAATGAAAACACTTTATATAAAATAACGAATATTGTTTTTCTTGTGGCGGCAACGTTTTTTCTGTTTGGAATTGGCAGAGAGGCAGTGTCAGAAGGCTGGCAGACGACAGGGGATTTAAAGAACCCTGTCTTGTCTGTCTTTTTGTGTTTCATGTGCTTTCTGATTCTTCATGGAGCTAAATTGCTACGATTCTATTTGGTTTTGATGGAGCAGAGAATGAATTTTAAGAGATTTGTAAAAGTATATATAAAGACTACTTTTGTAAATTTTCTGCTTCCTTTTAAAAGTGGCGAATTGTTTCGTATTTATTGTTTTGCCCATGAAACAAAAAACGTAAGAATGGGATTTATCAGTGTTATTGTGGATCGCATATTTGATACTTGTGTGTTATTACTGTTTTTGGTACCATATGATTTCTGTGTGGCAGGCAGGATTTCAGCAGTGACAGTAATTTTATCATTGATTGTATTGGTTGTATTGCTGGGATGCATTTTCTTGTATTCCAGTTATAGCTATTTAAACCGCTTTTTGGTGATACATGGCACCAGCAAGAGAACCATACGACTCTTGTATATATTGGAAAATTTTAAAATGTGCTATGATTATGTGGCAGGATTGCTGAAGGGAAGATTTCTTCTGTTATTGATTTTCTCCTGTATTGGTTGGATATTTGAATTTATATTCTTGAAAATTATGGCAGGCTCCTTTCAAATTACGTTCGGTGTGGCACAGTTTGCAGGATACATCAGTGGAATTTTCGGAACAGGTACAGCCATACTGAAAAATGATTATATATTTGTGAGTGCAGTGGGATTGCTGGTAGCAATGCTGCTATCTTATTACTGTTCTGGAAAATGCTTAAAAAACAGGAGGTCAGAAAATGCTTAGAAAAGTAGTGTTCCTATACGAAGACAGTGAAAGACCAAATCAAAAAATAAAAGAAATTACAGGAAATAAAACCTTTGGTGAAACAATTTTAAAAAGAAAGAACTTAAAAATGCGTGTTTTAGAAGAAGTGGAGGGCGAAAGTTTTGTGGCAGCTGCATATTCATATGCTTCCCAAGAGGAGCAGAAAGAAGTATGGCAGCAGTTAAAGAATTTTCCAAAAGAATATGCCGTTATACATATGCGTTCTTCTTTTGGTATCCGCAATAGGGAAGCCTTTAAAGTACTGTTAGAAAAGGCACAGTTTGTACAGCAGACTATGCGGGTGGAAGAAAATGAGAAAACAGCATTGTTTTTAAGTAAAAACATTCCGGATTATTTAGAATATGCAATGGAATATAATAAGGAAGGAATTGTGGATATGGCAGGCTTACAGAATGCCGATGCAATTCAGAGCAGTTGTCTGGTGGATTTAGGAGAGCCAAACAATTTTCTGCAATTTATCACCAGTGGTTTTGATGCCAGGTTTTTCAATGCATTGGAGAGCGATGATTTTACTGTTACCAAAAGCTCTACCAACAAAAAAAAGATTAAAAGCGAATATGAATATTACTATCTGCTTCCGGAAACCATGAAAATGTGGTTTGTAATGCCTTTTGATTATAAGGAAGAAGCGGAAACTGCCAGCTATACCATGGAAAGGGTTCATACCACAGATATTGCCATTCGTTTTGTTCATGAGGCAGTGGGACTGGAAGAATTTGAAGATATTTTAAAGCGACTGTTTTTCTTTATTAAATCAAGAAATACCAAAGAAGTTACAAAAGAGCAGTACGAAAAAGAGGCAGACAAGTTGTATGTGGGAAAAGTGCTGGAACGTATGAAGCAGTTGAAAGAAAATGCATACTATCAAGTGTTTGACAACAATATTAAGAATGGCACAAAGTACCAGAGTATCGATGAAATTGTTGAAAAATACAAAGAATTATATGAAAAAGTAAAATTACGTGACCAGTCCAAGGGCTTTTTGGCAGTGGGACATGGCGATTTGTGTTTTTCGAATATTTTATATCACAAAGAAACCTCTTTGATTAAGCTGATTGATCCGAAGGGGGCATTAAGTGAAGAGGAATTGTACATGCATCCGTATTATGATTTGGCAAAACTTTCTCATTCCATTTGTGGACGTTATGATTTCTTTAACAACGGATTATACGAAATCAAGGTAGTTGGCGATATGAAACTGGAGTTAGAAGTGGATTTTGACAATTCTGAATATGTAAAGATTTTCAAGAGATTTTTAGCGGAAAACGGTTTTGACTATGTGACAGTAAGATTGTATGAGGCATCTTTATTCTTGTCCATGCTGCCACTTCATATGGACAATGTGCAGAAAACCTTTGGATTTTTGTTAAACGGAATGAACATATTAGATGAGGTAGAAGAATGTTTGAAGGATTAAGTTTTGTGTTTGATATTGACGGAACCATTTGTCCAATTAAGAAAAAAGACGAAGAATACATGGATTTGGTGCCTTACGCAGACGTGGTGGAAAAACTTCGGGAATACAAGGCGGGAGGCGCCAAAATAATACTGTTTACTTCCAGAAACATGAACAGCTATGGTGGAAATATCGGGCTGATTAATGCCAATACTGCAAAAGTATTACTGCAGTGGTTGGATAAATGGGATATTCCTTACGATGAAATTATTTATGGAAAACCATGGCCTGGAAAAAGAGGGTTTTATGTAGATGACAGAGCTGTACGTCCGGACGAATTTTTGAAATATTCCGAAGAAGAATTAAAACAGCTTTGTGATGGCTGGAGGGAAAGCTTATGATGACAATAGTAATTACCATGGCAGGATTAGGTTCACGCTTTGCCAAGGCAGGTTACACGGTACCGAAATATATGATCGAAGCCCATGGAAAAACATTATTTGACTGGTCCATGGAGAGTTTAAAAGGATACAATAGTGCAGATACCCAATATATATTTATTGTGAGAAAAGAAGATGATGCATCAGATTTTATCGATTCTCACTGCAAGATGGCGAAGATTGCGAAGGTAAAAATCGTAGAAATCGACAAGCTTACCGATGGACAGGCAACTACAGCTATGTTAGCAGCTCCTTATTGGGATAAGGCTTCTGAACTTATGATTTACAACATTGATACTTATGTGGAAAGTTATGAGCTAAAGTCAGAAGACATCGCAGGAGATGGTTATATTCCATGCTTTCATGCAGAGGGTGACCACTGGAGCTTTGTAAAATTAGATGAAAATGACAAGGCAGTGGAAGTGCGTGAAAAGGTAAGAATTTCAGATAATTGTACGCTGGGGGCTTACTATTTCAAGTCCTGTGGCCTTTATGAGGATTTGTATCAGGAATATTATTCTAATGAGGATAATTTGGAAAAAGGTGAAAAATATGTAGCACCCTTGTATAATTTTATGATAGAAAAAGGAATGGATGTGCGTATTTCCATTATTGATTTCGGGAAAGTTCATGTGCTTGGCACTCCGGAGGAGTTGGAAATTTTCAAGAGGGAATATTAAAATGAATACAAAATGTTCGAAACCATTACTGATTACAGCTTTTGTGCATTGGCTTATCACCTTTGCCACAGACCGTATTTTTTTTGAGTACAGTCTGTTTGATTTTGAAACAAGGAAAGACGTGATACTTTCTCTTTACGCGTGGGGGATGAAAATCGTATTTCTCGTATTGTTAATCGCAGGTTATCAGATACTTGGAAACACCATCAAAAAATATAAAAGTGGAGAAAAAAGCATCAGAGAATATTTATTTTATGCAGGTGTATATTTTCTTTTAATGATGTTTTTGTTATTGCTAGTGTATCCGGGGGCTTGGCGCATGGACGAGTTTGGAATTCTGCGTGATGCCAAGACACTTATGCCCACATTCTGGCAGGGATATTTAACTTCTTATTTTTATATATTTGCGTTAATGGTGATTCCCGTTCCGGCAGGAGTGATCATTATGCAGTGTGCATTGATTTCCCTGTGTGTTGGTTTCCTGTGTGAAAGAACTCAGAGGATATTGAAATTAAAACATAAATTATGGCTCCTATTACCATTTTTGGCATTCCCCGTACTGGATTCAAATGTGTATCCAATGCGAATGTCAGTATATGTATTTTTAGAACTTTGTCTGGCAGCTGTATTTTTGTCTGCAATTTTAGAAAAAAGAAAGCTTACATCAAAAGAAACCTGGTTTGCGATAATTCTTACTGCCGTTGTGTCGGTATGGAGAACGGAAGGCATCTATTATATGTTATGGATTCCTATTGTGTATATAATTACTTTTTGGAAACAGGAGAGCAGAAAAAAGAAGCTACAGTTTGTATTCGTGATCGTTGTGGTCACCATAACGGTTATGATGCCGCAGACGTTAGGAAACAAAATGATGTCTGGCGACCAGTATGAAATTACTTCTATGGTGTTGCCGTTGGCTCCATTATTATGCGAAGCACAGGAAGAACAGCTAAAAGAACTTCAGGCTATTGATAAAGTAATTGACGTAAATCTTATGATACAGGGATATGAAGATGGAAAAAGCGGTATCTCTGTATTTTGGAGTGAACCGGCTTTAATTAGAACAAATTACACCAGTGTTCAGTATAAGGAATTTAAAAGTGCGTATTATAGTCTTATAGGAAAGTATCCGGAAGTTTTCTTAAAAGAGCGTGTGGAAACTTTTGTAAATTCCAATGGAATATTAATGAATACCACAGAATTATATGACACCGATGAAGTGGCAAATTATGTGGAATTTAGAGAAGAATATGTTGGTGGACAGGGAATTTTTACCAGTGTAAGAAAACAGGTATTGTCTTTGTTGGAACTTAACAATATTCAGGACAGTAGCGAGAAATTGGGCTTATACTATCTGGTATACAGTTTTATACCACAGCTTGTTGTATTGGTTGTGGTTGCAATTTGCTGTCTTGTACGCAAACAATGGTCCGGCCTGTTAGTGTTGTTAGGCGTGATAGGGAAAGTACCATTAATATTTATCACAGCTCCATCCCGATTATTTATGTATTATTACGGAATCTATTTAATCGGAAATGTGGTGCTTATTTACGGAATCTTTTGGTTGTATTCCGGAAGAAAAGAAAAGCCACAACAGGCTTAGGGGAAATTTATGAAAAAGAATTATATTGCAAGAGGAATCAAATATTTACAGCATCACAGCCTTTCTGGGCTTTATGTAAAAATGAGTGAGCGTCTGTATCGTGATAAAGTAGAGCGGGATTATGACAGTTGGGCGAGAGAACGTCAGGTGTCACAAGAAGAACTGCAGAAACAAAGAGAATATAAGTTTGAACAAGATATTACCTTTAGTATTATTGTTCCGGTATTCAATACACCGGAAAGTTACTTGCGGGAAATGATAGAAAGCGTATTAAACCAATCCTATGGAAAGCTGGAATTATGCATTGCAGATGGCAGTACACAGGGAAAACCTTGGGAAATTATAAAGGAATATCAACAAAAGGATTCTCGCATTAAATATAAGAAATTACAGGAAAATAAAGGGATTTCAGAAAACACCAACGAAGCTTTGAATATGGCTGCGGGAGAATTTATTGGTTTGTTTGACCATGATGATTTGTTGGAACCGGACGTATTGTTTCAGGTGATGAAGGTACTGGAAAACAGACCTTCTATAGATATTGTATATACCGACGAAGACAAGATGGATGGAGAGACCGGAACCTTTTTTGGACCGAATTTTAAACCGGATTTTGATTTGGAACTCCTTAGAACCAACAATTATATTTGCCATTTCTTTGTGGTACGCCGCAATATTATTGAACGTGTGGGTGGATTCCGGGGAGAATTTGATGGTGCCCAGGACTATGACTTTATTTTCCGTTGTGTTGAATCTACCATGGAAATATATCATATTCCAAAAGTGTTATATCACTGGCGTACCCACGCAAATTCCACAGCAGCCTCACCGGAAAGCAAAATGTATGCTTATGAAGCAGCCGGACGTGCCATTGAAGCCCACATGAAACGACAGGGAATACAGGCAGAGATTCATACTACAGACAACTATGGATTTTTTCATTACCGGACTATGGGTATCAGCAGAGAAAAAATCAAGGTGATATCTTATGGAGCGGAAGATAATGGAGATACTCTAAATAAGAAAGCTGAGGTAGTAAAGGCAGACGTAGTGATTTTTATACCGGAACAGGTACAGATGGAAACCACCGATTATGAAACCGTGTTTGGGGCGAAATGTCTGCAACATGGAGTGGGAGCGGTAAGCTGTCTTCAGCACAAAAGCAAAAAGGTGAAGGAAGCAGGTCTTGTATTGACAAAAGAAAGGTTAGTTGCACCTTACTTCGAGAATTATAAAAAAGGAAGAACCGGCTTTATGCACAGACTGAACTTATCCAGAACCGTCAGTGCAGTCAGCACAGTGTTTGCCATAAAAAAGGATGTACTAAGAAGTATGGAAGGCTTTCTTCCAAATCTTGGGGCAAAGGCGGCGCAGATAGAATTATGTTTGCGTTTGCAGAATATGGGGTATAAAAATATTTATACACCACTTATTACCGCAAGGTGGGAAAAGGATTTTCCGGCAGGCAGAGTCAATGAGGAAGATAAAAAACTGATATACGAAAATCATCAGGAAGCATTAGAGAGAGAAGATCCTTATTACAATGAAAATTGCGAAATTCAAAAAATGGAATATGGACTTAGGAGAAACGTATGAGAGAAGTAACAGTTGTAATTCCAAATTACAATGGCATAGCCTATATAGATAAATGTATCAAAGCATTGCAGGCACAGAAAAAAGCACCTGCCTTTGATATTATTGTAGTAGATAATAATTCCACCGATGGAAGCAAAGAACTGGTTAAGGAAAAGTACAAAGAGGTACACCTGATTCCGCTGGATGATAATTACGGCTTCTGTAAGGCGGTAAATGTGGGAATCAAGGCGGCAAAGACTCAATTTGTGATTTTGTTAAACAACGATACTCAGGTGCAGGAAAACTTTGTAGCGGCTTTATATGAGAGAATTCGTCAGAAACATACTATTTTTTCTGTATCATCCATGATGATTCAGGCGAAAAATCCAGCATTGATTGATGATGCAGGTGACTATTATTGTGCCTTGGGCTGGGCTTTTGCCAGAGGAAAAGATAAGTCTGTGAAAGAGTATGAAAAACCTTGTGAAATCACAGCCGCCTGTGCCGGTGCTGCTATCTATCGGAAACAAGTATTTGAAACCATCGGATATTTTGATGAGGCTCATTTTGCTTATTTGGAAGACATTGATGTGGGCTATAGAGCAAGGCTGTACGGTTATCACAATGTATATGAACCGAAAGCAAAAGTGTATCACGAAGGAAGCGGTGCAAGTGGTTCCAGATATAACGAATTTAAGGTACGGCATTCTTCCAGAAACAGTATTTACCTGATTCGGAAGAATATGCCATGGTTCCAGAAAATATGTAATCTTCCGTTCTTTATGGCAGGATTTTTGATAAAAACACTGTTCTTTTTCAAAAAAGGACTGGGAGTTACCTATTTGAAAGGTCTGTGGAATGGTATGTGTATGCCATTAGATGGGAAGAAGGTAAAATTTCAAGGAAAGCATTGGAAGAACTATGTGAAGCTGCAATTGGAACTATGGGGAAATATGGCAAAAAAACTGCAATAGCAAAGCCACAGAAACTTATTTTTGTCCAAAATTAAGGAAATGTTAAAAATTAAGAGAAGTTTTTGGTTGCAACTTATAGTCAAATATTGTAATATAAACTTTGTGAATTGCTGAAAAAAGGTGATAGAATTTGATAAAAGACAATCAGAAATATTTTAACAGGCTGCACGTGGTACTGGATGCAGTAGTTATCATATTTTCATATGTTTTAGCATACTTTATAAAATTTAAGACAGGATTATTTGACAATGAAGGTGCAGCATTGTCCTTTGAGATTTATTTATCTGCACTGCTTGTAATTGTTCCGGGATATTTGATGCTGTATGCGCTGTTTAATCTGTATACTTCAAAACGTATACAGGCAAGGCGAATCGAGTGCAGTAATATTATCAAGGCCAATACCATAGGTTTGTTGTGCTTTATCGTGGGACTGTATGTTATTAATGAACCAAATTTCTCACGAAGCATGATGTTTATCTTCTATGTAGTAAACATTGGATTTGAAGTGCTTTTTCGAAATATTGTCAGATACGCACTGCGAAGCGTTAGAGAAAGCGGATTTAATTTAAAGCATGTTTTACTGGTTGGATACAGCCGGGCAGCAGAGCAGTATATTGACAGAATAAAGGCAAATCCTCAGTGGGGATATATGATACGAGGAATTTTGGATGATGAAGTGGAACGGGGAACCATATATAAAGGTGTAAAAGTAATTGGAACTATCGAAAATCTGCCAATCATTTTACCAGAAAATAAACTAGATGAAATAGCAATCACACTGAGTATTAACAAGTATGGTAAATTAGAACAGATTGTAAATATGTGTGAAAAATCAGGGGTACACACCAAATTTATTCCTGATTATAACAATATAATTTCAACAAGACCTTATACAGAGGATTTACTGGGACTTCCGGTCATCAATATACGAAACGTGCCACTGACAAATTTCTTTAACAGTACATTAAAACGATGCATGGATATTGCAGGCTCCATTGGAGCTATTATAATTTTTTCACCGCTGATGTTACTGGTTTCTATTTTGATTAAATGTACATCAAAAGGACCTGTCATGTTTACGCAGGAAAGAATTGGGTTGCATAATAAGCAGTTTAAAATGTATAAATTCCGTTCTATGGAGGTGCAGCAACCGAAAGAAGAACGTGGAGCATGGACAGTACAGGATGATCCGAGAGTTACACCAATCGGAAAAATCATTCGAAGAACAAGTATTGATGAATTACCTCAGCTGTTTAATGTATTGAAAGGAGATATGAGCCTGGTAGGACCGAGACCGGAACGTGCCTTTTTTGTAGACAAATTCAAAGAAGAAATTCCAAGATATATGGTAAAACATCAGGTAAGACCGGGAATGACCGGATGGGCTCAGATTAATGGTTATCGAGGAAATACTTCTATAAAAAAGAGAATTGAATATGATTTATATTATATTGAAAACTGGACATTGGCGTTTGATATAAAAATTCTATTCCTGACAATATTCAAGGGATTTATTAATAAAAATGCGTATTAGATAAAGAGAGGAAGGATAACTAAATGGCAGAAAATAAAAAAAGTACTACAAACAGATCAAATGCTGCAAAAACAAAAAGCAGCAAAAAAGCAAAACAGAAAAGAAACCGCACAATTATTATTGCAATTGAGGCAGTAGTAATACTGATTGCAGCGATTGCAGCGATTGTAATTTGGGCAATGGATAAAAAGGGTGGAAATGAAGGTGCCGGAAGTAACCTGATTTCTACTGACGTAAATAAAGAAAACCTTGCAGTAAATGAAGAATTAGAAAATGAAGACTTTTGGAATATAGCATTGTTTGGGGTGGATTCCAGAACAGGAGTACTTGGAAAAGGTACATTAAGTGACTGTATTATTGTATGTAGTATTAACAAGAACACAAAAGAAGTAAAACTTGTATCTGTGTATCGTGACACCTATTTAAATATTGGTAATGATACATACAACAAAGCAAACAGCGCATACAGCAGTGGTGGTCCGGAACAGGCAATTAAGATGTTGAATACAAACCTTGATTTGGATATTACGAACTTTGCTACCGTAGACTTTTCAGCGTTGGTTAGCGTAGTAGATGCTATTGGCGGTGTTACCATTGACTTAACAGAAGAAGAAATTACCCACTTGAATAACTATCAGGTAGAAACCTCTAAAGTTACAAACGGAAAAATTGAAAATGTATCTGGTGCAGGAGAACATTTATTGAATGGTATTCAGACAGTTTCCTACTGTCGTATCCGTTATACTGCAGGAGATGACTTTAAACGTTCCGAACGTCAGCGTCAGGTAATAGGTTTGATTATTGAAAAAGCAAAAACAATGTCACCAACTGTATTAACCAAGATTGTTGAGGAGGCATTTCCAAAATGTGCAACTAATATTGAATTGAATGAACTTCTTTCATTAGTAAAGGATATTTCCAGTTACAAAATTGTGGACACAACAGGATTTCCATTTGACAAGAAAAATGATATACTTGGCTCTAGAGGTGACTGTGTAATTCCAATTGGTTTAGAGCAAAATGTTGTTCAGCTTCATGAGTATCTGTTTGGAACAGAGGAAGAATATACACCTTCTGCTTCTCTTACAGCAATTAGCAGTAAGATTGTAAATGATACAGGTGTAGTACCACCGGAAAAAACAGAAGAGGATGTTCAGGAACAAGAACAGCAGGACGAATCACAAGAAGAGCAATAAGAGCAAAGTGGCTCCTGTGTTTGCAGGAGCCTTTCTGTTGGAATGTTTTAAAAAGGGAGAAATATAATGAAAGTAGATGTAATTATTCCCACATATCATCCGGATGAACGGTTTCAAAAATGCATTAAAATGTTGTTGCAGCAAACAGTTCCACCGGAAACGATAAGAATTGTAAATACAGAAGAACGCTTTTGGAAGAAGGAAATAGAAAATTTAAGTCCAGACATTGTAGTAACTCATATCAGTAAGCAGGAGTTTGACCATGGTGCTTCAAGGAATTTAGGAGCTGTAGATTCCACGGCAGATGTACTTTTGTTTATGACACAGGATGCTGTTCCGGCGGATATATATCTAATTGAACATTTATTAAAATATCTGGAAAAAGAAAATACAGCGGCTGTATATGCAAGACAATTGCCAAATGAAAATTGCAATGATTTGGAAATGTTTACAAGGCAATTTAATTACGGAGAAAAATCCAGAGTGAAATCCCAAAAGGATATCAGTGAGTTGGGAATAAAAACCTACTTTTGTTCCAATGTGTGTGCCGCATATAAGCGTGACATATTTGTGAAACGAAATGGATTTATTTCAAGAACTATTTTCAATGAAGATATGATATACTGTGGAGGACTCATTAAGGCAGGCTTTTATGTGGCCTATGCAGCGGACGCAAAGGTATATCATTCTCACAATTACACGCCTTTAGAGCAATTGAAAAGAAATTTCGATTTAGGCGTTTCACAGGCAGACCATCCTGAGATTTTTGAAGGGATTTCTTCGGAAAGTGAAGGTATGCGTCTGGTAAAAGAAACAACAAACCACTTTATGAAACAGGGGAATTTTGGAGCTATTCTTGATATGGTAATACAAAGTGCCTTTAAGCTGATAGGTTATCAGTTGGGAAAACATTATAAAAAACTATCGAAAGAGATGATTTTGTGCTTTACTTCAAATAAGGCATACTGGAATAAGGAGGATTAAAATATGTGTGGTATTGTAGGATATATAGGTGAAAGTCAGGCAGCACCAATTCTGTTAGATGGTCTTTCAAAATTAGAATACAGAGGATATGATTCAGCAGGGATTGCAGTTTATGATGGAGATAAGATTAATATGTCCAAGGCAAAAGGGCGTTTGAAGGTTTTAAGTGAGTTGACTCATGACGGTGCAACCTTACCTGGTTCTATCGGAATCGGTCATACCAGATGGGCAACACATGGAGCGCCATCCGATGTAAACTCACATCCGCATTTCAATGAATCCCAGAGTATTGCAGTGGTACATAACGGAATTATTGAAAACTATTTGAAAATCAAGAAAATGTTAGAGTCAAAAGGCTATAAATTTGTATCAGATACAGATACAGAAGTAGTGGCTCATTTGTTGGATTATTACTATAAAGGAAATCCATTGGAAGCAATCACAAAGGTAATGCACCGTGTAGAAGGCTCTTATGCCTTAGGAATTTTATTTTCAGACAATCCGGATACTTTATATGCAGTTCGTAAAGACAGTCCGTTAATTGTAGGTAAAAGCGAAAACGGTAATCTGATTGCATCTGATGTTCCGGCAGTATTGAAATACACAAGAAACGTATACTTTATTGAAAATGAAGAAATTGCAGTAATCACAAAGGAAGATATGAAGTTCTACAATGTGTATGAAGAAGAACTTCAGAAAGAATCCGTAAAAATCGAATGGGATGTGGAAGCGGCCGAAAAGGGTGGATACGAGCATTTCATGTTAAAAGAAATGTACGAACAGCCAAAGGCAGTTGCTGACACATTAAATCCTAGATTAAAGGACGGAAAAATTGTAATCGAAGAATTAAATATGACAGAAGAAGAAATCAAGGCAATTAAGAAAATTATGATTGTTGCCTGTGGTTCTGCATACCATACCGGTGTAACTGCAAAATATATTTTAGAAGGTCTTGCAAGAATCCCGGTGGAAGTGGATGTAGCCAGCGAATTCCGTTACCGTAATCCAATCTTGGAAGAAGGTACGTTAGTAATTATTATCAGTCAGTCTGGAGAAACAGCCGATTCTCTGGCAGCCCTTCGTATGGCGAAGGAAATGGGTTCTAAAGTACTTGCTATCGTAAACGTAGTGGGAAGCTCCATTGCAAGAGAAGCAGACAGTGTATTATATACCTGGGCAGGGCCTGAAATTGCGGTAGCAACCACGAAAGCTTACAGTGCACAGTTGATTGCTCATTATTTATTGGCACTGAAGTTTGCAGAAGTAAGAGGAACGGTATCTGAGGAAGAATTAAGCGAATTGATTGAAGACTTAAAGCGCATTCCGGAACAGATAGAAATGCTTCTTGGAAACAGAGAAAAAATCCAGAAATTTGCTAACAGATATGTGGCTGCAAGAGATGTATTCTTTATCGGTCGTGGTATCGATTACGCCATCTCTCTGGAAGGCTCTTTGAAATTAAAAGAAATTTCTTATATACATTCAGAAGCATATGCGGCAGGGGAATTAAAACATGGAACCATTTCATTGATTGAAGATGGAACACTGGTTGTGGCATTGGTAACTCAGGAAGAATTGTATAAAAAGACCATCAGTAACGTGGTGGAGGTGAAAACCAGAGGTGCCTTTGTACTTTCTGTCACAAATACAGGAAATACAGAAATTGAAAAAAACAGCGATTATACTATTTATATTCCGCACACAAATAAATACTTTACAAATTCACTTGCAGTAATACCGTTACAGCTATTTTCCTATTATATCTCCATTGGCAGAGGCTGTGATGTAGATAAACCAAGAAATCTTGCAAAATCAGTTACTGTAGAATAAGAAAGCGAAATGCCGGATAGGGAACTATTCGGCATTTGTGTATTCCTTTCAAATTTTTTTAAATCTTTTATCACAATTTGAACACAAATAATTGATAGACTGTAACATGTAAAAGGGAACACAAGAAATCAAGATAGATAGTATAAGAAAGGAAGAAATGAATATGAGTAATAATGATTATATTAACGGGGAAGGCTTCGTGATGAGAAGCAAGGAAGAAGAAAGTGCAGAAACTTATCAGGAGTCACAGCAGCAGGAGTCACAGCAGCAGGAGCCGGTGAAGGAGAGAAGTTATTCTTCCTATTATATCAATCAGGAACCTGCAAGGAGCTACAGCAATGCAGATTACAACAAGGAGAACCAGAAACCACCAAAAAAGGAATTGCCACCAAAGAGTAAGAAATTTATAAAAAAAGCAGTATCCTTAGTGGCCAGTGCGGCAGTATTCGGCTGTGTGGCAGGTGGAGCATTTATCGGAGTAAATAAAGCATCGGATTATATCTTTTATGATGAAACAAAAGAAAATGCAACGACCTCGTCACAGGCAGAAGAAAAAAAGGTGGTTACAACTACAACATCTGCCAATACAAGCACAACCGTAACAGATATTACCAATGTGGTGAAAAATGTAATGCCATCGGTAGTATCCATTACCAGCAAAGCAACAGAAACCACACAAAATTTCTTCGGACAGGCATATCAGTATGAAACAGAAGGAAGTGGTTCCGGTATTATTGTAGGACAGAGCGACACAGAATTATTAATTGCAACCAACAATCATGTAGTTGAAGGTTCGGATGAGCTAACTGTGTATTTTATTAATGAAGATACTGCATCTGCAAAAATCAAAGGAACTGATTCCAGCATGGACTTAGCTGTAATTGCAGTAGATTTGTCAAGCCTCAGTGGAGAAACATTGGGGGAAATCAATGTGGCAACTTTAGGTGATTCCGATGCCCTTCAGGTTGGAGAACCGGCAATTGCCATTGGAAATGCTTTGGGTTATGGTCAATCTGTTACTACCGGAGTCATCAGCGCCTTAAACCGTCAGGTAAATGAAGGAGAAGAGGATGAAGACAGCGAAGGTTTTATTCAGACCGATGCGGCAATCAATCCTGGAAACAGCGGTGGTGCGTTGTTAAATATGCAGGGACAGGTAATTGGAATTAATTCCATGAAAATTTCCAGTGGCGGATATTCCGAAGCTACTGTGGAAGGTATGGGGTATGCAATTCCAATTTCCGTAGCAAAGCCAATTATTGATGAATTAATGAATAAAGTAACCAGAGATAAAGTTGATGAAAATCAGATGGGTTATTTAGGAATCAGGGGTGCAACCATCGGAGATGAAATGCATGAAGTTTACAATATGCCTTACGGTATTTTTGTAAGCGAAGTAGTTCCGGGAAGCGCGGCAGAACAGGCAGGTTTATTGTCCGGTGACGTTATTGTGAAATTCGATGGAACCAAAATCGGTACTTACGAAGAATTGCAGCAGCAGCTTCAGTATTACGCTGCCGGAGAAACCATTGAATTGCAGGTAGAACGCCCGATGAATGGTGTTTATGAAGAACAGACTATAACGATTACTCTGGGAAATCGCAGTCAGATGAGTAACTAAAATATAAAATTAATATAAATAGCGCCCTTTCTTCTTGGAAGGACGCTATTCTTTTGGTATAATGATAACGTTGTAGGAAAAAAAACGGAGGGAAAATATGTCTGACTATATAGAAAATGATGAAATAGAAAACAAAAAAGAAGCTGATTCAAAGGATGATGGATACGAAGATATCTGTTATATCTGTCATCGTACGGAAAGTACCGCCGGTAAAATGGTACATCTTCCGAATAACATTTGTGTATGCCCTGATTGTATGCAGAGAACCTTTGACAGCATGAATAACGGCAATATAGATTATGAAAATCTGATGCAGAATATGCCATATATGCCAAACATCAGTATGATTAATTTATCTGATTTGAATAATATGAATCCGAATGTGAAACCAAAATCTCAGAAGATTAAAAAGAAAAAAGCAAAAGAAAAAAATAAACCGGTGTTGGACATCAAAGCAATTCCGGCACCTCATAAGATTAAAGCAAGTCTTGATGAATATGTGGTAGGCCAGGAACAGGCGAAAAAGGTGATTTCTGTTGCGGTATATAATCACTATAAGCGTGTGGCAACCGATACCATGGACGAAATCGAAATCGAAAAGTCCAATATGCTTATGATTGGACCGACGGGAAGTGGTAAAACATTTTTAGTAAAGACATTGGCAAGATTGTTAGATGTACCGTTAGCCATTACAGATGCCACATCTTTGACAGAAGCAGGATATATTGGGGACGACATTGAAAGTGTTGTTTCCAAGCTTTTAGCAGCGGCAGACAATGATGTGGAACGGGCAGAGCGTGGAATTATCTTTATTGATGAAATTGATAAAATAGCCAAGAAGAAAAATACGAATCAGAGAGATGTCAGTGGTGAATCGGTACAGCAGGGAATGTTGAAATTATTAGAGGGAAGTGAAGTAGAAGTACCGGTGGGTGCCAACAGCAAAAACGCTATGGTGCCATTAACGACTGTGAATACAAAAAATATTTTATTTATCTGTGGTGGTGCCTTCCCGGATTTAGAAGAAATTATTAAGGAACGTCTGAATAAGGCAGCTTCCATTGGTTTTAAAGCGGATTTAAAAGATAAGTACGATAATGACCCAAATCTGTTAAGCAAAGTAACAGTGGAAGATATCCGCAAATTCGGTATGATACCGGAATTTTTAGGACGTCTGCCGATTGTATTTACGTTGAACGCCTTAAGCAAAGAGATGTTAGTAAAAGTACTTAACGAACCGAAAAATGCAATTTTAAAGCAGTACCAAAAGCTGTTAGAATTGGATGAAGTGAAGCTTAATTTTGATGATGATGCATTGGAAGCAATTGCAGAAAGAGCAATGGAAAAGAAGACAGGAGCAAGAGCTCTCCGGGCTATTATCGAAGAATTCATGCTAGATATAATGTATGAGATACCTAAGGATGATAATATCGGTACCGTTACCATTACCAGAGACTATATCGAGCATAAGGGCGCACCACGCATCGAAATGCGAGCGACAGAAAAGGTGCGGGAAAATGAAGTAATATTACAAAAAGAAGAAAAGCAGTAGCTTGGCAAGGAGGCAGATATGTTTTATTTTGGCATGATTGCCGGTATATTTGGGCTGGATTTTATCATTAAGAAAATGGTAGATAAGAAACTGGCATTGGGAGAAAAGAAAACATATGCCAAAGGAAAAATCATACTGCAAAAATATTACAATAAGGGATTTGCACTGGACAAGTTTGAAAAATATCCAAAGCTGGTAGCTTATGGTTCCGGTCTTGTGTGCAGTCTGTTAATTGTGAAATTTTGCATATTACTGTTTCAAAAGGGAAAGAAGGGAATAAAAACAGCACTCGCCATGATGATTGGCGGTGCTGCAAGCAATATTTATGACCGTTTTCGCAAACAGCACGTGATTGATTATGTGCGTTTTGGTGTTAAATGGAAACCTCTCAGAAAAATAGTCTTTAACCTATCCGATTTTTCTATTCTTCTGGGAGCGTTGTTGTTCGTAGTGTTCCGGGGAAAAGAAGATTAATTAAGGAGTTTTCTCAAAATGTTGATAATCCTTAGAGTTTTTCCAGTCACCACCCCAGGTGAATCCGTGTTGGATAAATAACTGATAACACAAGTCATCGTGGGTAATCATGTGAGGTTTTGCCGTGGTTCTGTCCGCATAGCTGTCTGCATCATTATGATAATATACCGGAACACCATCCCGGTAAGTGATGTATGGATTTTGATATGGATTGATATCAATGGCAAAACCTAAGGCATGATTGGAAAGCTTACTAGTACCTGCAATCACCCGATAGCAGAATGCCGAAGAATTGTTTGCATTCATGGAAACGGTGTCTGTAGAGCTTCCGTCGCCGGTCCAGAAATCATCAATCAGATACATGGATTGTATCTCATATTCATTTCTAAAAAGTTCCGTAAAAATTTCAATACAGTCCTCAGAGATTGCTTTATTTACAATACATTCCCCAACTTGAATTTCGTGGTCAAAGTTATAATGAAGTACCTTTAAATAACGCAGTTCTTCCAGAGAAATATCATTATTTTCCCGATAGGATTTATTGGAAATACGTGTTTTTAAGGAATCATCAATGGAAGAAATCGTAAAGTAGTGGTGTAACTGTTCCATATCCAGATATTCTTTGGTAATCACCTGTCCAGCCGGCATATCTTCTATAGAAGAAAGAAAAACTACCGGAGTAGGAGAAGGGCTTGGTGTCTGAGAAGGAAAATCAGGCTTTGGCGTGTTTGAAATCATGGTGGAAGGTACCTCCTGTTGTGGTGAAGTGTTTGTGAGTTTATGTATTAGGTATATGCAGCAAAGGAATGCAAAAATAATAAAAAACAAAAAATAACTTGCTTTTTTCTTTCGGGGTTTCTTTTTCATAAAATTCTCCTTATTTCCATAGTATATAGAAACAGTAAAACAAGCCATAATAATTATGGCTTGTCATACTGTCTTAGGTAACTATGTATAGTTAAAATAATATGTCGTACATAGAAGAAGCGGATAAATTGCTATAAGCTCCAGTGTTTGTGTAAAGTGAAGCGGTATTGGAGCTTCCGCCATTGGAAGCTACCTGTGCCATTAAGCGGGCTGCGGAATTTATCTGTCCTCCATAAGAATAAGAATCAGAAAATGCAGATTCGATGTCTTCTAAAGAAGCTTTGGATAATGTATCGCTGTCTAAAGAAAGTGTGTTGTCTGATTTTACTGTAATCCCTATTTTTTCTAAAGCATCGGAGTGGTTCGCTGTAATTTTCGTCATCCATTCTGCTTTCTTGGAAAGAGAACTGGAGTTTACTTCATCGGAAGAATCTAACACAGCGTTATAATTCTTCACAAAAGAAGAAATCTCCTTTTCTATGTCGGAACGATTTTCATCAGTGTATTCTTCCGTAGAGAGTGTGCTTGCACTTGACTTTAAGGAAGAAATATCAGAAGCAGCTTCTTTCCAAGCGGTATTATCAGAATCAAGCTTGTTTGTAATTGTGGAAGAAGTACTTTCGTCAGAAGAAGTCTGGCTGTAATAAGCTTTTAAAAGCTTATAATAACTACCACTTTTAATGGAAGCATAATTCGATAATAGTGAGGTTGTGTTGCTATTGCTACTTCCAAGACTGGAAAACAGAGTAGAAGCACCGGATGCATTTAACCCATAAAAAGTTGTCATACAAATCACCTCCTGTAGTGACAAATTAAATTTTAAGTCTTCTTAAGATAAGTATACGCAAATTTTAAGAATTATACAAGGTAGAAAATAAACAAAATTGTTCACAATATAGGTGGAATATGCTAAAATACATAAAGGCAATATAAAAATATATTGGAACTAAGAAGAAAGAGAGGAATTGAGAGTGAAAAAGTTAAAGGTAAGCATGTTGCTGCTTATGATGGCGGCTACAGTCTTAACGGGTTGTGGAAAGGACAAAGAACCTGCTGCACAGGAAGAAGTGACACAGGAGGAAGTAGAACCAACAGCAGAGCCAACAGAAGAAGTGGCAGGAGATGAAGCACCGGAAGGTAAGGTGCGAAGCAATCTGACTTACGAATGGGTGGATGAGGAAGTTGCAAATACAAGACCAATTGCTGTTATGTTCAATAATATAGAGGTAGCTTGTCCACAGACAAGCATTTCCAAAGCAGGTGTTATTTACGAATGTAACGTGGAAGGAAACTTAACCAGACTTATGGGAATTATTGAAGACTGGAAGGGCTTGGAGAAAATCGGTTCTGTAAGAAGTTGTCGTGATTACTATGTATACTGGGCAATGGAATGGGATAGCATTTACTGTCATTTCGGAGGTCCTGCAGCATACGTAACAGAAGTATTGTCACGTGATGATGTGGACAACCTGGATGGTACTATTTTAGATGGAACTGTATATTATCGTAGTTCAGACAGAAAAGCTCCACACAATGCATATGCAAGTGGAGAAGGTATCTTAAAAGGTGTAGAAAAATATGATTATTCTTTAGAACACACAGAAAGATATCAGGTATTAGCACCTCATTATTTATTTAAACCGGCTTCTGAGCAGGTAGAATTAACGGATGGTGCAAGCGATGCAAACAAAGTTACTCCGGGTGGATATGTGGTAAATAAGCCATGGTTTGAATATAATGAAGAAGACGGATTGTATTACAGATATCAGTATGGTAAAGAACACATTGACGATTTAGATGGAGAACAGCTGGCAGTAAAGAATATTATTATTCAGAATGCCATTGGTGAATCCAGAGATGCTAAAGACTATAAATTCTACCATGTAGTAGATGAAAACAAAACAGGATACTATATTACAAATGGTAAAGCAATTGAAATTACATGGAATAAATATGTAGACTGGGATAAAACAAGATACTTTGACAAAAATGGTAACGAAATTACATTAAATGAAGGAAAAACCTGGGTTTGTGTAGTTAGAGAAGACGCAAAAGAAGATACCATTATCGAATAAAAGAAAATTGTTTGGAGGAAGAAATGGAAAATTTGATTGAAATTCTAAAAGTAATTCTTCTGGGGATTGTGGAAGGAATTACAGAGTGGCTTCCAATCAGTAGTACAGGACATATGATTATTATCGATGAGTTTGTACAGCTGAATGTAACACCGGAATTTAAGGAAATGTTTTTTGTGGTGATACAGTTAGGAGCTATTATGGCGGTAGTAGTGCTGTATTGGCATAAGTTGTGGCCGTTTATATCAGGAAAGAAGAATGACAATGTAAAATATGCTCCAAATTATCAGGGAAACAGTGGTTTGGTGAATTTCTTAAACAAATATGTGAAATGGGATACCATGCAGATGTGGTTTAAGGTGCTGGTAGCAGCGTTGCCGGCGGCTATTATCGGTCTTCCTTTTGATGATAAGCTGGATGAATTATTTTACAATTTCCAGACGGTTTCCATTACATTGATTGTATATGGTATTCTCTTTATTATTATGGAAAACAGAAATAAAAATAAGAAGCCTTTAGTCAAGGATTTTGATGGTTTAACCTACAAGCATGCATTGCTTATTGGTGTTTTCCAAATTCTTGCATTGATTCCGGGAACTTCACGTTCCGGTGCAACCATTCTTGGAGCCATGCTAATTGGCACTTCCAGATATGTGGCGGCAGAATTTAGTTTCTTCCTTGCTATTCCAATTATGTTTGGTGCAAGTCTTTTGAAACTTGTTAAATTTGGTCTTGCTTTTGAAGCAGGAGAAATGGTTATCTTGATTGTGGGTATGGTAACAGCATTTATCGTATCTGTAATAGCGATTAAGACATTTATGTCTTACATTAAGAAAAAAGATTTTAAAGTATTTGGATATTATCGAATTGTATTAGGAATTATATTGATTGTATATGCTGTTTGTACAGCGTAAGAAAAATACCAGAGAGTGGATTTCACTCATCTGGTATTTTTTCTTTCGATTCTTCTATTTGCTTGGCATGGATTTAAACTTGCTTGCCTTGTAGCCGGGTACAATGGCACTCCATTTCTTTGCACCGATGACAGAAAGATATTTCTTTGTATAAGTTTCTGACTTTGGTGTATCCATGTATTTATACACGTTGTAAGCTTCTTTATAGCCCCATGGTGAGGTTCGAATCAGTCCCATGGATAATCCCTGCTTTACTTCCACATCAGCGTCGTATTCGCTTCGTATGATAAATGCATCTATCATGGAATTAAATTCACATTTATAGTAAGCATAGGCTAAAGCAGCGGCCTGAACAGTATCTCCGGCGGTGGAAGTAAATCCCTGCTCGGAAAGAATAATTCTTGTCTTGGAACCATAATGTTTTTTAACATATTTTGTAAGAACTTCAATGTTTTGCGGTGTAATGTATGGTGTGGTTTCAGTATTGGTAATTCCTGTATTTTTCCAGAAAGCAGCAGCGGTCAATGGAGCAGGATAAGCATGGTATGCAATGTTCCACTGAACCTTTGAATTTTCTTTCTTCATGGCACTGGCAAAGGCAGTTAAGAAAGATTTTCCACTGAATCCGTTAGTTCCTTTATTCCATTCGTTGTCTAAAGAGATAAACACTCTGGAGTTTTTGAAACCATGTTTTACACCGTAGTAAAGCATGTTAAATGCCTGGGCGTAGGATTTTGCATAATTGTTTAAGGAAAGATTTCCAGCGTAATTCCATACCTTATGGGCATTTACTTCATTTCCTAAAATCCAGTTAGAAACATAACAGTCTTTTTGCCCAAAGGTTTCGCCCAGATAGGAAAATGCTGCTTCTAAAGTTTCTCGGGCTTTTTTTTCTTCTGTATTTAAAGAGTAATAGTTTTTTCCGCGAACCCTTGCAGAAGGGTGGATTAAGTAGCTTAAATTATCATCCCAGCTTAAAAGTACCACCATGGAAACGTTGATTCCTTTGGCATTGTAATATTTTACCTGTCCTACATAATAATCTGTAAAATAATAGGTTTTTCCATTGTATACATAAGGTGTTCCGGAACCTTTTGTAGAAATCAGATTTTTTAAATCCATGTTTAAAAGAGTGTTTTTAGTACCTAAATCATCAATGGTAGCACCCTGAATTCCTTTTTTAGAGGCAGGTGTAACATATTTCATGGTGTTTGTAGCACTTTTCTCAGGATTGGTAACATAGGTAGGTGAGCTGATTAAAGCGTATTTGCCACTTTTCTTTACTGCAATGGCGTATTTTGTCAGTAGATTTCCCACATTATTTCCATCAATTGGAAGGGTAATATTAATATATTTTTCCTTTATCAATTGTTTTACAGATTTTTCTACCTTGTTGGTAGAAGGATTTACCTTTACAAGATAATAATAGTCATCGCTGCTTTTTACACGTTTCTTAACCGTTGCTTTCAGGCGAATTTCTTTGCTTGATAAGGCTTTTGCAGAAGTGAATTTTGCAGAAGAGGATGTAGCAGCATATTCTTTGCTGGTTTTTGTTATCTTGATTTTAGCTGTTTTTCCGTAAGAACCGTAGCTCTTGTTCCCATAAGAATCATAAGCATAAGCTCTTGCCTTTATATAGTATGTTTTCTTGGCAGGATTGACAAAGGTGTAAGAAGTTTTGGAGCTAAGGTCATATATGGCAACATTTTTCTTGAAACTTTTGTTGGTAGAAACTTTGATTTCGTAACCCTTAGCTTTGCTTGTTTTCTTTAATTTTACAGTTAGTTTATTAGAACTGTTTTTTAAGGAACTGACAGTAGTCGCTGCGGGTGTGACTTTCTCCCATTTTGCATAAAAAGTTACATTTCCGTAGCTTCCCGGTGAGATGTCAGTCATCTGTTTTCCGGTGAAGTTAGCTGTGGTATACCAGCCTTTGAAAAGATATTTTTTCTTTACGGGTTCCGGAAGGGTAATTTTCGGTGAGGCTATGGTATAGGTGTAAGTTGGTGAAACAGACACGAAAGAGCCTCCGTTTAAAGAATAAGTGATTTCATAGCTGGTTAAACTCCACTTAGGGGTCAGAGTAACATCCTGAGATGCTTTTCGGGTGTTCTGGGCTTTATATACAGCACCTGTTTCTGCGTTATACCAGTAAAGGAATGTGTAACCTGCCTTTTGTGGAACAGGAAGGTCCCCCCAGTATGCGTTTTTTGTACGCTGAATCGGTGTGATATAATTTTGTCCGTTGTAAGTCCATTCGTTACCAGGATTGGTAAAACTTAAGGTATAAAGTTTTACTGGTTTCGGTGTAGGAGTAACGGTAACTGTAGGAGATTCCGTTGCTCCAGGAGTGTCACTGGGAACCGGTGAAACACTTTGGGATGGTTCCGGTGAAAGTGCAGGGGAGATTACCGCTGATTGTGTAGATTCCTCTGCGTGAATAGTTTCCATGTTGCTGTTCCAGATGAAAAAAGAGCAGATTAGGATAGTAAAGAAATAAAAAAATCCTGCTGCCTTTTTTGGACTTTTGGATAAGTAATTTTTTTTCATAACTCCCTCCATTCTTTCGTTGACAAAAATTGTCTGAATTTTACATAAAATACAAAAAAATTACATACATAATTATATTATCCAATAGGCCTGCTTTTTGCAAGAAAATATTTCCTTGCTTTTGCAGGTCATTTTTGCTAACATAAGTAATGGTTAAAAAACATGTAACCAACGCAGGTTAATTATTACAACAGAAAGTGATGGAAGTGTGAAGTATGAGAGAATGGGAAGCGAACATACGAAAAGTAGTTCCCTATGTGCCGGGCGAACAGCCAAAAGAGCAGGGAATTATTAAACTTAATACAAATGAAAATCCATATCCGCCATCAGAAAAGGTACGAAAAGCATTGGAAGAAACAGATGTGGACAGATTACGTCTTTATCCGGACCCAACCATAGACAGTCTTGTGTCTGCTATTGCAAAATATTATCAAGTGGACAAGGAAAATGTATTTGTAGGTGTAGGATCGGATGATGTGATTGCCATGTCATTTATGACATTTTTTAACAGCGACAAACCAATTTTATTTCCAGATATTACCTACTCCTTTTATGATGTATGGGCAGATATGTTAAAGATACCATACGAAACTCAGCCTTTAGATGAAGCTTTTCATATTGTAAAAGAAGATTATATGAAAGAAAACGGAGGAATTATTTTTCCAAATCCAAATGCACCTACCGGTGTTTTGGAAGATATATCCGTAATTGAGGAAATTGTAGCAAAGAATCCGGCAAGTGTGGTAATTGTAGACGAAGCTTATGTGGATTTTGGCGGCAAAAGTGCAATTTCACTGTTGGAAAAATATGACAATCTTTTAGTGGTGCAGACATATTCAAAATCCCGTTCTATGGCAGGTATGCGAATTGGCTTCGCAATAGGAAATAAAGAGTTGATTAAATATTTGAATGATGTAAAGTATTCCTTTAATTCTTATACCATGAATGACACATCTATACGTTTTGGTGTGGCTGCTATAGAAGATAAGGCTTATTTTGAAGAAACGGTAGAAAAGATTATTGCTACAAGAGAATGGACAAAGAAAGAGCTTACAAATTTAGGATTTACATTTCCGGATTCCAAAGCAAACTTCATTTTCGCAACTCATGAGTCAATTCCGGCAGAGGAATTACAGCAGGCACTTCGTAAAGAAAAAATTATAGTAAGGTATTTCAAAAAGCCTAAAATTGATAATTATTTAAGAATTACGGTGGGAACCCAAAAAGAAATGGAAACCTTAGTTCAGACATTAAATAATTACATAGAAAATAGAAAATGTAAACAATAGGAGGATTATATGTTAAAACAAATTTTAAGTGGTGTGGTTATTGGCGTGGCCAATATTATACCGGGAGTCAGCGGTGGAACCATGATGGTTGCCATGGGAATTTATGATAAATTAATTTCCGCAATCACAGGATTGTTTAAGAACTTTAAGAAAAGTCTTAAATTCCTATTTCCTATTGCAGTGGGTATGGCATTAGGAATTGTGGTATTATCCAAAGTCATTGCAATTATGTTTGATGTAATACCATTTCAGACAAACTGTCTGTTTATCGGATTGATTATTGGTAGTTTTCCATTTATTGTCAAAAATGTAAAAGGACATTCCGTAAAAATTCAGCATATAATTGCATGTTTACTGTTTTTCGGCTTAGTTCTTGGTTCAGCATTGATAGGAGAAGGCAGTGGAGAAGAAGCAACGCTCGTTGGTGGAATTGTGCCAATGATTAAGTTGTTTGCTGTAGGTGTGATTGCATCTGCAACAATGATTATACCGGGAGTCAGCGGTTCTATGGTACTTATGATTTTAGGGTATTACGATGCAATCATCTCAAACATCAGCTTATTTATAGAGAATGTTCTTACTTGGAATGTGGATGGAATTATAGAAGGATTAATGATTTTTGTTCCTTTTGGAGTTGGTGTAGTAGCCGGAGTGTTCATCGTTGCAAAACTGGTTGAAATTATTTTTCAGAAATTCCCATTGGTTGCTTACTGGGCAATTATCGGATTGATTGTAGCATCACCATTTGCAATCTTTATTTCAGCAGGTTTTGAAGGTGTTAATGTAATTAGCGTTATTACAGGTGTGGTTGCACTTGCAATCGGTGCAGTTGCCGGAAATAAACTTGGTGGAGAAAATGCAGAGGAAACAGATACAGAAGAAGCAAAAGCAGCGTAAATGGCAAAAAAGACCTTATACCAGGAAACTGGTGTGAGGTTTTTTTGTGCAAAAAGTCATAAAAACATTGATAAGTAAAAGGAAATGTTGTATCATATTACTAAGGGATTGTAAGAAAAATTACATAATGATAAGGAGGAAACTATATGAGAGAAAAGTTTAAAAATTTAAAAGTGGGGAAAAAACTTCAAAATTCATATTTTGCGATTTTAGGAGTATTGATAGTTACGGTAATTGTAGCTGTTGGGGGAATTGTTACAATTAATGGAATGTTAAATTTATTTTATGCGAAATCTTACCAGAATACAAAGTTACAGCTGGAAATTCGAAAAGATATCCAGATGGTAGGGAAAAATGTATTGTGGGCAGTAACTATGGAGGATGCGGAAAAGGCTCAAGAAAAAATTGACGTAGCAGCTACTTATGCGGGGTATGTTGGGACTAATGTGGAAGCACTAGAAAAGAATTTTGATGATGAAAAAATGTCAGAAGAATTGATTGCAGCATTAGAAGATTTAAAAGCAAAAAGGGCAGAAGTGGTTACATTGGTAACAGCTGGAAAGCATGATGAGGCTTTGGAATTATTTAATGGGGAATATACTCAGGCCACAGATCGTATTCAGGATATTCTTATTGAAATAGGAAATCATTCGGATGAATCAGCTGTAAGTGCTTATAAAACTGCAAGAACTTTAGGAACATTGGCTGTTGTTGTGATGATTATTGTTGGCATTGGTAGTATTGTGTTATGTCTTACTTTCTCTAAGGTTATTACCGGACTTTTAGTGGAACCTGTGTTGGAATTGCAGAGAGCGGCACAGAAATTACGTAATGGAGAACTTGATATAGAAATTAAATATGAAAGTCAGGATGAATTGGGAGAACTGGCAGAGAATTTCCGTGGAGCTTGCTTGGAGATGCGTACTGTAATTAAAGACATGGAGTATTTGTTGATTGAAATGGCAGAGGGCAATTTTAATATTAGAACAAGAGCGGAAGAAAGTTATATGGGTGAGTTTGAGATTTTAATTTTAAATATCAGAAAATTGAATCGCCAGTTAGATGGAACGTTAAGACAAATCAGTGAAGCTTCTGAACAGGTATCTATCGGTTCTGGGCAGTTGGCATCTAGTGCTCAGGAACTGGCAGAAGGAGCAACAGAACAGGCAGGAGCGGTAGAAGAACTCACGGCGACGGTTGAAGATGTAAGCAATATTTCACAAGAAAGTGCAGAAAATGCATTAGAAGCAGCAAACAAGATTAAAATTTCTGCACAGGAGGCTCAAAAGAGTCGTGAAGAAATGAATAACTTGATTGGTGCAATGGAACGTATTACAGAAACATCAAAAGAAATTGAAAATATTATAGGAGCTATTGAAGATATTGCTTCACAGACTAATTTGTTATCATTGAATGCCTCCATAGAAGCAGCAAGAGCAGGAGAAGCAGGAAAGGGATTTGCCGTTGTAGCAGATCAGATTGGAAAGCTTGCGGCTGACAGTGCACAGTCTGCAGTGAATACAAGAGAGCTGATTGGTAAATCCTTGGAAGAAATTGAAAAAGGAAATGGTATTGTAGAGCGTACCATGGAAGTGATTGGTGAGGTTTTAAGCGGCATGGAAGATTTTTCCGGTATGGCGGCAGGTTCAGCAGAGGCTTCACGTACTCAGGCGAATATGTTGAAGCAGATAGAATTAGGAATTGAACAGATTTCAACAGTTATACAGAGTAATTCAGCAGCTGCACAAGAAACCTCAGCTATTAGTGAAGAACTTTCAGCGCAGGCAGACACTTTAGAAGCAATGGTTGGAGCATTTCAATTACGTAACGATTAGAAAGAATAAATAATATAAAAGAAAGAAGTTGGCGTACCGGATAAAAGGTGCGCAACTTCTTTTTTGATGTAAAAACCCCAAATTTATTGAGTGGTATTGATATAGGTTAAATATTTCTTTGCCAGTGCCTTGTGTTCCTGAGAATAACCTACTAAAATATTAGGATTTTTTCCAGCCAGCAAAGCAATCAATGCATCAGAATTTCTTTCAGGACAGTTCTTGAATTGGATATGCCTTCCGCTGTTTAAAATGAAATGTATGGTATAAAAGCTGGAAGCATCGGAAATACCGTGGGCAGCTTTGATAACATGTTTATAAATCCAGATAATGTCCTTTACCGGAAGGATATGTGTATCATAGGTAGAACAGTAAATTAAAAAAGAGGGACTTACGTAAAAATCTTTTCGTCCTCTGGAAGAAAATCGGATTGCTACAATATCTTCCCTTTCTTTTAATGTTTTTGCAATCATGCGAGAGAAAAGTTTCTTTTTGGCAGAGAAACCGGAGCATGGGAGCATACCTTTTTGCATAAAAGGAAATATGAAAACCAGTATATTTGAGCAAAGTACAATTACAATATACACAAATAAAGCAGCCAGAAGTCCCGCGAAAAAATAGGAGTAGTAAAGAATATCCCGGTACTCCCGTCCAAAGAAAGTCGGTGTTGCTTCGGATAAATGCGTTGCACTCCAGTCAATATCGGTACTCAGACTATTTAAAAAAGAAGAAAAATCCGAGTTTGTCTGGACTAACTTCAAATTCAGAGAAGAAAAAATCAAGGCCTCAGGTGCTTTCATGGCGTCCTCAGAAGTTAACAGAAAGAAAAAGCACTGGTCATCCTCAAAGGCATAATAGTATCTCCCTTTTACCTTATCATTGCGGACAGAATCATATCCGGTATAGTAAAGAGTAACATCGGTTAGGTTTACATAATCTTGTTTGGACGCATATTTGCTCTCCATATCTGTGAAATGAGTAATGTGTTTTGGTGAAAAAATATCCCAAAAGGGATAATTCCAAACCGTGAACACCAAAAAAATCAAAAACAGAGCCGGCAAAATACTGGAAAGAAGCGTCTGTTTGCGAACAATTTGGCTAATAAATTTCATATTATAATCCCCTTATCGTAAAATGTACGACTGTACCTTTGCAAGGACAGTTCAAAATTAATATAAGTATAACTTTCAACAGAAAAATAATCAAGCTTGCGTTTTCAGAAAAATATGTTACTATATCATAAGTAAACAATTGAAAGTGTGGAAGGATAGAAGATGGAAGCGTATACAGGATTTGCAGAAGTGTATGATATCTTTATGGATAACATAGACTATAAAGCATGGACAGAGTATGTGATTTCTTTGTTGGAACAATACGGAATAAAAGACGGGCTTGTGCTTGAGTTGGGATGTGGCACAGGTAATGTGACAGAAGAGCTGGCAACAGCAGGATATGATATGACGGGCATAGATATGTCCGAAGATATGTTGAATATTGCCATGAAGAAACGAGCAGATTCCGGCCATGATATATTGTATTTATGTCAGGAAATGCAGGAGTTTGAATTATATGGTACGGTAAGGGCAGTAGTTAGTATCTGTGATTGTATTAACTATGTAACAGAAAAAGAAGATATTGTGCAGACTTTCCGATTAGTAAATAATTATCTTGATCCGGAAGGGATTTTTATCTTTGATATGAATACTTGCTATAAGTATAGGGAAATTCTAGGAGATAATACATTTGCAGAAACCAGAGAAGACAGCAGTTTTATCTGGGAAAATTTTTATGATGAAGAAGAAAAAATTAATGAATATGCCCTGACTTTATTTATTGAAGATAAAGAAACAGGTATGTATGAAAAATTTGAAGAAGAACATTACCAAAGGGCTTATGAAATCCAAGAAATGATACAGATGATAGAAGCATCAGGATTAGAATTTCTTGCAGTTTATGATGCGTTTACAAAAGAAGCACCCAAAAAGAGCAGCGAACGGGTATATTTTATTGCAAGAGAAAAGGGAAAGGCGGTAAAATCAAAATGAAAGATTATATTGTAAGAGCAACAGCAGCAAACAATCAGATTAGAGCATTTGCAGCCACAACACAGGAAATGGTGGAATTTGCGAGAGCAGCACACAATACCAGTCCGGTAGCAACTGCAGCGCTGGGACGTTTGCTGACAGCAGGTGCCATGATGGGGTGGATGCAGAAAAATGAAAAGGATGTATTAACCTTAAAAGTTCGTGGCGGTGGTCCTTTAGGCGGAATTACGGTAACTTCTGATGCAAAAGCAAATGTAAAAGGATATGTAGAACATCCGGAAGTAATTCTTCCACCAAACAGCAAAGGAAAATTGGATGTTGCTTCTGCGGTAGGTGTCGGTATGCTTCAGGTAATCAAAGATATGGGATTAAAAGAACCATATGTGGGGCAGACCATTTTAACTACCAGTGAAATTGCAGAAGATTTGACTTATTATTTTGCAACCTCAGAACAGGTACCATCTTCTGTAGGTCTTGGTGTTTTAATGGAAAAGAATAACACCGTAAAACGTGCCGGTGGATTTATTATCCAGTTGTTACCATTTACAGAGGACAGCATCATTGATAAATTGGAAGAAAATCTTAAAAATGTAACATCTGTTACCAATATGTTGGAAGAGGGGATGACACCGGAAAATATTTTAGAAACTATATTAGAAGGCTTAGATCCTGTTGTGGCAGACCGCACAGAAACAGCATTTGAATGTAACTGCTCCGATACAAAGATAGAAAAAATGTTAATCAGCCTTGGCAAGCAGGAACTGCAGTCTATGATTGATGATGGAGAAACCATCGAAGTGAACTGCCATTTCTGTAACAAAAAATACCATGTGCCCGTAGAAAAATTACAGGACCTTTTAAAGTCGGCCCTGTAATCAGAACTGGGTTTAATAAATAATTTCCGGAACTGTGCCTGAATCGGAGGAGGAATCTTCTGCTTCAGGTACTTTTGCTTTTTCCAGAGCCTGCTCTATGGTATCAAGAAGCAGCATGGAAGTATAACGGTTTTCTTCAGAATATGTAATGTCTTCTAAAGACTGTTTTTCACAAATCTGCATTGCAAGAGTTTCTAAAGCAGGTTCCATCAAAGGATACATGGTAGCCACTGACTCGGAAGTATAATTCATATCAATGGAATGAATCCTGTTTTCATCTACCATAACTTCAATATCCACAGTATTTTCGCCTAATTCCATGGCAGAGTGATATACGCCGGGAACATAGGCGTTTTTTTCTTCTGAGCCGGAATTCTTAGGCTGAAACATGTAGATAAGAAGTATGATTAAGACGATTCCCAGAACCGCGAAAAGACCGGTATAGATGATTTCTTTTGTGCGAAGTACTACAATTTTTGTTTTGCCGCTCATAAGTTCCTCCAAAAGCTTTTTCTATATGTTATGAATTTCCAGAAAAAAATATAACAAAAATGCTTGACATAAAGAAAAAAAAGATATACTATTGTATTAGGCGAGTAAGACAATGATACAAGAAAGGAGAATACAAATGGCATGGACATTAGATGCAGACAGACCTATCTATACCCAGCTGGTAGAAAAAATACAGATGGATATTGTATCTGGATTCTACAAGGCAGGAGATAAGATACCGCCAGTCAGGGAACTGGCAACAGAAGCGGCGGTAAATCCTAACACAATGCAAAAGGCATTGGCAGAACTGGAACGACTGGGATTATTGTATACCCAGAGAACCAGTGGAAGATTTGTGACGGAGGACGAGGAAATGATTAATAAAGTGAAGGAAGAAATGGCTTCAAAGCATATTAAGGTTTTTCTGGAAAATATGAAGCAGTTGGGTTATGATGTGGAAGAAACTATTAGTGTTATCAAGGAATTAAAGAGGGAGGAAGAAGAATGAGCTATTTGATCGAGTCGAATCATCTTTGCAAAAAGTTTGGAAACAAACAGGCATTGGCAGACATTAACTTAAGAATTGAGCGAGGAAGAATTATCGGTCTGTTAGGTCCAAACGGCAGCGGTAAAAGTACATTGATTAAGATTATCAATGGCTTAATGATGCCTACAGAGGGAGAAGTTTTTATCGATGAAAAAAAGCCGGGAGTAGAGACAAAGAAGATTATTTCTTATCTGCCGGAACGAACTTATCTGAATGAATGGATGAAAGTAAAAGAGCTATTAGACTATTTTGAAGATTTCTATGAAGATTTCCGCAGGGAGAGAGCCATAACAATGCTTGAAAACTTAAACATTGGTCTGGACGACAAATTAAAAACCATGTCAAAAGGTACCAAAGAAAAAGTACAGTTGATTTTAGTAATGAGCAGAGATGCTGATTTGTATATTCTGGATGAGCCAATTGGTGGAGTTGACCCGGCGGCACGAGATTATATCCTTCGTACCATTATCGGAAATTATAATGAAAATGCAACAGTGCTTTTATCAACACATCTCATATCTGATATTGAAAATATATTAGATGAAGTTATCTTTTTACAGTATGGTCAGATTCGCTTTCATGCATCTGTGGATGAAATCAGAATGAAAGAGGGAAAGAGTGTGGACCAGTTATTTAGGGAGGTATACAGATGTTAGGGAAATTAATAAAACATGAATGGAAAGCAGTTGGAAAAATTCTGGCAATCGTACACATTGCGTTGGTCTTGATGGCAATTATAGGAAAAATCATGTTGAGTATAGATGTGTTAAGTGAAGCATGGCTATTGTGGCGGATGTTACTGTTAATATATATCTTTTCCGTGATAGCGGTAGGGGTTGGAACACATATATATCTTGCAGTAAGGTTTTATAAAAACATGTATACCGATGAAGGGTATCTGTCATTTACACTTCCTGTAAAACCATGGCAGCACATTTTTTCAAAAACTCTGGTATCGTCCATCTGGATTTTGATAGACGGAGTAGCTATTGTTGGTTCCATAGTCATTCTTGTTATGTACAAGGGGATGGGAACAGAATTTGTAGACGTACTGAATGTAATTATGGAAGAGTTAGGTGAAGTAGGAATGTTTGGGGTATGGTCGGTGATTTTGACTGTAATTACAGCAATATTATCCTTGGTTTCCATACCGTTGACTTACTATATCGCTATTTCTGTAGGACAGTTATTCAATACTCATAAAATGCTTGCTTCTGTAGTGGCTTATTTTATTATCGTGAATGTGATTCAGGCGATAGGTACTTTAAGCAGTGCAGTGTTAATTCTTAAAGTTGATGAGACAGCAGAGGTACAGACCGCTTCAGCAAATATATTAGAAGAACTTGGGGTATATAATGACATGATAAGTCTTGGAATGGTGGAACAGTTAGTGATGGCGGTAGCATTCTGGTTGATTATCAATTACATTATGAATAAACGACTGAATCTGGAGTAGTATATAAGATTACTTTGGGAGTATATCAAAGGGGGCTGTCGCATTTGGCGACAGCCCCTGTCTTATTCATCAGAACTATTTTTATAGCATCAAACTTAATCAATACCAGATTTCAAGAAAAATTAAGAGCTTTAAGAAGGGAGAGGGATAATAAAACCGGCACTTTTGAAAGATAGTGTTAGTGTGAAGAAATATTGACTTTCTTGCGTGTAATTGTTATAATTGATTTGAGATTTTATTATAAAAAAGGAAATAATGTGTGCAAAAAAAGTTTATGCATATTGCAGAGAGCTTGTAAAGGGGGAAAAGAAATGTTGGAAACTGAAAAATGTTTGGCATACAAGCAAATAGGAAATCAAAAAAGCAATGTAACATTAGTATTTTTACATGGGTCTACAATGACAAAAGAAGGATTGTTACCGTTTGCGGAAGGATTTGGGGATTATAACTGTATTGTTTTTGATTTGACAGCACATGGGGAATCAAGTGGTACAGAACCAGAAGAAATTACTGTATTTGCAGAGAATGTGGAACAGTCAGTGCAGGAATTACAACAGAAGCAGATTATAGGTAAAAAGGTTGTGATGCTGGGGTATTCTATGGGTGGAGCCATCACCTGTGAGATTGCTATACGAAAAAAAATATTATTATCTGGAATGGTACTTCTTAGCAGTGGAGGAGATTTAAAGAGCTATACTCCATTGGTAGATGGATTAAAACAAATATCACCAGAGCAGTTTGAAGTAACGGACGTTTTTTCATACTTGTTTGGAAGTGATACGTCAGAAAAAGAGAGAGAGGCCATTGTTAAAAAATTTGATTCAACAAAGGTTTCTAATGAAATAAGTTATGGGGATTTGATGGCTTCTAACCGGTACAACAGACTTTCAGACTGTAAAAACATTGTTATTCCGGCATTGATGGTTCAGGGGAATGATGACCAGATTGTGTTGCCGGAAGCAGCGGTGGCCACATGGAAGGAAATCCCGGACAGCCAGTTGTTAATGATACCGTATAAGGGACATGCTGCAATTTATGAGGCTCAAAAGCTGGTAACAGAAAAAATTATTGAATTTGTCCAGAGGTTGTAGATAGCTTGATTGAAATTAGTGTCTATTTTTGAATCAGGTGTGTGGGGTAAGGAGGTCTCTTAGATGGGAAATAATATAATGATAAAAGGGGTAAGTTATTATCATCCGGAGAATTCTGTGGATAATGAGTATTTTATTGAACATTTTAAAAATCTGGGGACAGATATTGAAGGCTTGTTAAAAGCAACTGGAAGAAAGCGTAGATACATTTCCAATAATAAAGCAGAGAATATGCTAACTATGGGTTATCAGGCAGCAAGTGATGTGTTAAAAAAAACACATATTAAGGTATCACAGATTAATCTGTTGGTATTTTCGTCGGGTACACCGGAATACATTGCACCTACCAATGCTATAAAGCTTCATTCTATGCTGGGAGCTCCTCAGAGATGTGCAGTTTATGATTTAAACGCAAATTGTGCAGGGATGGTAGTTGCGTTTGAACAGGTGGTGCGCGTTATGAAAAGTAATCAGAATATAAAATATGCTTTGATTGTAGGTTCAGATCAGTTGAATCGGTATGCAAGATACAATGAAGCAATTGCATATTCAAACTTTGGGGATTCTGCCTGTGCTATGCTGTTGGAAAATGTTTTCAATACAGAACGAGGCTTTTGGGATTCTGATTATTATACAAATTCCAGCCATCATGACAAAATTCTTTTGCCGGCAAAAGGAATGTCCAGTGTAGCATTGGATAGAAGCTTGCCGACACAGGATAAGCTGGTGAAGTGGACACCATTTGATTTGGGTGGAGCTTTTCAGAGTGCCAAAATTTCTATTGATGAGTTGCTTTTTCGCAACAATTTGAAGAAGACGGATATAAAAAAATATTTTTTGTCACAATTTGCGTTAAAGAATATAAAAAATGTTTGTAATGACTTAGAAGAAGAACTGGATAAATTTAAATTTATTGGTGATGAGTTTGGATATACAGGAACCACCAGTCCGGTGATTGCATATGCAAAAGCTTTGGAAAACGAGGAATTGGAAATAGGTGACTATGTGATATTTTGGACAGTAGGGGCAGGAACCACTTGTGTATGTGTGCTTTACCAGTATTAAGATAAATTTGGAAAGTTACTTTTTATGAGTAAAGTATTGGGAAGGAAAATTCAAAACTACGATATGAGGAGGACAAGGCTATGAACTTACAAATTCTAAAAAATGAAGAAAAACAGATGAATTTAATTATGTTTGGGGTTTGGGGATTTTTAATTCCTATAGCAGCATGTGTATTTGTTATGCTGTTTTTAAAAGGTACTATTTTGGATACATCTATTTTATTAGGACTTGTATTGGCAGTGTTAATAAGGGTTTTTGAGAAAAAGTTAGACTTTAGGGCAAAATACTTATATGCTTGTTTGATGCCGGTTTACGGAGCATTTACTTTAATAGTTTCAAATGATGGGAAATTTGGTGCAATGACACATGTATATTTTCTGGCAACGATTATGGTAATTGCGTATTATGATGTTTCTGTTGTTAAAGTGAATATAGCAGTCACGATGGCAGTAAATATAATTGCAATGATTATATTTCCTGGTGCGTATTTGAAATTGCATAATTTAATAGTTTGGATTTTTATATGGATTGTATATGCGTTATGTGCAATTACAGCCTTTTTAATCTCTGGCAGAACGTATAATCTTTTTGTGGACGTTGAGAAAAAAGAAGATGAAGTTGAAAATATACTCAAAAAAGTTAGCGGTATCACAGAAAATTTGAGTGGAGCCAGTACATTATTGGTTGAAACATCCCAGACAGAAAGTGCTTCTACGGAAGAACTTTCTGCCATTAGTGAAAATCTTTTGGAAAGCAATGGAACTATGTTAGATAAAGCAGAACAGAGTAAGGAAAACCTTGCAAGTCTGGAAGAAAGCTGTGAACATATGGAACATAAGATGAGTGATGTGGATTTGATTTCTAAAGAATTAGTGGATATTTCCGTTTCAAATGAACAGGCTTTGAATAATTTGATGAGTATGAGTGAAGAAGTAGAACGTTCTACCAGCAAGACGCGAGAAGTAACAGATAAGCTGTTAAAAGAATCTGGTGAAATTGGAAAAACACTGGATATTATCAATGAAATTGCAGAATCTATTAATCTGCTTGCGTTGAATGCTTCTATAGAAGCAGCTCGTGCAGGAGAAGCAGGAAAAGGTTTTGCGGTAGTTGCTCAAGAAGTGGGGCACTTGGCAGAAAATACAAAAGAATCTTTGAAAAACGTAAATTATGTAGTATCCAGAGTGCAAAGCGGAACCACAGATGTTTCCAAATTTATGAATGAAAATGCAGAACAGTTGTTAAATCAGAATAAGGTAATTGTGGAAACAGTACATGGAATCCGAAATATGATGGAACTGTTAAAGAAATCTTTAGGTGTCATTACAGAAGCAAATGAAATCCGAGAAATGCAGAATTCTGTAATACAGGAAACAGTAAAGATTAATGAGGATATTGCAGAAAGAATTAATCAGGAAAATAAAGAATTTTCCAACATTACCAGTATGGTACAGGGAAATACAAAAGAAATTATGGTATTGATGGAACAGGTGGACACCATTAATAGTATGATTAAGGAGTTGGAAGGCTTAATGGAAGCATAAAAGTATAATCTTATAAAAAGGGCTCTTGACAAAGCGGTGAGCTGTTGGTAGAATTAAGAAAGGACAAAGAGGTTCAGAATTGGGATTTCTTTGTCCTTTTTTGCGTGTAAAACCGCTGGGAATTGACAGAAACACCGTGAATTGATATGATAAATAGCGTGTTTTAGAACATTGCCGGTTTCTAGTGGCATATTTGGTAAAGGAGAGAATGAGATGAGTAAATACACCAAGGAAGATGTAATCAAACTTGTTGAGGATGAAGATGTAGAATTTATCAGATTGCAGTTTACGGATATGTTTGGAACACTAAAAAATGTTGCAATTACTTCAAGTCAGTTAGAGAAAGCACTGAACAATAAATGTATGTTTGACGGGTCATCTATTGAAGGGTTTGTAAGAATTGAAGAAAGTGATATGTATTTATATCCGGATTTGGATACATTTGCTATTTTCCCATGGCGTCCACAGCAGGGAAAGGTAGCACGCCTGATTTGTGATGTTTACCGACCGGATGAGAAACCATTTGAAGGAGATCCGAGATACATATTGAAGAAGGAAATTGCAAAAGCAAAAGAAATGGGATATGAATTTAATGTGGGACCGGAATGTGAATTTTTCTTATATCACACCGATGACAATTCACAGCCAACCACAATTACACATGAAAAAGCCGGATATTTTGATTTGAGCCCGGTGGATTATGGTGAAAATGCAAGACGTGACATGGTATTAACTTTGGAAGATATGGGCTTTGAGATTGAAGCGTCCCATCATGAGGTGGCACCGGCGCAGCACGAAATAGATTTCAAATATGATGAGGCCTTAAATACTGCAGACAATATTATGACATTTAAACTTACAGTAAAAACAATTGCAAAACGTCATGGTCTGCACGCAACCTTTATGCCAAAGCCAAAGGCGGGAATAAATGGTTCCGGTATGCATACGAATATGTCCTTGTTTAAAGATGGAAAAAATGCTTTTTATGATATAGAAGATAAAAATGGATTAAGCAAGGAAGCATATTACTTTATTGGCGGTATTATGAAGCACATCAATGCCATTACAGCTATTGCTAATCCACTGGTAAATTCATACAAACGTCTGATTCCGGGATTTGAAGCACCGGTGTATATTGCCTGGTCAGCGAAGAACAGAAGTCCGTTGGTACGAATTCCGGCTACAAGAGGTGAAGGCACCAGAGTGGAATTAAGAAGCCCGGATCCATCCTGTAATCCATATCTGACACTGGCCTTGTGTCTGGCAGCAGGCATGGAGGGAATCAAAAATAAAATTGAACCACCAGAAAGTGTAGATAAAAATATTTTCGATATGACAGAAGAAGAGAAAGAAAAAGAGAATATTAAGGGCCTGCCGGAAAATCTTATGGAAGCAGTAAGAGCTTTGGAAGAAGATGAATTTGTTAAAGGAGTACTGGGGGAACATATAGCACAGAAATATGTGGAATCCAAGAAAGTTGAGTGGAAAGAATATATCAGTCAGGTCAGCGCGTGGGAGACAGACACCTATCTTTACCGTATTTAGTGTTGTAAAAGACATGAAAAATACATTGGGTAAGGAGGTGTGAAGTTGACTAGCGTAATTGTAGTATTTCCGAAAATTGAAGATGCCAAAAACATCAAAAATCTGTTGGCAAGAAGCGGTTTTCATGTGCTTCTTGCTTGTACTACCGGGGCACAGGCCTTGCAGCAGATGAATCACCTTGATGGGGGCGTTGTTGTTTGTGGTTATAAAATGGCAGATATGATATATTCCCAGCTACGGGACTATATGCCGCCACAATTTGAAATGCTGTTAGTTGCTTCGCAAAATCTCTGGAGTGAATGTTCCAGCAGTGAGCTGGTGTGTCTGGCAATGCCAATCAAGGTACATGAACTGGTAAACACACTGGGGATGATGGTTCAGGCCCAGGAGCGAAGAAGGAAAAAAGCAAAACAGAAGGGTAATTTAAGGTCGCCGGAAGAACAGGCGATTATTTTGGAGGCGAAACGCCTTCTTATGGAACGAAATAATATGACAGAAGAGGATGCACACCGCTACATACAGAAATGCAGTATGGACAGTGGAACAAATATGGTGGAAACAGCACAAATGGTGCTTAGTATCATGGATGCTTAAGAAATATAAAGGAGATAATAAACATGAAATTTACAAAAATGCATGGAATTGGGAACGATTACGTTTATGTAAACGGTTTTGAGGAAAAGGTGGAAGATAAAGTGGCAACAGCCATAAAGGTAAGTGACCGTCATTTTGGAATTGGTTCTGATGGTTTGATTTTTGTTAATCCATCTAAAGTGGCTGATTTCGAAATGGAAATGTATAACAGTGACGGTTCCAGGTCAGAAATGTGTGGAAATGGAATCCGCAGTGTGGCAAAGTATGTGTATGATTTTGGATTGACGGACAAGACGGAAATCAGTATCGAAACGCTGGGCGGAATTAAATTTCTGAAATTAGCTGTGGAAAACGGTAAAGTAAAAGAAGTTACCGTGGATATGGGAGAACCGGAACTGATTGCAGAAAAAATCCCGGTAATTTCTTCCAATGAAAAAGTAATCAGTGAAGACATTACTGTAGATGGAGAAATTTATCAGATGACGGCAGTTTCTATGGGGAACCCTCATGCAGTAGTATATTATGATGGCATTGCTCAGATGGAAATTGAAAAACTGGGACCAAAATTTGAAAATCATGAAAGATTTCCAAGACGTGTTAACACGGAGTTTGTGGAAGTTATTGACCGAAATACCGTTTCTATGCGTGTTTGGGAACGTGGCTCAGGAGAAACTCTGGCTTGTGGAACAGGTGCCTGTGCGGTTGCTGTGGCATGTATTCTAAATGGACTGACGGAGTCTAAGGTGAAGGTGAAGTTACTTGGCGGCGATTTGTTTATTCATTGGGATAAAGAAACAAATCATGTTTATATGACAGGCCCTGCAGAAACCGTATTCCAGGGCGAAATTGAATTATAAAAGGATAGAGCGCTAGGAGGAAAGAAAATGGCAAAAGTAAATGACAACTATCTTAAATTACCGGGAAGTTATCTTTTTTCTACGATTGGAAAGAAAGTAAGTGCTTTTCAGGGAGCAAATCCTGACAAACAAATTATTCGTCTTGGTATCGGTGATGTAACACAGCCACTGGCACCTGCAATTATTGAAGCAATGCATTCAGCAGTGGATGAAATGGGACAGGCAGACACTTTCCGTGGCTATGCACCGGATTTAGGATATGATTTCTTAAGAAATGCAATCGTTGAAAATGATTATAAAGCAAGAGGATGCGATATTGCAGCAGATGAAATTTTTGTTTCTGACGGAGCAAAATGTGATTCATCTAACATTCAGGAAATTTTCAGTCTGGATAATAAAATTGCAGTTTGTGACCCTGTCTATCCTGTTTATGTAGATTCTAACGTAATGGCAGGAAGAACAGGCACATATGATGCAAAATCAGAAACATGGAGTGATGTGATTTATATGCCATGTTTAGCTGATAATAATTTTGCACCGGAACTTCCAAAGGAAACCCCGGACTTAATTTACCTTTGTTTCCCAAATAACCCCACCGGTTCTACAATTACAAAGGCTCAGTTGCAGGAATGGGTTGATTATGCAAACAAAGTAGGTTCTGTGATTATTTATGATGCTGCTTACGAAGCATATATTTCTGAAAGTGATGTACCTCATACAATTTATGAATGTGAAGGGGCAAAAACATGTGCAATCGAATTAAAGAGCTTTTCAAAGAATGCAGGATTTACAGGAGTTCGTCTTGGTTACACAGTAATTCCAAAGGAATTAAAATGTAACGGAACTGCCTTAAATCCATTATGGGCAAGACGTCACGGAACAAAATACAATGGAGTTCCATACATTGTTCAGCGTGCCGGTGAAGCAGTATACTCTGGGGCAGGAAAGGAACAGCTTGCAAAACAGGTTGCTTATTACATGAACAATGCCAAAACAATAAAAGAAGGTCTTGCATCAGCAGGATACACAGTATCCGGTGGTGTCAATGCGCCATATATATGGCTGAAAACACCGGATAATATGACATCTTGGGAGTTCTTTGATTTCTTATTGGAAAAAGCAAATGTGGTAGGTACTCCGGGGTCAGGATTTGGACCAAGTGGTGAAGGATATTTCCGTCTGACAGCATTCGGAACTTACGAAAATACATTAGCAGCGATTGAGAGAATCAAGGCATTGTAAGCTTTTTATACTGTAATAAACAAAAGGGCAGCCCTTGGGCTGCCCTTTAAAAGTTACAAAAATATTACAAAAATTTGTGAAAAGCCACGAAAAAAGATAATTTGTGTTGTAATCTTTAGAAAAAAATGTATAATAAGAAGGGCAGTAATGAACAAATGTAAACATAAAGGGGAAAAATATGGATAAATTATATATTGTTATTCCGGCGTACAATGAAGAATCTAACATCGAGAATGTAATCAATGACTGGTATCCGGTTGTGGAAAAAGTTGGCGGAGAAAGCAGATTAGTTATTATCAATGATGGAAGCAAGGATAACACATACGAAATTATGCAGAAATTAAAACAGGAAAAGAACCTCACTATGTTTGAACCAATGACAAAACCAAATGGTGGACATGGAGCAACAATTCTGTTCGGTTATAATTATGCAATTGAACAGGGTGCAGATTACATATTCCAGACGGATTCTGATGGACAGACGTTACCGGATGAATTTTGGCAGTTCTGGGAAGAAAGAGAAAAGTATGATATGTTGATTGGACATCGTAGCAAGAGAGAGGACGGCTCTTCCAGAGTGTTCGTTACCAAAACGTTAAAACTGGTAATACGTCTTTGTTTTGGGGTATCGGTGACAGATGCCAATACACCATTCCGTGTGATGAAAGTTAGTACATTAAAGCAGTATATTGGCTTGATTCCAAAAGACTACAACTTATCTAATGTAATTATTTCAGTTATCTATGCCAAGAAAAAATTGGCAGTGAAATACATACCAATTACTTTTAGAGAACGCCAGGGTGGAGTCAATTCCATTAATATTAAAAAAATTATTGGAATTGGGAAACAGGCAATCAAAGATTTTAGAGTAATTGGAAAAACAATATAATGTAAGGTGGTATTATGAAAAAAGAATTACAAAAAGAGCAAATAATTACCGGAGTTCTTGCAGTTCTTACAGTACTTACCATTATTTTGGGTGCGGTACGTATGGGCGGCGACTTTGGAAGAGTGTTAGGATGGTGGGGCGTTTTGCTGGTACTCGGCATAATTACCATGCCTCTGACCTATTTAATGTTTTCAAGATTTACTGATTTTGGATGGGCCTTTTCTAAATCCATAGGTCTTGCGTTGTCAGCATGGCTTATGTGGGTATTGGCTTCTGTTAAAATTCTGAAATTCAATCAGCTCAGTTGTGTTATCGTATGTGTATTTGTGCTGATTTTGAATATCCTGTTATACTTTTTTGGTTTCTATAAGAAACAGAAAAAGATTAATTTTACATTGGAAAACTTTAACAGCATGTTATGTGTGGAACTTATTTTCCTGTCAATGTTTACATTCTGGTGTTATTTAAGAGGATGTAAGCCGGAAGCGTACGGAACAGAAAAATTCATGGATTTTGGATTTATGAAAATCATGGAACGTTCTGAGTACATGCCTCCGCAGGATTTGTGGTTGGCTGGTGAAGACTTAAACTACTATTATGTAGGACAGTTTATTGGAACTTTCTTGTCAAAGCTTTCCGGTATCAGCGTGGATTATGGATATAACTTAATGTTAATGACTATTGCAGGATTAAGCTGTGCCCTTGTTTTTTCACTGGTGCGCAACTGTTTTGCGCAGCTTACATTTGAAAAAATTAAAAATGTAAGACCATTTGCAGTAATTGCCGGAATTGTCAGCGTGCTGGCTGTAGTATTTGCAGGAAACGGACATTATGTTATTTATGGTTTATTAAGACCATGGCTTCAGAAATTTACAGGAGCAGAAGTGACAAGTTACTGGTTCCCGAATTCAACAAGATACATTGGATATGAACCGGATGTTCCGGATAAAACAATTCATGAGTATCCAAGCTATTCCTTTATCTTGGGAGATTTGCATGCTCATGTAATAAATATTATTTTTGTACTTACTGTATTGGGTATTTTATTTGCCTGGTTGTTATATCGCAGAGATTTGATAAAAAACAATAAGGGTTATTCCATGGTGCAGGAAGTATTAGCACCACATATACTGGTGATAGGATTCTTTATTGGATTATTCCATACAACAAATTTCTGGGATTATCCGATTTACTTTGTAGTTGCCGGCGCAGTGATTTTATTTTCTAATATTGCACTGTGCAATTTTGATAAGTATTCCATAGGAATGACGGCGATTCAGGGGGTTTTGGTATTTGCCCTTGCAACCATTTGCTGTCTGCCATTTACACTGGCATTTAATCAGATTTCAACAGGAATTAAGTTTGTTACCATGAGAACGCCGTTGTATCAGCTGGCAATTCTCTGGGCAATACCAATGTTTACAGTGGTATTGTATATTGGAAATATGATTTATCGCAATGCAAAAGCCGGCGAATATAAAAAGACCGCCAATGTTAATCCGGTGGCAAAATTTTTGGGAACAATGAAGAGTGTAGATTTATTTATGTTTATCTTAGGCCTTTGTGCTATTGGACTCAATCTTATGCCGGAAGTAATTTATGTAAAAGATATTTATGAGGGCGATTATTCCAGAGCAAATACAATGTTCAAACTCACCTATCAGGCATATATCATGTATGGAATTGTTTTTGGGTATGCGATTGTAAAAATGCTTATACAGGGAAAGAATATGGTGCGTAGATTGTGCGTGTTAGTTTCTGTTTTGTTTATTCTGACACTGGGATATTTCGGGAATGCATCCAAAGCATGGTTTGGTGATTATATGAATTCGGAAACCTATAAGAGTTTAGATGCCACAAACTTTATGGAAACAGAATGTTATGCAGACTATGAAGCAACTAACTGGCTCAACGAAAATGTGGAAGGCACACCGGTGGTGTTAGAAGCCAACGGTGACAGCTATACATTCTACAATCGTGTTTCTGTAATTACAGGTTTGCCAACGGTCTTCGGATGGAGAACTCATGAGTGGTTATGGCAGAGTGTAGACGGAGAATTTCCGGAGGTTGTAAACATACGAGAAGGAGCTGTGAAAAACTTCTATACAACCACAGATATCAATGTGGCAAAGGAATTTATTGAGACCTATGATGTTTCTTATATTTATATTGGAAAATGTGAATATGAGAAATTCCCGGAAATGAATACGGATTTCTTAAAGAGTCTGGGCGAGGTTGTGTTTGAAACAACTACTGATTTAACTATTTCAGACCAGACTGTGCAAAAGACTACTTATGTAATTGAAGTTAATCGGGAATTTTAAAACATAAGTCTTGTAAAATGAAAAACAATATGTTATGATTGTCACTAGGTTAAAAAGACTTAAATGCAAAGAAAGAGAATCACTGCATGGAACTTTACAGGAAATTAGCGTCACCGACTGAGAGCGCTATGAAAGGAATTGTAGCTGGTAACACTCTGGAGCAGTCTGTTCGAAATAGCAGTAGGGCAGAACGCAGAACACAGCGTTAGGTGTAGAGAGGGCAATTTGCCAATGCGGGTGGTACCGCGGATACGATTTATCCGTCCCGAAATGTAAGGAAACTTACATTTCGGGACGTTTTTGTTTTTTAACAGTTAATTATAAAAATGTAAAATAGAACAAGGAGGAATCCAGACAATGGAATTTATGGAAGGAGTAAAACGCAAAGAAACATTAGAACTTGGTGAACTTGTAGCCGGAGATTACACCGGAAAAGAAGTAAAAGTAAATGGTGCAGTGCATACCATTCGTGATATGGGAGATGTGGCATTTGTGGTACTTCGTAAAAGAGAAGGCTTATTACAGTGTGTTTTTGAAGAGGGAGTTACAGCATTTGACATCAAAACCTTAAAAGAAGCATCTACTGTAGAAGTGGAAGGTGTAGTTGCAGTAGAAGACAGAGCACCAAACGGCATTGAAGTTCGTTTAAAAACAATCAAAGTGTTATCTGAGCCAACAGAACCAATGCCACTTGCTATCAGCAAATGGAAATTAAATACATCTTTGGAAGCAAAGCTTTCCATGCGTCCGATTTCTCTTCGTAACGTAAGAGAACGTGCAAAATTCAAAATTCAGGAAGGAATCGTAAGAGGTTTCCGTGACTTCTTATTCCAAGAAGGATTTACAGAAATCCGTACACCTAAGATTGGAGCAAAAGGTGCAGAAGGTGGAGCAAATATGTTCCGTTTAGAATACTTCCACAGACCGGCAGTACTTGCTCAGTCACCACAGTTTTACAAACAGATGATGGTTGGTGTATTTGACAGAGTATTTGAAGCAGCACCGGTATTCCGTGCAGAAAAACACAATACAAAACGTCACTTAAATGAATATACATCTCTTGACTTTGAAATGGGCTACATTGACGGATTTGAAGATATCATGGCTATGGAAACAGGATTTTTACAGTACACCATGGATTTATTACAGAAGGACTATGCAAAAGAATTAAAAATGTTAAACGTAGTTCTTCCAAAGGTAGACAAAATTCCAACTGTACGTTTCGATGAAGCGAAAAAGTTAGTTTCTGAAAAATACAACCGTCAGATTAAGAACCCATTCGATTTAGAACCGGAAGAAGAAGTATTAATCAGCCAGTATTTTAAAGAAGAACACGATGCAGATTTCGTATTTGTAACACATTATCCAAGTAAGAAACGTCCGGTATACGCTATGGATGACCCTGCAGACCCAACCTACACATTAAGCTTTGACTTATTGTTCAGAGGAATGGAAATCACAACTGGTGGACAGCGTATCCATGACTACAATATGTTTATTCAGAAAATCGAAGACAGAGGTATGACAACCGAAGGAATGGAACAGTATTTAAGTGCATTTAAGCATGGTATGCCACCTCACGGCGGTTTAGGACTTGGTTTGGAACGTCTTACCATGAAGTTGTTAGGCGAAGAAAATGTGCGTGAAACTACCTTGTTCCCAAGAGATTTAAGCAGATTAGAACCATAGGAGGTAAGAAAATGGCAAACATTATTTCAGACGAAACAATGGAATATGTAGGTATTCTTGCAAAATTAGAGCTTTCAGAAGAAGAAAAAGAACAGGCAAAATCCGATATGGGAAAAATGCTTGACTATATTGATAAATTAAATGAGTTAGATACATCTAACGTAGAGCCGATGTCACACGTTTTTCCGGTAAACAATGTATTCCGTGAAGATGTGGTAACAAACGGCGATGACAGAGAAAACATCTTAAAGAACGCACCGGGCGTAAAAGAAGGGGCATTTAAAGTGCCTAAGACAGTAGAATAGGAGGTAGCACTGTGAGTTTAATGAGTTTAACAGCAGTAGAGCTTGGCAAGAAAATTAAAGCAAAAGAAGTCACTGTAAAAGAAGCAGTGGAAGCCGCTATTGCTCAGATTGAAAAAAGCGAAGAAACATTAAATTGTTATGTAACTGTAGATAAAGAAGGTGCCTTAAAAAAGGCAGAAGAAGTTCAGAAATTAATTGATGACGGAACTTTGACAGGTCCATTGGCAGGCGTGCCTGTGGCAATCAAAGATAATATGTGTACAAAGGATATGCTTACAACCTGTAGTTCTAAGATTTTATCAAACTTTGTACCAACTTATACAGCAGAAGCAGTAGTAAACTTAGAAAAAGCAGGAGCTGTTATTTTAGGTAAAACAAACATGGATGAATTTGCCATGGGTTCTACCAATGAAACTTCTGCATATGGTGCGGTAAAAAATCCATGGAACACAGAACATGTACCGGGCGGTTCTTCCGGTGGTTCTTGTGCCGCAGTAGCAGCAGAAGAATGTTCCTATGCATTAGGTTCTGATACCGGTGGTTCTATTCGTCAGCCAAGTTCTTTCTGTGGTGTGACAGGTATTAAGCCTACTTACGGAACTGTATCCCGTTATGGCTTGATTGCTTACGGTTCTTCCTTAGACCAGATTGGACCGGTAGCAAAAGACGTAACAGACTGTGCAACTATTTTAGAGGCAATAGCAAGCTATGACCCTAAGGATTCTACTTCCGTAAAGAGAGAAGATTATGACTTTACTTCTGCCTTAGTAGATGATGTAAAAGGCTTAAAAATCGGTATTCCAAAAGCATATTTTGGCGAAGGCTTAGATAAGGAAGTAAAAGAAGCTGTTTTAGCGGCGGCAAAAGTATTAGAAGAAAAAGGTGCTATTGTAGAAGAATTTGACTTAGGCTTAGTTGACTATGCAATTCCTGCTTATTATGTAATTGCAGCAGCAGAAGCAAGCTCTAACCTTTCCCGTTTCGACGGTGTAAAATACGGTTACAGAACAGAAGATTACGAAGGTCTTCACAATATGTACAAAAAGACTCGTTCCGAAGGATTTGGAGCAGAAGTAAAACGTAGAATTATGCTTGGTTCTTTCGTATTAAGCTCCGGTTACTACGATGCTTATTACTTAAAAGCACTTCGTACCAAAGCGTTAATTAAGAAAGAATTTGACAAGGCATTTGAAAAATATGATGTAATTTTAGGACCGGCAGCACCAACCACAGCACCAAAGCTTGGAGATTCCTTAAGTGACCCGATTAAGATGTACTTAGGCGATATTTACACAATTTCTGTAAACCTTGCAGGACTTCCGGGAATCAGTGTTCCATGCGGTACTGACAGTAAGGGACTTCCAATCGGTTTACAGTTAATTGGTGACTGCTTTAAAGAAAAAAATATTATCCGTGCGGCGTATGCATATGAACAGACAGGTTCTTACAAACGTCCGGGCATGTTAGAAGAGTAGGAGGTGCTTTTAGTTGGCAAAACAGTATGAAACAGTCATTGGGCTTGAAGTCCATGTAGAATTAGCAACAAAAACAAAGATTTTCTGTTCTTGTAGTACAGAGTTTGGTGGAGCACCAAATAGCCATACCTGTCCGGTATGTACCGGTATGCCTGGTTCTCTTCCTGTATTAAACAAGCAGGTAGTGGAATATGCCATTGCAGTAGGTCTTGCAACCAACTGTTCTATTACACAGTATTGTAAGTTTGACCGTAAGAACTATTTCTATCCGGATAACCCACAGAACTACCAGATTTCCCAGTTATATCTGCCAATCTGTAGAAACGGTGGCGTAGAAATTGATACTCCTGCAGGAAAGAAAACCATCGGTATTCATGAAATCCATATGGAAGAAGATGCAGGTAAGTTAATCCATGATGAATGGGAAGACTGCTCTTTGGTAGACTTTAACCGTTCTGGAGTACCTTTGATTGAAATTGTATCTGAACCGGATATGCGTTCTGCAGAAGAAGTAATTGCTTACTTAGACAAGCTTCGTCTGATTATCCAGTATCTTGGAGCATCTGACTGTAAGTTAAACGAAGGTTCTATGCGTGCCGACGTTAACTTATCTGTAAGAGAAGTAGGAGCAAAGGAATTTGGTACCAGAACTGAAATGAAGAACTTGAACTCTTTCAAAGCTATTGCAAGAGCCATTGAAGGGGAAAGAGCCCGTCAGATTGAATTATTAGAAGAAGGCAAGGAAGTAGTACAGGAAACAAGACGTTGGGATGATAATAAGGAATATTCCTATGCAATGCGTTCTAAAGAAGATGCACAGGATTACCGTTACTTCCCGGACCCGGATCTTGTACCAATCATGATTAGTGATGAATGGATTGAAAGAATTAAAGCAGCACAGCCGGAGCTTCGTACCGAGAAGTTAGAACGTTATAAGAAAGAATTTGATATTCCTGATTACGATGCAGAAATTCTTACATCTTCTAAGACAATGGCGGATTTATTTGAAGCTACTACAGAGCTTTGCAAGAAGCCAAAGAAGGTTTCTAACTGGTTGATGGTGGAAACACTTCGTCTTATGAAAGAAAATGATATGGAAGCAGAAGATTTATCCTTCTCGCCGGAAAATCTTGCAAAACTCATTGAATTAGTGGATGCAGGAACTATCAATAGTTCTGTGGCAAAAGAAGTCTTTGAAGTGATTTTCAAAGAAGACATTGACCCGGATAAATATGTGGAAGAAAAAGGATTAAAGGCAGTAAATGACGAAGGGGCATTGCGTGCAACCATCGAAGAAGTCATTGCAAACAATCCTCAGTCTGTAGAAGATTACCACAATGGAAAAGAAAAGGCCATTGGATTCTTGGTAGGACAGACTATGAAGGCTATGCAGGGAAAAGCAAATCCTGGTATGGTAAATAAGATTTTGAAAGAATTATTATAAGAAACAATAAAAAGAAAATGCCACGTGTAAAAAGCACGTGGCATTTGTTATAAGTAAGAATTTATACAAGAGATTTCATTTTTTCTGCCAGTCGGGTAATAGTTTCCTCAATCATGGTAGAACTTGCGGAAATTTCCTGTGAGCTGGCGGCCAGCTGGGTAGTAGTGTTACCCATTTCAGAAAGAGTATTTAACAAGGTATTAGTGCTTTCGTTTAATTCGTCTAATGCAGGAATTAATTCATCACTCTGTTCTTTCGAATCCTCCACCGCAGTTTTTGTCTGATTGGCCAATTCACGTACTCTGTCAGCAATTACAGCAAATCCTTTTCCTGCTTCTCCAGAGCGGGCTGCTTCAATGCCGGCATTTAATGCAAGCATATTGGTCTGATTGGAAATCTTAATAATTGCAGTGTTCATTTCATCATAACCCTTGACGGATTCCTTGACATCATTTAAGGAAGTGCTGAGAGTGTCTGAAAACTCAAGAAGATTACTAATGTCTGCGGCAAGGGAAGTGGCATCATTTGCTGATTCGTTATTGCCATGGACAAGTTCGGAAATTGCAAGCTGAATATTCTGGAATTCTTCTGTGATCTCTTCATATAATGCTTGTTTTACTTCAGCATCTTTTTTAAGTTGTTCTGAAATTTCCTGAATGTGTTCTTTTTCCTCAGAAATAGTTTCTTTCAGATACTGTACACAGTTGCTAGGAATATTTACTCCAAGTACAATAGCTTTTGCCATTTCTTTACATGTGTTATAACCACAAGCGGAACAGTTAACAGTACGTTGCTGATGTGTACTTTTTCCAAGTTTCAAGAAAGCTTCTTCCATTTGAGTGGAACTTGGTTCTGGAACAAGTATTGTGTTTTCTTTAGTGTACGTGCACATAAAGTCTTCCAGTTTTAAATCTTTGAATTGTTCTGTAAAAAGTTTCAGGCGTTCTTCTTTTTTCAGTGTGCGGTTCCAAGGATTTTTCTTGGATTCCGCCTGATTTCCACCGCTTTTTCTTAATTTATGTAATTCTAAAAGAATATCTTCGTCATCGGCTTTGGAAACTTCTGCTCCGGTTCCGTAGAGACAGCCTTTGGCGCAATTTAAGGCATCTACCATAAATGGAAGTTCTTTTCCGGAAGTTACACGCTTTTTATATTCTTCTAAAAAGTGATAAGCATGAACATCGCCTTCAATCTGGCGGATAAAATATTCTTTTCCGAGAAAATGCTCTACATTTTCACGAAGTCCGCCAGGAGTAGGGTAGATAGAGCCTAAACCGTATTCGATTTCATCGTTTTCTTCCTGTGCACCGAGATTTTCCCCTTTTAGGTATTCCATTAAATGCTCAAAGGTCACATTGTACTGTATATATTCTGCGTTTGCAGGACGGTTAATTTCCGATTTCTTCGCAATACATGGACTTAAAAATGCGAAGCGGTCAGTTATGTGCATATATTTTTTTGCATAAATAGCAGAACACATCATTGGACTGTGTACCGGTACCAGTTTTGGAATCAGTTCCGGAACATACTTTTCAATGTAATCTACAATTGCAGGACATGGCTGAGAAATTCCCCCATAAAAATTATGTTCTGTAATATATTTTAAATAGCCCCAGGTAGTAATATCAGCACCAAAACTCACGCTGATAAATCTGTTAACGCCTTTGGATTTCAAGTAGCCAAGAATCTTTTTATATTCTCTTGGATAATTGGCAATAAATGCAGGTGCTATTAAAAGGCTGATTTTTTTGCCGGCTTTTAAATCCTCGAAAAATTGTTGTGTGTCATCGCGATATTCCCTTGCTTTATGTTCACAGACACGAATACAATTTCCACAGTGTACACAAGCATCCCCATCAACGAGTACTTCCTGCTGACCGTTTTTATCAATTGCACAATTAGCCGTGAGAACCGGACAAACAGAAATACATCGGTTACAGGATGCACAGTTCTCATTGGTATAGATTAAAGGTGTTTCAGTAATTTTTTTCATGAACGAATCCCCCTAAATATAGATTATTATATAAGTTTAACTATATTTTACACTGTACAAGTGGAAAAATCAACTCATATAGCCAAAAAACAAGAAAAAAACAATGTTGAAACTGTGAAAAATGCACAAAAATCATATGTGGTTTGATAAAAGAAAAAAGTAATGATACAATGGAAACAAATTTATTGGACTTGGAGGATGTTATGAAATTAGTATCTTGGAATGTGAATGGCTTACGTGCATGTATTACAAAGGGATTTTTAGAGTTTTTTAAGGAGATAGATGCAGATATTTTTTGTTTGCAGGAAACAAAGTTGTCAGAAGGGCAGCTGGAGTTAGATTTACCGGGATATCATCAGTATTGGAACTATGCAGAAAAGAAAGGATATTCGGGTACCGCAATTTTTACAAAGCAGGAGCCTGTGAATGTTACGTATGGTATTGGTATTGAGGAACATGACAAAGAGGGACGTGTAATTACCGCTGAGTTTGAAAACTTCTATTTTGTCACTGTGTATACCCCGAATTCCCAAAATGAACTGGCGCGTCTTCCGTATCGAATGAAATGGGAAGATGATTTTTTAGCTTATGTAAAAGGCTTGGAGCAGAAGAAACCTGTGATTTACGCAGGGGATTTAAATGTAGCTCATAAGGAAATAGATTTAAAGAATCCAAAAACCAACCGTAAAAATGCAGGATTTACGGACGAAGAAAGAGCAAAGATGAGTCAGGCGATAGAAAATGGTTTTGTGGACAGCTTCCGCTATTTTTATCCGGACCAGGAAGGGATTTACTCCTGGTGGTCTTACCGTTTTAAGGCAAGAGAGAAGAACGCAGGATGGCGTATTGATTATTTTATGGTATCAGAAAGCCTAAAGGAACGGATGAAGGATGCAAAGATTCATACGGAAATTATGGGGTCAGACCATTGTCCGATTGAGTTGGATTTATTATAGTATGCAGACGGGGGAGTTTGAGAATAAATATAAAAGCCGAAACCTCAATAAAAAGAAGGTTTCGGCTTTTCAACCTAAGCTAGCAACGGGAATCGAACCCGTGACCTCTTCACTACCAATGAAGTGCGCTACCGACTGTGCCATGCCAGCGTGTCGTTACTCGACAAAGAGAAGTATAGCATATTACATATACAAATGCAACAATTTATTTGAAAAAATTGCAAACGATTGCAAATCCATGCATTTTACCGTATACTATCCATAGAAAATAACACATTGGGGAGGAGTATAAGGAGATGAAGATAAAAGGTAGGATTGCCATAAGTGCAGCTGTTTTTATGAGTTGTGTATCTGTGGGCGTAATGGAAGGGGTAACAGTAAAGGCAGATGGCAATGGAGTAGAGAACATTGCTATCGAAGAAAGGGTATTTCCGGATGAGAAATTTAGGGCTTATGTGGAAGAATATGTAGACTTGAATCAAAATAGACTTTTGGAAGAAAATGAAATAGAATCCTGTGAAACCATGAATTTATATCAAAAAGAAATTCAAAGTCTGGAAGGAATACAGTTTTTTGTAAAATTAGAGAAGTTAAACTGCGGAAAAAATCAGTTGACACAGTTAGATTTAACCGGGTGTGAAGCACTGACCATCTTAGACTGTTCGAAAAATAAGATTAACAGCTTAAATATTCAGGATAATAAGGAATTAGAGGAGCTAAATTGCAGAGAGAATCGATTAGTGCAACTTGATTTACAGAAAAAACAGTCATTACAGTATTTGGATTGTAGTAATAATCAGTTGCAAGAATTGGATTTAACAGAGGTAACTGCATTAAAAGAAATTTACTGCGGGGAAAATAATATAGAAGTTCTTGATTTTTCGAAGACATCAAATATCACCAGTATTTGCTGTGGTGATAGTCAGATATCATCTTTGCAATTACAAGGTTGTGATAAACTGGAACTTTTAGAATGTGACAATGGAAAATTAGCTTCACTGGATGTTTCCGGTTGTGAATCACTGATGTTTTTGTCCTGTAATAATAATAAAATAACCGGAACACTGGATTTGAGCGGTTTTTCCAAGCTACAGACGGTAAATTGTAATAACAATCAGATTTCAGAGATAAAATGTGATGATTGTGATGCTCTTACAGAGGTGTTCTGCGATACTAAAGTGGTAGTTACCGGGGTGGATAAACAATATATTTACAAAAATGAAGAAATTACATTGTCTGTTACACCAGAGCCAAGTAAAGCTTTAGATGCGACAAAGATGCCAACTTCAATACCAAACGCACAGAGTTACTCCATAAAGTATCAGATGCAGGGAGGAAAGAACAATGCAAAGAATCCGACAACTTATTCAGCCCAAGGAACGAAATTGTATGAGCCATCCCGTAAAGACTACAGCTTTGAAGGCTGGTATTTAGACAATGATTTCAAGAATAAAGTCACTGAGATTTCAACGAATACCAAGGGAAATCTTACTTTGTATGCAAAATGGAGTAAGGTGAAGGTAGCTAAAGTCACATTGAAATCTGCAAAAAGAAGTGGTGCAAATAAAATAAAGGTGACGTTTAAAAAGGTTTCAAAGGCAAAAGGGTATGAAATTTCCTACGCACAAAATAAGAAATTTAAAAAGGCGAAAAAGCTTACTACTGGTAAAACCACATATACGATAAAGAAGCTGAAAAAAGGAAAAACGTATTATGTGCGAGTACGGGCATATAAGTATGACAGCACAAAGAAAAAAGTGTATGGAAAGTACTCTAATACGAAAAAAGTTATCATTAAGAAATAAAATGCAAAAGTAGATTGCAGAAATTTCGAAAAACGTGTATTTTTATATAAGATACTTGTGAAAATGGTTTTATGCCAATGGAAGTTAAGAAAGGAAAAATATATGAGAGTTGGAATGGGATATGATGTACACCGTCTGGTAGAAGACAGAGATTTGATTATTGGCGGTGTAAAAATAGATTATGAACTAGGCTTATTAGGACATTCTGATGCAGATGTGTTGTTGCATGCTATTATGGATGCTTTATTAGGAGCGGCAGCATTGGGTGATATCGGGAAACATTTTCCTGATACCGATGAAAAATATAAAGGGATTTCCAGTATAAAATTGATGGAATATGTAAGAGAACTTTTGGAAGAAAAGCTTTATGTGATTGAAAATATCGATGCGACCATTATTGCCCAGAAGCCAAAGATGCTTCCACATATACCGCAGATGCGGGAAAATATTGCAAAAGCTTTAAAAATTGATATTAACAGAATCAATGTAAAAGCAACCACAGAAGAGGGTCTTGGATTTACCGGAGAAATGAAAGGGATTTCCTCTCAGGCCATATGTGCTTTGAATACCGTGGAAAATTATATGTATGATGATGTGATGCAGGAAAGAAGTTGCGGTGGTTGTCAGGGCTGTCAAAGAAATTAATTTATGGAAAGAAAATTAATAGGCAAAGAGAAACAGCAAAGCAGAGGGCTGTGGGAAGAAATTTTTGTGGAAGACACAAAAGAATTTCTTGATTATTATTATGTTGAAAAAATAAAAGATAATGAAATATGGGGCAGCTTTCAGGGAGAAATGCTGGTAGCCATGCTTCATTTAAATCCATATAAATTGTGTATGGGGGATTCTGAAATTGTGTCAAACTATATTGTAGCCGTGGCAACGAAAGAGGAGTACAGGCATCAGGGAAGAATGGCAAGGCTTTTGTATCAAGCCTTGCGAAAAGCCAGAGAAATAAGAACCCCCTTTGTTTTTTTGATGCCGGCAAAAGAAGCAATTTATCGTTCGTTTGATTTTGTAACAGTATATGAACGGAAGGATTATCGGTTAACGCGGGAAGTGTTGGAAAAATCCACAGATGGCATGCAGAATATGATGGGAGTTTCTTCCATATATATAGAAGAAATTACAGAAGCTACTCCGGAAAAGGAAAGAATTTCTACAATAAAAGAACTGATAAAATATTCACAAAGTCAATTGCAGAAGAGATATCAGTTATTTGCAAAAAGGGATGAACAGTATTATACATGCCTTATAAAAGAACAGAGCAGTCAGCAGGGAGGTATTTTGATTGCAAGATATTCTGATACAGGCGAAATTTGTGGCTATTGCTTTGTGGCGGAGGAAGAAGAAGTGCAGTTGCGGGAACTGGTATGCGATGCAAATAAGGAGATAGAAATTCTAAAAGCGATTTGGGAAACTTGTGGAAGGCCTAAAGATTTAAAGCTGTTTGGTGGAGAATTTTCAGAGAAAGGTTTGCCAGTAGATAAGATTTTTCCGTGTATTATGGTAAGAGTTACAGATTTTAGTAGTTTGGCAGAACTAATTCCATTGAAAACAAAAGAAAAACTGTGGATAGAAAGTCATCCCATTATAGAAATTGTGGATTTATTTTTCAAAGAAAATCAGGGGAAATATAGATTGACAGTGCAGAAGCGGGGAAATGATTTCTTTGCTAAGGCAGAAAAGGTACAGAATTCAAAAGAAGTGCAGCAGGATATTACGGTATTTACCATAGAAGAAATCACAAGAAAATCTTTCCAAAACTTAAAAATTTTCTTAAATGAGATAGTTTGATATTGACAAAAGTTTAATTTTTGCATAGACTAAAGTAGGCAACTAAAGAGAGTAAAAGTGTTGAACGGTAAGAGTATTTATCAAGAGTGCATCAGAGAGGAAATGTCATGGGCTGAAAGCATTTCCGGCAGGAGAGATAAAGAAGTGCGACCGGGAGCTGTTTTAATGAAGGCGTAAGCTGTTAGTTAAGAACGTATGCACACGTTACGTGTTGAAAGGTGGAGGAGTAATCCTCTAATAGAGTGGAACCGCGGATAAATTCGTCTCTAAACAGAGATGACTGTCTGCGGTTTTTTGTGTAGAAAGACCTTGAAATAGGAAGTGATATAGATGAGAATTATTAGAAGGATTAAAGAAGAAATTCAAGTAATCAAGGAACGGGATCCGGCTCTTCATTCCAATATGGAAGTACTGCTGTACCCAAGCTTTAAAGTGATGCTGCACTATCGCCTTGCTCATAAGCTTTATTTAAGAAAGCATTATTTCTGGGCAAGATGGGTGTCACAGCGGGCAGTACGAAAAACAGGAATTGAGATACATCCAGGTGCAACCATCGGCAAAGGGTTATTTATTGACCATGGAAGTGGTGTGATTATTGGGGAAACTGCTATTGTTGGAGACAATGTGACCTTATATCAGGGTGTTACTTTGGGCGGTACCGGTAAGGAAACCGGAAAACGCCATCCGACCATCGAAGATAACGTAATGATAAGTGCAGGCGCTAAAATTATTGGCTCATTTACGGTGGGAGAAAATTCAAAAATTGGTGCCGGTTCTGTGGTTTTAAAGGAAGTTCCGCCAAATTCCACAGTAGTAGGCGTACCGGGACATGTGGTGAAACAAAATAATGTATCTATTCCAAGATGCGATTTGAATCAGGTGGATTTACCGGATCCGGTTCAGGTAGAAATTACAGAGCTGCGAAAAAACAATGACAGTCTTTGTAAACGTATCGTAGAATTAGAAGCAGAAATCAAACGCTTAGAAAAAGAAAAATAAGGAGAGCGAAAATGAAATTATACAATACCCTCAGCAAAAAGAAAGAAGAATTTGTACCAATCGAAGAAGGAAAAGTGAGAATGTATGTGTGCGGTCCTACGGTGTACAATTACATTCATATCGGAAATGCAAGACCGATGATTGTATTTGACACCGTAAGACGCTATTTTGAATATAAGGGATACGAAGTAAATTATGTATCTAATTTTACTGATGTGGATGATAAGATTATCAATAAATCCATAGAAGAAGGAATTTCAGCAAGCGAGGTATCTGAGCGTTATATCCAAGAATGCAAAAAAGATATGGCAGACTTAAATATTAAGCCGGCAACAAAGAATCCGAAAGCAACAGAAGAAATTGATGGTATGATTGTCATGATTGAAAACCTTATTGAAAAGGGGTATGCGTATGCAGTGGATGGTACAGTATATTTCCGTACCCGTAAATTTGATAGTTATGGTAAACTTTCCAAGAAAAATCTGGATGAGCTGGAAGCAGGAAAGCGTATCGCCATTGAAGAACAGAAGGAAGATGCCATGGACTTTGTACTTTGGAAACCGAAAAAAGACGGAGAACCATACTGGGAATCTCCATGGGGACAGGGACGTCCGGGATGGCATATTGAATGTTCTGTAATGTCTAAAAAATATCTGGGAGAAACCATTGATATTCACGCAGGTGGAGAGGATTTGGTATTCCCACATCATGAAAATGAAATTGCCCAGAGTGAAGCTGCCAACGGCAAGGAGTTTGCAAAATACTGGCTGCACAATGCATTTTTAAATATTAACAATAAGAAGATGTCAAAATCTCTGGGAAATTTCTTTACCGTTAGAGAAATCGGTGAAAAATATGACTTACAGATATTACGTTTCTTCATGTTAAGTGCCCATTACAGAAGCCCGTTAAATTTCAGTGCTGATTTGATGGAAAGTTCTAAAAACGGCTTAGAAAGAATTGTTACTTCTGCAGAGCGTTTGAAAAATCTGGCAGAAAAGGCAGAAGGAACTTTAAAAGAGGAAGAAAAGAAGTTGTTAGAAGGTCAGAAAGAATTTGTGGCAAAATTTGAAGCAGCCATGGAAGATGACTTTAATACAGCAGACGCTATTTCTGCTATTTTTGAATTTGTAAAATTTATCAATATTGAGGCAAAAGAAGACAGTTCTAAGGAATTAGTGGAAGCGTTCCAGAAAACGTTACATGAACTTTCTAATGTACTGGGGATTATTTTAGAGCAGAAGGAAGAAATTCTGGAGGAAGAAATTGAACAGCTGATTGCAGAACGTCAGGAAGCAAGAAAAGAAAAGAACTTTGCAAGAGCAGACGAAATCAGAGATATTTTACTGGAAAAAGGAATTATCTTAAAAGATACACGTGAGGGAGTTCAATGGAAAAGAGCTTAGATGAATTATTAAAAGAAAACTTTCAGATGAAAGATGCCAGTGCCAAGAGCTATTCACCGCTGGTGCTTGCTTACATAGGAGATGGTATTTACGATTTGGTAATCCGCACGGTTGTGGTAAACAGAGGAAATACCCAGGCCAATAGGCTTCATAAGAAGACCAGCAGTCTGGTAAAGGCTGCTGCCCAGTCTGCCATGGTAGATGGATTGTTAGAAATTTTCACAGAAGAGGAAATGGCGGTGTACAAGCGGGGAAGAAATGCCAAGTCAGCGACTATGGCAAAGAATGCAACCATGAAAGATTACCGTAAGGCTACGGGATTTGAAGCGTTGATGGGATATTTATATCTGGACAACCAGTGGGAGCGCATGGTCTATTTGATGAAAGAGGGATTGCAACGGGCGAAACTGCATTTATAGGAAGGTGATATAGAACATGAGATATGAAGAATTTACTATTGAAGGAAGAAATGCCTGTATGGAAGCATTTCGTTCCGGAAAAACCATAGACAAGCTGTTTATTTTAGATGGGTGCAAAGATGGACCGATTCTTTCCATTGTAAGAGAAGCAAAGAAAAAGGACACATTTATTCAGTATGTAAAAAAAGAGCGACTTGACCAGATGTCAGAAACCGGAAAGCATCAAGGGGTAATTGCCTATGCGGCAGCTTATGATTATGCTACGGTAGAGGACATTTTGGAAAATGCAAAATCAAAAAATGAGCCACCGTTTATTTTCCTGCTAGACGGTATTGAAGACCCTCACAATTTAGGAGCTATTATTCGAACTGCTAATTTAGCAGGGGCTCATGGAGTAATTATTCCAAAGCACAGAGCGGTGGGACTTACTGCAACCGTTGCCAGAACCTCAGCAGGTGCATTAAACTACACACCGGTTGCAAAGGTTACAAACCTTGGAAAAACCATTGATGAGTTAAAAGAGCAAGGAATTTGGTTTGCCTGTGCTGATATGGGCGGTGAAGTGATGTATCGCACCAATTTAACAGGACCAATGGGTCTGGTAATCGGAAACGAAGGAGAAGGGGTCAGCCGTCTGGTAAAAGAAAAATGTGATTATATTACCTCCATTCCGATGAAAGGAGATATTGACTCCTTAAATGCATCTGTGGCGGCGGGTGTACTTGCTTATGAAATTGTAAGACAGCGTTGGAATCAAAATAAATAGAGGATGAGGCATGGGGAGAATAGAAAGAGAAGATGAGGAAATTATCCGGCGGATTCAGGCAGGAGAGCAGGAATTGACCGATGATATTATGGATAAATATAAGTATCTGGTCAAAAAGAAAGCAAAGGCATTGTATATTCTTGGTGGAGATAATGATGATTTAATTCAGGAAGGGATGATAGGTCTGTTTAAGGCGATTAGAGATTTCGATTGCGGACAAGACTACAGTTTTTATGCTTTTGCTGAAATTTGCATTGCAAGACAGATGTATTCAGCCATGAAAGCTGCCGGAAGACAGAAACATGTACCATTAAATACTTATATTTCTTTTCACACCATGATTGGCGGTGAGGGGGAAGAAGGAGAATTGATGGACGTGTTAAAATCCCTGGACAAAACACCGGAAGAACTGGTGATTCGAAGAGAGGATTTAGAACAGCTGGCAGAAGTTATTGAGCAAAAATTAAGTTTTATGGAAAAAGAAGTGCTGGATTTATATATTTCAGGGATTTCCTATAAAGAAATTGCAAAGATATTAGGAAAAAGTGAAAAATCCATTGATAATGCATTGCAAAGAATGAAAGGAAAACTTGCAGACACATTAAAATAAAAGGTGATTCATATGAGCAGAAAAGATGATTTTAATTTAATTGACCTTACAGAGAATATTGAAAAAAGTACAGAAGAATTGATTCGTGAAGTAAAGACAGAATCAGCAAATGAAAGAACAGGACAGAACACAACAAGAAGTGGAAACAGCCAAAGCCGTGAGCTGAATACGGACATGTATGGAGGTAGCCGAAGCCGAAATGGCCAACAGTCATCAGAAAGGTATCAGCATATGGAAAGACGTTACGAAAGACAGGAAAATCCGGAACGAAAATCTTACAGAGAGCAGAGTAACAGGAATTCTCGTGCAGCGGGAGAAGAGGAAATGGCAAAGAAAAGAAAAGGGAAGAAAAAATCATCCAAAGCAGAAAAGAAATTAAAGCGAAAAGTTATTAAAATTGCAGTTGTAGTTGCAGTGTTATTTGGACTGGTATACGGAGGCGTTTATGCCATGGTAGGAAAAGTGGATTATGAAACCATGGAAACTGACTATGTACGTCCAAGTGATGTGGAAAAAGTAAGTGGTGTAAAGAATATTCTTTTGATTGGTACAGATGCCAGAAGCAGTGATGAAGATGGGCGTTCTGACAGTATGATTGTGTTATCTATTAACACTAAGAAAAACAGAATTGTCATGACATCCATTCTTCGTGACAGTTATGTGGAAATTCCGGGACATGGTTCAAACCGTATTAATTCTGCATATTCTTATGGACAGGAAGATTTGCTGATACAGACCATTGAACAGAATTTTAAAATTCCGATAGATTCTTATGTAAAAGTGGATTTCTTCTCTTTTATCGATATTGTTGATGCGGTAGGAGGCGTGGAAATCGATGTGTCAGAAGAAGAAAAAGAATGGGTAAATGCATATCTGAATGAAACCAATGAATTACTGGGGAAAGAATTTGGCGATGGATATTTAACATCCGCAGGAGTTCAGACACTGAGCGGAAAGCAGGCATTAAGTTATGCAAGAATCCGATATATTGGTACAGATTTTCAGAGAACTGAAAGACAGCGTGAAATTATTACAGCGGTTGTGGATAAGGCGAAATCCGCAGGCCCATCCGCTATTACAAAAATTATGGATTCTGTTATGCCAAATGTAAAAACCAATATGAAACATTCTGAACTGACATTACTTGTGATGAAAGCACTAACATATGTAGGCTTTGATATGGAACAGATTCATATTCCGGTAGATGGAACTTGGAAAAATGCAACTATCAGTGGAATGTCGGTATTACAGTTAGATATGGAAGCTAATATTGCAGCTTTTAAAGAGGCTGTGTATGGAGAGGGCGTAACAACCACAGAATAAGAGAAATAACGGTAGGCTTTCTACCGTTATTTTTCATAAACGCACAAAATAGTAAGTGAAGGAGCGGAGTATGGGATTACAATTTGTGATAGGACAGTCCGGTTCAGGGAAGTCCCATTATTTATATAAAAAAATTATAAAAAAATCAATGGAACACGAGAGTGAAAATTTCATTTTTATTGTTCCTGAGCAGTCCACCCTGCAAACCGAAATGGAACTGGTAAAACGTCATGAGTGGGGAGGAATCATGAATATTGAAGTGCTTAGTTTTGCAAGACTGGCGTACAATATTATGGAAGAAACAGGAACATTAAATCTACCAACGTTGGACGATTTGGGAAAGAGTCTTTTGATTCGAAAAGTAGCCAATGACACAAAAGACGATTTTAAAGTTATTGGAAACGAATTAAAAAAGAACGGTTATATTAATGAAGTGAAGTCTGTGATTTCCGAGTTTATGCAGTATGGAATTGCACCAGAAAATATAGAAAAAATGGAAGGCATGTTTGAAAACAGAAAGCTGTTGCAGTATAAATTGCAGGATATCAAGAAAGTGTATCAAAGCTTTGAGGAATATCGGAAAGAAAAATACATTACTGCTGAAGAGTTGCTAAAAGCGTTAGCAACTATTATAGAAAAATCGGAAAAAATCAAGAACAGCACTATTGTGTTGGACGGTTATACCGGATTCACTCCGGTACAGATGGATGTATTGGAAAAATTGCTACTTCATGCAAGAAAAGTTATGGTTACAGTAACGTTAGGGTATGGAGAAGATTTAGAAAAACAGGGAAAACCATATGAACTGTTTTATATGAGTAAGGTGATGGTTCAGACTCTGTGCAAAGTGGCAGAAGAACAGGGAATACCCCGAGAAGAGGATATTCACCTGCAGGCAAAGGAAGTAAAACGTTATGAAAATAACCCGCCAATGGCATTTTTGGAGCAGAATTTTTTTCGTTATCAGAAAAAAACATATGGAAAGCCACAGGAGGCAATCAGTGTACATGCGGCGGTGAACCCATGTGAAGAACTTGAGTTTTGCGCCAGAGAAATTGTGAAGCTCACAAGAAAAGGCTATTACTATAAGGATATGGCAATTATTGCTGGTGATACCGAAGAATATATGGGATATATAGAAAAAATCTTTGCAAAATATGATATTCCGGTATTCATAGACGCCAAAAGACCATTGATGAACAATGTTCTGATTGAGTTTATCCGGGCAGCGTTAGAAGTAGTAATGCAGGACTTTAAATACGAAAATGTGTTTCGTTTTTTAAAAACAGGTTTTCATGATTTTTCATGGGAAGATATTGACATTTTGGAAAATTACGTTCGTGGAAATGGTATTCGCGGGATTAAAAAATATCGTGAGAAATGGGTGCGTCCATTGAAAAACATGGACGCAGAACAATTAGAGTATATAAATAGCTTGCGGGAAAAATTCTTATTGTTTTTTACTGCCGGAGATTTTTATAAATGTATGCGTAGCAAGCTTAAATCAGTGACGGATAAAACAGTATGTCTGTATCACTTTTTAGAGCAGTTTGAAGTTACAAAACGGTTGGTGGAATATGAAGAATTTTTTGAAAGTCAGGGAAATCCTTCTCTGGCAAAAGAGTACCATCAGGTCTACGAAAAAGTGATGCAGGTCTTAGAAGAAATGGTAGAGCTTCTGGGAGAAGAATGTATAAGTATAGAGGATTATCGTGATATTTTAGAAGCAGGTGTAGGGGAAGTGCGAATCGGTGTAATTCCGGCAGGTACTGACGTGGTTACCATAGGAGAGCTGGAACGAAGTCGTTTAGAGCATGTGAAAGTACTGTTTGTGGTAGGCGTAAATGATGGAAAAATACCAAAGAAGGCATCCAATAAAGGGGTTTTTTCAGAGCTTGAAAGAGAAGCAATGTATCAGAATGAAATTATGTTGGCACCAACGGTGAAAGAACAGTCATTTATGCAGCGTTTCTATTTGTATATGCAGTTGACCAAGCCAAAGGATTATTTATATCTTTCCTATGCAAAAATGAATCAAAAAGGGGAAAGCATTCGTCCTTCTTACCTGATTCAGACCTTCTTGAAAATGTATTCCGGGCTATCTGTTATAGAAGAAAACAGTCAGGAACTGAAAGATTATTTGTATACACCGGAAAATGCGTTGAGCTTTCTGGCAGATGGATATGCAGCTTACAGAGAGGACGAGGAAAGCCTTACCTGGCAGGCATTGTATCAATGGTATACGGAGCAGGAGAAGTATCAGGGGGTCATAGAGCGATTTAATCAGGCATGTTTTTATGGAAATTATGAAACAGAAATAGGAAAAGCAGCAGCCCATGCCTTATATGGAACTACATTAACCAACAGTGTTACACGACTGGAAAAATATGCTCAATGCTCTTATGCCCATTTTCTGCTGTATGGTTTGCAGCTGAAGGAAAGAGAAGAATACAAATTTGCGGAAGTAGATTTGGGAAATGTACTGCACCTTGCTTTAGAATTATTTTCAAAGCGAATGGAGGAAAGCAGTTATAGCTGGTTTGACATTCCGGAAGAAATTATGGAAGACTGGGCAGATAAGGCCATGGAAGAAAGTGTGATTCAGTATGGAAATACCGTGTTGTTTCAGACGGAACGAGATAAATATAAGATGCACCGTGCAAAACAGCTAATGCAGACCACCGTTGCCACTTTAAGTACACAGCTTCGTAAAGGTAAATTTGTGCCAAAGAATTATGAGTTGGGATTTTCTGTTGCAACAAGTATGGAAGAAGTTACCATTTCATTATCCGCGGAAGAAAAGCTGAAATTAAAAGGGCGAATCGACCGTGTGGATACCTTTGAAGATGAAAATCAGGTATATGTAAAAATTATCGATTACAAATCGGGAAATACCACCTTTAACATTGCGGCTTTGTACCATGGATTGCAGTTACAGTTGGTGCTTTACATGGATGCAGCTATAAAAAGTATTCAAAAGGGAACGGATAAAAAAGTAACACCGGCAGGAATTTTTTATTACAATATTGATAATCCTATGGTGGACGGTGAACCGGGAGATACGCAAGAAACCATTGATAAAAAGATTAGGGAAAAACTGCGTATGAATGGGCTTGTCAATGACAGTGAAGAAGTGATTGGTTTGTTGGATGCAGAGTTTGAGAAAAAGTCTGAAGTAATACCGGTAACAAAAAATAAAGATGGAAGCATGGCAAAAGCATCCAAAGTTGTGGAGGAACAGGATTTTTCCTTGCTGATGGATTTTGTAAATAAAAAGATTGTCAATTTAGGGCAGGGGATTTTATCCGGTGATGTCAGTATTCAGCCATACGAAATGGATAAGAAAACAGCATGTGATTATTGTAAATTAAAAGGTGTCTGCGGATTTGACAAAAAGTTACCGGGCTACCAGTTTAAAAAGCTTCAGAAATTTTCTGAGGAGGAAGTATTAGAAAAGATAAGAGGTGAAGAAAATGGCGATGAACTTTACGGCGGACCAGCAAAGAGTCATTGATACTACTGGGAAAAATATTCTGGTATCGGCTTCCGCAGGTTCTGGAAAAACAGCAGTTCTTGTAGCAAGAATTATGAAAAAAGTCTGTGAAGAGGGCGTGGATATTGACCGGTTGCTGATTGTGACCTTTACAAATGCGGCTGCAGCGGAAATGAGAGAGCGTATTCACAATGCATTGATGGAGCGTCTGGAAGAAGAACCAGACAATGACCATTTACAGCGACAGTTGGTGTTGTTAATGAATGCCCAGATTACAACCATACATAGTTTTTGCCTTTATCTGGTGAGAAATCATTTCGAAATGGTGGATATCGACCCGTCTTTCCGCCTTGGTGACGAAGGGGAAATGAAACTTTTAAAAAATGACATTTTAGATGAAATGCTAGAGGATTATTACAGGGAAGCCAGAGAAGAATTTATGGAGATGATAGAAGCCATGACTTCACAGCGAAAAGACGACACCATCAAAGAGTATGTGCTGAGCATTTATGAGTTTGCCATGAGTTATCCATGGCCGAAGGAATGGCTTAGAGCGTCCAGAGAACAGTATGATTGTGAGAATTTTAACGATGTTCAGTGGATGAATTTCCTGATGGATGATGTAAAGAAAACGCTTCTGGATGTGCAAAAGGAAGTAGAGCGGGCGATTGGGATTGCAAATCTTCCGGATGGTCCATATATGTATGGTGAAGCATTAGAAAGCGATTTGAAATTACTAATAGAACTTCAGAAGGCGGAAACTTATGAAGAACAGCAGGAGAAATTTCAAAAGCTTACCTTTGCAACTTTGTCCAGAAAAAAGGATGATTCTGTATCAGAACTTAGAAGAGAGCAGGTAAAATCTATACGTGACCAGATAAAAAAGAATTTAAAGGAAATAAAAGAACAATATTTTTACGAAAGTCAGGAAAATATAACGGAGCAGATTGTCAATGCAGGAAGACTGACCGCCATGCTTACCGAATTTACGGAGAATTTTATCGGGCGTTATGGTCAGGCGAAGCGGGAAAAAATGCTGGTAGATTTTAATGATTTGGAGCATTTTGCCATACAGATATTAATGGATGAAAACAAAGAGTACACCAATGTGGCAAAGGAATTACAAGAACATTTCAATGAAATTATGATTGATGAGTATCAGGACAGTAACCTGGTGCAGGAAATTATTTTGACTGCAGTTTCCAAACAGCCGCTAGGTGGAAGTAATTTATTTATGGTAGGTGATGTGAAACAGGGAATCTACCGTTTCCGTTTGGCGCGACCGGAGCTTTTTATGGAAAAGCACGATTTGTATTGCAAAGAAGAAATAGAAGATTCTGTAAGAATTGACCTGCACAAAAATTTCCGAAGTCGTGGTAATGTGATTAAAACAGTTAATTTTATGTTTGCTCAGTTGATGCGGAAGGAGTTTGGAAATATTGCTTACGATGAAACAGAAGCATTGTTTTTAGGTGCTTCTTATGAAGAAAAAGAGGAAATGAATTACGAAACAGAGTTGCTGTTTGTGGATACTGCCGGGGAAGAAGATGTAAAGCTGGCTGAGGATGAAGAATATACAAAAGTGGAACTGGAAGCAAGAATGATTGCAGAGCGTATTCAGAAATTTGTAGCAGATGAATACGTGTATGATAAAAAAGAAAAAGAGTTTCGCAAAGCAACGTATGGAGATATTGTAATTCTACTGAGAACCATGCGCGGATACGCGGAAAATATCAGCGAGGTGTTGAAGGAGTATGATATTCCGGTGATGATTACCTCAAGGACAGGATATTTTGCGGCGATAGAAGTGCAAACGGTGTTAAATATGCTGGCGGTTATTGACAATCCGAAGCAGGATATTCCCATGGCAGCGGTGCTAAGTTCACCGATAGGAAATCTTTCCGCCTTGGAAATGGCAGAAATTAAGAGTAGTTTCAAGGAGTTTTCCTTTGAACAGGCAGTGTGTAATTATGCGACGGAAGGCAGTAATGAAGAAATTAAAGATAAATTAAATGAATTTTTTGAATTATTGCAAAAAATAAGAAAAATGGTTCCATATACGCCGATTCATACAATTATTGAAACAGTGTTGGAATTAAGCGGCTATTTAAATTATGTAACCGCTATGCCGGGTGGAAGCCAACGTCGTGGAAATTTAGAAATGCTGATTGAAAAAGCGGTTGCCTATGAAAAAAGCAGTTACAGCGGTTTGTTTGATTTTCTGCGTTATATGGAGCAGTTGAAAAAATATGATGTGGATTTTGGAGAGGCAGTTTCCAAAGAAACTACGGATAATTCCGTAAAAATTATGAGTATTCACAAAAGTAAAGGTTTGGAATTTCCGATTGTATTTGTTTCTGCAACCAGCAAAAGCTTTAATTTGCAGGATACCAGAGCAAAGGTGTGCCTTGATTTAGATTATGGCATCGGTGTGGACAGTTATGATTTAGAAAAGCGAGTGAAACGTCCTACACTTTTAAAGAAGGTTATTGCAAAGAAGCAGAAATTAGAAACCATAGCAGAAGAACTGCGTGTGTTTTATGTGGCATTGACAAGGGCCGAGGAAAAACTGGTGTTAACCGGTGTGTTGGAGGATATGGAAAAGAAGTTAAAGGAATATGAAAGCTTGGCAGGTATGGAAGAAAATTCTATTTCTTATCGGATGTTAAGCACCACCGGCAACTATCTTGAATGGATTTTGCAGGCAATGTATCGTCACAGTTCCTTAAAAGAAATGGAAGAACAATATGAACTGGCAATTTACAGAGGGACAGACTTGTATCAAAATGATGTTTCTATGAAAATGAAGGTGTATGGATTTGGTGATATTGTGGAACAGGTAAAATTCCGTCATGGAGAACAGCAGATTAAGAGCAGGGAAGTTATGCTTTCCATAAGGGATAAGGAAACATTTTTGCGGGAAAAAGAAGAAATTGCTCAGAAGTTTGCAGAATTTTACCAGCATGAAAAGCATGAAAATATTCGCTCTAAAATCAGTGTTTCCGAATTAAAGGAATCGGCACTGAAAAAGGATATAGAGGAAGAAGAGATGGAGCGAATATTTGAAACCCACAGCAAGGAAGCTTATGTTCCCGCATTTATCCGTGATGTAGAAGATAAGAAAGGAGGTACGGACAGAGGAAATGCTTATCATAAGGTGATGGAATTGACTGCACACAGAAAAATTACATCAGAAGAAGAATTGCAGCAGGCGTTGGAAGAAATTATGGAAAGTGGAAAAATGCTGAAAGAACAGGTTGGTTTGTTGGACGTGTCAAAACTTATGAAATTTTTTGCTTCTCCATTATCACAGCGTATGCAGGAAGCCTATGTAGAGGGCAGATTGTATAGAGAACAGCCATTTTTGCGAGGTATGGATGTTTCAGAGGTCTATAAAAAGCCTTATCAGGAAAAAGAAACGATTTTAATTCAGGGAATTATAGATGCCTTTTTTGAAGAGGACGATGGTATCGTTTTGGTGGATTATAAAACAGACCGTATAAAGACCGGGGAGGAGCTGATACAGCGGTATCGGGAACAAATTGTGCAATATGCACAAGCCATAGAAGCCCTAAAACACAAGAAAGTTAAGGAAAAGATATTATATTCCTTTCATTTGAATGAAATTGTTTGTGTATAATTTCGTCTTTTTGAAAAAAGTATAAAAAACTAAACAAAATTTGCAGAAACACAGAGATTCATTCTTGTAAAACATTGGGAATGGATTTCTTTGGAAGAATTTGATAAAATGCTCTTGTAAGAAATCTTAGTAAAGGTTCCATCTTACAGGAGCTTTTTCATACGAAGAATATTCTATGTTTTTCGATTATCTAAAATTCTTGCACGGTGTGCACACACAAATCCCAAAGAAATAAAACAAAGGAGGATACAGATATTTCATGGAAGAAATTGAATATGGAATCAGATCAGGAGTTTTGCATTTGCAAAGTTTACAGGAGGCAGATTTTGGTGTTCTTCTAAAATACATTAGGCAAAGCAGTGTGACTGATATTAACTGGAATGGGACAGCACTTTGGATTGATGATTTATACAAAGGAAGGTATAGGTCAGGAATTATATTGAGCGATGAGTATATACAGCGTTTCTCCGCAAAATTATCTAATGTGGTAAGCAGACAGTTTAATAAATATAGTCCTATATTAGAAGCGGAAACAGCAGAACTTCGTATCAGTGTGATTCATCAGGAGGTTGCCAATACGGGAACTGTATTATCTATACGCAAAATTCCACGAGAAATACGAATGGTAAGAGAAACTATGATAGATGATGGCTATTGCAGTAATCAGATTGAACAGTTTCTGGCAGCCTGTGTGAAAGCAAAAATGAACATTATTATTTGTGGGTTACCGGGAGTAGGAAAAACAGAATTATTGAAGTATCTGGGCGGATACATTGAAGACAGAGATCGCGTCATTACATTGGAGGATAATTTAGAACTTCATTTTCCGGCAGTTTATCCAAATAAAGATTGCGTTGAATTTAAGGTAAATGAAATATTCTCATATCAGGCAGCCATTAAGGCTAGCTTGCGATTATTGCCGACCTGGCTTTTAGTATCTGAGATACGTTCCGCAGAGGTTAAGTATCTTTTGGAGGCGATTTCCACCGGAACCCACTGTATGTCTACAATTCATGCGGAGTGTGTAGAAATGATACCAAACAGATTGAAAAATATGGCTGGTGACAGCAACCGTGACTGGGAAGAAGAGGCCTTTCGCCATATTGATGTAGGAGTGTATATTCGAAAGGAAATAAAGGAACAGGGAGAAATTGCAAGACACATTGCCCAAGTATGCTTTTTTGAGCGAAAGGAGGAGGAAAACATAACTACAATGTTAGTGGATAATGGCTATGTAATTTCAGATAATATTCCGGAAAGCAAACGGAAGAAATTTGAATTATATAATGTGGAAATACCCCAGTTAGAACGGGAGGTTTTCTATGGTTAAAAAAAGACTGTATTGGAACTGGAACAGATACGGTTTTCGGAAAACTCAGAAAACTATCAAAGAATATGGCTATGAGTATTCTGGGAAAAAGCATGTGACATTTATGGGAATAGCAGTTACATTTTTACTGCTTTTGTGTTATCTGATGCGGATAAAGGCAGCGGGTGTGTGCGTGATAGCTTTAACAGTGATTTTGGCGGTTCCAATATTGGCAGGATACCATTATAGAACCTTATATGAAGAAAAACGTTTTACGGATGCCGTGGATTATATGGAGTATGTAATTTATAGTTTTTTGCGGATGCCTAAGATCATCAATACATTGGAAGAGGTGGCAAAAGTATGTCATGGAAATATGCAAAAATGCATTGAAAAGGCGGTAGACAGAATACAATATGCAGATGTTTATCAGGATATTTACTCAGATGCTTTTGAGCATATCGAAAAAGAGTACGGAACAGAACGTATGAGAGCGTTACACCGTTTTCTGATTCAGATTGAACAACAGGGGGGCGAGTACATACAGTCCTTAGAAGTGTTGTTGGAAGATATCAGGCAGTGGTCAGAAATGGTCTATTTGCTGCAGAAAGAGCGAAAAGAATTGCAAAGGAAAGTGACTCTTTCCCTTCTGCTATCTGTGGCGACAGCAATTACTATGGTAGGACTTTTACCGAGTGAAATAGGAGATATTGCGTCGAATGGGCTGTATCAGGTTAGTTCTGTGGTATTTCTTTTGCTTAGCATTGTAATATTTGTTTTATCCAGAAAATGTTTGATTCGCTCTTGGCTTACTTCAGAACCGGATAGTGAGGAGGTGAAAAACGCCTATGATTATTGTATCCGGGAAGAAAATACGAAAAAAAGGCATTATCGCTTTATGGAGAAAAAGGTGAAAAACAGTATAAAAAAAGATTTTCCCATGTGGATTAGGAATGTCATCTTAAACATGCAGACAGAAAATGTGATGGTTGCCATGGGAATGGCGGCAGAAAATATGTCTTATCCTTTGAAAAGTGAATTAATGCAGACTTTAAATGGAATAGAAAAAGAGCCGGGAAGTATGCGGGCATATCAGAGATTTTTATGGAAATTTGACTTGAAACAGATTAAAAATGTATTTTTAATGTTCTATTCTTTGAATGAGTTTGGAACAAAAGAAGCAGAAAAGCAGTTAAATGCCATGATTCAGAGAAATAATAAACTGGCGGAACAAGCGGAGCGTTTAGCAAACGAAGAAGCATTGGGAATTTTCGGGATATATATGCTAATGCCTATGGTGATTGCCGCCGGGAAGATGCTTTTGGATATGTGGGTATTTGTGCAGCAGTTTTTGTTTTTCTATTCAAATGTGGTTTAAGGAGAAGAATTATGGATGAAATAATATCAGAGTATGGAGGAACAGTAATGATGCTGATTGTAGGCGGAACAGTATTAAAAATATTGGCAGAATTACTAAATATAATTACAGGAGGTGCATAATGAAGGAGGTATTAGAAGAATATGGGGGAATTATTATTGCAATTGTGGCGGTAGGGGTATTGGTTGGGTATTTGCCTAAATTAAAATGGGTTTATGTAACGGTAGGAAAAGTATTTCTGGATTCGATAGGAGGTTAGATGAATCGGTTAGTAGAAAAGTATGGGAGGGTAGCTGTAGCTTGCATTGTGGCGGCAGTAATTTTGTTAGGAACGGGAACTTTTGGAGAAAAAATATACAAGAAAGTATATTATGAACAGCCCGAAACAGCAGAAAATATTGCGGCAGATATGAGAGCACTGGGTGAACAGCAAAAATACCCGTTCTTTTCTGGTAGTAAGTATATTACGCTCACTTTAGGTTATAAAGGTGAGGACGGAATAGAAGGCTTTAGCAGAGAAGATGCCCTTTCTTTAGTAGAGGCTTATGAATACAAGTCAGAGGGAGCGCAGGAAACACTGGAAAAAATTGATAAAAGCAGGATTAAAGTATATCCTTTTGATGATGAAACAGATAGTATTCGTGAGTTTGTAAATGTAAATGATACAGGAAAGTATTCTGTGCGATATTCAGTAGAAGGAGAGAGCGGTTTGAAATCAGATATGGTTATGCTGGTTTTAGTGGATATCCTTCCGGAAGGAATGGAGTACAGAGAAAGTGCAGGTGCTGAAAATGAAGGCAGCAGTTGAATTGTATGTGAATTCCATAGTAATTGTGATGATTGTTTGTAGTTGCGTGTTTTTCATTGCATCCAGCATGCGAAATGCTCAGGCAAGGAATTTTCACTCCACAACATTGGCTAAAATAGAGGCAAGTGCAGGAAGTGAAAGGGTTATGGAAGAAAGCAGAATGGAAGCAGAAGAAAAAGGTTACACACTGCAGATCTCGCCATTATGCCTCTATGAGGACAAAAAATATTATTATGTGGAATTGATGTATGAGTACAGTGTCCCTTTTCTTGGGACAACGAGAAAAAGCAAAATTGAAGGATATGCAAGATAAGGAGGAATTTTAGATGAAAAGTTTTTTAGAAGAATATGGTTTAGTAGTAGTAGCGGCAATTATTATTGGTTTATTTATTTCGTTTGCCAGTCCTTTTGGCAATTCCATAAAAACGTATATAACCAGTACAGTTGATAATTTTGCGGCATCTTCTCAGTCTGCAATTACCGGAAGTATGACCGGGGGAGATGAAAATCCTCAGACAAATGTAGAGTAAGGAATAGAACAATGAAAAGTGTGGTAAATCTTGGAATTGGTGTGCTACTGTTTTTATTTACCATTGAGATTGTACAGGCGATAGAAACAAAATCTATTCGAGAGGAGGAATTAAGACAGGCAGTGACAAGTGCGGTATATACCGCACTTGAAATGTCTATTACAGAGCCGGAATTTTTAGAGCCGGATGTAAGTCAGCAAGAGGAAGAAAAATTAAATAAGGAAATGAAAGAATGTTTTTTAAGTTCGTTGAAAACATTAATTAAAAGTGATTCAGATATAAAGATAACCATTCGAAAAGCAGATTACAAAAATGGAATTCTGGACGTGTATGCAGAAGCAGAATTTCCTTATAGCAATGGAAAAACAGGACATATCTCTTATCGGAAAACAGGTATTATAACTCGATATGAAAATTCAGATGATGCTTATTGAGGATATTGAAAGATCATAACATTAAGAAGTAAGCGTACCATGGCAACTGAATAATCAAGTTCCTTATGAAATCGACAAAGATATTAAAAACTTGAAGATTATGAAAATAAATTGTACAATAATACTATGAGTAGAACATAACACTGGAAAAACGATTGCAGAAAGGGGAAGGGGTATGTATAAAAATGTTGTTAGTTTGGTGTTAAGTGTGGCACTGGTGATGGGGAATTTAAATGCGGTGAATGTAAATGCGGAAGGCAATGAGCGGACAGGAGAAGTATACGCTGTGACATTAGATGAACCAGAGGAAGAAGAACTAGAATGGACACGTATTGGTGATGTTGCATATATGCCAGAGGGAATTACCAGAATTGAAGAATCTGAATTTGATGGATTTGGTGGTGATAATACTATTGAAGAATTTCAGGGAGTAAAGAAACTTGTACTTCCATCTACGTTGGAATATATTGGAGATTTTGCGTTTAAAATGTGCGAACTTGAAGAAATCGTCATTCCGGGAAATGTGAAAGAGATTGGTAATGATGCTTTTTGGGCGTGTAATAATTTGAAAAAAGTAACCATCGAAGATGGAGTGGAGAAATTGGGACGTGCATTATTTCGCGGATGCGATAATCTTGAAACAGTTATTTTGCCTAAATCTGTAAAAGAATGGAATACAGAATGTGCTTTTTATAATTGTAATATAAAAAATATAACACTACCAGAGGAAGGAATGACTACTTTAGGAAGTGGAATGTTTGGTGGGTGTCCATTAGAGGAGCTTATTATACCTGACTGTGTAACGACAATGAATTATGGTGTTTTTATTGCATGTGAGAATTTAAAGTCGGTCAGAGCAGGATATAATGTAGTTAATTTTGAGCAGGGTGAAGAATATTATAACTTGTACAATTTTACAAAAGGCTGTTTTGGAACCGGTTGTTCTGGCATGGTATTAGAAGCCCCGTTGGATTCTGCTATTGTAGAATACGCGAGAGATTATCGTTATTTTACAGTGAAGTATGATTATCCGGACTTTGAACGGATGGAATGGATTTGTGATGGAAAAATTCCGGAAGATGGAACATCAAAGTGGATAGATATAAAACTGGAAAGTAAAGTATATCCAGAAACTGCTAGAATAGGAGGTATTAGTCAAAAGGATTTAACAAAAAACGTTTTACAGGAAGACGGATATAGTTGCTTGTGGATTTCAAGTGGTCAAGTAGAAGTGGCGTGGGCTGCTGTTGGACGAGGTGTTCCAGCAGTACACTATTTTAGTGAAACATACACTACTCAGGATGAAAATCTGGAGTATACAGTAGAGCATACAGATTATTTTAGGATAACTGTTACAAAGGCTTCGTTAGCTGAAAGAAGAATCCAGATAGAAGTTTTAACAGCCGGAACATGGGATGGTAAGGATGCACAGTGGGAATTAGTAACTCCTGCAATTGACACTTCCATATTGACACCAACACCAGTGCCGACAAAAGCAGTTACACTGACTGTGACACCAGAACCAGAAAAAATCACAGCAGAAGTACCAAAGGTTACAGGAAGCGTTGAACAACCAACCAGAAAACCTGTAGTTACAATAAAAGCCACACTAACACCGGCAAAGAAAACAGTGAAGCCGACAAAAGTGAATTTGAAAACTGCAAAACAAATTACAACGAAAAAACGTGGAAAGAAAGTATATACAAAAGCAGTAAAGCTTAGCTGGAAAAAAACAAAAAATGCTGGTGGTTATGTAGTATACATGAAATCAGGAAAGGGAAAGTATAAGGCAGTAAAGACTATTACCAACGGAAAAACGATAAGTTATACGAAAAAGAATTTGAAGAAAGGAAAAACGTATTATTTTAAGGTAAGGGCATATCGAAAAGTGAATGGACAGAAAGTATATGGTAACTATAGTGGTGTGAAGAAAATCAAGATAAAATAACGAATAGTTTAAGGAGGAATAACTTATAAAAAGAAAGATAAAAGCAAAATCTCAATATAGAATGGAAATGTGACGAGTGTGTTTTAGTCTGTAATATAGAAAAGTTTATGGGATATCTGATAGAAATTAAAAAATATAACGTTGATTTTATAAGGAGCTTGATTATTCAGGCTCCTTTTCGTTACATAAGAAAAGGGAAAACAACCAAAGAGAGGAGAAGAAGCAATGAGAAAAAAGGTTAGATTTAAGAAAAAAGTGGCTGCAATGCTTGCAGCACTAATGACATTTAATGTGATAAATTCTGTGTTTATAGAAGATATAGTATATGCAGCAGAAGTAATCGGGGCAAAAGTAGTACAGGAAGAACCGCAAAAAGAAGAAGTGACAGCGGCAGCTCCTGTAAAAGAGTTGGAAGGAGAAGTGATTGAACCGGAGATTAATGCGTATAGCAAAGATGATGGGGGATTTACAGTAACACTAAATGGAGGGGGATATTTGGTATCTTATGAGATTTATCTGTATAATGTAAAAAACTTAGAGCCGGTAGAAGGAACCACGAAAAAAATTACTAAAATTGGAAGTAGTGAAACCCCATCCGCAACAGAACCACAGTGGCAGGTGAAAAGACTTGACACGAATGGAAGTGCAGCAAAATCTTATTTTGATTTATCCTTTGAGGAATTGAATTTACGTCGTGATGGCGCAAGTAGTCATTCTCAGGGCTGGAGTGGTGTGCAGGTAAAAATAAAATTCAATATGGATAAGCATGTGTATCAGATAAGTCAGAGTACAAGCAATACGGAATCCGGGCGTTTGTGTCTGATTGTTTCCGAGGATCCTATGGATTTATCCTTGCAGCAACGAATGGAAGCAGAAAATAATAAAGAAGCACTTGAATCCTGTGAGGCTATTTACGAAAAATTAGAAGAGCATGATGGCGCGACAGGGATTACGGGATATATCCAGTGTAATTCTTATAATTGTGGGTTGGCAGACTATAATGAAGATGGAAATTATGCTAAGGGAAGTCTGGATATTAATTTTAAAAAAGGAAAAGAAACATTAAAAATAAATCCGAATAGGGGAACATATACGAAAAAGAATGGAGAAACAATAACAGGTACATCAGCGAAAGAACTGACTACAAAAGCATGTGGAGAAACAACTGAGATAACTATACCGGAAAGAGATGGTTATACTTTTAACGGTTGGGATGTAACTCATGGAACCGGCGGAAATGGTAGTTACAACAGCAGTACAAAGAAATATACTCATTGTACGACCGAAGGAACCGGCGTGACAACTTTGAAAGCAAAATGGACCAAGAATGGAACCACTCCGACATCGGGGCCAACAGCTACTCCAACTCCTATTCCGAATTATACGCAAACAGTAAAACACTGGTGTTGGAATGCAGTTGAAAACACATGGGAATTGAGGGATAAGGATACAGAGAGTAAAAGTGTAGCAAGAGAGGGGAAATTTAATCCAGAAAATTATGTGAAAACATATCCGGGATATTACAAAGAATCTATAACCTTGCAAAATGGAACTCCGATTGGAGAATATACCGTATGGAGTGATACCATTGTTCATATTAATTACAAACCAAACCAGTCAACATTGCAGGTTGACCCGAACGGTGGTAAATGGAACGAAAGTACAGAAGTACAAAGTTTTACACAGGCGTATGGAACTACTTTGGATATATCAAAACCTACAAGAGAGAAGTATGAATTTGATAGATGGGATAAAGAGATAACGAATGGAAAGTTGTCAGATGATGATGTGACATATGAGTTTGGTCCTGTAGCAGGAGTGACGGATTATATCGCAGCGCAGTGGGAAGCTTGGGGATTTAAAATCAAATATGAACGAAATGAACCTAGTGGAATTGGTAAAATGCAGATGCAATCACAGGATAATTTAAATATTGAAAGTAAGGACAGTATTTATGATGTGGGGGCATATGAAAACGCTAAATTTTTAGGTTGGTGTCTTGCAAAAGGAAATTGGAAAGATGAAGAATTGGAAAGTGTTCGTTGGTTAAAAGAAGATGGTACCTTTGATGGTACAGAAACGGAAAAGGGAGAAAAGCGTTTTGATACTACCGGATATACCGGAAAAGTGTTTGAAAACCTTGCCAGTGTACAGGAACTGGTACCTTATGTTTCCCAAAATGGTGAAGAATTAACTTTGGTAGGGATGTGGACTATTGATGTGAATTTCGATGCAGAGGATGGAACAAATACGGAGGCATTGACAGCGGGACAGCATGGAATAGCACCGGATGTTACTTTTGGCTTAGTGAATGAAGCACCAAGTCTTATGGGAACTGAGTTTGTACAGTGGATTAACCCTACACAGCGGGCAATTAATAATGCCGGAAAATCTTTTGCACAAACAGGAAAAAATATAAGTGTATTAGCTATGGAAAGTGCGGTACAACTGAATACAAATGGTAGAGTATTTGAAAAAGGCGATACAGTAAAGGAGGGATTTGGGGAAGATACCGTTCTTCATGCGACTTACCAGTATTACATTCAATACCAGAAAGCAGATGGAACTATTATTAAACAAGGTATGGATATAGCAGGGAAGAAGACATATGGTGAGTCAGCAACCCTATCCGACGTAACCTATCCAACCACCGGCAACACCGAAGGTCACCACTACGCGTCTGGAAAGACATGGAAAGTGGTTTCAAACAACAGCGAACGTTATAAATATGCAGATGCCACAAACTACCCGGAAAAGAATTATTCCAACACCTACAAACAGGGTGAGACAGCCTTAGTAAACAGAAGTGTAATTCTAAGAGCGGTAGAGGAAGCAAATACCTACACAGTAAAATACAATGCCAATAATACGGCAGCTTCCACCCAATCCCTTCAGGACTGGAGTAAAATGAAAGATCAGAAGTTGACCTATGGAAAAAATATGGCATTGACAGACGTCACAGGAAGTGAATTACCGGGGTATACCTTTGCCGGCTGGAACACAAAAGCGGACGGAACTGGAACAAGCTTTTCCAATAAGGAAAGCAATACGGTAAAGGATTTTCTTACAAAGGCCGGAGCAAATGTAGACGAAGATGGAGCAACGATAAATCTATATGCCCAGTGGAAGGCGAATACATATACAATAACTTTTGACGTTAACCGTCCATCAGCAGTGAACAATACACATGCCGCAAGTAATGCACCGGTATTGAATGGTACAGCTACCATGGAATATGTCTGGGACAGCGTTATAAACAACAATAAAATCGAAGATTTGAATATTCCGCTGGCAACATTAAAGGGATGGCATCAGAGATTTTCTGACAGTCTCTGGTATGTGGGTAATATATACAATGCTCAGGGGAAGGCAATAAAGGATGGTACAAGGCTAGGATATGAAACACTGGGAAGTCCGGGAGATAAAACAGTCTATGCCCAGTGGGAAGCCAATACCTACACAGTATGTTATGATGGTAATGGAAAAGAATCCGGAGGGCGTGGAATTGTATTAGGTGAAGTGAAACCACAGACATTTATATATGATAAATCGTCGAAATTAAGAGAAAATACCTATAAAAAACAAGATGAAAATTACCGGTATCATGACGATGAAAAGTTAGCAGAAAATCTTTACGGGACAAAACATAACCTCTATGCTTCAGATAACTTTAAATATTATTGGCTGGGGTGGTGTAATGAGAGGATAGCAGAAGGTGATACTGCGGAGAAACCAATGATTACCAAGACAGAAGCCACAACAGAGAAAATATGGAATTTCACAGATGTCAACCAGGGAAAAGTTGTGTTATATGCAGTCTGGGACGGAATTCCTAATATTACCACCAGGGAAGAAACTACTCATTTTGATCGTTATGAGGGGGCATATCTTACAGCACTTGATATGAAAAAGCTGGTTAAGGCATACGATTTGGAGCAAAGGGAAGAACTGGAAGTAACTGTAAAAAATATCAGCTATTACGAAGGGGAAGAACAGATAGAAACAATAGACAATCCCGATGACAGTTATGTGCTGGATACCACATTGCCGAAGTATTTATGGGAAGATGGAAATTATAAAACTTATACAATTACATTTGAAACTGTAGATAAGCAAGGGATAGAAGATTATGCTATAGAGCAACCGGAAAAGCAAGTTGTTTATCAGGGAAAGATATTTTTCAACAACGAACCAATTATAAAAACGTATGACGCTGGAGAGTTATTGTACGAACGATATTTTTATCTTAGTGAAATAGAAAATATGGATCAGAGTCAGTTAAAGGAAGCACTGACACGACAGGTAAAAGTGTGGGATAAAGAAGATGAGGCTTATGAGAAAGATAAAGAAAATGACTTGTATCTGGGTAGATTATCGGAGCAACCAATGCTTGAAATTTTACAGATTTCCAATCTTTTTCAAAATGCAGTAGGACAAGAAGAATATTGGACTACGCAGGAAAAGGAGCAGGGCAAAAAATTACAACATACAATACAGTATACAGACATTTTTGGAAAAGTAAGCAGTAAAACCGGAAATATATATGTGATTGATGAAAAGAATGATGAGAGTACAGGGAAAGAAAAAGAAAAACAGGCGATAAGATTTATCAGTAAAGAATATTTTGATACGTTGGAAAAAGAATCCCAGTGGTATAAGGAGGAACAAAGTAGAAAAGAATTGGAAAATGCACTAAAGGAAGAGGGGGTAGACGGAGAAGTATATCAGTTACAAACAGGAGAATTTGATTCAAAAGCAAAATAAATAAAATGAAGTCAAAAACAGTATTGACAATTGCACGGGATATGATATTATATAACATATAATATATATTATATGGCGTATAATATTATAAAAATTAATATTATTTGGAAGCAAAAGTAATTGTATCTTAGAGGAGAAAGAGGAAAGAATATGGTATTTAATACAGGTTCCACACTTCTGGATGCCATTGTGCTTGCTGTTGTTTCGAGAACTCAGAAGGGAACTTATGGTTACAGCATTACCCAGGAGGTAAGGTCGGTTCTTGAGGTATCTGAGTCAACGTTATATCCTGTGCTGAGAAGACTGCAGAAGGATGACTGCTTAGAAGTATACGACGAACAGCATGGTGGAAGAAACAGAAGATATTATAAGCTTACAGATAAGGGGAAAATAGTATTAGCGGATTACAAAGAGGAATGGATTCGATATTCAGGGAAAATAACCATGATGTTTGAAGGAGGACTAAAAGATGACTAAGCAGGAGTTTTTGGAAAAATTGAATAATCTTTTAAGTGATATTCCAAAGACGGAACGGGATAGTGCCATACAGTATTATGAAGAATACTTTGAAGAGGCAGGAATTGGGGAATATGGAACAATTCCAGAAGATATGGAATCGCCAGAGGCAATTGCCCAGGATATTCGCGCGGGGCTGGGCAATGAAGAACAGCCCCGGGAAGATTATTTTCAAAAAGAACAAAATATCACAAAAGAGAAGCAGCCAATGGACAGTTCAAAAATAATATTACTCATTATTCTGGCGGTATTTACCTTACCGATATGGGGAGGTATACTGGTGTCTATAGTAGGAGTTCTTCTTGGAATTGTGTGTGCTTTATTTGGCATTGCGGTTGCAATCGTTTCTGTTATGGCAAGTTTACTGGTAGCAGGTATCGTAGTGGTTGTAGTTGGTGCAATGAAGCTGGCTGTGGCTCCAATTGCCGGAATCACTGCCATAGGTGTAGGACTTATTTTGTTTGCAATAGGTTTATTACTGTTAATGTTGGTAATATGGAGCTTCAGCGTACTGATTCCGGCAATTTTTCGTGGAATTGGTTGGATATTCCAAAGAATTTTCGGAAGAAAGGAGAAGGGTGTAAATGAAAAAGTTTTATAAAAGCACTCTGATTACTGCCCTGATTTGCTTTGTATTAGGGTTTGGCCTGGTTGCAATAGGCGCAGTACAGGGAGGAATTCAGTTGTTTTTGAATATGGTAGATAATAATGAATTCGCCATTTCCAATGGAAATTTCCATTCTTTATACTGGATTGAAAACGATGGAAATTATGAAGATAGGGAATATTCCTTTCCGGCAGAGGAAATTAATAGTTTAGAGCTGGATATCGGAGCAAGCATGTTAGAAATCAAATATGAAGATACAGACCAGTACCACATACTTATGCGTCAGGTTCCGGTAGGATACGGAGAATGTGATGTGGAAAATGGTGCACTGTATCTGGAAACCGGCATTGAAAGTTCAGTAATTGGCTTAGGAACAGGGAAAATAGAAACTAATAAAATTACGCTTACTATTCCTAAGAATGCAAAATTGAAAGATATTAATCTTACTTTAGGAGCAGGTTCCTGTAAAGGAAAAAGTCTTTGCGCCGATACTATTACCATAGAAATAGGAGCCGGAAATTTAGAACTGGACAGATTAGAAGCTGAAAAAACCTTAGATTTACAGGTGGGAGCAGGAAATGCTGAGGTAGATGCTATAGATGCAGGACTGCTGGAAATGGAGTGTGAAGCAGGCAGATGCATTGCAGAAAGTGTAATGACGAAAGATAATATCGATGTAACCTGTGATGCCGGCTATTTGTATATGGAAATCGAAGGAACAGAGAAGAGTTATAATTATGATTTAGACTGTTCATTAGGAAGTATAGAAATTGCAGGAAAAGAACATAACGGTATGGATTTTAGCAAAGATATAGATAATGATGCTGACAAAAATCTGACAGCAGAATGTAATGTTGGTTCCATAGAAATAGAATTTGAAGATTAAAGGAGAGAAAAAATGGGAGAAAAAAGATTATATCGTTCAAACAACAACAAGGTATTATTGGGAATCTGTGGAGGAATTGGCGAATACTTAAATGTAGATCCTGTAGTTATAAGACTGTTATGGGTGATATTCTGTTGCATGGGCGGCAGTGGAGTATTGGCATATATCATCGCGGCAATTATTATTCCATATCAGCAGTAGAAAAATGAAAACTGAATAGAAACGAAAAACAAGGTCATACTCTTAAAGAAGAAAGGGGTATGGCCTTATTATGTCAAAAAAGAAAAAAGAAATCAAATTAAGTGAACTTACACCAGAGGAACAGTTAAAATACGAAGTAGCAGAGGAACTGGGACTTTTACCAAGAGTATTAGAAGAAGGATGGAAAAGTCTGTCTTCCAAGGAAACCGGGAAAATTGGAGGCATGGTAAACCAGAGAAAAAAGAAATTAAACCAAGAAATCAGATAGGAAATGAAAAAAACGATATGCTTTCTCGGGATAATAACTTGCAAATGACAAGAAACGTTGATATACTTTAGTAAAAATGCATTGTGGAGGCAGGATATGTTAGAATTACAAAATATATGCTTGACGGTTTCGGATGAACAGGAAGGAACCAAAGAGATTTTAAAGAATATTAACTTAAAAATAGAAGATCGTTTCGTTGCCATCACAGGACCGAACGGAGGAGGAAAGTCTACTCTGGCAAAAATAATTGCGGGGATTCGTCAACCTACCAGTGGAAAAATTCTTTTAGACGGTGTAGATATCACAAATATGAGTATCACAGAAAGAGCAAAACAGGGAGTCAGTTTTGCTTTTCAGCAGCCGGTAAGATTTAAAGGAGTTACGGTAAAAGATTTGATTCGTCTGGCAGCCAGTGAGAATCTGACAACAGCACAGGCTTGCTCCTATTTATCCGAAGTAGGATTATGTGCCAGAGATTATATTGACCGAGAAGTAAATGCAAGCTTATCCGGTGGAGAACTGAAAAGAATCGAAATTGCAATGATTATTGCCAGAGGAACCAAGTTATCCATCTTTGATGAGCCGGAAGCCGGAATCGATCTTTGGAGTTTCAATAATCTGATTCGTGTTTTTGAAAAAATGCATGAGGAGATTAATGGTTCTATTTTAATTATTTCCCATCAGGAACGTATTTTAAATATCGCAGATAAAATTATCGTTCTGGCAAATGGAGAAGTGGCAAAGACCGGAACTAAGGATGAAATTCTGCCGGAACTGCTGAATGGCGGCGGAAGCTGTAGATTCTATAAAGGAGAGTGCTAATCATGGATGCAATACAAATGAGTTTATTAGAGCAGGTTGCCGGATTGCATGAAGTGCCGGAAGGGGCGTACAACATCAGAGCGAATGGAGAATCTGCCGGAAGAAATACAACAGCCAATATTGACATTGTTACCAAAAAAGACAAACCGGGAATAGACATTATCATTAAGGACGGAACAAAAAATGAAAGTGTGCATATTCCGGTATTGTTAAGTCAGAGCGGTTTGAAAGAAATGGTATACAATGACTTTATTATTGGCGAGAACTGTGATGTGACAATTATTGCAGGTTGCGGAATTCACAACAGCGGAGATGAGGATTCTGAACATGATGGAATTCACAGCTTTTTTGTAGGCAAAAACTCTAAAATTAAATATGTGGAAAAACATTATGGTGCAGGAGATGGAAAGGGAAACCGTGTGATGAATCCTACAACCATAATTGAAATTGAAGATGGCGGTTATATGGAAATGGACACCGTTCAGATTAAAGGTGTAGACTCCACAAACAGAGTAACTAAAGCTAAATTAAAGAATGATGCCACATTAGTAATCAAAGAAAAAATTATGACTCATGGCACTCAGTTTGCAGAAACTAACTTTGAGGTAGATTTGGATGGCGAAAATTCAGGTACTAACGTAATTTCCCGTTCTGTGGCAAAAGACGATTCACGCCAGTTGTTTTTGTCAAAAATTAACGGAAATAATAAATGCAGCGGTCATACTGAATGTGATGCCATTATTATGGACAATGCCAGTGTCAGTGCTGTTCCAGAAATTACCGCAAATCACATCGATGCCAGCCTGATTCATGAGGCTGCCATTGGAAAAATTGCGGGAGAGCAGATAATAAAATTAATGACATTAGGACTTACAGAAGAAGAAGCAGAAGCGCAGATTATCAACGGATTTTTAAAATAATATAGGGAGAATGTAGTAGTGAAAGCAAAAAAGTTTGGAAAAGGTTATTGGAAAAAATTTTCAGAGGGAATACAAAGAGAATGGGTAATAACAAATGGAATCGGCGGTTATGCAGGCAGTTCTATTATCGGCGCTCATACCAGAAAACACAACGGAATGTTAATTGCCAGCTTACATGCACCGGTAGAACGTTATATGGTATTATCCAAAATCAATGAAAAATTAGAAGTTGGCGAAAAAGAGTATTCATTTTTCACCAATCAAAGACCGGGTGGAAATAACGAAGAAGGGCAGAAATATCTGCAAAGATTTTGTTACGATTATGTGCCGAAATTTACTTATTATGCCGGAGGAGTTTTTGTTACCAAAACAATTTCTCTACAGCATGGAAAAAATACAGTGGCATGTACTTATGATATTTTAGGTGGAAGTAGCAAAGCGGTGCTCACTTTAGTTCCATTATTTAACTACAGGGATCACCATGAGCGAAGTGAACGGGCGGACTTGAAGTTTGAAACAACTAACTCTAGCCAGACCATAACACTGGTGCCTGAAAAAAACAAAAATATCAGCATTCGTATGTATGTCAGCGAAGGTGAAATCTCTGAAAGGGAAGAAATTTACGATGTAGATATGGAATTGCAGACAGAAATCTCTACCGGAATGACCTGCATTGAAAACAATTATACTCCATACGAGATTACAGTTTCCATTCAGCCGGGAGAACATAAAAAAGTATCTGTGATTTGCACCATAGAAGAAGGAGTAATTCCAACAGACGGATTTGCCATTGTGGAAGCCGAAAGAAACCGCTGCATGGAATTAGAGAAACAAGCAGGGCTGCAGGATGACTTTGCAAATACTTTAGTTCATGCGGCAGACCAGTTTATTGTAGAGCGAGAATCCACCGGAGGAAAAACAGTACTGGCGGGACTTCCATGGTTTACAGATTGGGGCAGAGATACCATGATTGCATTGCAGGGCTTAACACTGGTAACAAAACGTTTTGAAGATACCAGAGAAATCTTAAAAACCTTCGCTCAGTATGTAAAAAAAGGTCTGGTGCCAAACATGTTTCCGGATGAAGGTTTGGAACCATTATATAACACGGTAGATGCTTCCATGTGGTATTTTTACTCTGTGGAAAAATATCTAGAATACACAGGTGCAGAAGAAGATTACCAGTTTATTCAAAAAGAAATTTATCCAAAATTGAAAGAAATTATTCATTACTATAAAGAAGGAACAGATTTTTCCATCTACATGGATAAAGACTACTTAATTCATGCCGGTGGCGGACTTGACCAGGTAACCTGGATGGACGTGCGTGTAGGTGAGTGGGTTGTTACACCACGCCACGGAAAACCGGTAGAAATCAGTGCCCTCTGGTACAATGCCCTTTGTGTTATGGAACAGCTGGCAAAACGTTTTGGTGATGAAGAAGAAAAAGAATATGCTGCATTGGCAGAAAAGGTAAAAGCTTCTTTTGTGAATAAGTTCTGGAATCCGGAAAAGAATTGTTTATATGATGTGGTGGACGACACAGAAAATGATGACAAGATTCGTCCAAACCAGATTTGGGCAGTTTCCCTGCCACACACTATGTTATCAGAAGAGCAGGCGAAAGGGGTAGTAGATACCGTGGTTTCCCATTTGTATGCCACTTACGGACTTCGCTCCTTGTCACCGGATGACATAGAATACAAAGGAATTTATGCCGGAAAGCTTCATGACAGAGATGCGGCGTACCATCAGGGAACCTGTTGGGGATTTCCACTGGGTGGTTTAATTACAGCTTACTTAAAAGTATATGGAGCTACAGAAGATGGCAAAGCTTTTGCGAAAAAACTGATTGCTCCATTGGAAGATCATTTGATGGATGGTTGTATCGGCAGTATTGCAGAAATCTTTGACGGAAATGAGCCGAATATTTCCAGAGGATGTTATGGACAGGCATGGAGTGTGGGCGAAATTTTAAGAGCTTATGTGGAAGGGAGAATGTTTGAGTGACAGATAAAGAGGAGATATTAGCGTGTTATTGCACAAATTTATACATGATAAAATGACAGAAAGAATGAATGGAATGAAAAGTAAAAAAATATGTGGTATGGTATCGCTGGTGATGATATTTAGTTTTTTAGGTGGTGTTAATATAGATTTAGATTGTCAGGCACAAAGGTGTGTGAATTATGAAACCGAGGCAGAAATAAATAGGGCGATTAGTTCGCTTGAAGAAACTATAGCAAGTGAGAGGAATGAAATGTTGGAAGAGGTTGTGGAGGAAATAGCTGTTTCGGCACAATGGAATGAAGAGTTGGATTCAACGGAAAAGAAAAAAATAGAAGGTATAAAAAGAGGTATAGCAAAAACAAACGACGTTAATAAAAGGGCGGAAGTTGTTGTAAAAACATTGGAAGACATTGAAGAGTACAAGAATGTAGCGGTTTTACTTAAAGATGAAATAGAAGTATCGTCTTTAAGTGATTTTGAAAACCAACCCTTAATTAATCAACAAACAGGTAAAGAAATAGGAACCGTTAAAGAGGCAAAAAGATATTTTGAAGAACTAGGATATGAAGTAGATAATTCAACATATGTTATGTGTAGGGAAATTGAAAAAACAAAAAAAAGGAATAAAAATGTATCTACAGTGGAATTGGTAGAAGATATTAATTCGGCATTGACTAAAAAGTCGGCTGAGTCAACTAATATTATTTCATTTGGAATAGTTGCTCAAGCGTCTAAGAAGTATCAAGTGACGTATGCAGAGTGGAGTGCACTGACAACGGAGGAGAAGGTACTTATTGTTACAGACCCAAAGAAAGCAGTGGGAACCAAGGCCGTAACAGAAAAAGCATATTCTATGACAAAAAAGAAATTTGGATATAATGGTCTTGGGGATAAATCAGATGGATTTCGACATGCAGTATGGAATGCTTTAATGGCAAGAGATATTGGAAAGTCGTGGGCAAAATCATACGCTACAGCACATGAAAGCGGAAAAACAAAAGCAGAATTAAATAAGAAAGCACATGATGGATATAAAGAAAAATATCACAGAAAAATGGATTTACATAATAATAAGATTGGGAGAAGTGTTATAAAATGGTATGATACGGGGTTGAATGTATCAGATAAAGAACTTCAAAAAAGGGTTTCAAAGAAGCTAACAAATAATAAAAAAACGGGAATATATTGGTTACATAAATAAAAAATATTTATGGTGAGGAAATGATGGATATGAAAAAAGTAATTACTATTTTTAACACATTACTAATAATATTGTTTTTCACAGCTTGTGGAAATAATGCAGTCGAAACAAATGAAAAATCTTTTAATAAAAAAGTTAAAGAACTTGAAAGTAAGCAGGTGGATATCCAAGAATTAACAGAATTTGAATGGGATTCTTTGTATATTTTTAGCCCTTATACATCGAAAAAAGAAATAGAAGAAGTTATTGGTTTTGAATCAGAGAATATTGTGGATAATATGGCAGATGAAAGCACTACATATTTATTATTCGTAAAGGATAACATGGTAGTAGCGAATGTATATGGTTCAACCAATTCATTAGGATATACGTTTGACTTTGGGGAATATGAGAAATATTTGTGTATAGATGCTTCTAAAGAAACCACATTTGGCGTTATAGAACAAAGCGGAATAAAATTACTTGAATATGAACAAAAAAAGTAAATTGAAGAATTTAAATGAATTTAAAATAAAAACAGTTGACAAACCCCAAAATTACAACTAAACTATTTTTAGTGTAACCAACACACAAAATAAGACAAAGATAGTGAAAAAGAGGAGTACACATAACACCCTTACCAGAGAGAAATTCCCAAGGCTGAAAGGAATTTTTAAGAAGGAAATGTGGAAGGTAGCTTTGGAATTGGAATATGGAACCTTAGTTAGGAACCCCTAACTAACCAGTACATATTCACGACTCATCCCCGTTACAGGATATGGTTTTAACCAATAGAGATAATGAGCAATCATTAATAAAGGTGGTACCGCGAGCAATTCGCCCTTTACACAATCCGTGTAAAGGGCTTTTTTATTATTTAGCAGAAGATGCATTCATTCCAACCGAATGCTCAGTTACTACCATTATTTAATTAAAACATGCGTTCCCACTAATTCACAAAACATATTGTACAAAGCACTGTGACTGAAGGCGACTGTGCTTTGTACAATATGCCTCGCGAATTAATGCGAATCCACAAGGAGGAAAAATATGAGCAAAGAATTAAACAAAACCTACGACCCAAAAGACATAGAAGAAAGACTTTACACCAAATGGTTAGACAAAAAATACTTCCACGCAGAAGTAGACAAGAGCAAAAAACCATTTACCATCATTATGCCGCCGCCAAACATTACAGGGCAGCTCCACATGGGACATGCCTTAGACAACACCATGCAGGATATCTTAATCCGTTACAAGAGAATGCAGGGTTACAATGCATTGTGGCAGCCGGGAACTGACCATGCAAGTATCGCTACAGAAGTAAAAGTAATCAACTCTTTAAAAGAACAGGGAATTGCCAAGGAAGATTTAGGCAGAGAAGGCTTCCTTGAAAAAGCATGGGAATGGAAAGAAGAATACGGCGGACGTATTATCAAACAGTTAAAGAAGCTTGGTTCTTCCGCAGATTGGGACAGAGAACGTTTTACCATGGACGAAGGATGCTCCAAAGCAGTAGAAGAAGTATTTATCAAGTTATATGAAAAAGACTATATCTACAAAGGTTCCAGAATCGTTAACTGGTGTCCTGTTTGTAAAACATCTATTTCTGATGCAGAAGTAGTTCATGAAGAACAGGAAGGACATTTCTGGCATATTAAATATCCGGTAAAAGACAGCGATGAAATGGTAGAAATCGCAACCACAAGACCGGAAACATTACTTGGTGATACCGCAGTAGCAGTAAATCCGGAAGATGACAGATACAAACATTTAATCGGAAAAACCTTAATCCTTCCATTGGTAGGGAGAGAAATTCCGGTAGTGGCAGATTCTTATGTAGATAAAGAATTTGGTACCGGATGCGTAAAAATCACACCTGCCCATGACCCTAACGATTTCGAAGTAGGAAAAAGACACCACTTAGAAGAAATTAACGTGATGAACGATGATGCAACCATCAACAAAAATGGTGGAAAATATACCGGAATGGACAGATATGAAGCCAGAAAGCAGATGGTAGCCGACTTAGAAGAATTAGGATTGTTGGTGAAAGTGGAAACACATAACCACAACGTTGGTACTCATGACAGATGTAATGCAACCGTAGAACCAATGGTAAAACAGCAGTGGTTTGTAAGAATGGAAGAAATGATTAAGCCGGCAGTAAATGCAATCAAAGATGGTGAAATCAAATTAATTCCATCCAGTATGGACAGAACTTACTTTAACTGGACAGACAATATCCGTGACTGGTGTATTTCCAGACAGTTATGGTGGGGACACAGAATTCCTGCATACTACTGTGACGATTGCGGTGAAGTAGTAGTTGCAAAAGAAAATCCATGCAAATGTCCAAAATGTGGATGCGAACATATGACACAGGATCCGGACACTTTGGATACATGGTTCTCCTCAGCGTTATGGCCATTCTCCACCCTTGGCTGGCCGGAAAAAACAGAAGAATTAGAATATTTCTATCCAACTGACGTACTTGTAACAGGATACGATATCATTTTCTTCTGGGTAATCCGTATGGTATTCTCCGGTTACGAACAGATGGGCAAAGCACCATTCCATACCGTATTATTCCACGGTCTGGTTCGTGACTCTCAGGGACGCAAGATGAGTAAATCACTTGGAAACGGTATTGACCCATTGGAAGTAATCGAACAGTACGGTGCCGATGCATTAAGACTTACCCTCATTACAGGAAATGCACCGGGAAATGATATGCGTTTCTACTATGAAAGAGTAGAAGCAAGCCGTAACTTTGCCAACAAAGTATGGAATGCGGCAAGATTTATCATGATGAATATGGAAGGAAAAGATATCCATAAACCGGCAGAAAACGAATTAATGGATGCCGACAAATGGATTTTATCCAAGATTAATACCGTAACTAAGGATATGACATATAACTTGGACAACTACGAACTTGGTATCGCAGTACAGAAGGTATATGACTTTATCTGGGATGAATTCTGTGACTGGTACATCGAAATGGTAAAACCAAGATTGTACAACACAGAAGATACTGTTTCTCAGAATGCAGCTCTTTGGACATTAAAAACTGTATTAATCAATGGCTTAAAATTACTTCACCCATATATGCCATTCGTAACAGAAGAAATTTTCTGTACATTACAAGACGAAGAAGAATCCATTATGATTTCCGAGTGGCCAAAGTACACAGAAGAATGGAACTTCAAAGAAGCAGAAGAAGCAGTAGAAACCATCAAAGAAGCGGTTCGCGGAATCCGAAATGTGCGTACAGAAATGAACGTACCACCATCAAAGAAGGCAAAAGTATTTGTAGTGTCTGCCAACGATAAAGTAACCGGAATCTTTGAACACAGCAAAGTATTCTTCCAGACTTTAGCATATGCATCAGAAGTAGTTACACAGAATACAAAGGATGGTATTGGAGAAGATGCAGTATCTGCGGTAATTCCGGAAGCAGTAATCTATATGCCATTTGCAGAATTAGTAGATATCGAAAAAGAAATCGAACGTCTGAAAAAAGAAGAAGAACGTCTTACAAAAGAACTTGCCAGAGTAAATGGTATGTTAAACAATGAAAAATTCGTAAGCAAGGCACCGGAAGCAAAGATTCAGGAAGAGAAAGATAAGCTTACAAAATATACACAGATGATGGAACAGGTAAAAGAAAGACTTGCAAATCTGACAAAATAATATGAAATAGCGGAAAAGGGAAACACGCCGAAAGACGATGTTTCCCTTTTCTTTTGACACCATTCAACAACAAGTTTTTCTTGCATATTTTCAAAGGAGGATTATAATAATAAAGCAGAGAAAATCCGGGAGGCGCAGCATGACATACCAAGAAGCAGAAAAATATATATTAGATGTACCAAAATTTACAAAAAAAAATGGATTGGATAACACCAGAGAACTGATGAAAGAGTTGGGAAATCCGGAAAGAAATTTAAAGGTAATTCATGTGGCAGGCACAAATGGAAAAGGCTCTGTCTGTGCATTTACATCTTCTATATTGATAGAAGCAGGAAAGAAAACCGGCTTATTTACCTCGCCTCATTTGGTGAGAATTACAGAACGTTTCCGTATCGATGGAGTGGAAATGTCAGAACAGGAATTTGCAGAAATATTTGAACAGGTAAAAAAAGCGGTAGATAATATTATGGAGCGGGGATTTGCACATCCCACCTTTTTTGAACTTCTTTTTGCCATGGCGTTGGTGTATTTTGAAACACATCAGGTAGAGTATGTAGTGTTAGAAACAGGGCTTGGTGGCAGGTTAGACTCCACTAACGTAATAGAATCCCCTGTAATGACAGCTATTACATCCATCAGTTTAGACCACACAGAATATCTGGGTGAAACTATAACAGAGATTGCAGCAGAAAAGGCAGGTATTATAAAAGAGAATGTTCCTTTAATTCTTGGAATCAATCAGGAAGAAGTTGTAAAAGTAATCGAAGCAAAAACAAAGGAAAAAATGACGGAAATTTATAAGATTTCCGAAAAAGATTATAAAATTTGTGAAAAAAACAACAAACATATTGATTTTTTACTCAATGTTAAGTATTATGGTTACGTTAGAGTTTCCTTACCTTATTCTGCCAAATATCAGGTGGAAAATGCGGTAGTGGCGATTCGAATTATTGAAAAATTATTAAATAAAGACGAATATACCCCGGAAATGATAAATAGGGGATTAAATAAACGATTATGGCAGGGCAGGATGGAGCAGGCCATAGAAGATATATATTTTGATGGTGCCCATAACGAAGACGGAATCAGGGCATTTTTAGAAACTGCAAAAGAGCTTACAAAGAACAGAGAGTGCGTGTTGTTGTTTGGAGCGGTAAAAGAAAAAAATTACGAAGAAATGATAAAAGAGATTGCGACGACTCTGAAGGCGGAGGTAACAGTAGTGACTACTTTAGATACCCCACGCAGTATGGAGGCGGAGCAGTTGAGGGAAACATTTAAAAGGTATACAGAAAAACAGGTTATTTGTTGCGAGAATACAGAAACAGCGTGGAAGAAGGCTCTGGAATTAAAAAACAAGGAAAGAGTTCTGTTTTGCGTGGGTTCACTGTATTTAGTTGGAGAATTGAAGGCAATTACAGGAGAGTCGAATAATGATAAATTTTGAAGAAGAATTAAAGAAATTTCACCCAAGTTTAGAAGTAGAGGAAGCAGAAGATGCCATTTACAGTCATGATATGACAGATATGATGGATATTTTAAAAGAAGTATTAAAAGAATCAAAAGATAATGACTAGCAGCGAAATATAATACGGAAGGCCTGGAAATGGGCGGAATGGAGTAAACATGAAATGTTATCATTGCGGTGCTGCACTATCGAAAAATGATTTTTGTACTTCTTGTGGTGCAGACGTTAAAACATATAAGACAATCATACGTCTTTCAAATAAGTTCTATAATGAAGGACTGGAAAAAGCATCAGTTCGTGATTTGTCAGGAGCTGTTGTATGTTTAAAACAGAGCTTAAAATATAATAAAAAGAACATACAGGCAAGAAACCTTTTAGGTCTTGTCTATTACGAAATGGGCGAGATTGTAGCGGCCTTAAGTGAATGGGTTATCAGCAAAAACATGAAAAGCAAGAAAAATATTGTGGATGACTACATTAAAGCCGTACAGTCTAACCCTGCAAAGTTAGAAGAAATCAACCAAAGTATCAAAAAATACAATCTGGCATTGATTTACTGCAAGCAGGAAAGCTATGATTTGGCGGTAATACAGTTGAAAAAAGTATTGCTGGTAAATCCTAAATTAATCAAGGCAAGACAGTTGCTGGCATTGATGTATCTGAAAGATGAAGAGTATAATCTTGCTGCCAAAGAACTGAAAAAAGCAGAAGAAATCGACTCTAATAATACCATGACACTCAGATATTTAAGAGAGCTTGAGGTTCTGCGTGGTAAAAAGATAAATGCAATTTCAGACAGAAAAGACACAAGAGTGACCTATAAGGTTGGAAACGATACTGTTATCCAGCCAAAAGAATATAAGGAAAATACCGGTATCAGCACTGTGATTAATATTAGTATAGGTCTTGTTTTAGGTGCAGTACTTGTTTGGCTCGTGGTAATGCCTGCAAAAATTGCCCTGACTAAAAGCGATGCATCTAAGGAAATTAATCGATATAGTGAGCAGGTAGCTGTAAAAGCTGCAGAAGTGGAAGATTTACAGGCGGATATTGAATCTTTGAAGAACCAAAATAAAGAAATCCAGGTAAAACTGGATGAATATGAAGGTGACGGAGGAGTTTTAAATTCCTATGATGCATTGTTAACAGCAGCAAATCTTTATATGGATGGAAAAGCAACAGAAGTGGCAGATATTATTTCGGGAATTGCTCCTGAAACGGTAGAAAGTGCAAAAGATGGCTTTAAAACTGTTTACGGGAAGATAAATGGTGAAGTGATGGGTGAAGCAGCAGATGAGTATTACAAGACAGGATATTCTGCCTACAGCAATGGCAACTATGAGGAAGCCATTGAAAATCTGCAAAAGGCTTATACCATAGACAATACTTCCGTGAATGCTCTGTATTATATGGCGCGTTCTTATCAGAAATCAGGAGATAATGAAAATGCAGCAAGGTATTTCCAGGAAGTAATTGATAAGTTCCCGGGAACAAAGTCAGCTATGGACGCGCAGGCGAACCTGGATTCCATAACAGAAGAAGAATAATAAAAAATACTAATTAAAAAGAAATAAAAGATACGAAAGAAAAGCGATGGTTCATAGAACCATCGCTTTTTGTGCCATAAAAACAAAATGAAAAGGAGAACATTTATGAGTGATATCTTTCGAATAGAAGATGAAACATTAAGAATTATGGTTCCAAAAGATTTAGACCATCATAATTGTATTACAATCAGAGAAACAGCCGACACGATAATGATGCAGCAGAATATTAAAGAAATTTTGTTTGATTTTCAACATACAGAATTTATGGACAGTTCAGGAATTGGCGTGATTGTAGGGCGGTATAAGAACATGAAGTGTCTGGGTGGAACGGTTGCAGCAATTCATGTGAATCAACGGATAAGGAAAATATTTCTGTTAAGCGGATTGAGTAAAATGATTATGATATATGAGCAGGAGGCATAAAATGAGAGAAAATAATATGATTATAGAATTTGACAGCCGTTCAGAAAATGAAGGATTTGCGAGAGTGGCGGTGGCAGCGTTTGTTACACCCTTAAATCCAACCTTAGAAGAAATTGAAGATGTAAAAACAGCCGTGTCAGAGGCAGTAACCAATTCCGTTATTCATGGTTATGGAGAAAGGGTAGAAAAGATTATTTTGAAAGCTTCCATAAAAGAAAATACGGTATCGATAGAAATTACAGATTTTGGCTGTGGCATAGAAAATATAGAAAAGGCAATGGAGCCTATGTATACCACCAGACCGGACTTGGAGCGTTCCGGTATGGGATTTGCCTTTATGGAGGCTTTTATGGATGAGATACATATTGAAAGTGAAGTGAATAAGGGAACAACCATATATATGAATAAAAAAATCATGGGATAAGAGGGGAAAATGGTGGAGCATACAATTGAATTAATTGATAAATCACACCATGGAGATAAAGCGGCAAGAGATAGACTGGTAGAAGAAAATTTAGGACTGGTATGGAGCATTGTAAGGCGCTTTACCAACAGAGGATACGAACTGGAAGATTTGTTTCAGATTGGTTCCATTGGTTTGATGAAGGCCATAGATAAATTTGACACTTCTTATGAAGTGAAATTTTCTACATACGCGGTTCCCATGATTATGGGAGAAATTAAGCGGTTTTTAAGAGATGACGGCATGATTAAAATGAGTCGCTCCATTAAAGAAAATGCATACAAAATAAAAGGAGCAGAAGAAAAAATCCGAAACAAAGAAGGTAGGGAGCCTACCTTGGAGGAAATTAAAGAAGCAACGGGTTTGGAGCAAGAAGACATATTAATGGCAATGGATGCCTGTGTGGAGGTGGATTCCATATACCGTTCGGTATACTCGGGCGATGAAAATGAAATCTGTCTTGTGGACAAGCTGACCGACAAGCGAAACGAAAATGAAGAAACCATTAACCGATTGGTGTTGCAGTCATTGTTGGAAGGACTGGAAGAAAAAGAACGTGATTTAATTCAGCTTCGTTATTTTCAGGATAAAACCCAGACAGAAACTGCACAAAGGTTAGGTATCAGTCAGGTACAGGTAAGCCGTCTGGAAAAAAGAATTCTGTTGCGTATGCGGGGAAAATTGGCGTAACGCATTGAGAAAAAACAGGTTCAATGTTATACTGAAAAATGGCATGATTTAAGTTTAAATCATACAATTTGCAATAGAGAAAGGAATCAAGGGCTATGTTTAGAGTATGGGCTAAGATTTGGAAAGAAAATAAATTGGTAAAAGATGTGGTTGTGGAGGATGGAACAGACGATACCAGAACCCATAAAGTGTTTCAGGCATTGGAAAAGGTGTGCTATGAATTTGATTTAAGCGTACCAATCTGGCTGGACCATAATGTGGAGGAGTTCAAACGAGTGGCAAAAACAAGATTTCACGCAGATAATTTTGTGGATTCCATTTCCTTCGATGCTCTGGAATTTCAAATCATTGAGGAAGATATGTAATAGAGCAGAATAATGTTAGAAATGAGCATTTTCACTCATAGAATCTTGGAAATAATGTTTCTATAATAATAGAAAACAAGATATTTGGGGCAGTATATATCATATGCCAATATGCGTAAGAAAAGGAGTATAGATAAAATGAATTTTGCAGCAGTATATCATAGAATGTCAGACAATATGTGTTACCCGTTAAACGATGATGATTTGATTGTTAATATAAAAACTGATTATGATGTGAAACAGGTGTTTTTGCATTATGGGGATCCGTTTGCAGCAGGTATTTTAGGCGGAAACGAAGCATGGGATGGCGCGAGAGAAGAAATTCCATTTAAAAAAAGATTGCAGAATCATATCTGGTGGACCACTACCGTAAAACCGGAATTTAAGAGATGCCGTTATTACTTTGAGTTAATTACGGTTCAAGATGAAGTGTGGTTTTACGCAGAAAACGGTTTTTATGACAAAAAGCATAAAGAATTATACGGAGGCACCATGCAGTGCTTTACTTTTCCTTGGATGAATCCGGCGGATATTGGAAGAACACCTCACTGGGTAACCTCCACTGTCTGGTACCAGATTTTTCCGGAAAGATTTTGTAATGGTGACCCGTCCATTAATCCGGAAGGAGTATGTGCGTGGGCGGGACCGGATAAAAAGGTTACAAATAAGCAGTTTTACGGCGGTGATTTGAAAGGGATTGACAGTAAGCTGGATTATTTACAGGATTTGGGAATTACCGGTTTGTATCTGACACCGATTAATGAATCGGATTCCACACATAAATACGACACCAACGATTATGAAAAAATTGACCCTCATTTTGGGGATAAGAAGATAATGCAAACTTTGGTGAAAAACGCCCATGCAAAAGGGATGCGTGTTATGTTAGACGGTGTGTTCAATCACTGTGGATGGAAGTTTAAGCCTTGGCAGGATGTGGTGGAAAAAGGTCCGGAATCCGAATACTACGATTGGTTTATGGTTAACGAGTGGCCATTCAAAGAGAAGGAGCATAACACCAAGAAGGGAAGATATTATTCCTTTGCTTTTGCAGATAACATGCCAAAATTAAATACCAACAACCAGAAAGTAATAGATTACTTATTGGGTGTCTGTGAAATGTGGGTAAAAGAGTATGATATTGATGGTTTACGTCTGGACGTGGCAAACGAAATTTCACACAAATTCTGTAAATTGTTAAGAGAGCGTATGAGAAGTTTGAAACCGGATTTTTATATTTTAGGAGAAATCTGGCACGATTCCATTGAATGGCTTCGTGGAGATGAATTTGATGCGGTGATGAACTATCCGTTGGCAGGAAGCATTTCAGATTTTTGGATTGATGAAGAAAAAGGAAAACATGAATTTGAATACGCCATCAATCGTTGTTATACCATGTACACACAGCAGATTAATGATGCGTTATTTAATATGTTAGATTCCCATGATACCATTCGACTGATTAGCAAGATTGGAAATCTTGATAAATTTTATCAGCAGATGGCAGTGTTGTTTGCCATGCCGGGAAGTACCTGTATTTATTACGGAACCGAGCTTGCCTTAGAAGGTGGATTTGACCCGGATTGCAGAAGATGTATGCCTTGGAAAGAAATTGAAGAAGGAAAGTATGATGACAAGATTCAGATAATGAAGAAGTTAATCAAATTAAGAAAAGAAAATCCATTGTTTAGAAGTCGTAATTTCCACTTTACAGAGGAATACAAAGAAGACCGTCTGGTGGAATTTATGAAAATTGATAATTATGGTGATGATAAAATGCAGATGCTCTTAAATTGTACCAAAGAAGATGTTGCGGTAAGTGTTACCGGTGAAATTTTATTTGAACACGGATACGCTGATGGTATTTTGAAAAAAGATGGCGTATTAATTGCAAGAATATAGGAGAAATTCAAGCAAATTTTTAATCAATGCTTTTCTTGGGGACAATTTTGTGGTATCATTTAAGTATATTAGGGCAGAAATGACTTGAGGAGGAACGATAGTGGAAGCAGAAAAAGAGATTGTATCCAAGAATTTTATCGAACAGATTATTGAGAAAGATTTAGAGGAAGGAACATACGAAGCCGTTTGTACACGTTTCCCACCGGAACCAAACGGATATCTTCATATAGGACATGCAAAGTCAATTCTTTTAAATTATGGATTGGCACAGAAATATAATGGACAATTCCATATGCGTTTCGATGATACAAATCCAACCAAAGAAAAACAGGAATTTGTAGAATCAATTAAAAACGACATACAGTGGCTGGGAGCTGACTGGGGCGACCAGATTTTCTTTGCATCCGATTATTTCGACCAAATGTACGAAGCAGCAGTAAAGCTGATTAAAAAAGGAAAAGCATATGTGTGCGATTTAACAGCAGATGAAATGAGAGAATACAGGGGAACATTAAAAGAACCTGGAAAAGAAAGCCCATACAGAAACAGAAGCGTAGAAGAAAACTTAAAGCTTTTCGAAGAAATGAAGGAAGGCAAATATCAGGATGGTGAAAAGGTGTTACGTGCCAAGATTGACATGGCATCACCAAACATTAACATGCGTGATCCGGTTATTTATCGAGTTGCACGTATGACACACCACAATACAGGAGATAAATGGTGCATTTATCCGATGTATGATTTTGCACATCCAATTGAAGATGCCATTGAGGGAATTACACATTCAATTTGTACGCTGGAATTTGAAGACCACAGACCATTATATGAATGGGTGGTAAATGAGTTAGAATACGAAAATCCGCCGAAACAGATTGAATTTGCAAAACTGTATCTTACCAATGTAGTTACAGGAAAAAGATATATCAAAAAACTGGTGGAAGATGGTGTTGTAGATGGTTGGGACGATCCTCGTCTGGTATCCATTGCAGCTCTTAGAAGAAGAGGTTTTACACCGGAATCCATTCGCAATTTCATTGAACTTTGCGGGGTGTCAAAAGCACAAAGTTCTGTGGATTATGCAATGCTTGAATACTGCATCAGAGAGGATTTGAAATTAAAGAAACCAAGAATGATGGCAGCTTTAGATCCAATCAAGTTAGTGATTGATAACTATCCGGAAGGAGAAGTGGAATATTTAGATGTTGCCAACAACTTGGAAAATGAGGAATTAGGTTTCCGCAAAGTGCCGTTCTGTAGAGAATTATACATTGACAGAGAAGACTTTATGGAAGAACCGCCAAAGAAATATTTCCGTCTGTTCCCAGGAAACGAAGTAAGGCTGATGCATGCTTACTTTGTGAAATGTGAAAGCTTTGTAAAAGATGAAAACGGAAAAGTAATTGAAGTACACTGTACTTACGATCCGGAAACAAAAGCAGGAACAGGATTTACAGGGCGTAAGGTAAAAGGAACCATTCATTGGGTACCGGCACCATATGCAGTAAAAGCAGAAGTAAGACTATATGAAAACATTGTGGATGAAGAAAAGGGAGTTTACAACGAAGATGGAAGCATTAACGTGAATCCAAATTCGCTTACAGTTTTGAAAGAGTGTTATGTAGAACCAAGTTTTGATGGAGCAAAAGCATATGACAGCTTCCAGTTTGTAAGACAAGGCTATTTCTGTATTGATGCAAAAGATTCTACACCGGAACAGTTGGTGTTCAACCGGATTGTATCACTGAAAAGTTCTTTCAAAATAGATAAAAAATAGGAGGTATTTTGGGATGAGTATTTTTGATGGATTGGGAAAGTTTGGTTTAGGAGACTTAGCAGAGTCAAATCTGTTTGAGGAAGAAAAGAAAAACGAAGAAAATGCAAAAGGGGGGGCAACTGCAACAAAGACACCGGAGGAAATAGAAGCAGAAATGCTTTTGGATAAAAAGTATAAATGTCCTCAGTGTGACAAGGAATTTACTTCCAAGGTGGTACGTTCCGGTAAGGCAAAGCCGATTGGACAGGATGTGGATTTGCGTACAAAATATGAAAATATCGATTGTACAAAATATGATGTGATTATGTGCCCAAATTGTGGATATGCTGCATTGCCAAGATTTTTCAACGGCTGTACACCACCACAGTTGAAGTTGATTAAGGATAATATTTCTTTAAAATTCCAGAAAAAGGAATATACAGGTGCGATTTACACATATGATGAAGCATTAGAAAGATATCAGATGGCATTAATTAATGCACTGGTAAAAAAAGGAAAAGCAAGTGAAAAGGCATTTATTTGCTTGAAGAGTTCCTGGGTTATCCGTGGTAAAATCGAAAGTTTAGATCCGGAAAAGGATGCAGAAGAAATTAAAAAACTTCAGGCGCAGGAAAAAGAATTTGTAAAAAATGCATTTGACGGTTTTGCCAATGCAAGAAGTTCAGAATCCTATCCAATGTGTGGAATGGATGAATATACCATTGATTATTTGATTGCAGTTCTTGCCATGAAGAATGAAAAATATGATATTGCAATGCGTATGTTAGGTGGCGTTATTACTGCCAGAACAGTAAATAAGCGTCTGAAAGAAAAAGCTCAGGACTTAAAAGAAGAAATTGTAAAAGAAAAGAAGGCTCACGAAGCATAAATTATGAATGAATTAACCATTAATCTTAATGCAGGCTCAAAACAGCCAATGTATGAGCAGATATATGAATATATCAAAATTGAAATTCAGAGAGGGAATATTCCACCGGAAGAAAAACTTCCCTCAACCAGAGCGCTTTCTGCACATTTGCAGATTAGCAGAAGTACGGTGGATTTAGCATACGGACAGCTTGTTTCAGAAGGATATATTGAAGCCGTTCCATGGAAAGGATATTTTGTCAACAAGATAGAAGGGCTTCACTATTTGAAACAGGAACAGGTACATGTGAAGATAGTGCAGAAAAAAGAAAAAGAGCAGTATCTGGTAGATTTTAAACCTACCGGAATCGATTTAGACAGCTTTCCCTATAATACATGGAGAAAGCTGTCTAAAAGCGTTTTGCTGGATGGTGAAAACCAACTGTTTCAAATGGGAGATTCTAAAGGAGAATGGGAATTCAGGTGTACCATTGCCAACTATCTTCATCAGTCCCGTGGCGTGACTTGTAGCCCAAAACAGATTGTAGTAGGAGCAGGAAGCGAGTATCTTTTGATGTTAATCAGCCGTATGTTGGGAAAACAAAAAATAGCAATGGAAAGCCCGACTTATAAACAGGCATATCATATTTTGCGAAATATGGAACATACAATTAATATGGTGCCAATGGACGAAGCAGGACTTAGAACCGATTATTTGAGAGAGAGCGAAGCAGAGGTTGTATATGTAATGCCCTCACATCAGTTTCCACTGGGAATTGTAATGCCTCTAAAGCGTCGTATGGAATTGCTTGCCTGGGCGGCTGAAAGCCCGGAACGATACATTATTGAAGATGACTACGACAGTGAATTTCGATATAAGGGAAAACCCATACCGGCGTTGCAGGGGTATGACACCAAAGATAAAGTAATCTATCTGGGAACGTTTTCAAAATCCATTGCACCGGCAATCCGAATCAGTTATATGGTGTTGCCGGAGTCGTTGCTTTCCCTTTTTGAAGAACGTTGTGGATGTTATTCATCTACTGTATCAAGAGTGGATCAGATGATTGTGCGAGACTTTATTAAAGATGGATATTATGAAAGACATTTAAATAAAATGCGCGCCATATATAAGGGAAAACATGATATTTTAATCAATGAATTGAAAGCACTGAAGGACATGTGTAAAATCGAGGGAGAAAATGCCGGCGTACATATGTTGTTGAATATTACAGATGGAAGAAGCGAAGAAGAACTGATTGCTACGGCAAAAGCCCAGGGAATTTGTGTTTATGGCTTATCAGATTACTATATATCAAAAGAAGATATCAAAGAAACAAAGTTGATTTTAGGGTATGCCAATTTAAAAGAGGATGAAATAAAATTGGCATGTAAAAAATTATCTGAGTCCTGGTTATGATATAGTACATTTGTATGGGATTTCAGGCTAGAATTGAAAAAAGGGTTGCAAAAAGGCGATTTTTAGGGTATCATTCTATTTAGTGGTGAAGACACAACATAAAAACACAATATATAGTAGTACAGCAACAAGAAATTAGGAGGAGTATAAAAAATGGCAACAAAAACAGTGAAGACAGAAACAAAGAAAGCAGATGAGGTAAAGGTTACAGCAACTAAAGTAGAAACTGCAAAAGCAGCTCCTGCAAAGAAAGAAGAAGTAACTGCAACTCCTGCAAAGACAGCAACAAAGGCAGTAGAAAAGGAAGAAACAAAAGCAGCAGAAGAAAAGAAAACAACAGCGAAAAAGACAACAACAGCGAAGAAGACAACAGCTGCAAAGAAAACCACTACAACAACAAAGAAAACAACAGCTACAAAAGCAAAAGAAGTTGCTGCAAAATTTATTTTACAGTATCAGCACATTGAAGTGGAAGAAACAGAATTGTTAAATCGTTTCAAAGGAATCTGGGCTGAAATGGGGAGAAAAGAAAGCGAAATCAAAGAGCTTACTTCTTATGTAAAACCAGAAGAATATTGTGCATACTTTGTAGTAAATAATATCGATACAGTAAGAGTGTTCTTATAAGAAAATATATGATACATAAAAGGAGTGTTTCTTTTCTTTCTGCAAGAGAATAGAAAAGAAACACTCCTTTTTATAATTGTAATTAAACAAGATTGATATAAGTTCTGGAAGTTTTGGATGTAGAGGAAGAAGCCGGATTAGATACAGTGTATGCACTGGATTCCTTTGTATCTTCGTCTTCAAATAAAGGTTCTTCTTCTGCTTTTCTTTTTTTATCCATATAAACTAGGGCAGAACCAACGGCTGCTGCGGCAGCGGCAAAAAACATGAATTTTTTAAATTTTTTTGACATAAACATTCCCCTTCCATTCAATTATTCTATGTGAATATTTTAATATTATTTTAGACAAAAGGGAAGTAAATTATAGGAATTTATAAAGATTTCATAAAAGAAAGGAGCAAAAAAGTGAAATTATTGCACACGGCAGATTTACATATTGGAAAGATAGTAAATGAATTTTCTATGTTGGAAGACCAAAAATATATATTGCAACAAATCGTAGACATTGCAAAAAAGACCAAGGTGGATGTGGTACTTCTTGCTGGGGATATCTACGACAGAGCCATACCCTCCGTGGAAGCGGTGGAATTATTAGATTGGTTTTTCAATACCTTGTTAGCAGAGAAAATTCAGATTATGGTAATTTCAGGAAACCATGATTCACCGGAGAGATTAAGCTTTGCCGGAAAAATTTTGGAAAAGCAGGGACTTTATATTAGTGGGGCTTACAATGGAAGCTTGAAAAAGGTCACTCTGACAGATAAATATGGAGAAGTGGTATTTCACTTTTTTCCTTTTTTTAAGACGGCAGTGGCAGGACAGTATTTAGAACAGCGTGTCAATACTGTGCAGGATATGGCAGAGCAGATTTTAAAGAGGGAAGAATCGGAATTAGATAAGAAAAAAAGAAATGTGATGCTTGGCCATTATTTTGTGTTGCATGGGGAACAGAAGGCTGAGGAACAGGAAGAAGGAGTAGGAGGCTTAGATGCCATAGAAAGTACCCTGTTTGACGATTATGATTATGTGGCATTGGGACATATTCATGGAGAAAGCTACATGGGACGTAAAGAAGTGAATTACTCCGGTTCTCCATTAAAGTATTCCTTTTCTGAGGCGAATCAGAATAAGTCTGTAAAAATTATAGAATTGAAAGAAAAGGGAGAAATCATCATAGAAAAGCATCCGTTAAAACCTTTGCATGATATGCGCATTATTAAGGGAGAATTAAGAGAACTGATGAAAAAAGAAGTGGTGGATTTAGCTCCTTTTGATGATTATATTTGTGCTGTTTTAACCGATAAGGATGATTTAGTTCAGCCAATGGATATGCTTCGCAGTGTATATCCCAACGCCATGCAGATTATTATGGAACGGTATCAGAAAGAGGTCTTTGCAGAAGCGGAACAAGTGGTAGCAAGACGAGAGAAAAATTTGTTGGAAAATTATCAGGATTTCTATGAACTGGTAGAGGGAGAACCTTTGCAGGGAGATTATTTCCAACTGATTCAGGAAATGGTGGAAAATATAACTTAAAGGAAGGAGGAAGGAACTTTGAAACCGGTAAGTTTAGTAATTAGTGCATGGGGACCTTATAAGGAAAAAGAAACCATCGATTTTAATAAATTAACGGAGCAAGGGGTATTTTTGATTTCAGGTCCTACGGGAGCAGGAAAAACCACGATTTTTGATGCTATTACCTTTGCACTGTTTGGGGAAGTCAGCGGAAGTATTCGGGAAAAAGATAGTGTGCGAAGCGATTTTGCCCGTGAAGAAGTGGGGACATATGTGGATTTTATATTTACCCATAGGGGGCAGCAGTATGAAATAGAACGAAATCCAAAGTACAATCGTCCGAAAAAGCGAGGAAGTGGCTTGGTGGCAGTAAAGGAAAGTGCTGTTTTAAAAAGTGATGATGAAGTACTGGCAGAGGGAAGTAAAGAAGTTACAGGTAAAGTAGAGGAGATATTATCATTAAATTATAAGCAGTTTACCCAGATTAGTATGCTGGCTCAAGGGGAATTCCAAAAGCTGTTGACTTCCAATGGAAGTGAACGAACGAAGATTTTCCGAAATCTGTTTCATACGGAAATATGCGAAAATCTGCAAAATGCTCTTTCTGAGCGAAGCCGGTCATTATATGGTCAGGTAAAAGATAATCAGGCAAGGACAGAGGAAATTCTGGCCCATATACTGTGTCAGGAGGAGCGATGGACAGAACTGGTTAAGCAGGAAAATCCTAATATGGAAGCCATTAATGAGTATTTGGAAGAGTATTTGCAGGAAACAAAGATACAAAGGGACGAGGCGAAAAAGCAATGGGAAAAGGTGTCCCAAAAGACAAAAAAGCTGTATGGAGAAAAGGAAGAAGGGAAACGGCTGGAAATATTGAAGCAGCGTTTAGCAGAAGCAGAGGAAGGATTAAAAAAATTAAAGGATCAAAGCACAGAATATGAACAGTGGAAGGATAATTTAAAAACCGCAGAACAGGCGGAAAGCGTATTCCTGAAAGAAGCAGAATATGTATCCGGTGAAAAAGAATATAACAAACGGGCTAACGCATGGAAACAGCTGTTGGAGCAGGAAGAACAGTCCAAAGTACAGCTACAACAATGGACAGAACAATACGATAAGGCAAAACAGCAAAAAGAAATTATTGTGCAGCTGGAAGATTTATTGCGAAACATGGCAGAGAAGCAAAAATGGGTGAAAGAGCTGGAGGAAGCAGAAGGGGAACTAAAAAAAGCACAGCAGAGTTTTCTGGAAAAGCAAAAGAGGAAGGAACAGGCAAAGGAAGTTTATGAAAATGCAGAAGCAACCTATAAGTTGGCTACGGCAGGTCTGCTGGCAAGAGATTTAACCGAAGGAAAACCATGTCCGGTTTGTGGTTCTATTCATCATCCGGAAAAAGCAAGGTTAAGTCAGGAAATACCGGAACAGTCTTATATAGAGCAGTTGAAAAACGCTCTGGAATGTTTTGCGAGGGAAGAGAACGAAGCCCATGGACAGGCGGCGGCAGCCAATTCTAAAAAAGAAATGATAGAAAAAAAGATGGAAGAAATTCAGTTAGACATAACTAACGATGAGTTGAGTCAAGTATTTTTAGAAAAGAGCCGGGAGAAGGGAAAATTAACAAAAGAAGTGGAAGAAACCCAGGAAAATTTCCAAAAAGCCCAGACAAGATACAATCATGTAATCAGTGTAAAAGGTGTTCAGGAGAAAGAATTGCAGGAGCAGAAGGAAAAGAAAGAACTGTATTATAAAGAGTATCAGAAGAAATTAAAGGAAAGTGGTTTTACTAACGAAGAAGAATTTCAAAAGGTAAAAGAAATTTGTGGCAAAAAGGAGCAGTATAGAAAACAAATAAAAGATTATGAAGAACAAAAGCTTCGATATGAGGAACGGAAAGAAAACTGTAAGAAAGAGTTGAAAGGCAAAAAAACACTGAATTATCAGGAAATTCTTGAAAAACTCCAGACAGCAGAAGCAGAGGAAAAGGAACTTCGAAATACCTTTGGAACTCTGCAACAACAGTACGATAACAATAAACGATTCTGGAGAGATTTTAAAGAAAAGCAGAAAGAAATGGAAGAAATTCGGGGAGAATACGGGAAAGTCAGTCGGATGGAACAGCTGACCAAAGGGCGCAACCGGAGAAATCTTGTGTTTGAACAATATGTATTATCCAATTATTTTGATGAAATTCTCAATGCGGCAAATCAGAGATTAAGTCATATGAGTGGTGGACGTTATCTGTTAAAAAGGGTGGACAAGGCAGAAGATGCCAGAAGCAGGGACAGCCTGTTAATGGAAGTTTTTGATGCCTACACAGGAAAAAACAGGAGCGTACAGACCTTATCCGGTGGAGAATCTTTTAAAGCATCTTTGGCACTGGCTCTTGGCATGTCGGATATGATACAGGCATTTTCCGGTGGAATTGTGGTGGAAACTATGTTTGTGGACGAAGGATTTGGTTCGTTGGATGAGGAATCCATAGAACAGGCAGTAGAAGTGTTGACAACACTTGCAAAACAGCAGTATACCATCGGAATCATCTCCCATGTAAATGAGTTAAAAGAAAAGATAGACCGCCAGTTGGTGGTAGAAAAAACAAATACAGGAAGCAGAATTATTAGCTAAGGAAGAAAGCAATCTTAAGGTTAACTTAAGGTTGCTTTCATTTTCAATTTAGGGAGAAATTATATGATATACCATGAAGTAACAAAGGAGGATGTAAATAACATGCTAAAATGCAACAGTATTACGAAAAAGTATAAGGATGTTACCGTAGTGGACGAGTTAAGTTTTCAGGTAAAGGAAGGAGAAGTATTTGCACTTCTTGGAAGTAATGGAGCCGGAAAAACTACTACAATTAAAATGATTTTGGGATTGATTCAAAAAAATGGTGGCGAAATAGAGAAAAAACAGGATTTAACCATCGGTTATTCACCGGAAACCCCATTTTTTCCACCATATCTCACCGGTCGGGAAGTTTTAACTTATTATGCAAAAATACAAAAAATAACCAAAAACACTATAAATGCACAGGTAAGTGAATTATTGGAGATGGTAGGTCTGGAAGATTCTAAAACAAAAATTAAGGTGTATTCCAAGGGAATGTTACAGCGTCTGGCATTAGCACAGGCATTGCTGGCTGATCCGAAATTGTTGATTTTGGATGAGCCAACAGCAGGGCTTGATGCGCTGGGTAGAGTGGAAATGATGCAGTTAATTGGAAATCTGAAAAAACAGGGAAAAACCATCATTATCAATTCTCATATCTTAAATGATATTGAGCGTGTCTGCGACAGAGGAATCATTATGAAAAAAGGGAAAATACTTGGAACCTGGGAACGTGAGGCAGATCATCAAGGAAAGAGTCTGGAAGAAATTTTTGTAGAAACAGTAGGAGGAATCGGATAAATGACAATTACAATCAATGCATTAAAGGAAAAAATCAGAAGAAAAGAATTATATGTGGTGGCTGTACTGGGGCTGTTGTTGGTGATTTTATTTTCCTCAGGAGCAGGAACTCTTACTATTGATGGTGAGCCCATTACCGGCTATGGGAAAATGGCACCGATTATGATTGTTGTAGTAAATGCCTTAAGCGGCGCCCTTGCCATAGCTCTTAGCATTCGCACTATTCCAAACGAATACGAACGTAAAACCAGTCATTTAATCTGGATTCGCGATGTAAAACAGTGGCAGTATCATGGGTATCTTAGCCTCGCTAACATTATCAGCAGTCTAATAGCCGCACTTATTATGTATCTGGGATTATTTATTTTTGCAGTGATAAAACAGGAAACACAGGGGCTTTACAGACTGATTCCGGCTTTTTTCATTATGGCAATTGGAGTGTGCATTGTAAGTTTGTTTACCAGTGTTTTAAGTATTGTTTTACCGGGAATGGCAGTGGGAATTATTTCAGCAGGATGTTTTTTGGTGGGAATTTTCCATGGCGTATTAGAGATTGCAAAAGACATGGTAGGCGGATTTACCGGAGGAATCATTTCCGTATTGTTAAAAATCATTCCTAATTTAAACGAATTGCAGGCACAGGCAGGAAATATGATTGGTGGAGAAGCAGTAAACAGCCATGAGATTTTCAAAGGATTATTGATTATATACATATTAACATTATTATTCTTCGTATTTAAGAGAAAAGAAGCATAGAAACAGAGGAGAGCAAAATGAAAAAAATAATTTATTTGGCAATAGGTGTGGTATTGTGCATTGCAACTATAGCTACAGGAACTTATGGACTCAGCGATAGAAATATTGAAATTTATCAAAAGGCACTTGGTATGGTAGAAGAAATGGAAGAAAGTACCTTCACAGGATATGAATTGTCACAATTTCCCGTAGCCTTTTATGATGGGGACCATGATTACGTTGTGACAGGCAGTGCCAAAGATTATCAGATAGCAAAGAGAAAACCGGTAATGGATGCTTTTGTTGGAACCGCATATTATGTGGATAACCATTACGAAGTGCTGATGCCTACAGTTGAGAAATTCAATAAAATGTTTGAATTACTAAATACAGTCCAGTCAGCTTCCAAAGAAGCAATGAAGGATAACAGCTTTGATGAAATGAATTATGGTGATGAAGAACATATTGCAACTATGTATCATGAAGGATTTCATGCATACCAGATGACAAACTATGAAGAAAATATAGTGAAAGGCTTACAGGGGAAAAACTTTGGCGAAGATGGGCTTAGCGAGCAGATGATAGTGGATTCTGTGGATAATAATCCGGATGTAGTGAAAAAGTATGAAGAACAGCTGGCATTGTTGAAAAAAATGGTGTTAAGTGATAGTATAGATGAGATAAAAAAGGACTTAGGGCAGTATAAAAAGCTGGAAGAAGAACGAAAAGCAATGCTTTCTTCAGATGTATTAATTCTGGAAGAATATTATGAAAAAGTGGAAGGTACTGCCTATTATGTAGAAAGTACTGCATATAAAATGGTACATACTGAAGAAGAATATAACGCTTATTATATAGATTCCGTGGACAAATTTACAGAAGGAAGTCATAAATATTACAATATGGGGATGGCAAAATGCAGGATTCTGGATAAACTTATCCCGGACTGGAAAGAGAACTATGATTTCTCTACAAGTCTTGCGGAGTTGTTATATGGACAGATGGAACATTAGAAAGGATAGACTATGACCTACAAAATATTAGTTGCAGATGATGAGATGGAATTGTTATCTGTTCTGGAATTATATATGGCAAAAGAAAATTTAACACTTATAAAGGCATGTGATGGTAATCAGGCGTGGGAGCTTTTCTTAGAGGAAAGCCCCCACCTGGTAGTTTTGGATGTTATGATGCCAGGAATGGATGGCTTTACAGTACTTCAAAAGATTCGAAATATTAGTAAAATACCGGCGATTATGCTGACTGCCCGAAGTGAAGATTATGATAAAATTCTGGGACTTGAACTGGGAGCAGATGATTATATTACAAAACCTTACAATCCTATGGAAGTGGTGGCAAGAATCAAGGCACAGATACGCAGAAATTACGATTATCAGGAAAGCCGGGCAGAAATTTATAAGCAGTTTGATTTGGAATTGTATGTGGAAGAAGGACTCGTAAAGAAGCAGGGAGTAACCATAGAGCTTACAAAAACAGAATTTCTGATTTTAAGGCTTTTGATGGAGAAGCCCGGGCGAATTTATACCAAACAACAGATTTATGACGGGGCCTGGGGCGAAGACTATATAGCGGATGATAATACCTTAATGGTGCATATCAGCAATTTAAGGGCAAAGATTGAAGATAATCCAAGGACACCACTAATGTTAAAAACAGTGAAAGGATTGGGGTATAAGTTTGAAAAAGATGTTAAAAAAAATTAAAATAAAGAAAAGTATTTTTAGTAAATTAGTGTTAAGTTATGTGGCATTTTCAGCTATGATTTTATTCTCTTTTATAGCGTGTATGATTGTTGCGGCTGTATTTTTAAGCAGTGGTGATGATTCGAATATGCCGCCAAATGCTTTTGTGGATGAAGAAGGGAACATTATTACAATGGACCAGATTGTAAGACTGGGAGGCTGGGTGGAAGAATTGGATGAAGACTTTCAGGTCATCAATGTGTATGGGGAACAGCAGAAAGAAAAACAAGGCTATACAATGGATGAACTGGCATCTCTGATGAATGTAAGTGCCATAGAAGAAAATCCATACATAGGTGTGCTCCAGTACGTAGAAAAACGGCACACCTATTTTTTGTGTATTTATGAAAGAGAGCTGGTACAGATTCGTCTGTCGGTAATATTGGGAAATGGAACCACCGGTGGTGAGGGAACTTACCGTGTAGTTATAGCGGTGCTTATTATTTTATTTGTTTGCAACTGTATGATACTTAGCCGTTATCTGAGCAAAAAGATAAAAACACCATTAAAAGAACTTGTTAAGGGAATGGAACAGGTTAAGGCAGGGAAGTTGGGAGTAAATCTTAATTTTGATGCGGAAAGTGAATTTGTGGAGATTCGCGATACCTTTAATTTGATGATAGAAAAATTGGAAGAAAGCAGGCGGGAAAAAGAGGAAATGGAGCGGAAAAAAGAACAACTTTTACTGGAACTTTCTCATGATATTAAGACGCCTCTTGCCACCATCAAGGGATATGCTAACGCCATGGAAAGTAACCTTGTTCCCGAAGAAAAAAAGGCTGCCTACTATCAGACCATCGATAAGAAAGCAGACAGAGTATGTGACCTTGCAGAAAATATGTTTTATATGCTGAAAATGGAAAATACAGATTATCATTTGCAGTTAAATCAGGTGGATATCTGCGAACTGGCAAGGCAGATTTGTGTGGAATTTTACGAGGACATTGATGCGGCAGGTCTTTCCATGGAAATTGATATTCCGGAGAAGCCATGTTTTGTGTGGGCAGATGAAAAAGCATTGGGCAGAGTAATCGGAAATCTGTTAAGTAATGCAGGGAAGTATAACCATACAGGAAGTCAGGTAGGGATTTCTCTATCTGTTTTAGAAAAACAGATAGAATTGCGTGTCTGGGATGATGGGGAATTAATTCCGGAGGAATTACAGGAAACGATTTTCGATGCTTTTGTTCGCGGTGACAAAGCGAGAAAAACTGATGGTGGCACAGGACTTGGACTTGCCATATCCAGAGCTATTATGGAAAAGCATTGCGGTAGTATTAATTATGAGGAGCAAAAAGGGAAGAATTGTTTTGTGGTTAAGATGCGGATATGTGGAAAGATAAAATAAACAGCATTGCGAAGCGCAGACATATCATGTATAATAAAGTGTCGCAGTAGTTGGAAAAAACTGACTATCGATTGGAAGGCAGAATTTAACAAAGGAGAATAGAACATATGGCTTGTCAGCTGATTGTTGATTTGTATGGCTGTGATAACAGCGTCATTAATGACTTAGAAAAAATAAAGAAAATTTCTCATGACATGATAGAGAAGCTACATGCTGGAATCGTGGAGGAATGTTGTCATCAGTTTCACCCAATTGGAATTACATACATAGCAGTGATTACTACATCACATTTTTCTATTCATACATGGCCGGAATATGGATATGCGGCAGTAGATGTCTTTTCTTGTGATGAAGATTTGCCGGAAAAGGTAGCAGAAGAACTGAAAAATAATTTAAAAGCAAAAAAATGTACCATCAGAAAACTGGAACGTGATATAAAAGGGGGAATGTAAGTTGGAATTTTCAGTTGGAGATATACTTCAAGTAGATGGGAATGTCTATGAGATTATTGGTAAAATCCAATACAAAAAAGTAGAAGATAATCTGTATTGGACCGAATATTGCATGCGTCAGCGTCCTTCGGGAAAAGAACGCTGGCTTTCCATCGATGTGGTGAATAACGAATACTCTGTTTCACAGTTTGCAAGAAATCCGTCCATGGGTGGATACCATCAGGTGGACTCCGGTACAGAAGAAGTAGTTGGCGTCTGGGGAAAAGTGGATGTTTCTGTAGGCGACCGGGCAACCTTTTATGAGTATGAGGATATAACGGAAGAAAAAATCATATCTCAAGAACTTTGGGATGACGAGACAGAATATTGTACCGGATATTATCTGGACAGCGATGAAATTGTAAAATTGAGTAATGCTACGGGAAGCAGCAGTGCTTCTGCTTCCAATCCGAAAAAGGGTAGTGTTTTGAAAACAATATTTGCAATTCTTGTACCTATAATCATAGTATGTGTTTTAATGACAGTCTATGTAAATAAGGATAAGGATGCGATTGCTAAATATTTAAAGCAGGATGCAGGTTACACTTATGTAACTTCCATTACCGGAAATGAGGAACAGAAAGCAGATGTATATAAATCTGTGTTAAGTCTGGACAGTACTGCCCGTGATATTATAGATGCGATTAATGGAAAGACGGAAAATGTTCAGCAGAATACAGAAGATGGAGATGACAGTATAGCCATTCTAACAAAAAATGAATATTGTCTGATTTATACTTCAGAAGAAAATGAGGTACTGGTGCAGATTTCCAGTAGAAAATATGCATATGTCAGTGACCAAAAACCATATCACTGCCATCACCATACATACCGTTATTATCGCAGATACTATTATTCCAGAGGATATACATCAGATTACAGTACTTATAACAAATATCGTACATCCTATAACGATTACAGCGATACAACAATAGGTAGCAATTCAGCAGATACATACAGTGCATATGCTTCATCAGTACGCCAGTCCAGTACCAGCACAAGAACCTCTTCCGGTGGTGGATTGAGCAGTGGAAAGTAAAGGAGAAGAAAAATGGAATTATTATATGATATTATAAATGTAGGAATTTATTCTATATTGGCAATTGTCATGATGATACTTGGAAATTTTTTGATTGATTTGATTGTACCATGTCATTTCCCAACAGAAATCAGAAAGGGAAATCAAGCAGTGGGCTGGCTTAGTGCAGGTTCTTTCATTGGCGTGGGTATTATTATGCGTGCAGCGGTTATGTCACCGGCAGCAGAAGTAGTGGAAGAAACCTTGGCAAGTGGTCTGATTAGCAGCGTTATTTATTTTGCGGTTGGTATTGTATTCTTTATGTTAGGTTATATTATTGTAAGTCTTTTCAACAAAAAATATAACTTAAATGAAGAAATTGGCAATGGAAATACTGCAGCAGGTATTATGGTATTTGGAATCTTTATCGGTCTTGCCATTGTAATCAGCGGAGTAATATTCTAATGAAGAATTACAGGTTATTAATGCTTACTACACTGATAATTTCAGGGTGCTCTATTTGCTATGAACTGATTATCAGTGCAGTAAGCTCCTACTTGTTAGGAGATAGTACGTTACAATATTCTATTACAATTGGACTTTATATGTCTGCCATGGGACTTGGCTCTTATTTGTCAAAATATATCAAGGATAAATTGTTTAACTGGTTTGTTTTTGTAGAGATAGGTGTGGGTCTTGTGGGGGGAACCAGCGCACTGATACTTTTTCTTGCCAATCTGTATTTAGAGAGTTATCAGTTAATCATGTATATGGAAATCATTCTGATAGGAACATTCGTTGGTGTAGAAATCCCACTATTAACAAGAATAATTGAAAATGATGAAGAAAACTTAAGAGTGACTATTTCCTCCATTTTCAGTTTTGATTACATTGGAGGTTTGGTAGGTTCTATCGCATTTCCATTATTGCTATTACCACAGCTGGGATATTTTGCCACTGCATTTTTAGTGGGTTCCATGAACCTTTTCGCAGCCGGTTTGATTATATTTAAGTATCATGAAAGAATTGAAAAAGTAAATGCATTTCGTGGAATCGTAGCCGGACTGTTTGCAGTTATGTTTTTGGGAATGATATTTTCTGAGAACATTTCAAATTTCATAGAAGGTGGCTTGTATCGTGACAAAGTGATTTTTTCGGAGCAGACAAAATATCAGAAAATCGTTATGACTAAGCACAAAGATGATTTAAGATTGTACATTGATGGAAATGTACAATTTTCTTCTTTGGATGAATATCGATACCACGAAGCGCTGGTGCATATTCCTATGTCAAAGACACCAAAGAAAGAAAAAGTTCTTGTACTTGGTGGAGGAGATGGTCTGGCAGTACGGGAACTGTTAAAATACGAGGAAACACGGATTACACTGGTGGATTTGGATTCAGAAATGACCCGCATATGCAGTGAAGATCCGAATGTTAGTGCATTAAATGAAAACGCACTAAAAAGCGACAGGCTGACTATAGTCAATACAGATGCATATCAGTTTCTGGAACAAAATGAAGAAAAGTACGATGTCATTCTGGTAGATTTGCCGGACCCAAACAATGAATCTTTAAATAAACTGTACTCTAATATTTTCTACCGTTTATGTGGAAATTCCCTTACAGACCAGGGAATTATGACAGTCCAGTCTACCAGTCCTTACTATGCAACAAAAGCCTACTGGTGTGTCTACGAAACCCTAAAAAGTGAAGGCTTTTTCGTAAAACCATACCATCTTCAAGTCCCTGCCTTCGGCGACTGGGGATTTCACATGGCATCTAAAAAGGAATTGGATGACGAAATTAATATTACAGTAGAAACCAAATATCTGGACAACGATAATGCAGCAGCTATGTTCTCCTTCGGAAAAGACGAGCGAGAAACCACACCGGTTTCCGTAAATACGTTATCAAAGCCGGTACTAATACAGTATTACTCTGAGGCAGTGCAAAATTGGGAGTAAGTGTGAAGTTTAAATGGGGAAACAATTTAATATTGTGGCGTTTCGGTACGCCCAAGATAGTTAAAGAACCTTCCGGAGCAGAACGAAACAGCTCTGGAAGGTTCTTTAACTATCTTGGGCTGTGTATGGAAACTTTCAATGTTGAATTGTTTCATTTAAACTTGGGGATTTCCTAACACACAAACTACATTGAAATTGGAATTGCCATTACATACTATTTTTGGTATAATTTATAAGCTATAGGTTATGTTATTTGCCTGGTGAACGGTCGGGTAAGTGTTAAGATGGAAATATAGGAGTATATTATAGATGAAAAGAATAAAAAAAGCAGCAGTTTTGTTACTTTGTGGGATGCTTGGGGTTAGTAGTTTTACGGCTTGTGGAAAGAATTCTACCATTTTTATGGGACGTTTATCTGACACGGAGGTTTTTCGTATTGGAGATAATGTTTGTACGTTGCCGGAGTTAAAGGTGTATCTGACTACTGCACAGAAGCAGTATGAAAATATTCTTGGAGTGGATATGTGGGAAAGGGATTTTGGAGGCGTTACGCTGGAAGCTTATTTAAAAGAAACCATTCTGGGACAGATTGCACAGATTAAGACAATGACTTTACTGGCAGAGGAATATAAGATTACCTTGGACGAGCAGGAGGAAAAAAAGGTTGCAGAAGCGGCGAATAAGTACTATTCTTCCTTGAATGATAAAGAAATTTCTTATATGGGAATCACAGAGGAGCAAGTGGCAACTTTGTATCGTGAATATGCTTTGGCGAATAAGGTATATGAGGAAATTACGAAAAATGTGGATACAGAAGTAAGCGATGATGAAGCCAGAAAGATTACTGTACAGCAGATTCTTTTTTCTGTAGAGGAAGAAAATGCGGACAGCAAGAAAAGTGAGCAGTACAAAAAAGCTCAGGAAGTTTTGGCTCAGGTACGGGCTCAGGGGGCTGATTTCAGAGAAATCGCAGAAAAGAACAGCGAAGATGAAGTAATTGAGTATACCTTTGGAAAAGGGGAAAAAGAGAAACCATTGGAGGATGCCGCTTTTAATTTGGAAGCAGAGCAGATTAGTGATATTATAGAAACTTCCTATGGATATGTGATTATAAAATGTGTCAGCAATTTTGACAGAACAGAAACGGATGCCAACAAGGCAGCTATTGTTGAGCAGAGAAAAACCAAGGCATTTGATGATGTGTACAATGAATTTGTAGAGCGTCAGGCTTCACAGTTTAATGATGAATTGTGGGAACAAATTACCTTTGCCAAGGATAAGGAAATTACTAATATGACATTTTTTGACGTGTATAATGAGGTATTTGGTCTGCAGGAATAGTAGGAAGAAGGCAGGACTATGGAGGAGAACATGGATATACAAAAAGAAATTGAAGGCAGATTGTTTGCGCTGGAGGATAAAAAGTATAAAGAATTTCACAGTAAATTGATGCCTACCATAAACCAGGATACCATTATTGGAGTCCGCACTCCGGCAATGCGAAAGCTTGCAAAAGAGTTGGCGAAACAGCCGGAATATATGGCGTATATCCATATGCTGCCTCATAATTACTATGATGAAAATAATCTGCATGGATTTTTAATTGAAGCCATTAAGGATTATGAAGAATGTGTATCAGCAGTAAATGAATTTTTGCCTTATGTGGATAACTGGGCAACCTGTGATTCCATGTCGCCTAAGGTGTTCAAAAAGCACCGTCCGGAGTTGCTGGAGCAGATTAAAATCTGGATGGCATCGGAGCATACCTATACGATTCGCTATGGAATAGGAATGTTGATGACTCATTTTTTGGATGAAAATTTTGAAAAAGAATATCTGGAATGGGTAGCCAGGATACGGTCAGAGGAATACTATGTAAACATGATGATTGCCTGGTACTTTGCCACCGCACTGGCAAAACAACCGGAAGCGACACTGCCATATATCGAGCAGAAACGTCTGGATGTGTGGACACATAATAAGGCGATTCAGAAGGCGGTGGAGAGCTTTCGGGTTACAAAGGAGCAGAAGGAGTATTTGCGGACGTTGAGGGTTAGGAAGTCTTAGTATGTGTGGAAAAGCCAGCAGTCAAAAGGAAGTGAGATTCCTTTTGACTGTTGGCTTTTCATAGAGAAATTAGTTGAGAGGCATTTGGGGCATTGGTAAAATTCAAGTATCCAATGCACTGGATTGTTTTGGGTACAGGAACTGCATTAAAATCTTTGACTTATGAAAGGAGCTACGAGGTATGAAAAATATATTTTTCCCAGACGAAGAAGTGACGAAAAATGATTTGTATTTTTTGTGTTATATGATTGAAAGAGTAGCGAGAAGGCTTCGGCAAAAGAATTCGTATGTTGTAAATGCTATTTCGAGAGATGAGTGGCTTCGTTTGATTAGTCTGGCGAATGTGTTGCATTGTGAGAATCCGTTAAAGGTAGAAGATGAATGGATAGAGGAATATCATTTGGAAGAGGGTGTGTTTGACAGAAAGAACGTAAATCCTGATTTAGTGGAACATATTCCTACGGAAACACAAATGGGAAAGGTGTATATGAGATTAATATTAGACACACTTTTACCGAATGAAGATTATGTTGATGGTATGGTTAGAGTGTATAACGATGAAATATGTGAAAAAATAGATGATTATAATTGTGCTGCTTATTATCAACCATCGTATGTGATTGCAAGAGCATATAATGATGGTGGATTTTAAAGGAAATATAAATCCGCATAGAAAGTATATTGCTTAAGTTCCAAAAGGTAAGAGGAGATTCGTATGAATGTAGTTGAAAGGAAAAAGAGTAATTATATTATAGCTTGCGTAAGTGAGTTTGCACGAACAAAGCAGTTAAAACCGTCGGAAGCGTTTCAGTATTTAGATCAATTTTCAGGAATTACTTTTTTGAAGGAACATTATGAGATAGAACATACATTGTCCTTTGAGGATGTAATAGAGGATTTGACATTAATATGTAAGAAGAATGGTGGTGATTTGTAATGATTTTATACCATGGTTCTAAAAGTGGTATACAGGGGGAGTATGCCTCAAAGCAGACCATGCGTGAACATATTTGTGACATTGTTTGCAAAAAAGAATATAGGTGAGGTTGCCACAGAGAAAGTTTAGTGGTAATATGATTATAAAAGAAGTGCTACCGATAGACGGTTAGCCCTGATAATTATTGATTATAAAAATAACCGCCAAGTTTTCTCAGGACAGGGCGGTTATTTTTGTGTTGTGCTTTTGGATAGCTGGGTTTCCTATTTCCCCTCTTGACAACCAAACATCCTCAATATATAATTGGTTCATAGGTTGATTAGTTGACTAATTAACCTATGAACCTTTCTTAGATATCAAAGAAATAATTTACCAACCAAACCGAAAGGAGGAGTGACATGTTTGAAGACAACGAATTACTGCCACTATTTATGCAGGTGGCACAATGGATTAAAGATGAAATCCTAAAAGAAAACTTCCGTGAGGAAGAGCAAGTCCCATCCATCAATCAGTTTGCAAATTTATATAAAATGAATCCGGCTACAGCTAATAAGGGATTGAAACTGCTGGTAGATGAAGGGATTCTCTATAAAAAACGTGGAATTGGTATGTTTGTGGCTGCCGGAGCTAAAGAAATGATTCAAAAAGAAGCAAAACAAAAATTTCAAGAAGAAACAGTAAAAGAATTCTGGCAGGAAGCAAAAAAGCTTGGAATTACCATAGAAGAATTAATAGGCATGTTGCAAGAGGAGGAGAAAACAGATGAACATAATAGAATGTAAAAATGTCAGCAAAAGTTTTGGAAAACAGCAGGTGTTTGAAAACTTTAATCTGGAATTAGAAGAAGGGAAAATATACGGATTATTAGGAAGAAACGGTGCGGGAAAAACGACACTGTTAAATTTATTAACTACAAGATATATACCGTCACAGGGAGAAATTTTAGTTCACGGAGAACCTGTATATGAAAATGAGAAGCAGTTAAGAAATATGTGCTTTATGGCAGACTGGATAAGCGGATTTGCAGGGTTACGCATTCGGGAAATTTTCCGCAGGGCGAAGGTTGCTTATCCAACATGGAATCAGGAATATGCAGAACGTTTAATGGAAGTGTTTGAATTAAATGAGCGACAGATTTACGGGAATATATCCAAAGGTCAAATGACAGCAGTGGGCGTGATTGTTGGAATGGCAAGTGGCTGCGAAATTGTATTGTTTGATGAAATTTATTCCGGTTTGGATGCGGTGGCACGAGAACAGTTTTATAAAATTCTGTTAGAAGATTATGAAAGAAATCAGAGAACCTTTGTGGTATCCTCCCATTTGATTGAGGAAATGGACAGATTATTTACCAATGTAATCATTATGAAAAAGGGAAAAATTCTGGTAAACAAAGAATTTGATAATCTTATGGAACATGCAATTTGCGTAAAGGGAAGAACAGAAGTCATAGAAGCATTAGATGAAAGAAACGTTTTGTCTAAAGAAACCACAGGGGTATGGAGTCAGGCAGTGTTATACGGTCAGTTGAGTCAGGCAGAATTGGAAAGAATGCAGCAACAGGGAATGGAAATCAGTAAGGCATCCTTACAGGAATTGTTTGTTGCTATGGTTTCATAGGAGGAAGCAAAATGGATGGAATTTATGAAATGATGTTAATGTATATATTTGCTTTAATGTGGCCTTCTATGGCCTATATATTGACGCTTGGCATAGCACATAATCATATGGTGAAACAGATGCAAAAAGAGGCATCTTTAATATGCTACAGGGAAGAACTCTGGAAAAAATTAGAAAACACAGTGCTTTTGAAAGTGAGTTTACCTTTAAGTATATTCAATGGATTTGCCTTTGTAATGTGCAATAACTGTTATGGTGAAGAGAATTTTCAATGTGGATGGAGTGTAAGCGTATATGTATTTTTGCTTGGACTTCTATTACAAATGTTAGAAACTGTCTTTATCCTGGCAGTGCATGGTGCTGAATATATGAAAAATAGTTGGCATAGATGGAGAAATCATTTTGGTGCTATCGTAATCTGGGCGGTGAATTTATGGCTCGTCTTTGGTGGAAGATATAATTTAGTAATTGGGGAAAATGGAGTGATTATGACTCAGTTAGAGAGAATGGGTATCAAGAGTTGGGCAGCAAGAGCACTGTTATGTATTTTGATTGTGGTGATTGGTTTCACTGTATACAGAAAAGGAAAACAGCACTTTTATAAAAAGAATATGGAAAGGTAGGGAAAATATGCGTGAATTAAAAATATTGTATCGTAAAGAGTGGCTTATATATCTTACATATGTTTTGGTTGGAATAGGAACGCCAATCGTAATGACATTATTGATGATGACAGGAAACAGTGAAGATTTTTCGGGCAGTTTCAATGGTGTATACAATAATACTTTACTGCTGAGCGGAATTGGAACGATGTTACATCTGGAGCATGAAAACTGTCAGCTGGAAGTAGGATGTTTTGTGGTAAACAGAAAACGTTATATGAAGTTTCGAATTCTGCAAATGATAGCACGTGCCATAGTGCTTTCTATGGCCTTAATATTGGCAACTAAACTGTGGAGGGTGTTGATACCAGGGGGGGCACAATCCTTAGACACTTCTTATGCAGGAAGCGATATAGAATGTTGTATTGCCTGTGGTTTGATATTAATTTTGATAAATTCCGTTTCATTGCTGGATTCCGTCAGAAAGAAACCATTATTTTCAACGATTGCGGATAGTGGAAAGAAGCAGAATTCTACAGCTGTCACATACCGACCAGAAGTAAGTAAGGGAAAAAGACTTTTGGCAGGCTTAATATATTTGATTGTAATTGTTATTTGGAATCTTGTGTTCCAAATAATTGCACATGCAGAAACTGTTTCTTACCGTGTATATGCCTATGCTGTTACATGCATAATTTGCGTGGGGCTTTGGATAATAGCTGTCCGCCTTATGGGGAAAAAGGAGTTGGGGTAGCAGTAGCTACCCTGTCCTCTCTGAAAAACTATTGCGAAATCCCCGGAAATATAGTACAATTTTTCCTACTGATATGAGGAAAAGAGAGGGAAAAACTATAGGTAAAAGGGGAGCAAATCATGAAAGAATATGCAGGAAAAGAAATATTCAATGGAATTGCCATTGGAAAGCTTAAATTCTATGCAAAAGAACAGAAACAAATCATAAGAAAAAAGATAGAGGACAGTCATCAGGAATATGCACGTTACGAAGCTGCCAAAGCAGAGGCAGCAAGTCAGTTGGAGGTTTTACATCAAAAAGCATTGAAACAGGTAGGAGAAGCCGGTGCAGAAATATTTCAGGTGCACTCCATGATGCTGGAAGATGAAGATTACAATGATTCTGTAAAAAACATCATTGATACCCAGCAGGTAAATGCAGAATATGCAGTGGCTGTTACAGGCGATAATTTTTCACAGATATTTGCAAGTATGGATAATGAATATTTTCAGGCACGTTCTGCCGATGTAAAAGATGTGTCAGAAAGACTGATTTCCGTTCTTACAGGAAATGGTGAGAAAAAAGAAAGCATCGATGAACCTGTCATAATTCTTGCAGATGACCTGGCACCCAGTGAAACAGTACAGATGGATAAAAGCAACCTGCTTGCTTTTGTAACAAGACAGGGGTCAGTGAATTCGCATACGGCGATTCTTGCCAGAACCATGGGAATTCCGGCGTTGGTGGGAATCCAAATAGAAGAAGCATGGGATGGAGAAATTGGAATTGTAGATGGGTATACCGGAAAGTTTATAGTTTCGCCATCGGAAGATGTTTTAGCGGAATATAGAGCAAAAAAAACTAAAGACGATGAGTATAAAGAATTGTTAACTACGTTAAGAGGAAAGGAAACGATAACAAAAACCGGACAGAAAGTAAATCTGTATGCTAACATAGGAAATGTTTCAGATTTGGTTACTGTGTTAAAAAATGATGCGGCTGGAATTGGTCTGTTTCGAAGTGAATTTTTATATCTGGATTCGGAGGATTTTCCAACAGAAGAGGAGCAGTTTAAAATCTATCGTCAGGTGGCAGAAACCATGGCAGGAAAGAAAGTCATTATCCGCACATTAGATATCGGGGCGGATAAACAGGCAGACTATTTCCAGTTGGAAAAAGAAGCCAATCCGGCTCTGGGCTACCGTGCCATTCGCATTTGCCTGACACAGACGGACATTTTTAAAACCCAGCTTCGGGCATTGTATCGAGCCAGTGCTTATGGAAATATTGCCATTATGTATCCAATGATTACCTCAGTGGAAGAAGTAAGGAAAATCAAGGAAATTTCTAAAGCAGTCCGGGAGGAACTGCAAGAGATTGGTGTACCCATTGGCAAAGTAGAAGAAGGAATTATGATAGAAACGCCGGCAGCGGCCATTATCAGTGATTTACTGGCGAAAGAGGTTGATTTTTTTAGCATCGGTACCAACGATTTGACACAGTATACACTGGCCATTGACCGTCAGAATTCTAAATTAGATGTATTTTATAATCCACATCATGAAGCGATTTTGCGCTTGATTCAGCTTGTAATAGATAATGCCCATAAAGCGGGAATTTGGGCAGGTATTTGCGGAGAACTTGGAGCAGACACAACTCTTACAGAAACTTTCTTAAAAATGGGGGTAGATGAGCTTTCTGTATCACCGGCATGTGTGTTGCCAATACGAAAAATTATACGAGAAGCTTCATTGACTAAAAAAAGAAAGAAAGGTATAATAAAAGAATAGCAATAATAATGATTTTACATGCGGTTTGGGGAAATCGCAGGAAAAGGAGAAAGGTTATGGGGAAAAACAAAGAAAAAGTACTGACCGAAGGGATAAGCCCGAATGGTCAGGCAGCACAGCTGAACAAAATCGTAAAAGAAACTTATCGTGTGGTTGGAGCAGGAGTGGCTTTACTTATTGCTTTTACAGTGGCAAACATTTGCTACTCACTTATCAGTGCAGAGCAGTTAGAAACTACGATGTATTTAAACCAGTATCGAATGGGCTCGAAAACATTGACGTCGGAGGTTCAGTCTTATGCGGTTACAGGTAAGAGTATTTACTATGATAACTATATGAAAGAACTGGAAGTGGACAAGAACCGTGATATAGCATGGGAAGGTTTGAAAAAGAATGATATTACAGCGGAAGAATGGGCCAAATTAGAACAGATTGCATCGTTGTCAAATGGTCTGGTTCCGTTGGAAGAAGCAGCAATTAAGAATGCTTCAAGCGGAGAATTGGAAGAAGCAATGGCGCAGGTGTTTGGTGAAGAATACGAATCAACCATTCAGCAGATTAATAGTCTGACAGATGAATGTATTGAGGCAATTCAGGACAGAACAAGTAAAAAGCAGACCAGCGTAAGCATAGTGATGATGCTTTTTGAAGTTGCTTTCTGTGTTTCATTTATTTATATGGTACTGAAAGTACAGCGTACAATTAAATTTGCAAAGAATGAACTGATTGTACCAATTGTAAAAGTATCTGAACAGCTGTCGGAATTGGCTAAAGGACATTTTCATGTGGAAAACGATATGAAAGTGGACGATAGTGAAGTAGGAAAAATGGCGGAAGCCATTAACTTCATGAAACAGAATTATACCAATATGATAAGAGAAATTGCGGATGTACTTGGCAAAATGGGTCAGGGAAATTACAATGTGGAGATTACGCAGGAGTATGTTGGAGAATTTATTCAAATTAAAGAGTCTCTCTTGAAAATCGTTGCTGATACAAAAGAAACACTTACTGTAATTCGCAATGTGGCACAGGAACTTGATGGTGGTTCCGATCAGCTTGCAAAAGCAGCAACTGATTTGGCAGAAGGAAGTACAGTACAGGCAGATAAGGTATCAGAAGTTGCAAGCATGATTAATGAAATGACACAGAGTATGGTAGAAAAAGCACAGGATGCACAGGAAGCAGTGAAGATTTCTTCCAATGCCGGAGTTGTGTTGCAAAGTGGAAATGAAAAAATGCAGGAACTTAAAGTGGCAATTAGTGAAATCAGCAAGTGCTCCGAAGAAATCGGAACAATTATTGCAGCTATTGAAGAAATTGCCAGTCAGACAAATCTGTTATCCTTAAATGCGGCAATTGAGGCTGCCCGTGCAGGAGAAGCAGGAAAAGGTTTTGCTGTAGTTGCAGAACAGGTGAAGAAACTTGCAGAAGAATCCGCAAATGCTGCCGGTGAAACTACGAAATTAATCCAGATGACAGTAGAAGCAGTTGATAAAGGAATTGCAATAGCAGATGCAACAGCAAAGAATATGGAAGACGTAATGGTTGGTGCACAGGAAGCTACAGATAAAATGGAACAAATGGCAGCGGCGTTGAATCAGGAAGCAGGCCATATGAGCAAGATTGATGAAAGCATTTCTACGGTAGCTGAGATTGTAGACAACAATTCTGCAACATCAGAAGAAACTGCAGCAGTTAGTCAGGAACAGGCTGCACAGGTTACCATGATGGTTGGATTAATGGAAAAATTTGAGATGTAAGTTGATATTAAAATACAAAATTCTGGAACAATGATGTAAGAGAATACTTTGAAGAGCCGACTGGTATGTTGCCAGTCGGCTTTTTAAATACTCTATTGACTCATCCCTTAGGGGAGAGTGTAGTATGGTTTTATCAATGGCAAGGAGGATATGAATTATATGAAAATGAAAGAACAGCATAAAGCATGTGAAGTGAAAAAACAGTCTAAATTATATAAAATTGGAATGTTTGCAAATATGAATCGTGTAACAATAAAAACGTTGCGATATTATGATGAGCAAAATCTGATGAAGCCTGTATATGTGGACAAAGAAAATGGATATCGTTATTATGCAGCAGGTCAGATTGCAGATTTGCATAGGATACTTGCATTGCGAGAAATGGGGTTTTCAATAGAGGATATCCGAAAAATCATAAATGGAGAAGTTAGGATGTGTATGTGATGAACCAGAGTATTGTTTTACTCAATATTTGGAACAGGGTTATAAAGAAAATGATATTTTGGTTGAAATTTGTCAGTCTGTAACAGAGAAAAAAGAAGATTCTGAAAAAGTAAAGTTTAAAACATTACCTGAAGTTGAAGCAGCGTGCATTTTTCACAAAGGTTCCTACGATACATTTTGCAAATCCTACGCTGTAATTTTAAATTACATTGAAGATAATGGTTATGAAATTTGCGGAAATATCAGGGAGTCCTATATTGACGGAGTGTGGAACAAAGATAGCACAGAGGAATGGCTGTCAGAAATTCAGATCCCTGTTAGGAGAAAGGAGTAAGAAACATATGGGAAAGGCACAGGAAGAAATTATAATTAAAGGTTTACGTCAAAACAATCTGAAAAATATATCTTTGAATATACCAAAGGAAAAGATTGTAGTGTTTACCGGAGTTTCAGGCTCAGGAAAATCAAGTATTGTTTTTGATACAATAGCTGCAGAAAGTCAGCGACAGATGAATGAAACATACACTGCATTTATGCGTGGCAGACTTCCAAAATATGAAAAACCCAAGGTGGACTATATTGATAATTTAACTGCTTCAGTAATTATTGATCAGAGTAGGCTTGGAGGAAATGCCCGCTCTACGGTAGGAACTATCAGTGATTTGTATGCAGCGGTCAGATTATTGTATTCCAGAATAGGAACTCCTTATGTGGGAACTGCATCTTATTTTTCTTTTAACAATCCAAATGGAATGTGTATGGAATGCTCCGGTATTGGAAAAGTGATGAACATAGAAATTGAGAGCAAAATGGATCCTGAAAAATCATGGAATGAAGGCTTGGCGGATTTACCGGCATTTCATGTAGGTAATTGGTATTGGAAGCAGTATGCGCAGTCGGGGCTAATTCCTTTAGATAAAAAGTATAAAGATTATACAGAAACGGAAAGAAATATTTTATTATATGGTGCGAAGGAAAGAGGAGGTGAGCAGCTTTCGAAAAAAGTGGAAGGAATAGAAAATTACTTTAACCGAATACTGATTAAGAGAAGCAGCGCAGAAGTAAAGGAAGCTTCATTGAAAAAAATGATGGAACTGGTTGAAGAACGAACCTGTCCCTGTTGTGATGGAAAACGCTTAAATGCTACTGCACTTAGCTGTAAGGTTGTAGGATACAGTATTGATGAGATGTGTGATATGGAATTTGTAAAGCTTAGAGAAGTATTGCGTGGTATTGAGGATAAAAGGGCAACTACCATTGTAGAAGCTTTGGTGGCATCCCTTACCAGAATGAACGATATTGGACTTCCCTATCTTAGCATGAACAGAGAATCTGCAACCTTATCAGGGGGAGAGGCACAAAGGCTTAAACTTGTAAGATATATGGGAAGTTCTTTGACAGGGATGACATATATCTTTGATGAGCCTAGTACAGGTATGCATCCAAGAGATGTACATAGAATGAGTAAGCTGCTAAAAAGCCTGAGAGATAAGGGAAATACAGTTCTTGTAGTGGAGCATGATAAAGATATTATTAGTATTGCGGATGAAGTGATTGATGTAGGACCTCTTGCAGGAAAAGATGGCGGACAGATCTTGTTTCAGGGCAGTTTTGAATCACTTCTTTTATCAGGAACAAAGACCGGAAATGCCATGAAAGAAGAAATACCAGTAAAAATGCAACCAAGAATAGCTACAGAATTTCTTCCGGTGCGAAATGCGAACCTCCATAACTTGAAAGAGATATCTGTGGATATTCCGTTAAATATATTGTCTGTTATCACGGGGGTAGCGGGTTCTGGCAAAAGTACGCTTATTCGTGATGTGTTTGCAAAACAGTATGAAGACAGAGTGGTTTTAGTTGACCAATCTCCGGTTACAGCAACAGGACGCTCTACACCAGCCACATTTTTGGGATTCTTTGATGAGATTAGAAAACTGTTTGCATCAGAAAGTGGTCAGGATGCATCGATGTTTAGTTTTAATGGTGGTGGAGCATGTCCGGTGTGTAAGGGAAGAGGAATGGTAGTTACGGAGCTGGTATTTATGGATCCGGTCACTACTGTATGTGAGGAATGTGAAGGAAAGCGATATAGCAGCGAAGCATTAAGGCATACCTACCATGGCAAAAACATTATTGAGATACTTAATATGTCAGTAGAAGAGGCATACGAATTTTTCGGGGATAATAAGAAAATTAGTAAGAAGTTGAAGGCAATGCTGGAGGTAGGACTTCCGTATCTGGCGTTGGGACAGCCGTTATCTACTTTATCAGGTGGTGAAAGACAGAGGGTAAAACTTGCTAAGGATTTGGATAAAAAAGGGAATATCTATATTTTAGATGAGCCAACTACAGGACTGCATGCATCGGATATTAAGAGCATCATGATACTGTTGGACAGCCTTGTGAAAAGAGGAAATACGGTTATTGTGATTGAGCATAATTTAGATGTAATGAAGCAGGCGGACTATATGATTGATATTGGTCCTGATGGTGGTTCTGGGGGTGGTGAAGTAGTTTTTGCAGGGACACCCAAAGAAATGTTAGAGAGTGCAGATACAATTACTGCAAGATATCTGCGAAAAAGTATGGGGCGAATTTAAAAAAAATCGCCCCCTTTACGCGTTTATATTACCACAAAATTTTTAAGACGATTTTCTTGTTTTTTTACGACAGATTGACAAAATAGGGGAAAAGTTGTATAATAAGACATATGTTACATAACAAAGTTGCGTGATTTTTGAAAGGATGTAAAGTATGCCGCCAAAAGCGAAATACACAAGAGAAGAAATTATTGACAAAGCATTTGAAATGACAAGAAAGAATGGAATTGATTCGGTTGTTGCCAGAGAACTTGGCAAGGAACTTGGAACCTCATCTTCGCCTATTTTTACAGCATTTAAAAACATGGAAGAATTGCAGCAGGAAGTAAGGAAAGTAGCTATGCGGGAATTTGAATCATATGTTCATGATGCTGTCAACTACACACCTGCATTTAAGTACGTTGGAATGAAGATGATAGAGTTTGCGGTGAAAGAGCCGAAGTTGTTTCAACTCTTGTACATGCGTGAGCATGATGGAAGTCAGACCTATGCTATGTTAATCGAGGAACTGGGTGATACTGTAGAAGTTTGTATTGAGCTAATGCAGAAAGAATATGTCTTAAGTAGACCGGAGGCAGAATTGTTATTTCGGCAGGTATGGCTTCATACATTTGGTATTTGTGTACTGGTCGCAGGGAGGGTATGCCATATTTCTCAGGAAGAAATATCAGAAATGCTGAGTGTGGAATTTCAGGCAACTTTAATGCTGATAAAATCCAAAACATTTAAAACGGTTCCTGTAAATGATGTAAAGAATAAATCATAAAACAGCGACATAAGAACTTTAATAAAGGTAATCAAAGAGCCGGACGCAAAGACGCAGAGCCAATTATCATAGAGGATAGTTTGCTTTGCGTCTTATTTGGTCAGAGGATATCAGTATTATTGTCCTGGGATTAAAGTGACGGATGTTATCGGAATGTAGAAAGGGGAAGGATGAATTATGGGTTTACTTAGGCAAAATGAAAAGGAAGCAAATTTATTAGTGGCAAAGGTTATGAGGATTACGTTTATTATTTTCACACTCATTTATATTTTGAATGTGTTGGGGATATTTACAGTAGATAAAATGATTATGACCATTGCCTACATTGGTGGGGGATGTATGTTACTGTTGCCTACACTGTTGGTAAATATACTAAAAAGAGAAAGCAATGGCATTAAGTATATGAACGTTGTTTGTGCATCAGTATTTGTCACAATACTTAGCATCACACTTACCTATCATGTGGTTGCAATTTATGTTTATCCTATTGCCATTGCAAGCCTTTACTTTTCAAAAAGGTTGAACATTGTGGCAACCAGTCTTACGGTAGCAGGTGTTTCGGTGGGACAGATATTAGCATTTTATCTAAACACATTGCAGGATGATAATTTTACGAAATTTAACAGCGTGATTATTTTTGGAATCATTCCTCGTGCATTGATTTTGATTGCGGTTGCGGCAATTTTTACAATGCTTTGCAGTAGAACGGCTTCTATGCTTTCTAATTTGATGGGAGCGGAGGAACAGAAGGAAATGTTTAACCGCATGAAGCAGATGAAGGAAAGTGCAGCAAAGACTTCAGAAATCATGTTTGGTATGGTATCAGAGCTTTCTGAAATTACGGAAGCTTCTCTTAAGGCGAACCAGAGTATCGCAGATGAGGCGGAGCGTTTGTTGTTAGGTTCCACTGAAAATACATCTGCGGTAGAAAATGCTGACTGCAAGATACAGGATATTACAGAGCAGTTAGAGGGACTTAGTAATATGAACCATAAAACAGCCAAGCTTACGGACCAAATCGGTGAGAATACACAGGAAAACCAGAAGAGAATGGATGATGCCACTGCAAACATGGAACAAATACATAATAGTACAAATGAGTGTAAACGTATTATCAGTAATCTTGGTGAAGAATCTAAGGAAATTATTGGAATTGTAGGAACAATTACTAAAATATCCAGTCAGACAAATATTTTAGCACTGAATGCCACAATTGAGGCAGCAAGAGCCGGAGAAAACGGAAAAGGTTTTGCAGTGGTTGCGGAACAAATTCAGAAGCTTGCAGAGCAAACAAAAATAGCAGTGGAAAGCATAGGAAATATCGTACATGAAGTGGTGAGAAATACGGAGGATGCGGTTATCGCAATGGAGCAGAACGCTGTTTACGCACAAAATGGATTGGAAAGCATTCAAAAGGCAAACGAATCAGCGACCATTATTACCGTTTCTAATAAAGAATTAGACGAACAGATTCATGAAATCGATAAGGTGGCAGCGATTATTCAGGAAAATAGCGGTGAAGTTGCGGACAATATGAAGCAGATTAGTAACAATACACAGCAAAATTGTAATGCAGTGGAACAGGTATCGGCAGCAACCCAGGAGAATAGTGCCGGAACAGAGAGCCTTGCAAATATTGTAGAACAGATTAAAGAACTTTCAGAGAAGTTAAATGAAGTAGTACAGGGATAAAGGGTATTTGGGAGGAACTTTCGATGAACTGTTGTCAACTGGAAAAAGATATAGCAACGAAAAGTGAACTGATGAAAAATTACGATATTGTGAAAGAATATGATCCCCAGCCTAAAAATAAGGATGGTAGCATTCGTTGGTTTTTATATCGCTGGGACGATGGTAAGAATGGTGTCAGACGACTTGCTCGTTGTAAGCATTGTGGGTGTGTTTTTCTTATTCAGGCATATAGACTAAATAAGTTTTCGGAATATGCAGATGTTCAATTTGAGGATTGGTATCCCATTGGAAGTGAGATTGAAGCAGATTACGCTAATCAAAACTACACAGGTTTGCAGTGGGAATTAGAACACAGACCGGTTTTGCAGTGTAAAGATGAAGCAGTCGTGTGTCTGGGATAGAAAAAGATTGGAGATTTAAGTCTGCGACTGTTAGCAACAATGCGTATATTTTGAATTATAAAGGTTTTGGTGCTGCGTCACCTCCATGATATGATTTGTATCATGGAGGTGGCGCAGCAATTCTGTCATTGTTGTTGCTGAAGAAAACAGGGTAAGGGGAACGGTGGAAAGTGTCTATCGGCTAAATGACAATGTTTTATCTATTCTAAAGAGCCCACAGAAGGAAGTAGTCCAAGGCAAATTAGTTTGATATCATCGCCAATCGAGTAAGCAAGTAAAAGGAGTTGTGATGTAAATGGATAAATATGGAAAATGGCTGTTATGTCCTTTGTGTAACAGTAAGACCCGTGTATGGATAAGGGAAGATACCATACTTCAGAATTTTTTGCTTTTTTGTCCAAAGTGTAAACAGGAAAGGCTGATTAATCTGAAAGAATTTCATATGACCCTTGTACCTGAGGCGGACGCAAAGGAGAAAAAATGAAAGAGTAGGTGGAATAATTATGGCTTCAAGTAAAGAATATTTGGCGTTTATACTAGAACAATTATCAGAAATGGATGGCATTACATATCGTTCTATGATGGGCGAATACATCATTTATTATCATGGAAAAATTGCTGCCTATCTATGTGATGACCGTCTGTTGGTTAAAAATATATCATGTGCAGCAAAAATGATGCCAGATGCCGTTTTAGAACCTCCATATGAAGGAGCAAAACCTATGTTGTTAGTAGACAATGTAGATGATAAACAATTTTTAAAAGCATTGTTTGAAACCATGTATCCGGAACTACCGGAACCGAAGAAAAAGGAGCTTATCAAAGTAAAAAAAGATTACTAAAAAAGATATTCCAAAGGCATTAGAACTCGTGTGGAATGTTTTTTTAGCGTTTGAAGGGAATGAAATGGTTGGTATTATAGCAATGAGAAAACCGCAACATATCAGTCTGTTTTTCGTAAAGGGAAATCAACATCGTAAAGGTATTGGGAGAAAATTGTTCGAACGTATGAAAAAGGACTATGAGATACAGGAATTTACGGTCAATTCTTCGCCTTATGGCGTTGAAGCGTATCATCATTTAGGGTTCAAAGATATAGACACAGAGCAGACGACGAATGGTATTCGTTATGTACCAATGAAATATACCTCATTCTGTCTGGAATAATATTGAGGGAACAACGGTGATGCTGGAGATTTCTGTTAAATGATTAGTAGTTAGAAAATTTGAGAAATTGTTAATTTAGCCGAAAGGCTTAATTATAAATAACAAACTCAAACTTCGCACATAAATTTTAGCTATGCACCTTGAAAATTCAATACCTGGCAGTTATTCAGTTGTCAATGTTCGGACCTTAAGCGGCTTGGAGCTGCGTTTTCAACAATACTGGTAGTGTGTTCATAAATGCATCCACTAGCTCAGAGATTTTCTCATCTGATAACTCGGTGTTTTCCGTAAGCATGGTTCTGAACATTTGAAGCAGCATTTGAA
>JAFQUB010000028.1 GCA_017408735.1 Lachnospiraceae bacterium
GGCATCGGAAGATGCCTGGTTAAGTGCACCCTTTTTTAGCTTATACTAAAAAAACAACTATAAAAAAAGCCAAAACTCAAAGAAATAAGCGAAAAAAGAGGCTTCGCCCCAACGATTTTCAATCGTTAAAGCGACAGCCCCTTTTTGTATTCTGGTATGTAATCCTTATTTCGTCATACCATATCTATGAAGCACCTTTTCTAAGCAATCAAAGAATTGCATTTTACTCACTGAGTTACTATAAAGAATATTTACACTGCCAATCTCTTTTCCGTTAAGAGAATAAATTGCTTTTCCTGCAATGTCCCCCTCTTGGATAGGAGCGGTGTGTACCTCTTTCATTTGAATATTTTTTTGAATACTGCTGATATCAGCACCATTTACATCCAGATAATAAAAAGGTTCTTCATACTGGCAGGAAACTGTTTCCTGCACTCCGAAGTTTACGCATACTGGAGGAAGAATATCTTTGTTTTCATCTGTAAATAATTTACATTTGCTATAGCCATAGTTCATCAAAGTGACAGCTTCCTGAAACCGGACTTTGTGGTCTGGAGCCCCCATGATAACTGCAATTAAGTCAATACCATCACGACTTGCGGTAGTAGAAACACAATATTTGGCAAGAGAGGTAGAACCTGTTTTCAATCCGGTGGCATATTCATACATTTTTAGAAACTTGTTGGTGTTGGAAAGACCGAATTCGCTGTCGCCTTTTCGGGTATGGTGAGTGATGGTGTCCATCCAGATAGTAGAATAACTGGTAATTTCCGGATATTTTGTGATTAGTTCCCGGGACATTAAAGCCACATCCAAAGCACTGGATACATGCCCGTCGGTATCTAAACCGTTACAATTTAAAAAACGTGTGGAATTCATTCCCAGACCTTTGGCGCGTTCGTTCATTTTAGCAACAAAAGCTTCTTCACTGCCGCAGATATGTTCACTCATGGCAACGCAGGCATCGTTGGCACTGGATACAGTGATACATTTTATCATGGTATCTACCGTCTGGGTTTCACCCGGCTCTAAAAACACTTGAGAACCACCCATGGAGGCGGCATATTCTGAAACAGTGACAGAATCTTCCAAATGAATCTCTCCCGCATCTAAAGCATCAAAAATCAAAAGTAACGTCATGATTTTGGTGATGCTGGCAGGAGGCAGAACCGAGGTGGCGTTTTTTTCGTAAAGTACCGTTCCGGTGGAGGCTTCCATTAATATAGCACTGGCAGCAGTCAGGTTTAAAGCATCACTATTTTCCGTGGTAGGTATGTTTTCATCTGTAGCGTAAAGGGGCAAAGCATTCTGAAAAAGAATACAAAAACATAAGAAAAAAGCAGTAAAACAGGTTGAAAAACGTTTGAACATAATTGTTTTCCTTAAAAAGAACCTTAGTAATTATATGAAAACCGTTGAAACAGTATGAAAAAAACTTGAGCATACTAAGGAAAAAGGGTATAATGAATAATAGTGTGTCCGAAAATGAAAAAGGGAAGGAGAAATCCATGAACTGGTTAATGGTAATTATGGCGGCAATTTTTGTGATTGCATTGCTTATTATGTTTGAAATATATCGGGAAAGTAAAAGTTTTGTGACAAAAATTTATGATGTAGAATCAGATGTATTTCAATGGGAAGAATCTCATACAGTAGTATTTGTGTCGGATTTACACAACCATAAATATGGGAAAAAAAATGAACAGTTATTAAAAGTCATAAAAGAACAGCAGCCGGAGTTTATTCTTGTAGGAGGCGATATTCCGGTAGCGAAACCGGGATATGAACTGAATACAGCAATCGATTTTATTGAGAATCTTGCAAAAGAGTATAAAGTATATTATTCCAATGGAAATCATGAGCATAGAATGCGGCTTTACCCTGAAACCTATGGTGATATGCATGATGTATATACAAACGCCATAAAAAAAGCTGGTGTTGATTATCTCATAAATGAAACCAGAAGCATTTTCATAGAGGATGTGAAAGTAGACATCGTTGGCTTAGAGATAGAGCGTGAATTTTACAAACGACTTTTTCATAAGGAGCTTCAAAAAGAAGATATTATTGGTTTGGTTGGTGAAAAGAACAAGAAAGCTTATACCATTCTTCTTGCTCACAATCCGGAGTATTTTAAAGCATATGCCCGGTGGGGCGCAGACCTTACGTTGTCAGGTCATGTTCACGGAGGAGTTATGCGGCTTCCACTGGTAGGTGGGGTCATTTCGCCAAGTTTAAAAGTGTTTCCGAAATACGATGGTGGCAGGAAACGAGAATTTGGGAAAGAAATGATTATCAGCAGGGGATTAGGAGTGCATACCATTCCAATTCGTCTGTTTAATCCCGCAGAACTGGTAGTATTGAGATTGAAGCCATGGAAAAGGTAAGCAGGAGAGGATAATATATGGAGTTAACAGTAAAATTGGAGGCCTTTGAAGGTCCGTTGGATCTTTTGCTGCATTTGATAGAGAAAAATAAGGTAAATATATACGACATACCAATCGTGGAAATTACGGAACAGTACTTAGAATATATTCGTGAGATGGAACGTCAGGATTTGAACGTGGTTAGTGAATTTCTGGTAATGGCGGCAACATTGATTGATATTAAATGTAAAATGCTTTTACCGAAAGAGGTAGATGAAGAAGGCGAAGAAATCGATCCAAGAACAGAATTGGTAGAGCAGTTGTTGGAATACAAGATGTATAAATTTATGGCGGAAGAATTAAAAGACCGTCAGATGGATGCTGGAAGATCCTTGTATAAGAATCCCACCATACCGGAGGAAGTGTTGAATTATGTGGTGCCGGTGGATATTGAGGAACTGTTGTCCGAAGTCACTTTGAAAAAGTTAAATTCGATTTTTAAGAATGTGATGAAACGGCAGGAAGACAGAATTGATCCTATTCGAAGTCAGTATGGGAATATTGAGAAAGAAGATGTCAGCATTGAGGATAAATTTATTGATGTAGAGCAGTTTATATTAGAAAACAAAGAGTTTACTTTTCGAGAATTGTTGAACAGGCAATCCACGAAAATGGAAATTGTAGTTACCTTCATGGTAGTATTGGAACTGATGAAGGCGGGAAAAATCAGAATTCTTCAGGAAGAAACTTTTGGAGAAATATATATAACAGTGATGGATGAGGAAAACGGAAATGGAAATTAAGAAATACGAAGCAATTATAGAAGCATTGCTTTTTACCATGGGTGATTCCGTAGAAATCGGAAGACTTGCGGCCACTATTGGTCATGATGAAGAAACCACAAAAAAGATTATACATAATTTAATGGATAAATATGCAGAAGAAGACAGAGGGATTCAGATTATAGAGTTAGAGAATTCCTATCAGATGTGTACCAAGAAAGAAATGTATGAATACTTGATTTTGCTGGCGGCTCAGCCAAAGAAACAAGTACTGACAGATGTATTATTGGAAACCTTGTCAATTATAGCTTATAAGCAGCCTATTACAAAAATTGAAATCGAAAAGATACGTGGCGTAAAGTCAGACCATGCAGTAAATAAATTGGTGGAATATAATCTGGTATGTGAACTGGGGAGAAAAGATGCACCGGGAAGACCTCTGTTGTTCGGAACAACAGAAGAATTCTTAAGGTGTTTTGGCGTTCAGTCCATTGATGAATTGCCAACACTTTCTCAGGATAAAATGGAAGAATTTAAAACAGAAGCTGAGCAGGAGGCCCAGTTAAAGTTGCAGGTTTGATTGAAAGGGAGAATAATAAAAGCTGTAGATTTGTGGGGAAATCACAAATCTACAGCTTTTTGTATGCGTTAAAGTGCTATAAAGAAGCAATCAAATCAGGCAACTGTGCAAAGGCGTCAACAGAATATTTGTAGCTTTCTACAGAGCCAAAGCCATACCTGGCAAAAATAAAAGGAATTCCTGCATAGGAAGCGGCATCCGCATCACCTTGGGTATCTCCTACATAAACAGGTGATTTTAATCCATTTCGTTCGATAATCAGTTTATTGTTATCGCCTTTTAACAGTCCACTGTTTCCCGGACACTCAAAATCTGTAAAATAGGAAGTTAATCCACTAGCTTTAAGAAAGGTTTCGATATATCCGTCCTCGCAGTTGCTGACGATAAAGAGTTTATATTTCTTTTGCAAAATCTTTAAAGTATTTTCCAGTTCGGGAAATAGTGTACCACATCTCTTGGATAATGCAATATGCTCTTGCTGACCGCAACGATCCATCAAAGCCAACTGCTCGTTTTCCGGTAACTCCGTAAAAAGCGTACTTGCAATTACTGGCAACGGAAGTCCGAATAATTTTCTTAAATCGTCTGCAGTTAAAGTCATATTTATGTTTGGTTCTTTTGCCAAAACTTCGTTCCAGGCTTCTGCTACAATTTCCGTAGAATCCCAGAGAGTTCCATCTAAATCAAATAGAATACTGTCTATCATATCATTTAACCTCCTTGTAAGTTAACGCCAGAATAGGAAAAGTATATCATACAATAAAAGAAAAATCCAGTGTTTGTTGACAATCTGAAATACGGGCGATAAAATGATGGTTAGCAAAGCTTAATTATAGTATTTCAAAAAATAAAAAAATTAAACTTAAATCAAAGTAAGGGGAGTAATGATGAGAGAAAAATTAACAAAGAGTGATATTCAAAAAATACAGCAGGAAATAGAATACCGAAAACTTGTAGTTCGAAAAGAGGCGTTGGAAGCAGTAAAAGAAGCCAGAGCCCACGGCGATTTAAGTGAAAATTTTGAATATCATGCAGCCAAAAAGGACAAGAATAAGAATGAAAGCAGAATTCGTTATCTGGAAAGAATAATTAAGACTGCAGAAGTGATTGAAGATGTGTCCAACGAAGATGAGGTTGGATTAAATAATACTGTAACTGTATATTTTGAAGATGATGAGATGGAAGAAACCTATCGTATTGTAACTTCTGTTCGTGGAAATTCCCTAGGTGGATTGATTAGTATAGAATCCCCAATGGGAAAAGCTTTGATTGGAAAAAAAGAAGGAGAGCGGGTAGAAGTTAAAGTTAATGAAAACACCGGCTACTACGTAATCATAAAGAAAATTGAAAATACTACGGACGATTCTCAGGACAAATTAAGAGGATATTGATTAAAATCCGAATAATTTATGCTAAGATGTGGAAAAATATCTTGAAAAATAAATCCTCCTATGATAGAATGTGTTTATTGCGTTTAGCACGGAGGTGAAGATGATGATTAGAACAGTATTAACAATTATATTTATATTAGTATCTGTTGCTTTAGCAGCAGTTGTATTATTACAAGAAGGTAAATCAGCAGGTTTAGGTGCTATCAGTGGTGCAGCCGATACTTATTGGGGCAAAAACAAAGGTCGTTCTATGGAAGGAACTCTTGTTAAAATCACAAGATTTTTAGGTATTGCATTTATTGTATTAGCAGCGGTATTAAATATTAGCAAGTTTTAAATAAACATGTAATTTACGTTGATGATAAGCACTCTTGTAGGAGTGCTTATTTTCGTATATAGGTATGAAAAAAGGAGAAAAGATGGATAAAGCAACTTTTGAAAAAAGAAAAAAAGTTATATATGATTTGATTTGCGACGATTTATATGTGCCAATGAAAATAAAAGAGATTGCCATCATTCTGCAAATTCCAAGAGAGCAAAGGGACGAATTGAAAGAAATTCTGGATGCTCTGATTATGGAAGGGAAAATAGAGATATCCAAGCGTGGAAAATATACAAAAGCCACCAAAAAAGTTTATGCAGGTGTCTTTACAGCACATGCAAGAGGTTTTGGTTTTGTGGAATTAGAGGATTCAGAAGAAGAAATTTTTATACCAGAATCAGAAATCAATGGAGCTTTCCATAAAGATACGGTGGAAGTGGAACTGCTGAAAGGCGAATCCTCAGGAAAGCGCAAAGAAGGTAAAATTGTAAAAATCCTTGCTCGCGGCATTGAAACTGTAGTTGGAACTTATGAAGAAAGCAAAAGCTTTGGTTTTGTGTGTCCGGATAATTTAAAATTCAGTCAGGATATATTTATCCCGCTCAGGGACAGCAAGGGCGCAGTAGATGGTCATAAGGTAGTTGTAAAAATTACCGATTACGGTGATAGAAGACGAAATCCAGAAGGAAAAGTAGTCGAGATTATTGGACATATCAATGATCCGGGAACAGATATTATGTCTATTGTAAAGGCATATGAGATTCCTTGTGAATTTCCCGAAAAAGTAATGAATCAGGCAGAACGTGTGGGAAAAGAAGTAAGCGAAGCAGACCGGGGTGGCAGAATGGACTTGCGTGACTGGCAGACAGTAACCATTGATGGAGAAGACGCCAAAGATTTAGATGATGCCATCACCCTGTCTATGGATGGTGATAAATATAAGCTGGGTGTGCATATTGCCGATGTGACAAATTATGTGCAGGAGCGGAGTGCCTTGGATGTGGAAGCGCTAAAACGAGGTACCAGTGTATATCTTGTGGACCGTGTGATACCAATGTTGCCACATGTACTTTCTAATGGAATTTGTTCTTTGAATGCAGGAAAAGACCGTCTGACCTTATCTTGTATTATGTGGATTGATAAAAAGGGAAATATTGTGGACCATAAAATTACAGAATCCGTAATTAATGTAAATCGTCGAATGAGTTATACCAGCGTTCGAAAAATTCTGGTAGATAAAGATGAAGCAGAAATTGCAGAATATAAGGAATTGGTTCCAATGTTTGAACTAATGGAAGAAGTTGCAGGTTTGCTCAGAGAAAAACGTAGAAAAAGAGGCTCCATCGATTTTGATTTTCCGGAAAGTAAAATATTGTTAGATAAAAACGGAAAACCGGTAGAGATTAAGCCTTATGAGCGTAACGTGGCAACCAGAATTATAGAAGACTTTATGCTGGCTGCTAATGAAACAGTAGCAGAGGATTTCTTCTGGCAGGAAATACCGTTTGTATATCGCTCCCATGAAAATCCGGACCCGGACAAGTTGTTAAAGCTTGGAACCTTTATCAATAATTTTGGCTATGCCATTCATGTGGGACAGGATGAAGTACATCCGAAGGAAGTCCAGAAATTATTAGAAAAGATAGAAGGAAGCGAAGAAGAAGATTTGATAGCCAGATTAACTCTTCGTTCCATGAAACAGGCAAAATATACCGTGGGATGCGAGGGACATTTTGGTCTGGCAACTAAATATTACTGTCATTTTACATCTCCAATCAGACGCTACCCGGATTTGCAGATTCACAGGATTATCAAAGAAACACTCCGTGGAAGAATGAATGAGGACAGAAGAAGCCATTATGACAAGCTTTTGCCGGAAGTTGCAAAAAAATCCAGTGAATTAGAGCGTAGGGCGGAGGAAGCGGAAAGAGAAACGGATAAATTGAAAAAAGTAGAGTATATGGAAGAACGCACTGGCGAGGTATTTGAAGGGGTCATATCCAGTATCACTGCCTGGGGGATGTATGTGGAACTACCAAATACAGTAGAAGGCTTGGTGCATATTGCATCTTTAGAAGATGATTATTACTTTTTCCAGGAAAGTACCTATGAATTGGTTGGGGAACATACCAATAAGCATTACAAGCTGGGAGAAAGGGTTAAAGTTATGGTAAGCGGAACGGATCGTGTGCAGCGCACCATAGATTTTAAAATCAGCCAAGATTAGTGTATAAGGAGAGGATAGAATATGGCAAAACAAAAAAAAGATGATAAGTTAATTGCGAATAATAAAAAAGCTTATCACGATTATTTTATAGAAGATACCTACGAAGCGGGGATTGCCCTTCATGGTACAGAAGTAAAATCCATGCGTATGGGCAAGTGCAGTATTAAAGAATCCTTTGTACGTATTGAAAACGGAGAAGTGATTATTTATGGTATGCATGTAAGCCCATACGAAAAAGGTAATATTTTTAATAAGGACCCGTTGCGTGTAAAGAAATTACTTCTTCATAAAAATGAAATAAACAAGCTGGCAGGGAAGATTAGCGCTCAGGGTTACACCATTGTACCGTTGAAGGTATATTTTAAAGGAAGTCTGGTAAAAGTGCAGATTGGTCTTGCAAAGGGGAAAAAGCTGTACGATAAACGTCAGGATATTGCCAAGAAAGATCAGCGTAGGGAAGCGGAGCGTGAATTTAAAGTAAAGAATTTATAAGATAATACGGAATAACAAAAAAGGAAGTCTGTAATCAGACTTCCTTTTGCTAATAAAGAGTGGACCTGAGGGGAGTCGAACCCCTGTCCGAAAACCCTTCCATCGAAGCATCTCCCATCACAGTCATTTTACGGACATTCCCTCCACCTCACGCCAAATGACAGGCTAAGGTTTCAGTAGCTTCATAAATCTTTTACAGCCGCAAAGCTTTGGCTATAAAGTGCTCCGCAAGTTTGATGCCGGATCCCTAAACAGCGGATGGTTCAGGGGCGACAAGCTGCAATTAGGCAGCTAACGCTAATTCTCTATTGTCTGCGTTTATATTTAAGTTACGGTTTACTGCGTGGTCCCGTCCCACGAATGGCTTCTCCAACTTCTAGATCCCCGTCGAAACCAGTACAAGCCCTAATATTATCAATTAGATTATACTGCATTGCAGACATGGATTTCTATTTGGAATTAAATTATAGTTCTATCTTTTCCGAATGTCAAGGAATTATTCAAAAAAATATAAAAAATCTAGGTATTTCCAGAAAAATATGCTATACTGAATTCAGGTGTCTTGAGGGACAGGTATAAGTAAAGAATAAAAAACAGTTGATATATGGGAGAGAGTGAACATGAAAAATAAGGAAGAATTGTGTGTCAGTGGATTCAAGTTTGAAACAGAGGAAGCAGCACAAAAGGCAAGAAATGAGTTGGAAGGGATTGAAGTGGTTCGTAGCAAAGTTAATATGCGAAGTCCGGAAACAGTGCTGGAAGTATACAATAAATTAATTGACAAACGTTTGTGTAAAACAGCGGTGGGATACAGCTACCTTCACGATTTGCAGAAGTATCTTCAGAATACAAACCAGATACCGAAGGAAAGCATCCGTGATATCCCGATTGAGCCGATTCGCAGTCGTGTAGTAAGAGATTTCGAGCATTTCGAAGAAGAAAAAAGACGTTCGAAAGATAATGTTTATCGTGATAAATACAAAACCTCATTGATTTTTAATATGGTATTTGCCATTGCTGTGGTAGTTATATTATTTCTTGCAACCACAGGCGATAGTGTAAATATTATTAATTACGAAAATAAAATTATTGACAGGTATGAAGCTTGGGAGCAGGAATTAACTGAGCGGGAAAGTGCTGTGGAAGAATATGAAAAAGCCTACGGTATTGAAAAATAGTTTTTGTTCACATAATAAACACAAATAATACAGCATTTTATCATAAATCTGTGTTATTTTGTAGAATAGAAAGTGGAAAATAATGTGAGGTGGCAAAATGGATAAGCTGAAAATTCTTGTTGTTGACGATGAAAGCAGAATGCGAAAACTGGTGAAGGATTTCCTGATTAGAAAAAAATATGAAGTGTTAGAAGCTGGTGATGGCGTGGAGGCAGTGGATATTTTTCTGGAAAACAAAGATATTTCTTTGATTATACTGGATGTGATGATGCCGAGAATGGACGGTTGGGAAGTGTGTGAGGAAATTCGTTCCTATTCACAGGTGCCAATTATTATGCTGACTGCAAAAAGTGATGAGCGTGATGAGTTGCAGGGCTTTGAACTGGGAGTGGATGAATATATTTCCAAACCGTTCAGTCCGAAAATTCTTGTGGCGCGAGTAGAAGCGATTCTTAGAAGAAGCGGTTCCCTAATGGATAGCGAAAGTATCAATATCGGTGGTATTGAAATAGATAAGGTGGCTCATATTGTAAAAGTGGATGGGAAGACCATCGATTTAAGCTTTAAAGAATTTGAATTGTTGACTTATTTTATGGAAAATCGTGGAATTGCATTGTCACGAGAGAAAATATTGAATAATGTATGGAACTACGATTATTTTGGCGATGCCAGAACCATCGATACCCATGTGAAAAAACTACGAAGTAAAATGGGAGAGAAGGGAGAGTATATTAAGACCATCTGGGGGATGGGATATAAGTTTGAGGCTGAATAGTAAAAGAGCTGTTACGTAAAAGTAACGGCTCTTTTAAAGTACATTTAGTGTTATTTTTATACTCTGTTTAAGTTATGAATTGGGTTTTTGATGAATTGCATTGCAGTACTCGGTTAAAATCCGAATAGCATACTGACGATATGGCTCATCAATATGGGAAAGGTGTTCGATGACGATATCGGTTTCAAAACCATGGTCGTGTCCGTTGATAAGGTAATCGGCAGAAATATTTGTTGCATTGCAAATTTTATATATTGTTTTTGCAGTAATTCCTTTTGAGCCATTTTCTACAGCGGCAAGAAAACTGCTGGATAAATCACATTTTTCACTGAAAGCTTCGCGAGAAAGTCCGAGAGATTCACGCAGTTCGCGGATACGTAATCCAATAACCAGATTAAAATCTTTATCAATTTTCATAGTCTAAAATTCTCCTTACGTATAGTATTTCAAATTTTTCTGAAAGTACCCTAAGGTTGAAAACCTATAATTTTATTTTAGTGGAGCAATTTTTAAGAAAAATATTCTATGGAATATGATTGCTATCCAAAAGAATGAACATGGTTTAATATGAATTATCTGTGAAATGAATTGCGGGTAGAAAAGGGAAATGATAAAATGAAAACAGAAATTACGAAAGAAATAGAAGAAGGAGGCGCATGTAATGAAAAAATCTATAAAGAAGCAGTTTGCCGGAATTTTTATTGGTTTAATGGCTGGAACAATTATGCTTTGCTGGCTTTTGAATACGGTTTTTTTACAGAGTTATTATATTAATGATAAAGAAAAGGCATTGTTGCGAGCCTATAAATGGTTAAATGAAAGTTCTATATTAGAAGGTGAAGAATTTGAGATAGAATTCGAAACTATATGCAGTACCAGCAATATTGATGCCTTGATTGTGGATGGAGAGGGAAAACAGTCTATATCTACAGTACATGATTCAAAAGGGCTTATGATGCAATTGTTTGATTATCTGATTAATCGGAGCAACAGAGGTGTAGTTATTCTCCAAAAAGAAGACAATTATACATTGCAAAAAGTACGTGACAGTCGTATTGCGTCAGATTTTTTGGAAATTTGGGGATATTTAGGCGATGGAAAAATCTTTATTATGCGTACTCCGGTTGAAAGTATTAAGGAAAGTGTAGGTATAGCCAATCGTTTTCTGGCATACGTAGGTATCATTGCAATTATTATAAGCGGATGTTTAATATGGTTTGTATCCAAGAAAGTTACAGAGCCCATTTTGGAATTGGCAAACATTTCAGAACGAATGTCGGAACTGGATTTTACAGCAAAATATCAGGTAAATGGAGAAAATGAAGTTGCGCTGTTAGGAGAAAATATTAATAAACTTTCGGCAACGCTGGAAGAAACAATTTCTGAATTAAAAACAGCCAACAATGAATTAAAATCTGATATCGAGAAAAAAGAACGGATTGATGAGATGCGAAAAGAATTTCTTTCCAACGTATCTCATGAATTAAAAACACCGATTGCATTAATTCAAGGATACGCAGAAGGATTAAAAGAATGTATTAATGATGATGAAGAAAGCAAAGATTTCTATTGTGAAGTAATCATGGATGAAGCAGGCAGAATGAATGATATGGTAAAGAAACTGTTGAGCTTAAATCAGCTTGAATTTGGAAATGAAATAGTAACGATGGAACGATTTGATATCGTTGGTTTGATTTCCGGAATCATACAGTCTCTTGACATTCTGGTGAAACAAAAAGAAGTTACGATTAATTTTAATCATCATGAACCAATTTACGTATGGGCTGATGAATTTAAAACCGAAGAAGTAGTACGAAATTACTTGTCGAATGCATTGAATCATGTGGCAAATGAAAAAATTATAGATGTAAAAATTTGCTCTAATGGTGATTTGGCAAGAATTTCTGTATTTAACACAGGAAAGTCAATTCCCGAAGAAGCACTGGATAAATTGTGGGTAAAATTTTATAAAGTGGATAAAGCCAGAACCAGAGAGTATGGAGGCAGCGGAATCGGTTTGTCGATTGTAAAGGCTATTATGGAATCTTTTAATAGGGAATATGGTGTTGTGAACTATGACAATGGAGTTGAATTTTGGTTTGAACTGGAACAGAAATAAACATTGCCTGCGAAGAAAAAAAGTGGTAAAATGATTTATATGCAAAATGAGAAAGGTGTAGGAGGGGAAATACATGAAAAAGGCAATGATTACAGTTGGTGTGGCGGCATTATTGCTGACAGGCTGTGGTGGGGGCGTAGAACTCAGTGAAGAAGATACTGTGCGTGTTGCACAGTATGCAGCAGATTTGGTTTTAAAATATGATAGCAACTATAAAGAAAGATTGCTCACATTGGAAGAACAGGAAGAAGCGAAAGAAAAGTTAAGACAAGCTGCGGAACGTGATGCTAAGCTTCAGGAATTGTTGGAACAAAAGAATAATGTTAAAACAGAAAGTGAGTCAGAGAAGAAAGAGACTGGGGATTCCAACGAAAATGGAGAGAGCGCACAGCAGGAAGAACCGGTAGTTATGTATGCATTAAATGATGCAGTGAAAGTGGAGGGATTCTCTTTCAAAGACAGCGGATATGAAATTGTAGACAAATATCCAGAGGTATCTGGAGAGAACGAAACAGTTTCTATGGAACTAAGTGCAACAACCGGGAAAAAGCTTTTACTTGTAAAATATGTAGTGACCAATACAACAGATACAAAAGCTGAGTGTAATTTGTTTGATAAAAATATCTCGGCACAAGTTACGGTAAATGGAAGTGTAAAAGCAGATTCTATGGTTACAATGCTGTTAAATGATTTTAGTACATTAAAAACAGAAATAGAGCCGGGGGCTTCATATGAAGCAGTACTGGTATTTGAAATTCCGGAAGAAGCTGCAAATATTACTACTTTAGGAATGAGTTTGACTGTAGATGGTAATACTTACAACATTCAACAGTAGGCTTACAATAAGTTAAATGTAAAAAATAAAAAGATAGCAAAAGACCTTTGAATGATTCTTATTTAATCAAAGGTCTTTTGTATATACGTGAGATAATATGTGAAATGTAAAGATATAGAAAATAGAAAATGTCGAAAAAAAGTAAAAAAGTTCTAAAAAACTGTTGACAGTGATGATAGTATGTGTTATATTAATATTCGCCGCTGAGAAAACGGCGGCAAAAACCTTGAATCTACAAGGGTTTCCAGTGTTGACACCAAGTGCTCCTGAGAAAAACCTTGAAAAAAAGATTTAAAGAAAAAATGAAAAAAAGTTGTTGACAAACTTCCTTGAAAGTGATAAGATATAGGAGTTGTCGCTGATGAAACAAATCAGAAAAACAACAGGAACAATGATAACTAAACAGTGAACCAAACCCCGAAAATTCTTTGATAAATAAGAAGTTTCGGAAAAAGAAACGAACCTAAAACAGTAATAACGGGAAGAACAGCC
>JAFQUB010000029.1 GCA_017408735.1 Lachnospiraceae bacterium
AAATCATTTTTACCTGTTCATCATTAAAACCTTATTTATCCATTGTATGGTTTGCTCAATAACATCATTTGCTTTAGATTCGTTAGGCATTAGAACATTAAAAGTATGATTGGAGTTTTTTACGATTACAGTCTTGCTGTTTTCATTTTTGCTGTTTTCCACAATTTCTTTTGCATGATAATAGGGAACCAGTTCATCTTTGTCGCCAGCTATAGCCAATATAGGACCTTCGTACATTCTCAATCCCATCATTGGAGTTGTATCACGAATGTCATCAAACCATTTTTTTGAAAGCAGCAAGTTCTCTCGCCAAAACATCGGTATCTTTGCATAACCGTTTTCCAATGCTTCTTGATAATACTCATCGAACCATCCTTTGAACACTCCTATACCATCATGACATGCACCAGACCAACTTATCGCAAATTTTATCGAATGGACTTCTTTTAATAGCTCTGCCATTACACGGGCTCCTTGACTAAATCCTAAAATACCAATATTGTTACAGTCAATAAAGTCCTGCGTGTAAAGATACTGATAAACTTTTTTTGTATCATTCACTTCTCCACAAAAGCTTAATTTCGTTTGGCAAGCCTTACTATCACCGCATCCTGCATAATCAAGACGAATTGAAGCAATGCCGATGTTCAATAATCTTTTGGACATTTCTGCAAACAAATTACCGACTTCATTTTTTTGTGAACCTGTTCCATGGCATAGAATTACCGCTGGCATTTTTTCGTGTTTTTGGGAATAAGAAAACACTGCTGGGATAGCGTATTCTGTATTATATATTGTAATTAGTTTTTCCATATCTTGTTCTCCTCTATTTTCGATTTGTCATCCTGTTTATTTGAGAACAGCATCTCTTTTGTGTTCAGTTTTTCTATCGTGTGGAGGCAAATAACTCAAATTTCAAAAGTAGTAAACTGGTAGTAAATTCTTGCTTCATTATCACGAAAACCCTGTAAAATCAATGCTTTCGTAGTTTAGAAGATATCTTCCTGTGACATTATGGTACTGTCCAATATCCTCTTCTTTAATATCAATATATTTTATTAACTTCCAACCACTTTTATTTTGGGCTAACATAGCTCCCTCCGTTAAATTCAAGTTTTATTGATATTTAATCGACTCTACAAATTCTTATTTGTCGGTTACTAATTTTATCATATTATCATACTTCATTCAACTTTTATCATTTCTATACTTTTGAAATCGTAAATGCGGTATTCATACCCAATATTCACATGACACTTAAAGCACATTTTCCTCTCACTTTATTTTTAATAGTCTTTTTCAAAATAAAAACGCTGAAAAAATGCAGTAAATTTCACGGGTCATAATTGATATAGGGTAAACACGCCACTTAAAAATGACACTTAAAAAATCTCATTAGGGAGTATTCAATACTTCTACTTTGGTGTGTTGGTTTGATATGATAATTTCAAAAATCAGGCTGAAAAGAGCATAAAAAAATCAGCCACCTCTGGCTGAAATGTTGAGATATTAGCATATCCTTTTGTTACTTCTTTCTCAAGGAAAGGATGGATGGTTTCAAACTGCGCGTGAATCATTGCGATTTTGATTAAAGCAGGGGTAAAATCTTCTTGATAAAAATAAGTTTCAAGATCGCCTAGTGCAGCCTCCATATCAGGGACGGTTGGAGGAATAAAGGTGGCTGAACTAAGCGTGCATCCGGCGGGCCCAATCCAGTTCTGTGATTTTCTGAATTCGCCGGGATTTCTGTGCGATCCTCTGGTGTTTTGAAGTAATTTGGCGTGAATATTTCTGATTAGTCGCAAACTGAGTGGAAACCGCTCAAGTTCATCGAGACCCCAGTTCATCGCGTTGACATAATTCACAACTTCACTAATATCATCCCGTCGCTGATCATCTGCTTGATTATACTCGGCGCTAAGAACATCTACAAAAGATGCCTGTGTGCCTTCAATCTGGGAACTCAGGACGGCTTCTTTTTTTACATACATTGCTACAAATAACTCGGGATTGGGTAGAATCTGAGTGATACCATCCAAACGGCCAAGTTTCCGATCCGCCAGCGACAGCAAAGTCTGCAGTTCAGCATCATACTGAACAGGAGGGTCGGGAGGTAATTTGGCGGGGACAAAAGATTTGTATCCAACATTCGAATTCATAAAATAACCTGCCCTGTTGGGATGTTCCATGGTTCTCGCTCCTATTCTATGTATAATAGTCTAATTAAATTCTAGTTAAGTTCGCTACACTTTTTAGCCGCGTAACTAAAGTTCGTTTTTGTTACGGGATTCAAAAAGAGTTGTAATTAAAATAATTATATCTTTTTTTTAATTGCAGTCAAGAGGATGTTTAAAAAGAAGAAAATGCAGGCGAAAACATCATGCCACGAGAGGCGACAGGGACGAAGAAAAGGTGTGGATTACATCTGACGGCGTCGCGAAAGCGGCGCCTTTTCTTTTTGCGCATTACCAGTACTATAGATAAGGAGATAATATTAAATGACAAAAACAGCGCAGCGCCCACAGTTCGGCGACATCTACTTTGCAGACCTCATTGGAGGAAACAATCTCCAGAAGGGTCATCGACCTGTGCTCATCGCTCAAAATAATGTGGGGAATCGCTATAGTTCCACATTCGAAGTGCTGCCATTATCTTCGCAGATCTGCAAAGCCCGTCATATGCCGACTCATGTGATGGTGCACGCAAATCCAATGAACGGACTTCAGCGGGACAGCATTGTCCTGGCTGAGCAGGTTGTGACGATTCATATCGATCAAATTGGAGGTCGGCTCGGCAAATTGGATCACCAGTCTCTGGTGATGGTAGGAAAGGCAAGAGCGATTCAATCTCCATTTCCGGTGGTGTGATCATGAAACTGTCATTTGATAAAACCCACACGGAACCCACACGGTAAAGAAAAATGTGTGCATTTTAGCAGATGACAGGATACGGGAAGCTACGGCAGGGAGACGGCTCAAGCCTTGTGCTGCAATGGGTTGACCTGATGTGCACAGAACAGGAAACGGCAAGGGAAAACAGGTGTGTTGGAATTGGTAAGGATGAGGTCGGCGGTTCAAATCCGCCCAGCAGCTCCAGAATAACACCTGAAATCTTCGGATTTCGGGTGTTTTCTTTTGCTTTTTACAACTTTTTGGGCGAATACAATTTTTCGGATTTTCGCTGACCACATAGAA
>JAFQUB010000030.1 GCA_017408735.1 Lachnospiraceae bacterium
GGCTCAAAATCACGTGTTGGGGTGCGATTCAAACAAGCGCACCCCAACACTTGATTTAGAGCCATTATTTTCCCATTTATTCCTCTGCATTAATATTGGTTACATATTCGTCAAAAGCACTCATATCTGCTGTGACCTCTACCGGTCTCATCTGATAAGACTGATAAGAGTAGTAGCCAATTCCTCCAATTACAAGTACTACTGCTAAAGCTGCTACTGCTTTGCATACTTTTTTCTTAATTTTAGCTTTCTTTAAATTCTGTTTACGGTTTGCTTTTTCTTTTTTATAGCGTTCCACTTTTTCCTGACTCATGGTATTCCCTCACTTCATTTCTCAAAGTATTTCTGTATACATACATTTCTCATGCACTCTTCCTATCATACCAGCAAAATTAAGAAATAGCAAGAGATAGTCATATTATTTTCACAATTTGAGTAACAGTTCTAACATTTGATTGTCAGCCTTAGGATTTCAGGTACTTGTTGAATTTTAGTAAGCCTGTTTTACTGCCTGATAAGAACAGAATATCATTCATTTGGAATGTATATTCCGGTTGGATTACTTCCATGACAGTTCCGTTGTTTTCGATGGCGATGATATTTAAACCAAAGTTGGAGCGGAGTTCTAGGGATACTACTGTTTTTCCCAGGATTTTTTGTGGTACTTGCATTTTAGATACGTTTATGGTTTCGCTCAATTGTACAAAGTCCAGTACTCTGGAGGTTTCCAAGCGGCTGGCAAGACGGATTGCCATATCTCTTTCCGGATAAACCACTTCTGCGCCAAGTTTTTCTAAAATGATTCCGTGTTCTGCGCTTGTTGCTTTGGAAATCACCGTTGGAATTCCAAAAGAAACAAGATTTAATGTGGTAAGAATGGAGGTATCCATATGTTCTCCGATACAGACTACCGCCACATCACAATTTTGTATCCCCGTGTCCAATAATGTTTTTTTATCAAGTTTTTTTACTACAAACGTATTTTCAGTAACTTCGCGTAATTCACGTATTTTTTCTTCATCACTATCAATTATAATCAGTTCTGCGTCAGAAGCAGACAATTCCATTGCTAAAGCATAACCAAAGCGTCCCAATCCCACAATACCATACATCAATTTCTCGGTTTTTCCTTTTTGAAACATATTTTTCCCTTTCTATCCAACCACAATATTTCCCTCTGGAAAACTGACTCTTTCACCTCTGGAAAAATACCAGAGAGAAGCTATTGTCAAAGGTCCCAGACGCCCTATATACATAATCAAAATAGACAAAACTTTACTGCCTAAACTAAGTCCCGGCGTGATACCGGTAGATAAACCAACCGTACCAAAGGCGCTGATAATTTCAAACAACGCATCCCTCAATGAAATGTCCTGCTCCATAACAGTCATTGCATAAGTTCCAATAAATATAATTGCTAATGCCAACAGCGTAATGACTGCGGCTTTTCGAAATGCTTCTTTGGGAATTGCATAATGAAATGCCTTTTCCGATTTATTGGTGGCTGCTGATTTAATTCCTTGAATCAACACAAAAAAGGTGCTGGTTTTGATGCCACCCCCGGTAGAACCGGGGGAAGCTCCTATAAACATCAGTATCGTTACCACAAGTAAGCCGGAGGTAGAAAAATCCCCCAAAGCATATGTAGAAAAACCTGCTGTTCTTGCAGATACACTACAAAAAAACGCCCCCAGCCAGCTAATATCTTCTGTCAGCTTTATAAGAACAGTGCCAACCACAATTAATACTCCACTTACGCTCAAAACAACCTTGGCATGCATGGTAAGTTTTTTCCATTGCAGTTTTTTGCTCCAAAGTTCGCGAATAACAAGAAACCCGATACCACCAAAGAAAGTCAAGCCACAGGTCACCAGATTCAGTATAACACTATTTTGATATGGTATTAGATTTTGATAATTCCCTAAAATATCAAAACCCGAATTATTAAAAGCTGCCACTGAGTGAAACAAGCTGATTCCTATTGCCTTTAATGGCGGGTAATCCTGCACAAACACAAAATAGCTAAGTATTGCCCCTGTTATTTCAAATAATAATGTTGTGATGAAAATATTTTTTATAAAAGTAACAATGCCTTTTCCCGAATTCAGATTCATTGCCTCGCGAATCAGGTTTCGTCCCTTCAAATCAACTTTCTTTCCTACAGCAAGGATAATTCCTGCTCCCACCGCTGTCACCCCTAATCCTCCTGTTTGTATCAATAAAGCAAGAAAAAACTGTCCCAGAGGGGTAAAAGTATCTCCGGCATCCACCGCAATTAAACCAGTCACACATACTGCACTTGTCGACGTATAAAGAGCATCTATGTACTGCAGCTCTACCCCTTCTTTCACACTACATGGCAGTTTCAGTAAAACAGAGCCCAACAAAATTGTAAAAGCAAATCCACAGGCTATAATTCGTGCCGGCAGTTGTGTCTTTAAAAACTTCTTCATAGAATTCCTTCTTTCCCCTTTCCTGTAATAGATATAAAAAGAGAGCATACAACTCCAATCATATATATTGTAGTTATACGCTCTCGTATTTTATGCATATACAGTGCACTAAATGTTTAAAACACCTGTTTGTATATGCTTTTATCTTATTTTGTATTTTTGATAGCTATTATATCGACAAGTATACAACACCGCAAATTAAATTGCAATAATAATTCCACCATCATTTGCATACATACTGCTGACACCGGCGGCATTAAGAATGATTATATCTTTCACCTTCAAACGTTTCTGTAATTCTTCCTTTACCATCTCTGCTCGTTCTACACAGTTACAGTTGGTAATTCCAAGAATTTTTTCTTCCGGATTTTTAACGTTCTTTTCTACATAATCCAGCATTTTCATCAACGCTTTATTAATACCTCTTGCCTGATCTAACTGCACGATGTTTCCTTCCCCATCTTCTCCCATCACAGGTTTTATTTTCAAAGCTCCGGCAACCAATGCCTTTACTCTGCTTAATCTTCCGTTTTTACGCAATGTCTCCAAATTTTCAAGAACGAAATACGTACGCATACCGCGAATATATTCTTCTGTAGTTTCCACCACCTCACGAAATGCCATTCCTTTTTCTTCACATTCTTGAATTTTTAATGCTATCAGCGTCTGACCAACGGAAGCTGATTTTGAGTTAAACACATGTATGTTTTTTCCGCCTTTTTCTTCTATATACAAATCACGTCCTAATACTGCACTGTTATAAGAACCACTTAAGTTTGCAGACAATGTCACAATATAAACATGTTCTTCTTCTCCTTCACAGGCCTGCTGATATTTTTCCGGTGAAGGACAGGCTGATTTCGGGCAGTTTGGGCTTGCTGCCACTGCTTTTAAAAATTCTGCCTGTTGAAAGGTTGCATCATCTATAATTTCAATTCCATCCACCATTAAAGTAAGAGGAATATTCTCAAACTTTCCACTATTTTTCATTTCTGTTGTCAATTCACCGCAACTATCCAAAATGATTTTATAACTCATAGAAACCTCCTTATAGTCATGTGGTTTTCATTACTACTTATAATAACATAATTGTATACATTTGAAAAGGGGTACATTGCAAGTTGTGGTATCTTTTACATATTTAAATTGAAAAATATTCTTTTACCAGTTTTACCAAAGACAACTGGTCTTCGCTTCCCATCAACTCTCTGGAGGAGTGCATAGCTACCAACGGCACTCCCACATCCACTGTCATCACCGGGAGCATTGCTGAGGCAATAGAGCCCAAAGTACTTCCCGAAGTAGCATCCGAGCGGTTGGTAAACTGTGAATGAGGAATATCATATTCCTGACAAATCTGTGTTACAATGGCAATCCCCTCACTATCTGTGGCATAAGACTGTGACGCTGCCTGCTTAATGCTGACACCTTCGTTTAATGCGCCCTTGTTCACCGGGTCGTGCTTTTTATTCTGGTTTGGGTGATAACCGTGACCTACATCCACAGCCAGAAGCATGCTGCTGTCCATGGCACTCTTATATTCCAGCTCACTGTAGCCAAGTGATAGATACACTTTTTCCATCACATGATTTAAGAGCATGGAACCTGCGCCCTGTTTTGTCTTACTTCCGATTTCTTCGTGGTCGAAAAAGGCACCCACATTGATTCCATTTGCCCGATTTCCTACCAATAATGCTTTTTCCACTGCATGAACAGAAGTCATATTATCCAGTCTTGGTGCTGATATAAATTCATCTTCCATTCCCACATAGGAAGCCTGTTCTGTATTATAAAGATTTAAATCGTAATTTATGATATCTTCTTTTTTCACATCCAGTTCTTTTGCAATATAGTTCAAAAAGAAATCCTTCTTCGCATCTTTCTCAGATTTTACAGGCAACATACCAATAACAGGTATAGTATCTGTCTGTTTGTTCAATTCTACGCCTTTATTTACATCACGGTTCATATGAATAGCAAGATTTGGAATGATTGCCACCGGCTTTTTCAAATCCACCAGTCGCATATCCGGATGAAATACATCTTTTCCCCGCACTGCCACTCTCCCTGCCACAGACAATGGGCGGTCCATCCATGTATTTAACATCAATCCGCCATAGCTTTCCACATTGAGCTTTTCATATCGTTCCTCTGACATCTCCGGCTGGATTTTCACACGAAAGCAAGGGAAATCTGTATGGGAGGCCGCAATTCGAAATCCATCTTCTGCCTTAAAATCCGTACCAATGGTAAAAGCAATCATGGTAGTTCCATGGTGAATCACATAATATTTTCCACCTTTTTTCAAATCCCATTTATCCCTAATTCGCAATTCTTGAAAATCCGCTTCCTTCAATTTTTCTGCCACATACGCCACTGCATGAAAGGGAGATACCGCCTGACCTACTAATTCCATCAATTCTTTGTTACACGCCTCTTTATTCATTTTTCCACTCCTGTTCTAAATATATTCCACAATTTGGGTTATGTATTATATTATATCATTTTTTTCACTCTTTACCATACTTTCCTTTGGGAACATATTTTCTGTTGCCTCCTTGACGAAAAAATTATTAAATGCTACAATATAGTCACATATCTGGAAACATTCTTAACCGGTTCGGTTGACAATCCACATACGAAAACTAAATATGTCGGATGGTCATACCACTGTATATAGGTGTCATTGCCACACCCACACTAACTTACCAAAAAGGAGCCATAAAATGATTTCACTGAAAATAACCCACACCAAAGATTTCATGAACAAACTTTTACTCTCTGAAGCCTTCGACGCTTTTCTCGTTAAAGAAGCTTCTATTGCTACTTTTTTTACCATACATTTGGAAGGCAAACGGAATAAGGATTTTTATACTTCAGAAGAGTTAAAGGAACTGGGTGAACATAGTTCATATGCTCGTTGGGCAGAATTAAAGCCACTTTGTTTGCAGATAATTAAGGGTAAGAAAACTCCGGTTTCTTTTAAATTTATATTTAAGCTTTCTCAAAAGAACACCGAGAAATTTGTGCAGCAAACAGGACTACCTATGACAGAACATGATATTTCAGGACTGTTTCTACATATTCTATTTGAACAGGGATGTATTACTTGTACCAGCGGCACTGCGTTGAATATCTTTACTATGGATAAAACTTTTGACAAGGAATGGGATACGATGGTAGAACGTTTCTTAAAACAACAGCAGCTTGATTATGAACTTTTATAATTCATAATCAAGCTGTTATTTTTTACTTATCTGCTGTTTTCTCGGAACTGCTTTCCGTGTTTTCTACACTGTTTTCATTTGGATATATCAGTCTTTCATCGGTATCAAACAAAGAAGATATTGCACGGAAAAAATTAACCGTAAATTTTCCTCTTTCATTCAACACATAACCTTCTTCTGTTTCTTCTACATTTCCTGATACAATCTGTTCTGTAAAACGTTTATCAAATGCTTTAAATTCACATACATATTTTTCCTGAAATATTTTTTCCATATCTTCCACAGTATAAGCTCCCGGATTTTCTTCCATATAGCTTAATGTAAATACTGACACGGAACGCTCTACCGTAACAGGAACCAGAGTAAACAGAACCATATTTACACAACAAAATCCAAGAAACATTAAAATAACGTCCTTAAAATCAAATAAGCTTTTCCACTTTCGTTTACAGAAAAACATCATTACTGCCGCTAAAATACCTGTCATAAGTATAAAAACAATTCCACGATACATCAATACTTCCATGCTTCGAAATAGGGGTGTGTGAAATAGCCCCACGAATACAAGTGAACAAAGCAAATAGATAACAGCATAGATTCCTACAATCTTTCCCAGTTTCTTAATCATATGTATTTCCTTTCTTAATTCCAGAAGCAAATCAATTCCTCTAAAATAGAGATCCATTCTGGATGATATAAATTTGTTTCCCCGTCCGGTTGCCATAAGACCTGACTATATCCCATTACTATAGTAAAGCCCACCGTGACTGCAATGCCAATAAGTACTTTCTTGTCTAATTCCGGTATCTTTTTTGCAAATTCATAAACTTGCAACAAGCACCAGGCTGATAACATATAAGCCAGCGGCATCACGTCTGTCACATATCTGGTAACAATGCCACCCAGGCAGAAATCCAGCCAGGAAACAAACATTATAATAACCAGCATAAGGGCATAGGTATAATTTCGTACTATCGTCCCACTGTATGTGTACTTCTCTTTTTTATCCCTACGCAAAGAGTACAGTAAAAAAGGAAACAGCAAAATTCCCAATCCTAACAACGGATAAGTTAACAAACCTGTAGAGTTTTCAGAACACATATATTTTCCATAATTTTCAGTGTTAATAATAGTAAAATTAAAATATGGAAATGTATTGGAAATCGTTAGTGGCTGTAAGAAATAATGCACCATAGCAGGTATAAATAATTTCCATGTTAACTTATTGGCATGAATATCACTTAATGTAAGCTGATATGTTGCTCCAAATTCAAACGGAGAATCAAATCTGGCATAATTGTATGTCATAACAATGGCCAGACCTAACACTACAGGCACTATAAAGCTGATTACTGATGACACGCGCCTTTTTACAGTCATTTTTTTATCCATTAATACTCCGATGAATAACGGAGCCAGAATCAGAGCACTAAACGCCTTTGTTGCTCGCGTTTCAAAACAAAGAACAAAGGCTAATCCACAAATCGCAAACAGAATGCACTGCTTATATTTTGATTTTTCTTCGCACGCACAAATTCCAGACCATAAACACAAAAACAGAAAGCAAGTACTTGCCACTGGTGGCACCATATAAAAGCATGAATAATTTACCAGATAAGCAAGACCTGAAACAAATACTGCCGAAGTAAGTATCATGCATAATACTAGAAAATTAGTTTTTTTCATAAACTTATTCACAAAAGCAAGGATGGCATTATACATAAAAACAATCGCAAGTATTCCAAAAAACATACATGTCATATTTATCGTAGGCACATACCCACCGGACATATAGTAAAACGGAAAATAGAACAATAAAACCGGGCTTGCTCCAAAATAAGAATAATAATTTCCCCCATAATAAGCTCTGTCCCAGTAATACCAGATTCCGGAACTGTCTCGTTCCGACCTGTCATAAGGGTTCTCCAATTTTTTCAGTTCTTCCGGTGGTTGCGCTTTTAGTGCCAATCTTTTGCTATGAAAAGAATCAAACATTTCTGCGTAAGCATCACTGTAGGTCAAATCACTCTCCTCATATTTTACTGCTTTCTGCTCCGGATTGTAAAAACTAAACATAAATAGAACCGATACCAACATCAACAACCAGATTACTCTCTTCTGTTTCACAGAATTCTTATTGTAATCATACTTATACAATTTATAACTTACAAGCGCCCACATAAGTACTAATGATGTAAACAGACAAAGTACACGTAGCCAAGAAAAATGAAACGGTAATGCATTTGATAACACCAAATCATTCAAGCAAATCTCACTATTTACTTCATTTAAAATGACCTTTACTTCTTTCAATTTTCCATAAGTCAAAAAAGAAGCATCAAATTTTCCATAATCACAAGAAGTATATTTTCTTGCTACAGTAATATGAGTTTTTGCAAAATTATCGTCAGCAATCGCCACCCCGCATAGAAATCTTTTTTCTTCGCCCGAAAATTTCAGTTGTATTGCATTAATATCATCTGAACTTACTGAGAAAACAACTTCACCATCTCCCAGAAAATGAATCCCGTCTTCTAAAATTTCCACCGTTTCAGGTGTCGTTGTCTGAGCCCCCAGAAACTCAACTCCATAATCTTGTTTGTCTGTTGTAAAGCTTTTCAAATTAAACACAAAAACTTCTAACAACAAAACCACAATCAGACTAATTATAATTCTCTTAATAAATATATTGTGTATCTGATTTATATGTATTTTTTCCATAACTTCTTTCACACTATCTCCCTGCCGTTTTCCTATATCATCCCTACCGTCTTTAGCAAATAAATCCAAAATGTCAACGTCACTGCCGAAAACAATGTAGTTACCACCACTGCACTGGCTGTCAACACCCCATCGTTGTTCATATTTTTTGCCATAATATAGCAACTTGGCGTGGTAGGTGCCGCTAACATAACAAGAATCGCTATCATTTTTTCATCTCGAAATCCCAAATGAATGGCAATTGGAATAAAAATACCCGCCTGCACCACCAGCTTAATCACTGCTACCGCAATGGTAGGTTTTATCTTTGCCAGAGCTTTTCTGCCCTCAAAACCGGCTCCGATGGCAATTAACGCCAGTGGAGAAGCCATGCTTGCCATATTCTGAACGGTTTTATTGACTACTGTTGGAAAGGTGATTCCCAGTAAAGATACCAACAGTCCAAGTACAATACCGATGATAATAGGATTTGTCACAATACCAATCAGTGCTTTTTTAATTTTTTCTTTTCCCTGGCCGCTGTTTTCCGCCTCTAAGGTCAGCACAATGACTGAATAGATATTATACAAAGGCACCGAACCGATAATCATAAGAGGTGCCATCCCCGAAGTACCATAAATATTTTGAATAAAAGCAATTCCCATCACCGCTGCACTACTTCGGAACGATGCCTGCACAAAAGCTCCTGTGATGGTTTTGTCTTTTATAAACAATTTTGCCCCCGCCCAGATAACAAAAAAGCATATGGTAGTTGCAATAGCGCAAAATAATACAAACACAATATCAAAATCCTCTTTGATATTTGCACTGGAAATATCACGAAATACCAAAAAGGGCAATGTCACCTTAAAATTGAATTTATTGGCAACTGTAACAAATTCGTCATTTAACATACCTATCTGTTTCAGCACATAACCTATCACAATCACCAGAAAAATAGGAAGGGTGGCATTTACACTATAAATAAAATTTTCCACTTATTCACATCTCTTTTCATATTTTACAAATTCAAATTCTAAATCAAAATACGTCTGTTCTTCACTGGTGGCAGTAACACTCCACTCTGGCAATTCATCCAGATTTGGAAAATATGTATCTGCCTCATAGGCATGATCAATTTTGGTTACATGAGCTGTATCACAATAAGGAAGCATTTCTCTATATACACTTTCTCCACCGATAATATAAACATCCTTGGAATCATACTGCTTTACTTCTTCCAATAATTCTTCTATAGAATGAACTACAATAGCGTCTTTCACCTTATAATCCGGGTCTGCAGAAAGAATGATATTGGTACGATTCTTTAAAGGAAGTCCTCCCGGAAATGTTTCTAAGGTTTTTCTTCCTAAAACCACCACTTTACCTGTAGTTTCTTCACGGAAAAATTTCTGGTCGCTTGGAATTCTCACCAATAACTTGTTATTTAAGCCGATAGCCCAGTTTTTATCTACTGCTACAATTAAATTCATACGTTCCTCCTATACTGCCACAGGAATATTTGTTACCTGAGGGCCTGTCACATAATTTTCTACTATCACATCATTTCTGGTAAATTTATAAAAATCTTTAATTTCCGGGTTCAGAGTTACCTTTGGCGCCGGATAAGTTTCTCTGGTAATCAGTTCTTTTACAATCGGAATATGCCTGTCATAGATATGGGCATCCCCAATCACATGCACCAACTCACCCACTTCCATGTCGCACACCTGTGCAAACATCATAAGCAAAATGGCATACTGGCACACATTCCAGTTGTTTGCTGTAAGAATATCCTGAGAACGCTGATTCAAAATAGCATTCAAAGTAAGCTTATCATGACCTTTTTTCTGTGTCACATTAAAAGTCATACTATAAGCACAAGGATACAGATTCATTTCATGCAAGTCCTGATGCACATAAATGTTTGTCATAATACGTCTGCTGTAAGGATTATTCTTCAAATCAAATAAAACTCTGTCTACCTGATCCATCATTCCTTCTTTATACTGATGTTTTACCCCAAGCTGGTAACCGTATGCTTTACCAATGGAGCCTTCCTCATCCGCCCAGCTGTCCCAAATATGACTGTGCAAGTCATTAATATTGTTGGATTTCTGCTGCCAAATCCAGAGAATTTCATCTGTGGCACTTTTAATTGCGGTTTTTCGTAATGTTATCGCCGGAAATTCCTTGGATAAATCATAGCGATTTACTACACCAAACTGTTTTATAGTATAGGCATAGCTCCCATCTTCCCATTTTGGACGGACTTTTTCACCTTCCGTGCTATATCCGTTGTCTATAATATCCTGACACATTTTTATAAAAATATTATCTGCTAAACTCATCTTATTCTCCTTACTTTATCCTTCAAATAAAATAGCCTCTTTATCCACCACACCAAAATATACTTCTTCCTGTCGTTCCATTTCTGCTCTTCCATTGGTTCCCTCTGTAATTTCAGCCTCCACAAGGCCATATTGAGAAACCGGAACCAACGCTGTTACTTTCACATTTTCTCCATAATCGGATTCTAATATTTTAATATCACGCTGTGCCAATAAATACTGTACTTTTCCAATTCCATTGTAATCCGTGGTAATTTTCAATTTTGCAGCCAGCTGTTTTTCCACAATAACGCTGTTTGCGATTCCCTCCTGCGTTGCTTTTGTGTAAGCACGCACAAGGCCCCCTGTTCCAAGGAGCGTTCCACCAAAATATCTGGTAACCACCACCACAATGTTGCGAAGTTCCATGCCTCTTAACACCTCAAGCATAGGTTTTCCTGCGGTTCCTCCCGGTTCTCCGTCATCACTGCATCGTTCCAATTCTCCCCTTGCTCCAATCACATAGGCGGAGCAATTGTGTCTGGCATCCCAGTATTTTTTTTTCATTTTCTCAATAAATGCAATTGCTTCTTCTTCACTTTCCACTGCTTCTACTGTGGCGATAAATCGGGATTTCTTTTCTACAATTTCTCCCTCACCGCCCAAATATACACATTTATAACTCTCTATCATATTTTTCACCTAACATTTTTATTCACAATTTAATAGTATACCGCAAAAAGCGGCAGACATCAACCGATATCTGCCGTCTTCTTATCTGTTTTTATCAAATTTTATTGTCCTACCGGTAATCCTGTAGACTGGTCAATCACACCACCATCGGTTCCCATATCCTCAGAAGGTAACACTACTTCTGTTGTCTGACCTGGCTGTGTTTGCTCAGTTCCCGTTCCAGGCTGCGTCTGCGGAACCTGTGGATGGGTTCCCGGCACCTCCGTCTGATTCTGGTTTGTGGTTACAGTACCATTATTTACCTGACCGGTACCTCCGTGAAGCGGACATCCTGCCGCAATGGCATCTGCTGAAATTTCGTACGCCGAATCCGCGGTAGGACTTGCATAACGGCTTCCATCTGCTCGTGTCACATAACTGCTGTCCGGTCTTATAATGAATACCTGAGCTGACTGCTGAACAAATGGGCAGTTTTCTCCTGCAAATGCTCCTGACATAGCACAAATATTTACACGAACATGGGTATCACAGTATTCTTTTGGAACTGTACCCTCTGCAAAAATTTCTGTAATCACCTGACTTCCTCTCGGATCACAGTCACACAAACCGGAGCGTGCCAGTTTACCCGACTTTTTACATACGGAAGCAGTTACAATTCCATCCGGTTTCTCAAATTCTTTTTCTTCCAGATTCTCATGAACTCTGGTCATTATGTTTTTCCAGATTTTCTTATGGAAGTTCTTTTCATCTCCCTCGAGAGAAAGGTTATTATCATAACCTGCCCATACAGTAGCAGTATAATACGGTGTATATCCTGCAAACCATACGTCCTTATTGCTGGATGTGGTACCGGTTTTACCGGCTACATGCTGACCACTGACAGCGCATGCTCCACCGGTTCCTTTGGTTACTACATCTTCCATAGCATCTGTCAAAAGATATGCTGTAGTAGGTTTAATAACCTGTGTGGTCTGAGGTATATTTTCTAACAATACCTTGCCATCCTTGTCCAAAATCTTTGTGTAATAAATTGGTTTAATATAAGTACCACCGTTTGCAATGGCTGCATAAGCTGCATTCAATTCAATGTTTTTAATACCATCTGTGATGCCGCCTAATGCCAATGCCTGAATCACATCAGATTCTACTCCGCCGCTTGCATTTTCTCTGCGTTCTACCAAAGTAGTAAATCCAAAGTTCTTCAAGTAATTGAATCCAAGCTGTGGTGTAATATCTGTTATTGTCTTAACTGCCACAATATTTAAGGACTGTTCAATACCATATCGTATCGTACATAATCCTTTGTATCCTGAACTGTACCAGTTACTTACCTTACGTCCATTGCTGTAGTAATATTCTGTATCATCCTGCACGGTTGCCAGTGTCATGCCTGCACTATCCAATGCCGGTGCATAAGCAGCAACTACTTTGAAAGTAGACCCCGGCTGACGCACTGTATTTGTGGCTCTGTTTAAAGTAAGACTTGCTTCCTTGGTTCCACGTCCACCTACAAGGGCTTTTACATATCCTGTGGACTGATCCATAATCGTGAAAGAACACTGTGGCTGCGGTGTAATTGTAACTTTTTCACCGATAATTTCATCACCGGTTCCCACTTTTGCTGCCTTATATTTCTCTACATAAGATCTCGCTGTTTCTTCATCACTGAATACTAAATCAAAATCACTGCCTTCAATTTCTTTAAAATAGCTTTCCAACATTTCCTTGCTATGGTTAATAATTTCACCATCTGATGTTTTTACTGACAATTCATAAGAAAGTGCCACTTTTGTTCCTGAAGGATAATTGTCCATATTTGAAAATTCTTCATCACAAATTTTCTGAATTTCTGCATCCTGAGCAGTATAAATCTTAAGACCACCACTATATAATGCATAATATGCCTGTGTAGATGTATAGCCTAACTGCTCCTGTAAATCCTTCATTACTTCTTCTGTCAATTCATCTACGTAATAACTGTATATCTGTGTTTCTTCTGTGTCAGAATTTACGATCTGTATTCTTCCGTAAACATCATCGTTTATAGCAGCTTCATATTCCTGCTCGGTAATATATCCTTGTTCTTTCATATTATCCAATACTTTTTTTCTTCTCTCCGCATTATATTCCGGATGAGATATCGGATTATACTTGGATGGATTCTGTGTAATTGCCGCTATCACTGCACATTCAGAAATTGTAAGTTCTGAAACATCTTTATTGAAGTATCTCTTGGATGCCGCCTGAACTCCTAATGTATTTTGACCCAGGTTAATTGTATTCAGATAATTTTCCAGTACTTCCTCCTTACTCATAACCTTACTTAATTCTACTGCAAGGTATTGTTCCTGAATTTTTCTTTTTACCTTTTCAATAGTAGATTCTCCATTCACCCATTCTGTAAAAACATTGTTTTTAATAAGCTGCTGAGTGATGGTACTTGCACCTTCTGAAAAGTGGAAGCCATTTGTAACTCCCTTTACTCCTGCTCTGATAATTCCCTTCACGTCAATTCCGTTATGTTCATAAAAACGCTCGTCCTCAATTGCCACAAAAGCATTTTGAAGATTTTTTGGCACTTTATCAATAGAAACCGGAATACGATTAGAATTTTGTGCCACCAGTTTTACAATTTCATTTCCTTCCTGGTCATACACAAAGGTAGAATATCCGGTTGGAACTACATTGATTTCTGAAATATCAGGTGCACTGTCGATTATTCCCTTTGCGACTCCAAATCCAGCAAATATTGCAAAAACAACTACTGCAACAAAACAGACTAATGTTGTCTTAAAAAAGGTAAGAAAAAATTTTTTCCCAACTCTTGCCTTTTTTGATGCTATTGCCTTTTGCTTTTTGGAAGTCCCCTTTTTACCATAATTCATTGACTTGCCTCCTTATTTTGGTTACACCAAAAAGTATTATAACAAAGATATTATGTTTTATAAAGCAAAATTCACAAATTTTTAAAGAACTTTAAGAATTCCCCATTATTCTCCTTAATAATATTGCCATTATTCCTATGAAATATATCCCAAAACTGCAAAAGGAACATGCAAAACCGCATGTTCCTTTCTCTATTCCTTCCACCGAATAAACGAATAACTATCTAAAATTTGAAAATATTTTGCCAGACGTTCATATAAAGGCTCTGCCTTATCGCCAAAGTGTTCTTTCACCGCAACTCCCAGTGCAAGAATATCTTTTTTGCCATCTAACAGAGGCCAAACGAAGCTTCCCATCTCATCCAAATGGATATGACTGACTTTCGGCTTTTTTAATAATTTCTGTGCCATGCGGTTAAAAAAACCTTTGTTTTCAACATCCAATGTAACCAAACCATTTTCATCCACAGACCACGAAATTTCTTCTTGTCGCATCGGACAACGTTCCAAATAATTTTCTGTTCTTCTATCTTCTCTTTTCATATTTCTTATTTTCTCTTTTTCCAAATGGAAAATTTCAACAATGATAAGATTACTAAACCAAATACCAAAAGGCTGCCAAAAGCACTTACCATTTCAGACATATTCATATATTTTGATACATCAATCGCTTTATCTACTCCGAATATTGCAAGAACCGCCAGAACAATTCCTATCAACCCTTCTCCCGCAATCATACCGGAGCAATATAAAATACCATCGTTTATAATCTGTTTCTTTTCTTCTTCCTTCCGCTTCATCTTGTCAAACCCAAGGCGTACCAGTCCTCCTACCATAATGCAGGCATTTAACTGCACCGGTAAATAAACACCAATGGCAAACGGAAGCACCGGAATACCCAGTATTTCAACTATAACGGCAATAAATACGCCAATGAATACCAGACCCCATGGAAGATTATTCTCCATAACACCTTCAATAATCATTTTCATTAAGGTTGCCTGTGGTGCTGCAAGCTGTTCAGAACCAAAGCCCCATGCCCGGTCTAATAAATATAATGTCGCTCCAATGGCAAGTGCTGCTGCTCCAACACCTATCAATTCACCAATCTGCTGTTTTTTCGGCGTAGAACCTAACAAGTAGCCTGTCTTTAAATCCTGGGAGGTATCTCCGGCAATTGCCGCAACAATACAAATAATAGAGCCAATTGCAATGGCTCCCTGCATACCGTGGATACCACCATCTCCTGTTACCTTTAAAATAACAGTAGCAATCAGTAAGGTTGCAATTGCCATACCGGATACCGGATTGTTACTGCTTCCTACAAGACCTACCATACGCGAAGATACCGTAGCAAAGAAGAAGCCAAACACTACCACAATAACAGCTCCCAAAAGACTTACCGGAATCACCGGAACTAACCAGATTAAGAACGTAATTACCACAATGCTGATAATTACCGTCTTCATTCCCAAATCTTTCGAGGTACGGGTAATTTCTCCACCGGAAGCACCTTTTACACTCTTAATTGCATCTTTAAATGTTCTCACAATAAGAGGAAGGGACTTTATTAAACTGATAATCCCACCGGCTGCCAAAGCCCCAGCTCCAATATAGCGAATATAAGAACTCCAAATAGCCGAAGCTCCACCCGCCGCAAACATCTCACCAATCGGTTCGGTTCCCGGATATAACACAAGCTGTTCTCCAAACAAGACAATCATCGGAATCAAAACCAACCAACTAAGAATACCACCCGCAAACATATAAGAGGCAATTCGCGGACCACAAATATATCCCACACTCATGACTGCAGGATAAATCTGAGTTCCGATTTCACCGTGATAATTTCTTATTTTAAGCGAAACCGCACTTGGAACTACCTTTAAACCATCAATCACAAATTTAAATAATGCTGCAAAGCCCATTCCAGCAAATACCGTTGTGGCGTTTGCTCCGCCTTCCTCTCCTGCCAAAAGCACTTCTGCACAGGCACTGCCTTCCGGATATGGCAGAATTCCATGTTCCTTTACAATCAACGCATTTCTCAGCGGAACCATGAAAATTACTCCTAACAATCCACCTAAGAGTGCAATCAATGTAATTTCCAGAATACTCGGCTTGTCCATTCTGCCTTCTGCTGCCCACAAAAATAACGCAGGAATGGTAAATATCGCACCGGCTGCCAAGGATTCTCCCGCAGAGCCTATTGTCTGTACAATATTGCTTTCCAAAATGGAGTTTTTACGCATTACTACACGAATAACCCCCATTGCTATGACTGCCGCCGGAATGGATGCTGAAACGGTCATACCTACCATAAGTCCTAAATAGGCATTGGCTGCTCCAAAAACTACTGCCAGAAAAATACCCATGATAATTGACGTTATTGTCAATTCAGGTGTGATTTTCTCTGCCGGAATATAGGGTTTGAATTCTTTTTTCTCATTCATATACCTTCTCCTTCATTCTATATTTTCTATCTCTCACATTTTACCGAAAGTACTGCTTATATGCAAGTAATTATGGCTTAATACCATGTATTTCCAGTATTTTCAATTATTGAAAGAAATTATACAAGCCAACCACAAATACTGCAAATATGATTACAGGTAATACATATGTCATATACCCTCTTAACCGATTGCTGACTTTTAATCCTTTTCCTGTATTTGCTTCCTCTCTAAAATTCTCCCAGCCCCAGCCTTTTTTGCTTACACAAAATAATAAAAATGCAAGAGAGCCAAGAGGAAGAATCAGATTGCTGACAATAAAGTCTTCTAAATCCATAATATTGCTTCCTTCTCCAAAAGGCTGTATCCAGCTAAGCACATTATAGCCCAAAATACATGGCATGGATAAAATCGGCATTAAAATACCATTTATCAGACAGGCTTTCTTTCTGCTCCACCCAAACATATCAATGGAGCAGGCAATAATTCCTTCGAACACCGCAAGCACAGTAGATAATGCAGCAAAAGACAAAAATACAAAGAACAAGCTTCCCCACAATCTTCCCATTGGAATATTATTAAAGATATTTGGCAATGTAATAAAAATCAAACTTGGACCGCTATCTACTTCTACACCATAAGCAAAGCATGCCGGAAAAATGATTAATCCGGAGCAAAATGCCACAAAGGTATCAAGAAGTGCCACATTTAATGCTTCTCCTGCCAAGGCTCTCTCTTTTCCAATATAGCTTCCCAAAATCGCCATGGCTCCCATACCCAAACTTAACGTAAAAAACGCCTGATTCATAGCTCCAACAATTACTTTTCCGATTCCCACTTCTTTCATTCTTTCTAAATCAGGTCGCAAATAAAAGGCAAGTCCTTTCTCGCCGCCTTCCATAAAGAAGCTGTTAATGGCAAGAACCACCATAATACCAAGCAATGCCAGCATCATAACTTTGGTAATCTTTTCTAGTCCATTTTGAAGTCCAACGGAATTTACCAAAAATCCTACCACAATAACAATCAGCACATATATTGTCACTGTTTTTGCATCCAGCATAAAATTGTCAAAATAACCTTCAATGCCCTTTGCATCCAAGCCTTGGAACTTCCCTCCTGCTGTAGCTACAAAATAATGTAGCATCCAACCTGCCACACTGGTATAAAACATCATTAGAATATAATTGCCAATCACTGCTGCATAACCATGGATATGCCATTTGCTTCCTTTAGGTTCTAACTGCTGATACAATTTTGCCGGACTTTTCTGACTGGCACGTCCCAGTGAAAATTCCACAGTCAAAACCGGTACTCCAAGGGCGACGAGAAAACACAAGTAAATTAATACAAAGATTCCTCCCCCATATTCTCCCACCATATAGGGAAATTTCCAGACATTTCCAATCCCAATGGCACATCCTGCACTCAGCAAAATAAAACCGAGTCTGCTTCCTAAACGTTCTCTTTCCATTTTTTCTCCTTCTACGCTTGCATCTTTTCACTAAAATAGTTCTTTCGTTTATAAAACGCACCAATCGTAGAATACCATAAAATCGTCCAAAACACAACTTAACACCGTTTACTTTCTTATGCATATCATAATAATAAACATGAAAATCAGGTGTTTTTATGCCAGAAAGTATCTTTGTTCCAAATGCTGTTATTGAACACATCTCTTTTGACCGAAATACAAGATTTGTGACAATTTCTTATAGTAATTGTCCTAATTGCCCTAATCAGCAGGTTGTTTTGATTGTTGACAGAAATACGCTACTCCAGAATGAACGTGGTGACATCATTCCTTTCAGTGAATTGACCGTCGGCATGGTAGTGAATGTTTCCTTCTCCTCTGCCATGACAAGAAGCCTTCCTCCGCAGGCTCAAGCTTTTCGAATCCGCGTAGTACGTCGTATGCCCGCTTACGAAACAACGACCGGACGAATTATTGAAATTAATTCCGGAAATCGTTCCATTACCACCATGAGTCAATCCAATCCTTCTTCAATAATTCGTTTCAATTTATCTTCTGACACGGTTATTTTAAATCAATGGGGCAGAGTCATTCCCTTTTCCAGACTTATGCCCGGTTTGAGAGTACGTATACAACACGCAAACTTTATGACTGCCAGTATTCCGCCGCAGACCACCGCTTTTGTGATACAACTATTATAAACGTATATTTGACACCTTAATCCTTGACCACTATAATGTTTCTTGAACATAACAAACGATTTTTATTTGCCATTTTACGTTAAGGAGATATTTATGCCAAATATTATTGAAATAACAGACTTTGCTGCACCGGAACTGGATATATATGCCCGCCTTACAGAAGTACAACTGCTTAACCGCCATGAACCGGAAAAAGGACTTTTTATTGCAGAAAGTCCCAAAGTAATCGAGCGGGCTTTAGATGCGGGATATGTGCCTGTTTCCTGTCTGGTGGAGCGTAAACATATCGAAGGACAGGCAAAAGGGATTCTCACACGCTGCGGAGATATCCCTGTTTATACTGCTGATTTTGAAGTTCTGACACAACTAACCGGATTTCAGCTAACCCGAGGTATGCTATGTGCCATGCATCGTCCACCACTGCCAAGTGTCGAAAGCATCTGTGCCAACGCACGTCGCATTGCAGTACTGGAAAACGTAATGAACCCTACCAATGTGGGTGCTATTTTTCGTTCTGCCGCCGCTTTAAACATTGATGCAGTACTACTTACCTCGGCGTGCAGTAACCCTCTGTACCGTCGTGCAATACGAGTGAGCATGGGAACTGTTTTCCAGATTCCATGGAGCTTTTTAGAACCAAAATCCACAGAAGGTTTGGAATCCTACATTAAACAACTGCATAATTTAGGCTTTAAAACCGCTGCCATGGCATTGAGTGAGAAAGCTGTTTCTATTGACAAGCCAGAGCTTATGGCAGAAGAAAAGCTTGCCATTGTACTGGGTACTGAGGGAGAAGGACTTGCAGACAGCACCATTTCTGATTGTGACTATACGGTATGCATCCCTATGTCCCACGGTGTAGATTCCCTGAATGTTGCTGCCGCCAGTGCTGTTGCTTTCTGGCAGTTGGGTAACAAACCGTAAATTGGCAGAAAGTCTATAATAACGCCAGAAGTTTCCTGAGCAGACACAAAACAGCTCAGGAAACTTCTGGCGTTATTATAGGCTGTACAGGACAATTTCCATTGATACTCCAATTGAGCTGTTACAGCTTCCTACTTTTTTAGATTTTCTTTAATTCGTTCAGTCTGCGTTCAAACATCTCTGCTTCTTTTTCCATATCTCCAAATTTGCTCATATCCATTTCACATTTTTGGCGAAGCCCGATATGCTTTACTGCCTCAACAGCAGCCTCTCTTTGTGTCATTCTCCGTGGCAAAACCGTCTGGCAATTTGCCCCCTCAATATTATCATAGGCTAAAAAGCTCTGATTAAAATCCATCAACGGATACAAGGAAATGTATTCATTCGTTTTATTGTCAATATAAAATCCCCAATTTTCCGGATGTCGGTCTGTATTTCCTATTAAATAATCAAGAATATTCATCCCATAATAAGTAATCGGGTCCAATTCGTTACATACTTCAATGGTATTCAAATCATGATTACACGCATAAATGTCAAATGCCATTTTGGACACCATAGAACATTCTTTCGATGAGATAATGTCACTTTCCGTAACTATCTGCCCCTGATAAATGTATTTGCGATATTTCACCTGCGGTATATCAAAGCACTGACATATCTCACTTGCCAATAATTCTTTTTTTACCGTTTCTTCTCCTCCATCTTTCAGCAGCCGAAATCCCTGTTTATCCCGAATCCACGCTTTTGGAAAACATCCTTTCGTAGATAAATCAGGCGCCAATTCCTGATTTGTCACTGTCATTTGACGCCCTTTTAATGAAATTTCTACAATCGCCTCATTTAATGGATTGTCATACAGATTCAATTTTGCAAAAGAAATCTCCTCTCCTTCTTTTCTTACCCAATATACATCGTTCAAAGAAACGCAGTGATAAGACAACGAAATCTGAGCACGATCTTTATCTGTCACAGCTTGAGCCACGCCAATACTATTCAATATCTCTTTCGCATATTTTCTGTCCAATGATAATACTCTTGATGCACACCAATGATAAAAATTATTTAAATTATTTATCCTAGTGTCAATATCATCCTCTTCTTCCTCTTCCAAATACAAATCGTATGGCATGAATTTCTCATCAAAAATCTCTATTTTCCCTGTTGTTGAAACGTTTGCCACTTTATTTTCCATATGCATGATTTCATACACAATGAAATTTTTCTTTTTCGAAGAAATATCCTTCATTTATTACACCTCATGATTTTAATTCTCTTTTAAATAAGTTAATCTTATCATGGGGATTTGTGTTTTTCAAGTGCTGCTATTCGTAGTCTTTTTTCCGATACATTTACCATCCAAGTTCTAATAACCAGTTATTCAGCATTCTCTCCCTATCCTTCTCCTGCACTTTTTGGTCTTTCGGACTTATATACTCTCCCTTAATATTGCCATCCACAATATATAGCACTCTGGAGCACTTTGCCGCCACCTTAGCGTCGTGGGTCACCATCATAATGGTAGTACCTTCTTGGTTTAACTTCACAAGCTCTGTCATTACTTCATTGGATGCGGTTCTGTTTAAGGCTCCCGTAGGCTCATCCGCATACAAAACCTTTGGCTTATTAATCATACTCCGGCAAATACAGGCTCTCTGAAGCTGTCCGCCTGAAACCTCGTTGATGTCATTGTCCGCAATCTCAATAATCCCAAGCTTACGCATTAAATTTTCTCCCTGTCTAACAATTTCCTTGCGTGTATCAACATTCTTGTCAGATTCAACCGCCGGAAGAATAATATTATCAAGCACTGTCAGATTTTTCAACATATACATCTGCTGAAATATGAATCCCATTTCATCAAGGCGTAAATTTGCAAGCTCCTTTGGGTTCATTTTTGCAATATTCTTATCACAGAATTTTACCTCGCCTGAGGTAATATCGTCCATACCCGAAACGGCATATAGGAGCGTGGATTTACCAGAGCCTGAGGGACCCATAATCGCCACCATTTCGCCCTCGCTGACGGTAAAATTTACATTTTTCAAAACGTTGTTCTGGCGTTTGTTTACAATATATGTTTTGCAGAGGTCTTTTACTTCAAGAATATTCATAGTGATTTCCTTTCTTATTCCATGTTAGCCATATGAGATGACTTAATTTTTCTTGTATAGAGCGAGGTAAACAATGCACTTGCCGTTGTTGTCAGAAGAATCACCATTGGAAAAAGAAAATACATTTCCATTGGATTAAGCACATAATCAACCGCAAGTTCCATACCCATCATCTTAAAAATCGGGTCAATGCAAAGGTGGGTTAATGGCATTGCAAAAATTTCGCCAATTATAACCGCAATCACACCCACGAATAGAAATCTTAATGCGTGGTATGCGTAAATTCTGCTATTTCTTATGCCTATTGCCTTCATAAGTGCAATTTCTCCCTGCTCCTTTGCGATAAATGAACGCTCCATAAGCACTGTGATAAGCACCGCTAGAACGATTGTAAGAATCGTCACAAGGGATTTTACAGCGTCAAGCGTATCGGTAACACCAAGAGTATCTGCTACCACTTCCTCACAGGTTGCAATCTCATCACATTCAGGGTACAGTTCCTTGATTTTAACCATTCTGCGTGCAATTTCATCATCATCCGGATTGTCCAAAAATAAAACGTGTACAGCTGAACCGCCCTGTGCTTGGATATAGTTAATTTCTTCATCAACGTAAAGTCTGATACCATCTCCTTGATTGTACATTGTCTGGAAAAAAGCTGTGATGATATATTCTTTATCACCATCTACCGTTTTCATTGTAACCGTATCACCGATATTTGCCTTAATCTTATTTGCTGAAATTCGTGTTATCGCAATTTCACCACAATTCTGTGGTGCTGTACCTTCGATGTATTCGTACCTGTCCATTGTGGTTCCTGTGCCCTGATTAAGCGGAATATTGCTCTTATTTTCGCTACAAATCACGGGTAGAGAGAATGCTACTTCTCGTGAACAACTTGCAGGCATACCGTTTTTTGCAAGAGTATCTTCCATATCTTTAAGATTTTCTTTCAGCCTTTCACGTCCACCCTCTGTTAAAAACTCCATACTACCACCTAATGATACGGAAACATCATATTTAGCATATCCAAAAGCACTCACAAGTGTTCCACTTTTCATTGTCGAACCCGTTGCCGAAAGCATAAGCAACAGTGACAAGCAAAGAAAGAAGGTCAACCCAATGATACCGTAACGTTTTAGGCTGCTTACAATATCATTAACTGCAAGAAACGAAGTTGCAGAAAGCTTTGATTTTCCCAGGCTTATTATGTTCTTTTTACGGAAACGCTCACCCGTCTGACCATTTCGGATAGCATCAATCGGTGTCATCTTCTTCACCTTCCCCGTACAACCGTAACAGAACAGAAGGATTATCCCGATAACAAGTGCCGCACAAATTATATTCACAAAAATTAAGTTCTGATTCCCGATAATAATTGACTTTGAAGAAACACTCATCAGCATTTTGCCAAACGGAAAACTGAGTGCAAGACCAAATACCGCACCGATTACAGAAAGTGCCGCATATTTTATAAGGTAAAGCCCACGGATTTTCAAATTCCCTATACCAATCGCCTTCATCACGCCGATTTCACGGAATTCCTCGGATAATGTAAAAGTAATTGTAAATCGCAAAACCACAAACGCTATCAAAATAAGAATAACACTTACCACAAGGAGAATTCCTGTTACAATCATATCGAAAACATATGAAAATTTCATCAGTGCTTTGTCGCCTGCAAATGCAAAGCTTTCAGAAGCTTTGGAAATTTCCGATATCGTTTTCTGCAAATCATCGGTATGTATATAATAAATATTTCCTCCATAAATATTCTTTATGGTTTTGTCGGAAATAAACCTTTCAAAATCCTCGGCGTTTATAATATACCTGCACATCGAATTCATTTCTGAGCCCAAACCTGCATCTTTCACAGTACCTGCATAAACAAATTCACGGCTTACATTTTCAATTTCAATGTTTATTTTATCACCAATTTCAAGCCCGATAGCTTCTGCCTTGCCTGATGTTACATAAATCTCGCCTTTCTTTACCGTTTCCAAAATACTTCCGTCGGGAAGAAAATAATTCATCGACAGGTCTTTGTCACTTTGAAGCATATTAGTGCCGTTAATAGCACTTATACTCTCATCCTCAAAAGTAATATTATCCGTAGATATATAGATGATTTTTTCCGAATTGTAATTTTTGATTGAAGATGCAGAACTTAAAACCTCTTCAATATCAACTTCCAACGACTTATTTATTGTCATTATAAAATAATCCGGCGCATTCGCCATATCAAGATAATTGTCTAGTGCCCTGGTAACACCTATAATATTGTTTACGCTTGACGATACAAACATTGTAGCAAGTACGATAAATACCAGCAAAATTATGTTCATCGCTTTTTTTCGTTTCAGGTCTTTTTTCAATATGTTGAGATACATTTGACTGCTCCTTTCACCTGTTTATAAACTTATCCTACAGGAGAAATTATTAAATAATCCTTAAATAACTTTCATTTGAACCCAAATCTAGCGTTACACTTTTCGCACCACAACCGTTACCACAAAACCCTGCTTCTTATTCTTGGCATAAATCTCGCCATCCATTTTATGCATCAAGCTCTTGCAAATGTACAAGCCAAGTCCGTTCCCCTTAATGCCTTGGCTGTTACTTCCTCTATAAAAGGAATCAAAAAGATTTGGTAATTCCTCCTCTCTTAACTCGGCACCGGAATTTTCAATATGTATAAGCTTGCAATCTTCTTCCTCTTCAAAAGAAATACGGATGCTTTTGCCGTCCCCATATTTTATGGCATTCTCCATAATATTCTGAAACACTTCAACAAGACGGTTCTGGTCACCTTTGACCAGACATTCAGCAAAATCTTCCACGATAAAATCTGTATGAATCACTGATAATTTTTCTTTATAATATGCCTTAATTGTCCCGATTACAGAAGACAAATACACTTCATCTTCTACTACTTTCAAATTCAAAAAATCTTCTCTGGAAGCTTTCACAATCTCGTCTACATAGCTTTTGATTTCTTTCACGTTTCTGACAATCCCCTGGAGAGCCTCGTCCTTTTTATCCTTCGTGTCATACAGCTCCTCCGTTAATGCCTTAGAATATAACTCAATGGATGAAAGGGGTGTTTTAATATCGTGGGATAAGGAAAGAATCAAAGTTTTACGCTCCCTCTGTAATTCCAGTTCCCTCTCCTTATTATCTTCCAGTTTTTCACGCAGCATATCCATTCCCCAAAGAAAACGTCCAAAAAATTTGCTTTTTTCTTCTTTTATAGGCGTGGATAAATTTCCCTTTGCCAATTCATAAGATAAATCACTCATGGCATAAAAGGGGGTTAAAATCTTTTTATATACATATATGCACACAATCACTGTCACAAGACTCATAGCAAACATCACACCGTTTATAATGGAAAGTACATCATAATTTTGATTTACCCGATATTCAATTCGATATAATTTTCCACCAATTTTCTCTATCAGATAGTCGTTGTTGCAATCTTCTTCCAGCACAAATTCACTGACCGCCACAATGGTTTCATACCCTGATAAATCCAAACCGACAATCTCTTCAGAAGTCATGTTCTCATCTTCAATCACCCGAACAACACGCCTTGCTTCCACACGGTACAAGCGTCCTGCATCACTTTGTGTCTGATAAATGTACAAGCCATTACAAAGTGCAACCAATACAACTTCTATAACAATAACCAACCAAACAAAACCTTTAAATCTATTCAAATCTGTATCCTACTCCCCACTCTGTAATAATGTGCTTTGGCTTCTTTGGCTCTTGTTCAATCTTTTCACGAAGCCATTTAATATGTACCGTCAGTGTTTGAATCTCCGAATCGCTATCACTTCCCCATACTGAATTGAACAAATATTCCTTCTTCAATGTAACACCCTTGTTCTCCATGAGAAGTTTTAATAATTCAAACTCCTTCTCTGTTACAGTCTTCTTTTGCTCATCCACATACAAAATCTGTTGCACGGTATTCAGTCGAATATTGCCCTCTAGTAATTCCTCTCTGGCATATTTCCGTTTAAAAATCCCGTTAATCTTTGCCAACAAAATATCAATGTCATAAGGCTTCTCAATATAATCGTCGGCTCCAAGATTCAATCCCTTTATCTTATCATTCTTCTCCGTCTTGGCACTGGCAATTAATATGTGAGTATTGGAGGTTTCCCGAATTTTTGAACAAACCGCAAAACCATCCATTCCCGGTAACATAATATCCAATACAATTAACTTAGCACCATATTTTTCATACAAAGCCAATGCTTTTTCTCCGGTGTCTGCCAGACTTACCATGTAATTCTCTTTCCTTAAAAAATCGCAAAGTAAGGTGCCTATTTCTTTGTTATCTTCTACAATTAAAATATCTATCATTTTCCACTTCCTTTCTTACGTATCTTTCCTCAATATCCCCAAATACTCCTCATAGGCAAACACTCTATTTCTCGCAGCATTGGTGGTTTCCTGCAATATCCCCAGTTCCATAAGCTTCTTCACAGCGGAAGCTACAGTATTATAACTAATCTCTAATTCCTTTGCAGTCCTCTTAATATCAATAATCGGATACTGCTCAATATAATCAAATACTGCTCGTAAATTATCTTTACTTCGAGTTGTCTTAGGAAGTTTTTTTATATTTCTATCGTGCAACTCAGAAAGCTGACTAATTGATTCTAATGAATCAGATGCAGCTTTACTTACAGCCTCCAAGAAGAATCTTATCCATTGTTCAAAGTTTCCACTTCTTCTAACCTCACTAATTCTGTCATAATATTCTATCTGATTCTTTTTCAAAAAATACGATATATATATAACTGGTTTTGCAAGCAATCCTTGTTCCATCAAATATAATAATATCAAAAGCCTTCCAATTCTTCCGTTTCCATCTAAAAACGGATGTATTGTTTCAAACTGATAATGAATCAAAGCTACACGAATCAATGGGTCATAATCCACATTTTCATTAATATATTTCTCCAAATCAGACATAGCATTTTGCATATCCTCTACATTGGGTGGAATATATCTTGCATCTTTTAACGAGCAATTAGCAGGTCCAATCCAATTTTGAGAATATCTGAACTCTCCTGGTGTCTTATCCTGTCCACGAACGTTTTCCATTAAAACTTCATGTATTTCTCTTATTAATCTACAACATAAAGGAAATTTTTCCAGACGTTTCAATGCATACTGTGTTGCTTTAACATAATTGATAACATCCGAAACATCCAAATTTGTATTCGATTCTACTTCCGGGTCCAATACATCATCAAGAGTACACTGCGTTCCTTCTATTTGCGAAGAAATCAATGCTTCTTTTCTCACATACATCGATATAAACAAATCTGCGTTAGAAATCAATTGTGATGCTGTATCTAGCTTTACAAGTTGCTTGTTTGCGTCTACTAAAAGTTTTACAATTTCTTCATCCATCATAATTTCCGGTATCGGTGGTAATGGATTAGGTTTAAAAGATTGGTAAGTAGCATCTCCAGTTAAGTTATCTACATATATTCCTGCTCTATTCATATAGTTCTCACCTCATTTTGAAATAATTACACTTATTATACCTTCGTTATTTCAAAAAGTCACTATGTTTTTGAAATAAAATTCATTGACTAATTATCTTTATTTCAAAAACTATTTTCACACTTACCTCTTTTTTCCTCTACGATTTATAAATGTATAAAACAAAGCAGATAATACAAAAGCTCACAAACCCTTGTAAAATCTGCTTTTTTCTTAATCATGTCCCAACATATTCTCAATAAAAATCCCATACCCCATCGCTGAATCCTGCACAAACACATGTGTTACAGCCCCCACGATTTTCCCGTTCTGTATAATGGGGCTGCCGCTCAGTCACGTGTCAAGTAGGGAGCAACACTTTTTTCAAAAAATTTTAATTTTTTTCATTTGAAGGAGTTAGGCAGTAATTGTATCAGCAAAATTCCAAATAATTTGTACAGCATTACCGGGATATACTCGTATTTCCTTA
>JAFQUB010000014.1 GCA_017408735.1 Lachnospiraceae bacterium
GTAAGATATACATAGATATGTTTTCGTGTGATTTCAGGATAAGAGTATTGGAGTGGGGATAATGAGAGGTATAACAAGGTATTTTAAAATATTTTATGTATGCTTATTAATTACACTTTCCCTTGCCGTGTATCTGGTTTATGGAAGTGTCAGTACGGAGAGTGGATTCTATAATAATTTCCAGATTGAAAAATGGAATGAAGGTTGGTTTTTGGAGGGGACAGAACAGAAAGTAACGCTGCCTGTTAAGCTGAATGACAGTAAAGAAGAATACACAAGCATTTTTAGATACTTGGAGGAAGATACGAAAGAAGATTATATTTGTTTTCGTACAGACCATTCTTTTGTGCGTGTGTATGCAGATGATGAATTGATTTATACCTTTGGCGATGGGGATAAAATTTTGTTTGGAAAGACGCCAGGCAGTATTTGGAATATTATTCCTATTCATAATTTAGAGGCCGGAACGAAGCTGACGGTATCTGTAATGTGTCCTTATACAATGTATGCAGGAAAATACCGGGAAATGATGAAGGGAAGCAGAGCAGATGTATTGTTGTATATCTTTAAGGATAGTGCGCCATTGATTCTAATGACTATTATTCCTATGATAGTGGCTGCTTTTCTGGTTGTGGTACATTTGTGTTTTCGGAAAGAGTTTGCGTCGATGATATTTTTGAATGCCGGAGGGTGTTACCTGCTCTTGGCCATATGGAGTTTTACAGAAACCAGAGGATGGCAGTTCTTTTTTAGTAACGCTTATATAATGCAAATGATAAATTTCATATCTTTTTCACTTGTAATTGCAACTATATTAGTAGTAATGAAGCAGATGGGCTTTATTAATAATAGAAGACATTTTAACGTATTGTTGTTTGTAGATGTGGCAATTCCCGGCTTACAGATTATTATACAACTTCTTGAGATTACAGACTTTTTTGAAATGTTGTTTGTAATTCATATACTGGATGCGGTGAATATATTTGTTTTTACGACGGATTTTATCGTGGCATTTTATAAGAAGAAAAAAAGTACAAAAAATCTGATGTTAGCGATTACCATGTATGTATCAGTATTTTCCTGCTTTGTTTTGGATTTGATGGATTATTATGTGTGGGATAAATTTGGTAATGGATTTTTTTCAAGAATTGAATTACTGATTATTATTTCAGCGGCTGGGATTAGTGCGGTGAAAAAAGCAGTTTCCATGTATGCAGAAAATATTGAAAAAAATACTTATCTGAAAATGGCATTTACGGATGACATGACGGGAATGAAGAACCGCCGGGCTTATGACAGTGATACTGAGACATTGGCAAAAGAGAAGGATGGAGTGGCAATTTTATATGCAGATATGAATAATCTCAAGCAGATTAATGACACTATGGGACATCAGAAGGGGGATGAAGCAATTAGAATAATTGCTGATAAGTTGAAGTGTTTTAGCGAAAAGGGAAATTTCTGCTATCGTTTGGGAGGCGATGAGTTTTGTGTTATCAGTACTAATTTGACCGCTGAAAACATGGAGATAGAATGTGCCCGGATTAATCAGGAATTAGCAGAAATGGAACATAATTTTATTTGTGAAATTAGTATTGCTTATGGGGCTATGGACTACAAGCCGGAAAATAATGATAAACTATATGAGATCATGCGAAGGGCAGATAAGAAAATGTATGAGAAAAAGCAGGAAATGAAAATAGAAAGTGACAGTTGCAATTCAACAGAAAATTAGTTATAATAGAGCACAGAGTGTGACGAAGGTTACATGAAGGGGTACACCACCGCGGGTGTAGTTTTCTTCATGTAACCTTTTTTGCTAAAGGAGCAACAGGAAGGGAGATTTTATGGTACGTATAAATGGAGAAGATATAGAAAATATAGAAGGAAAAAGTATTGCCCGGTATTTAGTGGAAGCAGGCTATGACAGCAGACGAGTGGCTGTGGAACGAAATGGAGCTATTGTGCCGAAAGCAAGTTATGAGGAAGTAATTATCAGCGAAGCAGACACTTTGGAAGTGGTAAGCTTTGTGGGAGGAGGCTGATGTATGGTTACCAGAGAGCAACTGGAACAGGCAATGGATCAGAGATTTTCCAAAGAAGTTTATGAAAAATTTAAACAGGCAAGGATATGCATTGCGGGTTTAGGAGGTCTGGGCTCCAACATAGCTATTATGCTTGCCAGAAGTGGTATTGGTACATTGAAGCTGATTGATTTTGATGTGGTAGATATTACCAATCTGAACCGGCAGGCATACAGAATAGAACATATTGACAGACCCAAGACGGAAGCTTTAAGGGAAATCATTGGAGAAATTAATCCTTATATTAAAATAGAAGTAATACAGAAAAAGGTGACAGAAGAAAATCTTGCAGAATTATTTACAGGAGAGCAGTTGGTTTGTGAAGCTTTTGACAATCCGGAATATAAAGCTATGTTAGTGAATTATTTGTTGGAACAGCAGCCGGAAACTATCGTGGTATCCGGATCCGGTATGGCAGGTGTAGGTAGCAGTAACCGGATTTGCACCAGACAGAAAATGAAACGATTGTATGTGTGTGGCGACGAAGAAAGTGATGCCTATGCAGGAATGGGATTGCTTTCGCCCAGAGTCAGCATTTGTGCAGGACATCAGGCCAACATGCTGTTGCGACTGATTTTGGGAGAAAAAGAAAGCTAGAAGTGTTAATAGGGAAATATAGAAAGAGGATAAAAGCATGAAAGAGGATAAATTAGTATTAGGTGGACAGGAATTTGATTCCAGATTTATTTTGGGTTCTGGAAAATATAATGTAGAATTGATTGACGCGGCGGTGAAATATGCCGGCGCTCAGATGATTACTTTGGCATTGCGCCGGGCAAATTCCAACGGGGAGGGGAATATTTTGGATTATATTCCAGAGGGGGTTACCCTTCTTCCCAATACTTCCGGTGCAAGAAATGCAGAAGAGGCAGTGAGAATTGCAAGACTTGCCAGAGAAATTGGCTGTGGAGATTTTGTAAAGGTGGAAGTAATTCGTGACAGTAAATATCTTCTTCCGGATAATTACGAAACCATAAAGGCAACGGAAATTCTGGCAAAGGAAGGTTTTGTAGTATTGCCATATATGTATCCGGATTTAAATGTTGCCAGAGATTTGGTAAATGCAGGAGCAGCGGCAGTTATGCCTTTGGCATCTCCTATTGGCACCAACAAAGGACTGACAACCAAAGAATTTATTGGCATATTAATAGAAGAAATCGACTTGCCTGTTATAGTGGATGCAGGAATTGGAAGACCATCTCAGGCTTGTGAAGTTATGGAGATGGGAGCAGCAGCGGTTATGGCAAATACAGCTATAGCAACAGCCGGTGATATTGTGGCAATGGCCGGTGCTTTTAAGTCAGCCATTGAAGCCGGTCGTGCGGCTTACCTTGCAGGGCTTGGACGTGTACTTTCCGGAGGAGCGTCAGCATCTTCACCATTGACAGGATTTTTGCAGGATTAGGATGAAGTCAGAAAAGAGGATAGTTATGGAAAAAACAAATCATATGGAGTATATGGAAGGGATGGAAGTGATTGCCTCTGACATTATGGAACAGGTAATTACTTCTATGGAAGAATATGATTATATGGCATATTCAGAAGAAGACGTTATTTCTGCATTAAAGCGGGATAGATTATCTCCAAAGGATTTTGGGGCTTTATTATCTCCGGCAGCAGCGCCTTTTTTGGAGGAAATGGCAAAACGTGCCCAATTAGAAACAGCCAGGCATTTTGGCAATTCTGTATATTTATTTACACCTATTTATATATCAAATTATTGCGAAAATTATTGTGTATATTGTGGTTTTAACTGTCGCAATCAGATTCGCAGGGCGAAACTGGATTTAGAGGGCATTGAGAGGGAAATGGCGGCGATTGCCGAAACGGGATTGGAAGAAATACTGATTCTCACAGGAGAAAGTCGCAAAATGTCTGATGTAACATACATTGGAGAGGCCTGCAGAATTGCCAGAAAGTACTTTAAGATGGTAGGGATTGAAGTGTATCCCATGAATGTGGATGAGTATGCTTATTTACGTCAGTGTGGTGCTGATTTTGTAACCGTATTTCAGGAAACCTACAATTCAGATAAATACGAAACTTTGCATCTGGCAGGACATAAGCGGGTATTCCCGTATCGCGTAAATGCCCAGGAACGTGCTCTGATGGGAGGAATGCGCGGAGTGGCTTTTGCAGCGTTATTGGGGCTGGCGGATTTTAGAAAGGATGCTTTTGCTACCGGAATGCATGCTTATCTGATTCAGAAAAAGTACCCGTATGCAGAAATTTCTTTTTCTTGTCCAAGGCTACGGCCGACGATTAATAATGATAAGATTAATCCGAAAGATGTGCATGAAAAAGAATTGCTTCAGATTATGTGTGCCTATCGTATTTTTATGCCATATGCAGGGATGACTATATCCACCAGAGAACGGGCAGGTTTCCGGGATAATGTGATTGGTCTGGCAGCAACAAAAATATCCGCAGGTGTAAGCACCGGTATTGGAGGACATCAGCAGGAAGGAGAGCAGGGAGATGACCAGTTTGAGATTGCAGACAATAGAAATGTAGAAGAAGTTGTAGCTGCCATCAAAAAACAGGGATTACAGCCTGTAATGAATGATTATGTGTTCTTATAAGAAAATTGCAGTAACAGATTCAAGCTTGACAGAATTACCTTTGTCAAAGCAAATATATAGAATTATGGAATATGATAAACCGGATATGTTGATTTTGCGGGAAAAAGAATTAAGTCCGGAGGAATATGAAGCATTGGCAGTACAGATACTTTCCGTTTGCCAGCAGAAAGGTGTAGAATGTATTTTACACAGTTTTGTGGAGGTTGCACAGAAACTGGGTGTCAGGAAAATCCATTTATCTTTTCCGGCATTGAAAGAACAGTGGCAATCTCTTGGTTCTTTTCACACCATAGGTGTGTCTGTCCACAGTAAAGAAGAAGCAGAAGAAGCCCATAGATTAGGGGCAACTTACCTAATAGCAGGCCATGTTTTCGAAACCAATTGTAAAGCCGGTATACCGGGAAGGGGTCTTGAATTCCTGCAGGAAGTCTGCCGGGCAGTCTCAATCCCCGTTTATGGAATTGGGGGCATTAACGACGAAAATACGGAATTTGTGAAACGAGCGGGAGCGGCAGGAGAGTGCAGGATGTCGCATTATATGAGGAATTAGGGATAGGTTGTGGCAAGAGTACGAAGAACCAGACTGTTTCTTCTGTGCATTGTCACACGGCAAATTCCTTGGGAATGTGGTAGGCAACACAGTTGGTTAAGAGCAATTTTGACAGAGTCCGCAGATTGCAAAACTTCCGAATGAAAAGTAAACTGACTCAATTCAGGTCAGTTTATGTTATGGGGCTTGTCAATGTGCAGAAAAAAGAGTCTGGCAGCTTTCGGGGAGGGTTTAGCGGGAAGTGCCGGAGAATCCGTTCCACAGTCGTTAGCTTGTGAGGTGGGAGCCCCTCTGGGCGAAGTGCCTCACAAGCTTACGAATGTGTGAACTAGTCGTAGGCACTGGACGCGGCTCCCCGAAAGCTGCCAGACTCTTTTTTCGTCCCCATTGCCAATCCCCACCTTACACAAACAACAAAAAAGGAGAATAAAAATCATGATTTCAAAGACAAGATTAACCGTTAGATACGCAGAAACCGACCAAATGGCAATTGTCCACCACTCCAATTACCCGATATGGTATGAGGCAGGGCGGACGGATTTTACGGCGGCGATGGGAATGCCTTATGATAGAATTGAGGAACAAGGGGTGATGTTTCCTTTGTTGGAGCTTCACTGCAAATACATTCAGGCAGCAAAATACGGTGATGTGGTGATTGTGGAAACTTCCATAACAAAATTAAGTATCGTAAAAGTAGAATTTTCCTATAAAGTGTATCGGGAAAGTGATGGTGTGTTGTTGAATACAGGAAGCACCGTTCATGGAATGGTTACAAAGGAACTTCGCCCGATGAATATGAAAAAGGAAAAGCCGGAAATTTTTGTATTGATGGGACAGGCA
>JAFQUB010000031.1 GCA_017408735.1 Lachnospiraceae bacterium
ACGTTTTAATTCGTGTACCCTAAAACCACTATTTTCGCACTAGATGCAAAGAAATATCCATGATAACGGCTCATTTATCTGAGAAACAATTTAAAGGAATCCTTTATTTTAAAGGAAAAAAGACTTGACTATATAGGGAGGAAACAACAATGAAATATGATTTTAAATATAAAAACGAAGAAAACGTAATAACATTATGCGAAAACGCAGGGGTACCATTTTTGCAGTTTCGTTCCTTGGAAGAATGCGGGGTTGTAACACACGGATTTTCCACCAGAATGGGAGGTGTTAGTGAGGACATTTATGCTTCCATGAATTTAAGCTATACAAGAGGGGACAAAGAGGAAGCAGTAACCGAAAACTTTTTAAGATTTGCAAAAGCGATGGAAGTATGTCCGGAGGATTATGTATTTTCAGACCAGACACACACCACTAACATTCGTGTGGTAACAGAAGAAGACAGAGGAAAAGGCTTTACAAAGCCGAGAGATTATGAAAATATAGACGGTTTGGTGACAAATGTAAAAGGGTTAGTCTTGTCTACCTTCTATGCAGACTGTGTTCCCCTTTATTTTGTAGACGTGAAAAATAAGGCAATCGGTTTATCTCATTCCGGTTGGAAAGGAACCGTAGGAGAAATTGGCAGAAAAACCGTGGAAACCATGACAAGAGAATATGGTTCCAAACCACAAGATATTCTTGCGGCAATCGCCCCATCTATTTGCAGAGAATGTTATGAAGTTAGCGAGGACGTGGCATTGGAATTTCAAAAGATTTTTCCAAAAGAAGAGCATAAAAAGATTATGGATGATAAAGGAAATGGTAAGTTCCAGCTGGATTTATGGGAATGTAACAAACGAATTCTCATGAGAGCGGGAATACCAGAAGAAAATATCAGTGTAACTAATATTTGTACCTGTTGTAACAGTGATTTGTTGTTTTCCCATCGTGCCAGTCAGGGAAAACGCGGAAATCTGGGCGCATTTATGATGTTGAAATAAAAAGAAAAAATTTTAGGAATTTTGTAGTAAATGGGAAGCTTGTTACGTTTTAGTAGTAAGACGTCAAATTATAAGGGGAGAAAAGCATGCTTTTATTTTTGAATGTATTAGATACAGAAGAAGAAAAAGATAAATTTGTGCGAATATATGAAGGGTATCGGTATATGATGTGGTATAGTGCCAACGAAATACTGAGAGATAAAGAACTTGCAGAGGACGCTGTGCAGGAGGCTTTTTTAGCATTGACACGCCATTTGGATAAAGTGGATGAAAGTAATGTGATGCGCACAAAGAAATTTTTAAGAACCATTGTAAAAAGCAAGGCAATCGATATGATAAGAAAAAGAAAGGAGGGAGAAATGCCGTTGGAAGATGCGGCAGAAGAATTTTTATTGGAGGCACCCACAGATATTTTAAATGAACTGATAGAAAAAGAAAGTATTGGGCGAATCAAAGATGCGGTTAGGAAGTTAGATGAAACTTACCGTCTAGTATTTGAATTTAAGCTGGTACATCAGTTGTCGGACAAAGATATTGGAAATATCTTAGGAATTTCGGCAAAAACAGCCAATGTGAGATACTTTAGGGCAAGAAAAAAGCTTCAGGAAATGTTAATGGAGGGTGTGGAACATGGATAAGGCAGAGAGGGTACTAAAGGAATGTATCGATGATTTGCTGACGGAAGAAATAAAAACACTTCCGAACGATGCAGAACTGAAAAAGCAACATACATTTTCTAAACGATTTCAAAAGAATATGAATCGTCTGATAAAAGAAAATAAGAGAAAAAATATTTATAGAATGTATAAAGCTTTCGGTGCTTGTGCAGCAATCGTTGTTCTGGGCTTCATCACGGTAAATCTATTGTCACCGAATGGAGAGGTTGAAATGTCAGATGTATATGAAAATATGACCGAAGAAACTACGGAAAGTGCGATGGAAGAAACGGTGGATGTGTCTGGAATATCGGCAAAACCGGTGGGATTACAAGTCGATGCGGTTCGTGAAGAAAATGGTTGGGAATTATGTTTGCAGATATATAATAACAGCGACAAAACAATACAGTTTATGGAAGGCAGTTATATGTTGGAGGTATGGCAGGAAGATGGCTGGTATGCAATGACCACAGAAGAAGGCACAGAAATGTATGAGCTTTCGCCGGGGGGGAGATACGATACGAAGATTATATTGGAAGAAGAACTTTCTAGAGAGCATACCTACCGTTTGTTATGTATGTTTGATGGCGAAATAAAGGAATATGTATTTAACGTAGAATAAGGGAGGAATGAGTTATGAAAAAGAACAAAGGGAAAAGAAAAAGTTGTTTGGCATTTATTTTGGCAGTTACAATGCTGTCAGGATGTGGGGCAAGTAACAATTATGAAGAAGGTGTAACTACAGAAAGTGCAACAGAAGAAGTCTACAATGATGTAGAAGCCATGGATATGGTTGAGCAAGAAGTGGGATATGGACAGGAAACCGAAGAGATGGAAGAAACAGATACCACACAGGAGTCAGTTGCGACTAATCGAAAATTGATAAAGACCATTGATTTAGAATTAGAAACGTTACATTATGATGAAACGCTGGCATATCTAGAAAAAAGTGTCAAGGCTTGCGGTGGCTACATAGAACATTCAAGTCTGGAAGGAAGCAGCATTTATAATGATTATTCGGAGCGTTATGGCAACTTTACGGTAAGAATCCCAAAAGATAAAACAGAGGAATTTGTGCAGGGCATGGGGGAAAATACAAATGTACGCAGAAAGAGCGAGAGCACAGAGGATATTACACTTCAGTATGTAGACACCCAGAGTCATAAGGAAGCACTGAAGGTGGAACAAGAGCGTCTGATGGCAATTTTGGAAAAAGCAGAAACTGTAGAAGAAATTATTTCGCTGGAATCCAGACTCTCAGAAGTACGGTATGAATTAAACAGCTATGAATCAAGGCTGAGAACCTATGACAATCTGGTAGATTACAGCACAATTCGTGTGGAAGTGTGTGAAGTGACTGAAATCACAGAGCCACCGAAGCTGACTTCCGGTGAACGTATCGTTTCCGGATTTGTTGACAGTGTGAAGAATATCTGCTCCGGTATTAAAGAATTGGTAATTGCATTGATAATTAATATTCCATATTTCGTTGTATGGGGAATTGTAATTGGAGTCATAATTATAGTGATACGTACATGGAGAAAGCGTGGAAAAAAGAAAAAAACAGATGAAACCAAAACAAATCCGTGACAACAAACAGAAAAAATGATAAAATGATTGTTACACGAATGTTATGAAGGAACGGATAAATGGAAACAGGAATGGATAAAGTGAGTAAAATGGATTATGGTATCAAAGAAGGAAATTATAGAGAACGTGGTATGGTGGCACATCACAATGGCTGTCAGTTTACAATTGCGGCAAAAAATGTGAAATCCTTACAACTGCTTCTCTATAGAAAGAAAGGTTTTCAGCAGATAGCAGAACTGGAACTTCCACTTCAATACAGGAGAGGGAATCTGTACAGTTACTATCTGGAGAATATTGATTTTACAACAACTTTATATCAGGTAAAAATAAACGGAAAAATACAGCTAGAACCTTATGCAAAAGCCATCGCAGGCAGAGAGGTCTGGGGCGAAAAACGAAGTGAAGAACAGGTGTATTGTGCTTTTCATCAGGATGCTTATGACTGGCAGGGAGATTGCAAGTTAAATTATAAAACCTGGCAAACAATTATATACAAGCTGCATGTAAGAGGCTTTACAAAGCATAAAACTTCAAAAGTAAAGCACAAAGGGACTTTTCTTGGAATTACCGAGAAGATACCTTATTTGAAGGAACTGGGGATTACTGCCGTTGAAGTAATGCCGGCCTATGAATTTGAAGAGGTAATAGAAAAAGAAAATCTATATAAGCCTTCTTACGCAATAGAGGAAACACAGGCTTTGGATGTGTTGAATTACTGGGGCTATGGAAAAGGTAATTACTTTACGCCCAAAGCCTCCTATGCAGCCACAAAAAATCCTCAAAAAGAATGGAAAGATACCATCAAGGAACTGCATAAAAATGGAATAGAAGTGATTATGGAGTTTTCTTTTGGGGCCCACGAAGACCAGACGATGATGGTAGACTGTGTGAAATATTGGGTGGAAGAATATCATATCGACGGAGTTCATTTGTATGGTGCAAATTTACCTGTTTCTTTACTTGCCCAGCATCCGGTATTGGCAGAGGTTAAAATACTGCAAAATTATCAGGATACAACGGCGGTGTATGAAGAAGATGAGATACCGGAAACAAAGGTTTTGATGGAATACAATGACGGGTTCGAGGGATGTGCCAGAAGACTGTTAAAAGGGGATGCTGGGCAGATTAGTGATTTTGCTTATCGTAACCGGAAAAACGAAGAACAGCAGGGAATTGTAAATTTCATGGCAAATCACGATGGTTTTACGCTGTATGACAGTGTTTCTTATGAAAAGAAGCATAACGAGGATAACGGAGAAGCCGGAAAAGATGGCAATAACTATAATTACACATGGAATTGCGGTGTGGAGGGTGCTACCAGAAAGAAGAAGATTTTAGATTTTCGTAAAAAGCAGTTAAAAAATGCATTTGCCATGGTGCTGCTTAGTCAGGGAAGTCCTTTGATTTTGAGCGGCGATGAAAGATGCAATACTCAGAGAGGAAATAATAATGCATATTGTCAGGATAACGAAATTTCGTGGATGACATGGCAGGAAAATGCATTCCAGAAGGAAATCTATGATTTTGTAAGACATTTGATAGCTTTCCGTAAAAAACATCCAATTTTAAGCGGTGCAGTACGCTTGAGAGTTATGGATTACTTAGCATGCGGATATCCGGATGTTTCCTACCACGGAGAAAAAGCGTGGACACCATATTTTGAAGAAGACAGCAGATATGTTGGAATTATGTACTGCGGAAATTATGCCTGTGTAGATAAAAAAGAATGTGATGATTTCTTCTATATTGCATATAATCTGCACTGGGAAAAGCATGTACTGGCATTGCCAAATCTTCCGAAAAATCTGAAATGGCATGTGGTTGCAGACACTTCAAAAGGTGTTGGAAAAGACTGGTTGAAAGAAGGCAGTGAGCTGCTTCTGCAAGAACAGAAAGGCGTGGAAGTTTCTCCCCGTTCCATTATGATTTTACAAGGAAAGAAGACAAAGAATATTACAGAAAAAGCAGCTAAGGCAGGGCAGAGGTGGTAGGAATGAATATATGGGGACATTTCAAAACAATTACGAAACACAAGATGATGGTGATGAAATATTGTTTCCGATTAGGCTTGTATAAGCAGGGGCTTTTACATGATTTGTCCAAATACTCCCCTACGGAATTTATTCCGGGTTGCAAATATTATCAGGGAACCAGAAGCCCGAATAATGCAGAACGTGAGGCAAACGGTGTTTCTCTTGCGTGGCTTCACCACAAAGGAAGAAACAAGCATCACTATGAATATTGGATTGATTATGGAACCGGTGTGGAAAAAGGAATGCAGGGAATGAAAATTCCCAACCGTTATATGGTGGAAATGTTTTGCGACCGTGTGGCAGCTTCGAAAAATTACAATGGAAGCAATTACACGGATGGCTCGCCTTGGGAGTATTATGAAAGTGGTAAGCAGTACGCCATTCTGCACCAAGAAAGCAGAGCATTGCTGGAAAAGCTGTTATGGATGTTAAAAGAAGAAGGAGAAAGAGCAACTTTCGCCTATATAAAAGAAAATATTGATTATAAAAAATAGATTGCATGGTTGAAAATGCAATCTATTTTTAACATCAGTATTTCTATTCAGGATAAATTAAGTGTTCGTCTGTAATGTTATATAATACATCCTCTAAATATTTCTTTGCAAGGTATTTTGCCATAGGAAGATTCATATCCAGATAGTTTCCGCAGTCCTTCGCACTGGCACCAGGAACTTCACCTTCAAAATCCCGAATGAATTCAAACATTTCTGTTAAAAGCGGAACGATATCTTTGGAAGAATAATCTCCGGCAAGTAATAGATAAAAACCGGTACGGCATCCCATAGGTCCAAAATAGACAGTTTTATTGCCAAAATCTTTATGATTTCTAAGATAAGTAGCCGCCAGATGTTCAATCGTATGAATCTCAGCTGTATTCATAACAGGTTCGCCGTTTGGCTTGGTCATGCGGATATCGAAAGTAGTAATAGTGTTGCCGCCAAAATTATCTTTTCTGGACACATAAACCCCTTTTAATAATTTAATGTGGTCAATTGTAAAACTTGTTATTTTTTCCATAATATAAAAACCTCCTTACAAGGGAACTCTAAGTCTATAACATTCTAGCATAATATATCAGAAAAGCAAAGAAATTTTTGAATGGGTTGACGATTGATAAATCCAGTGCTAAAATTTTTATATCAATAAAATAACAGGATAGAAGTGAATAGTAGTGGGGAATCTGTGTTATTGGAAGTGGAGGGATAGATATGACAGCAGATGAATTAAAAAAATTAGATGAGTTTGTAAAAGTGCTGGATATGCAGGAGGAAATTTTGCAGTTTACGCATTTTACTAATCAGGATGCATGGGAACTGGGGAGCATTATGGCATTGGAAGCAAGAAAAAGAAATCTTTCAGTGGCTATCCGTATAGAATTGAACAATGGATTTTGCGTATTTCAATATGCCGCAGATGGAACTACCCCAAGAAACCAGATGTGGCTGGAACGTAAAATAAATACCGTAAAATTAATGGAAAAAAGCAGCTTGAATTTTTATGCATCTTTACGAAAAGCAGAGCAGAGTATGGAAGATGTATTTTTAGATGAAAAAGAATACGCCTGCTGCGGAGGAGCATTTCCAATCCGCATTGAAGATGCAGGCGTACTGGGAACCATTGCAGTTTCCGGTTTGAATCATGTGAGAGATCATGACTTTATTGTAAAATGTGTCAGCAAGTATCTTCATGCAGATGAAGTACCTAGAATTAAAGAGAACATGTAATTACTTTCATATCTTCCGGCAAAGGGGCAGTAAACTCCAAAGGAACGCCGGTGATTGGGTGAGTAAAGGTAAGACGACAGGAGTGAAGTGCCTGTCGTTTTATTTTGGAAAAATCCGGATTATACAGGTAATCTCCAATCAATGGGTAGCCAATATGTTTCATATGCACACGTATCTGGTGGGTTCGTCCTGTTTCCAGCTGCAATTTTAACAGAGAATGGGTGGAAGAATGGGAAATTCTTGAGTAATGGGTAACAGCCCGTTCTCCATGTTCATAATCAACCATTCGTTCTATGGCGGAGTCGGATTTTCTGCCAATGGGAGCATCAACGGTTCCGGATTCTGGCGTAATTCCCTCCACAATTGCCATATACTCTCTGTGGATTTGGCGCATACTTACCATACGGGAAAGGATAGCGGAACTTAAACTGTTTTTGGCAATGATGGTAAGTCCTGTAGTGTCCCGGTCAAGACGGTTGATGCATCGGAATACAAAAGGAGAAGCTTCTTTTTGATAGTAAAAAGCCACGCCGTTTGCCAGAGAATTTTCATAATTATTTAAAGAAGGATGAATGGGAGTATCCGCAGGCTTGTTTAGTACAAGAATATCTTCATCTTCATATACAATGGATAATTTCATAGAAACAGGCACAATCTTTTCGGAAGGTGCCGGCTCTAAAATAGTGACAGTGAGCGTATCATTTTGCTGCAGTTGATATTTTGTGTTTCGATGCTGTTCGTTTACTAAAATCCCCTGAGGGTGTGTTTTTAAACCGGATAGAATATGACGAGAAAAGCCATATGACTTCAGAAAGAAATCAATGGCTTTTCCTGCGTTTTCTTCGGTTATATGAAAAGTAAAAGTTCGATTCATAAATTTAATTTCCTATCGTGTTAATTAAAGTACCAATGCCTTCAATTTCGCACCGCACCTCATCTCCCGGTTGTAAAAATTTTGGTGGCTGGAATCCCATGCCAACGCCGGCAGGAGTACCGGTGGAAATAATGGTACCTGCTTTTAAAGTCATTCCCTGAGATAATTCGCTGATAATCTGAGGGATGGTAAAGAGCATAAGGTTTGTGTTACTGTCCTGACGAAGTTCTCCATTTACATAGCTTCTGATAGAAGCGTTTAATGGAAACGGCATTTCATCAGCAGTAGTTATGTAAGGTCCTAACGGAGTGAAGCCGTCGAAGCTTTTTCCGAAGTACCATTGTGTATGTCTTTTCTGAATATTTCTTGCACTGATATCATTTAAAATAGTATATCCGAAAATATATTTTTCTGCCTCTTCCTCGGAAACGTTTTTTGCATCTTTTCCAATGATTACTGCCAGCTCAGCTTCGTAATCAAGTGAATCTACAAGGTGAGAGTAACTTGGAATGATTTCACCGCATGCAGTAGTTTCGTTTACTCTTTTAGAAAAGTATGTTGCATATGCTTTTCTTGTGGTATATGTAGAAGGCTCATACTGAGTTGCTTCTTTCTGATGTTCTCTGTAGTTGATGCCCAGACAGATAATATCCTGTGGCGGTTTGCTGATTGGAGCACATAATTTGACGGAAGACAATGGAACAGTTGGAATGTCCGGTGCTTCCTGTGCCAAATTCAGACGTTCAAATTCCGCATGTGTCAGCTGGCCGATAACTTCCAGCATATCCTTGTATTCAATATCAAGAATAGAAAACGGAATAATTGCATTTTTTGTCTTGTGCAGAATACCTACTTGAGGTGCATCATCAGTCATATTCATAAAAGTTAATAATTTCATTTTTGTTACACTCCGTTTAATTTATCTTAAATATTATATAACTTATAAGTAAGGAATACAAGAAAAAAATAAAAATGTCTGCTTTTTAAAAGCTTGGTGGGGTGCTTACCCAGATTAAAGTGGCTCCTGTTTTTTCGTTGGCAGTAAGATAGTGTTCTGACTTTGCAGTAAAATAAAAAGCTTCTCCCTTTTTGGCTTTGTATTTTTTATTTCCAAGGTGAATTGTAATGCTTCCTTGAAGTATGTAGCCAAATTCTTCCCCCTCATGGGGCATATCCAAATAAGTAGAACCTCCTGGCTCAATGGTAAGACGGATTGGCTCCATCATGTTTTTCTGGGCATTAGGAATAATCCATTCGATTTTATTTTTTAATTCGCCGTCAATTTTTTCGAAATAATCATTCTGATGAAATACAATCTGTTCATCTTCCGTATCATTAAAAAAGGATTTTAAATCAGAACCAAGACACTGCAAAATATCTACCAGTGTAGCAATGGAAGGAGAAGCAATATCTCGCTCTAACTGGGAAATAAATCCTTTAGACAGCTCGGCTCTATCCGCCAACTCCTCCTGAGTAAGGCCTTTTGCTTTTCGAAGTTCTCTTAATTTGTGACCAATGTTCATAGTATCGCCTCTTTGCATTTGTTGTTGTTCTTACTATAGCAGAGAAATGAAAATGGTTCAAGTTTTTTGGCTGCACGGACGCTCATAAGCGGCACCAATTCTTCCTGAAAAGGCAGAGGCAACACGGCTGGAAACTAACTGTCAACTGCGACTAAGACGTTCCGGAGAGCCGTCACGCCTAAGTCGCAGTAGACAGTGGATTTTCCATCCGTTAAGGGCGCCTCTTTGATTGCCTTTTCAGGAAGAATTGGTGCCACTTATGAGCTGTTCTTGGTAAGTCACAAACATTGAAATTTTCATTTTGAAATAAATTTGTATCAAGCTATAGTAAGAAAAACACATATGAGATATATAAAATAAAAAACACAAGTCAGACACCACAACCTAGCGTCTATAAAAGTCCGGTATGAAGCGATTTTTGCGGGGATTTATTTTGCTTGCCAAGACCAGCCCATGATAAGGACAGTAGCTTCCCGGGCAGGCAATTAGGAAACGTTTTTAGACGCAGGTGAAATCCACTTCTTAGTAAGCACTTAGTGAGGAACCCACTGGTGACGAACTTAGTGCGTCTTAGAAGTTAGTTTACCGGAGTCGTTGTTTCCGCCTGCCCGGGAAGCTACTGTTCTTATCATGGGCGTACTGCCAACCAAATTATCCCCCCACAAATCCCATCGCAAATAAATTTGACGAACCAAGAACATTTGTGCTAATATAAACCAATATGGATTTTTATGCTAAAAATTAGGAAAGGGACGAGATTATGGCAAAACAGACATCATACGATGCACAGAATATTTCTGTATTGGAAGGGCTGGAAGCGGTAAGAAAACGCCCTGGAATGTACATCGGAAGTGTGACAACCAAAGGATTAAATCATTTGATTTATGAAATTGTGGACAATTCTGTAGATGAACATCTGGCAGGATTTTGTAATAGAATCGAAGTGACATTGGAAAAGGATGGTTCTGCTACCATTGCAGATAATGGCCGTGGAATCCCGGTAGATATGCATGAAAAAGGAATCAGTGCGGAACGATTGGTATTTACCACACTTCATGCAGGTGGTAAATTTGATAATTCTGTATATAAAACCAGCGGTGGACTTCACGGTGTGGGTTCCTCTGTTGTAAATGCATTATCCAATTATTTAGATATCAAAGTAAAGCGTGATGGATTTATTCATCATGACCGGTACGAAAAGGGAAATCCAGTGATTGAACTGGAAGGCGGATTATTGCCGAAAATTGGGAAAACAAGAGAAACAGGAACGATTATCAATTTCCTGCCGGACGATACTATTTTTGAAAAAACAAGATTTAAAGCAGAAGAAATCAAATCAAGACTGCATGAAACAGCGTACTTAAATCCAGAGCTTACCATTTGTTTTCGTGACAACCGTCAGGCAGAGCCGGAAGTGATTGAATATCATGAAGAAGACGGAATTGTAGGATTTGTAAAAGATATCAATAAGAAAAGCGAAGCTATCCATGATGTGATTTACTTTAAAGGTGAAAGTGAAGGTATCACAGTGGAAGCAGCATTTCAGTTTGTAAACGAATTTCATGAAAATGTATTGGGATTTTGTAATAATATTTACAATGCAGAGGGCGGTACTCACCTCACTGGATTTAAAACAGTATTTACTACTGTCATAAATTCCTATGCCAGAGAACTGGGAATCTTAAAGGATAAAGACGCAAACTTTACCGGTGCGGATATTAGAAATGGTATGACGGCGGTAATCTCCATTAAACACCCTGACCCAAGATTTGAAGGACAGACAAAAACAAAACTGGATAATCAGGACGCAGCAAAGGCAGTAAATAAGGTAACAGGTGAAGAAATCACAAGATATTTCGACCGTAATTTAGAAGCTTTAAAAAATGTAATTTCCTGTGCGGAAAAAGCTGCAAAAATCAGAAAGACAGAGGAAAAGGCAAAGACAAATATGTTGTCCAAGCCGAAATTCTCCTTTGATTCCAACGGAAAGCTTGCAAACTGTGAGAGCAGAGATGCCTCCAGATGTGAAATCTTTATTGTGGAAGGGGATTCTGCGGGTGGTTCTGCAAAGACTGCCAGAAACAGAGAATTTCAGGCGATTCTTCCTATTCGTGGTAAGATTTTAAATGTAGAGAAAGCAAGTATGGATAAAGTATTGGCGAATGCAGAAATTAAAACAATGATTAATGCGTTTGGTTGTGGATTTTCCGAGGGCTATGGAAATGATTTTGACATTACCAAGCTTCGATATAATAAGATTATTATTATGGCAGATGCCGATGTGGATGGAGCTCATATTTGTACGTTGTTGCTTACATTGTTCTATCGATTTATGCCGGAATTGATTTATGAAGGTCATGTGTATATTGCCATGCCTCCATTGTACAAAGCCATGCCGTCAAAAGGAGAAGAAGAATACCTGTACGATGATAAGGCTTTGGAAAAATATCGTAAGAAGCAGAAGGGAAGCTTTACATTGCAGCGTTACAAAGGTTTGGGTGAAATGGATGCAGACCAGTTGTGGGAAACTACTTTGAATCCGGAAACAAGAATCTTAAAGCAGGTAGAAATCGAAGATGCCCGAATGGCGTCTGATGTAACGGAAATGTTGATGGGAACAGAAGTTCCACCGAGAAAAGCATTTATTTATGAACATGCCCAGGATGCGGAGTTAGATATTTAGGAGGAAAGATAAATGGAAGAACAGATTATAAAAACCGAATACTCCGATATTATGCAGAAATCATATATTGATTATGCCATGAGTGTTATTGTGGCCAGAGCACTTCCTGATGTGCGTGACGGCTTGAAACCGGTACAGCGAAGAACTCTATATGATATGCATGAACTGGGAATTCGTTATGATAAGCCATATCGAAAATGTGCACGTATTGTAGGTGATACCATGGGTAAATACCATCCTCATGGTGACAGCTCCATATACGAAGCTTTGGTGGTACTGGCACAGGATTTTAAAAAGGGACAGCCTCTGGTAGATGGTCATGGTAACTTTGGGTCCATCGAAGGAGATGGAGCGGCAGCTATGCGTTATACCGAGGCACGTTTACAGAAAATTACCCAGGAGGTATTTCTGGCTGATTTGGATAAAAATGTGGTAGATTTTGGACCAAACTTTGATGAAACGGAGAAAGAACCGTTGGTACTTCCGGTAAAAGTGCCAAATCTTTTGCTCAATGGTGCGGAAGGGATTGCGGTTGGTATGGCAACCAGTATTCCACCTCACAATTTAGGTGAAATTATTGAAGCGGAAAAAGCATTTTTGAAGAATCCTGATATTACCACAGAAGAATTGATGCAGTATATCGAAGGACCGGATTTCCCAACCGGCGGAATTGTGGTAAATAAGGATGAATTGCTGGAGATCTACAAAACCGGTATGGGAAAAATCAAGCTTCGCGGTAAAGTGGAAGTTGAACAGGTAAAAGGTGGAAAAGAACGTATTGTTATCACAGAAATTCCATATACTATGGTGGGTGCCAATATCGGAAAATTCCTCAATGACATTGGTAATCTGGTAGAAACCAAGAAGGCTCCTGATATTGTGGATATTTCCAACCAGTCTTCCAAAGATGGTATCCGTATTGTCTTAGAATTAAAGAAAAATGCCGATACCAACCAGATTATTAATATGCTTTATAAAAAGACAAAGCTGGAAGATACCTTTGGAATGAACATGTTAGCGGTGGCTAACGGAAAACCGGAAACCATGGGGCTTCGTACAGTAATTGAGCATCATCTGGATTTCCAGTATGAGATTACCACCAGAAAGTATAAGACTTTACTGGAGAAAGAACTGGATAAAAAAGAAATTCAGGAAGGTTTGATTAAGGCTTGCGATGTGATTGATTTGATTATCGAAATTCTTCGTGGAAGTAAGAATATCAAAGAAGCAAAAGCATGTCTGGTATCCGGAGAAACCGGAAATATTAAATTCAAATCAGAAGCCTCCAGAAAGGCAGCGGCACAGCTGAAATTTACAGAACGCCAGGCAACTGCGATTTTAGAAATGCGTTTATACAAGTTGATTGGCTTGGAAATTGAAGCGTTGTTAAAGGAACATGAAGCCACTTTATTAAATATTGCCAAATACGAAGATATTTTAAGTAACCACAGTGCTATGACAAAAGTAATCCGCAAAGAACTGGATGACATCAAAAAAGCTTATGCCGTGCCACGAAAAACAGTGATTGAAAATGGTGTGGCTGCAGTTTATGAGGAAAAGAAGATAGAGGAGCAGGAAGTGGTATTCTTAATGGACCGTTTCGGCTATGCCAAAACCATTGATACTTCTATTTATGAAAGAAATAAAGAAGCGGCAGACAGTGAAAATAAATATGTAATTACCTGTATGAATACAGATAAAATCTGTCTGTTTACTGATGTGGGAACCATGCATACGGTAAAAGTAATTGATTTACCATATGGGAAGCTTAGAGATAAGGGAACGCCGGTGGATAATGTAAGTAATTACAACAGTGCCGAAGAACAGATGGTGTTTGTGACATCCTTAAAGGATTTAAATGATAAATATCTAATTTTTACTACCAAGCATGGTATGATGAAAAAAGTAATGGGAACAGAGTTTGATGTGGCGAAACGAACCATAGCTGCCACAAAGCTAAATGAAGGTGACAGGGTATGTACTATTCTTACAGAACCGTTAGTCTTGATTGCGGAAGGTATGAGTATTTCGGAAATTCCTAAAAATACCAATAATCTGGTGTTACAGACAAGAAATGGCATATTCCTGCGATTCCAGTCCACAGAAATACCAGAGAAAAAGCGTGGCGCGGTTGGAGTGCGTGGAATTAAACTTACCGGAAACGATGAAATTGAGCAAGTATACATTTTTGATGAAAACGAAACATATGCGATAGAATATAACAAAAAAGAAGTGGTACTATCCAGATTGAAAAAAGCCGGACGAGACACCAAGGGAACAAAGTACCGGGGCTAAGGAGGACAAAATGCGAGTAATAGCGGGCACAGCAAGAAGACTTCAGTTAAAAACACTGGAAGGCAGTGACACCAGACCAACGACAGACAGAATTAAGGAAACCTTGTTTAATATGATTCAGCACGAATTGGCAGACACTGCGTTTCTTGACTTGTTCAGCGGAAGCGGTAGTATTGGAATCGAAGCATTAAGCAGAGGAGCAAGAAGGGCTTGGTTTGTAGAAAACAATCCAAAAGCAATGAAGTGTATTAAGGACAATTTACAGACTACAAAATTGCTGGACAAGGCAGAATTGTTGAGTGTGGATTATCTTGGGGCACTCAGAAGGTTAGAAGGGCAGAAAGCCATGGATTATATTTTTATGGATCCCCCTTATAATCATGAATATGAAAGAGGAGTATTAGGATATCTTGCAGATTCCTCTTTGGCAGACGAGAACACTGTAATCATCATAGAGGCTTCTTTGGAAACAGATTTCTCTTTTATCGAAGATGAAAAGTTACCCTTTGAAGTGATAAAATACAAGAAATATAAAACCAACATGCATGTATTCGTGCAGAGAAAAGAGGATTAAGATGGCGAAAGCATTGTATTCAGGAAGTTTTGACCCGGTAACCTTCGGTCATATCGATATTATCAAGCGTGCAGCCAACATTTTTGATGAGGTTGTAGTGGCTGTTTTGAATAATAAGGCGAAAAATCCATTGTTTTCTGTGGAAGAACGTGTTAATATGTTAGAGGAAACCACGAAAGATTTAAAAAATGTAAAAGTGACGTCTTTCAGTGGCTTATTGGTGGATTTTGCAAAAGAAGAAAATATAAATGTAATTGTCAGAGGACTTCGGGCAGTTACGGATTTCGAATATGAGCTTCAGATGGCACAGACAAATCATGAACTGTTGCCGGAAGTGGATACCATGTTTTTGACTACAAGTATTTTATATTCTTATGTAAGCTCTACCATTGTGAGGGAGGTAGCGTCTTATCATGGTGATGTATCTCATTTCGTACCGGAATGTATTGCAGAAAAAATATACAAAAAATATGATGAAATACACAAAAATGCATAAGATTAGGAAAAATTAAAAAGGAGATGTCTTGTTATGAATAGCAAAATAGAGCAGATTATTGATGAAATACAAGAGTACATAGATAGCTGTAAATATCAGCCATTATCAAATAGTAAAATTGTTGTGTCCAAAGATGAAATGGATGAGTTGTTGCGTGAACTCCGTATGAAAACACCGGAGGAGATTAAGCGTTATCAGAAGATTATTAGCAATCGTGATGCAATTATGGATGATGCTAAGACGAAAGCGGAGGCCATGCTAAGAGAAGCAACCATTCATACCAATGAGTTGGTGAGTGAACATGAAATTATGCAGCAGGCTTATGCGCAGGCAAACGAGATTATTGCCCAGGCAACAGAAAAAGCCCAGATGATTCTGGATAATGCCACAAAAGATGCCAATGAAATTCGTATTGGTGCCATTCAATATACGGATGAAATGTTGGGAAGCCTGCATAATATCGTAAATCATGCTATTGATTCTGCCAGTGCAAAGTATGATAATTTGCTTTCAGATTTGAAACGTACATGTGAAATTATTGATACAAACCGGGCTTCGCTGTCGGCCACAGACGAACAGGAAAGTGTAGCAGAAGCAGCAGAGGCAGACGCAGAATCTGTAAGGGAAGAATAGAAATTTTACCCCGGAATTGTTGGATGTTTGGAACAATTCCGGGGAATTTTTATAAAATATTATGTAAGAAGAAAAGAGTAAGTACATAGGATAATCCGGTTTGAATCAGTTTTGCTGTCAAGTAGGGCAAAAAGGGAAGGCCGGAATCTTTAATCATACTATATGTTTGCATTAATCCGGACAACCCGCCAAAGACGCAAAGTGGCGTAGAAAAGAAAAAACGCATTTGCAGAGAAAAGCCCTGTACCGTAATATAGTTGATTCCGGTTGTGATTTCAATGATGCCTGTGAGCAGGGAAAGCAAGGGTGCCGGAAGAGAAAAGGAAAGGAATATACCTGAAATAATAGAAAACAATATTACGTATCCGCCCAATTTGGTGATTTGGGTGAAGCTGTCCATAATGGCAGTGTCTATAATTTCAAAATCCAGCTTTCGGAAAGGTTTAGGAGGTACTAAAACCGGGGGTTCCATGGCACATTTTCTGCGAAATAAAGGCTGGGTAATCAAAGCGTAAATCATAGGTGTTCCATAAATAATTAAAATTACATAGGGAAGCAACTCAGGCGCATCAAAACAGGAAACCGTCAAAAAGCTGCTGATAAACATAGGACTTAAATTATTGCAGAAAGTAAGCAGATAACAGGATTCTTCGTGACTAATCTGCTTGTGTTTGTACAATTCGGAAATTAGTTTTGCTCCCATTGGATAACCACATAAAAATCCTGTCATCAGCACAAAAGTTCCTGATTTGCTCAAATTAAAGAACTTTTTAAAAAAAGAAGAAAACAGGAATGTTAAGCAGGATATCGCATTTAGCTCGATTAAAAGTTTTGAAATAATCATAAAGGGTAATAGGGTGGGAAGGAGTACTTTAAACCACAGCATTAGACCGGAACGGGCAGAGGTAACTGCGTTTGCCGGTGAAACCAGGAGAAAAATAAAAATAACCACCACAACGAAGGTAAATAAATATTTCTGGATTTTCATATGAGAGCCACCCGCAGGCATATCTAGTTAATTTTATTTATATGAAACATTGCCTATGACTATGAATGAAAAAAGTGGGAATAACATAGGGAGAACGCACATAAAATATAAAGATGCCGTGAGGAGAACTTGCTTGTGAAAAAGAAGAAAAGTGTTTGGTTGCTTGCATATTTTGTGATTTTAAGTATTTTTGCGATTTTGATTTTATCCTTACAGGAGGATATGCTTCTTACCGGCAGGTACTCCTGGGTGCAGGAGAATTTAAATGAGGAGGATGAGTACCGGGATAATGTAGTGGGCGAGGGAGTACTTGAATATGCCATCGAAAATAAGTTAGAGGGGGAGAAAATGGCAGAACTAATCACGAATTGCTATTTCTATAAACAGATTCATAGAGAAGCCGTTGAGGGCCCGGATACCATAAAAACGCTCGATAAGGATAAAAGTGTCAGTTATATTCAGAAAAAATATAAAACTGCTTATGAAAGTCTGCTTGATAGCAATCAAGCTGTGTGGTCTGATGTGAAATATTTTCCGGTGCCGTTATCCGGCCGTGATGAGGATTTGACCGTAAACTATGAAAATTCGTGGAAATTTGAACGGACCTTTGGAGGAAAACGATATCATGAAGGGTGCGATATTATGGCAAATGAAAATAAGCGGGGAATTTATCCGATAATCAGCATGTGCGATGGTGTTGTGGAAAAGAAAGGCTGGCTGCCAAAGGGCGGTTATCGTATTGGAATCCGTGGAAACAGTGGTGCTTACTTTTACTATGCACATTTGGAGTCTTATGCTGATGTTGAAGAGGGAGATTTTGTAAAAGCAGGTCAGCTGCTGGGTTTTATGGGAGACAGTGGTTATGGGGAAGAAGGAACCACAGGACAATTCGCTGTTCATCTTCATGTGGGGATATATATTAGAACAGAACATAATGAAGAATTGAGTGTAAATCCATATCCGGTTTTAAAATATCTGGAAAACCGGAGGTTAACAATGGATTTTGGGATGAAATAAAGATGTTATAAATATTACAAAAATTTTAGAAAATTAATAGGCACTCAGGAAAGAAGTGTGGTATAATTTTATTAGAAAAATTCGTGAAAGCCGAATGGCATGCTATGGCAGGGAGTCATAGACAAAGAGTGAAAATAATTGGAGTGGTTAATATGGAAATACAATTATGGAGAGAGATTTTAAATCCGTATGAACTTGCAGTAGAAGAATTAAAGGTCAAATTTAACCATAATATCAGAGAACATAGAGAACGAGGACTCTATTCTCCTATTGAACAGGTTTTAGGACGTGTAAAAACAGTTACCAGTATTATAGAGAAGGCATCGAAAAAGAATATACCAATGGAGCGAATAGAAGAGGAAATTGAGGATATTGCAGGAATTCGTTTGATTTGCCAGTTTGTGGAAGATATATATGCCATTGCAGATATGATAAAAGAACGCGACGATATGGAAGTTAAAAGTATCAAAGATTATATTGCTAATCGAAAAGAGAGTGGATATCAGAGTTATCATATGATTGTAACCTATAAAATTCAGACACTGCGTGGACCCAAAACCATACCAGTGGAAATTCAGATTCGTACGTTGGCTATGAATTTCTGGGCTACTATCGAACATTCCCTGCAGTATAAGTATCATGAAAATATGCCGGAATATATTAAGGACAGCTTAACCGGAGCTGCTACAGCAGTAATTGTACTGGATAAGGAAATGTCTGCGGTGAGAAGCGAAATTATGGACGCCCAGAACTCATTCCGAATCAAGGCGAACATTGTGGCATCTATTTTAAATACCATGCAGAATTTATACAAGGTTGCCAATAAACGTGAGCTTGTAAAGATTCAGGATGAATTTTACCGGGTATATGAGCAAGATGACTTAGAACAGCTTACAAGGTTTGAACGAGAGATTGATTTGATTGCAGAAGGGTATAAAGTACAGGGAATCAAACATGCATTGAATTAAGAGAGGAATCACACATGCAAATTAGATTAGATAAATTCCTTGCAGATGCAAAAGTGGGAAGTCGAAGTGAGGTAAAAGAATACATAAAAAAAGGGCGTATTCGCATTAATGACGAAATTGCACAAAAAGCAGAAACAAAAATTGATACGGAAAAAGACAAAGTCTGTTTTGACAGGGAAAGAGTCTGGCAAAAAGGATTTGTATATTATATGTTAAATAAGCCGAAAGGCGTGGTAAGTGCCACCACAGATAACTTGGATAAGACTGTGGTGGAGTTATTACGTAAGGAGAAATATTGGGAGGAACTGTTTCCGGTGGGCAGGCTGGATAAAGATACAGAGGGGCTGTTATTGCTTACAAATGACGGCGTACTGGCACACAACCTGCTTTCGCCGAAGAAACATGTAAATAAGGTGTATTATGCACTAATCAAAGGGTTTGTTACCGAGGAAGATGTTGCTTCCTTTAAAGAAGGTCTGGACATAGGGGAAAAGAAAAACACTATGCCTTCAGACCTTCATATTTTGAAATCTGGAGAAATTTCCGAAATTGAGGTTACCATCTGTGAAGGTAAATTTCATCAGGTAAAACGGATGTTTCAGGCAGTTTCCAAGGAAGTGATATATTTAAAAAGAATTTCCATGGGAAAACTGGAGTTGGACAAAGGTTTACAGCCAGGGGAATACAGACCTCTGACAGAGGAAGAAATTGCGTTGCTGAAAACAAGATAAAATGGATAGCAGAGGATATCAGTTATGAATAAAGGATTTTTACCAATTAGTCGTCAGGAGATGGAGGCACAGGGAATCAGCCAGCTGGATTTTGTATATATTATAGGAGATGCTTATGTGGACCATGCATCTTTCGGACATGCTATTATTAGCAGGATTTTAGAAGCGAATGGATATACAGTGGGAATTATTTCCCAACCGGATTGGAAAAAGAAGGAGAGTATTACAGAATTTGGAGAACCAAGACTGGGCTTCCTTGTAAGTGCCGGTAACATGGATTCTATGGTAAATCATTATTCGGTTTCAAAAAAACGACGTGAAGTGGATGCTTTTACTCCGGGCGGCGTTATGGGAAAAAGACCGGATTATGCCACTGTAGTATATTCTAATCTAATTCGACAGACTTATAAGAAAACGCCGATTATTATTGGAGGAATTGAGGCATCTTTAAGAAGACTGGCACATTATGACTACTGGTCAAATTCACTGAAACGTTCCGTGTTACTGGATTCCGGAGCGGATTTGCTGATTTATGGTATGGGTGAAAAGCCGATTGTGGAAATTGCAGATGCTTTAAACAGCGGAATCGACATTAAGGATATTACCTTTGTGGATGGAACTGTGTACAAGACAAGCAGTTTGGAGAGTGTATACGATGCCATTACATTGCCGTCTTATACAGATTTAAAATCAGATAAAAAAATATACGCAGAAAGTTTTTATACTCAGTATTGTAATACCGATCCTTTTGTGGCAAAACGGTTAGTTGAGCCTTACAAGGAAAAACAGTATGTGGTGCAGAATCCGCCGGCAAAGCCATTATCTCAAAGTGAAATGGATCATGTGTATTCTCTGCCTTACATGAGAACATATCATCCGTCTTATGAGGCAGCGGGTGGTGTTCCTGCCATTGCAGAAGTGAAATTTAGCCTTGTAAGCAACAGAGGGTGCTTTGGGGGCTGTAGCTTCTGCGCATTGACATTCCATCAGGGAAGAATTATTCAGACAAGAAGTCACGAATCCCTGCTTGCGGAAGCAGAAAAAATTGTATGGGATAAAGATTTCAAAGGATATATTCATGATGTGGGTGGTCCTACGGCAAATTTCAGACATATGGCATGTAAGAAACAGGCAGAACATGGTGCTTGTCCAAACAAGCAGTGTCTATATCCGAAACCATGCAACAATTTGAAAGTAGACCATAAAGATTACTTAAAACTGCTTCAAAAGCTACGGGAACTTCCAAATGTAAAGAAAGTCTTTGTTCGTTCCGGTATTCGTTTTGATTATCTGATAGCAGATAAAGATGATGAATTTTTTTACGAATTATGCAAGCATCATATCAGTGGACAGCTTAAAGTTGCACCGGAGCATATTTCGGACAATGTATTGAAATATATGGGAAAACCGGAAAATTCCGTGTACGAAGCTTTCCAGAAAAAATATAAAAAAATAAATGAGCGTATTGATAAGAAACAATATCTGGTACCATATCTTATGTCTTCCCATCCGGGCTCTACCATAAAAGAAGCGGTAGAACTGGCAGAATATTTAAGAGATTTAGGATATATGCCGGAACAGGTACAGGATTTCTATCCAACGCCGTCAACTCTTTCTACCTGTATGTATTACACAGGATACGATCCGAGAACCATGAAGCCTGTATATACTCCAAAAAATCCTCATGAGAAGGCAATGCAGAGAGCACTGATTCAGTACCGTAATCCGAAAAATTATGAGTTAGTAAAGGAAGCTTTGACCATTGCGGGAAGAACCGATTTGATTGGATTTGATAAAAAATGTCTGATTCGACCAAGGAATATGGGGAATTCTTATGGAGGAAGAACAAAGAAAGAGGGTAAGAGTAAAGAAAATTATCAGAAAAAGAAGAAAACCATTCGAAATGTTCATAAAAAGAAAAAGTAGGTGTGAGGTATGAAAATAGCAGTTGTAACCGGAGCGTCCTCCGGAATGGGAAAAGAATTTGTGATTGCCATAGATAAGAATTATGGAGCGATATTAGATGAAATCTGGGTTCTGGCAAGAAGAAAAGAACGTCTGGAAGAATTACAGAGTAAAGTAAAAACAAAGCTTCGTATTTTTGCGATAGATTTATTGGGGGAAAAAAGCTATGAAGAATATTTAGACAGTTTGAAAAAGTATAAACCAACCGTAGGGATTTTGGTAAATTCCTCAGGCTTTGGAAAAATTGGGACTTTTTCAGAAGTAACCAGAGAAAATAATTTATCTATGGTTGAACTGAACTGTCACGCACTGACAAAGGTTACTTACGATACCTTGCCATATATGAAAAAGGGAGGAAGAATCCTACAACTGGCATCCAGTGCGGCATTTCTTCCACAGCCTGAGTTTGCAGTGTATGCAGCCAGTAAATCCTATGTATTAAGTTTTACAAGGGCATTAAAGTGTGAACTGATGGACAGAGGAATTTACGTGACTGCTGTCTGTCCGGGACCTGTAAAGACAGAGTTTTTTGATATCGCAGAGGAAAACAGCCAGATTGCTCTTTATAAACGGTTAGTAATGGCGAACCCTGTAAAAGTGGTGGAAAAGGCTCTTGCAGATGCTAAAGCAGGGAAAGTAAAATCTGTGTATGGCTTGCCTATGCAAGCATTTGAAATCCTATGCAAGGTGGTACCTCATGAGGTACTATTAAAAGTAATGACAATGATAAAATAGGGGAGAACATCATGAGAAAAATACCAAAGGGAAATTATGGTTATTTAAAATCGCAGCGGAATATAGAAACCATTAAGACAATTATTTTATTCACATTGGTAATAGTGATTTTTCTTATAGGTTATTTAACTACAAAAACTAAGGCAAATCTTTTTACAGTGGTAGCAGTAGTATCCGTTTTACCGGCGGCAAAGCAGATGGCTACAACGATTCTTTTTTACAAATATTCTTCCGGAAGTCAGGAAACTTATGAAAAAATAAAAAATACAGTGAAGGATGCCACCACTATTTATGATATTGTTATCACATCTTATGATAAAATAGGAGAACTTCTTCATGTGGCTATTGTAGGTAAAACAATCATTGCATACAGTGAGAAAGAAAAAACAAATGAAAAATACATGGCGGATTACATCAAAGGAATTCTTGAGAAAAACGGCTATTCAGGAACTTCTGTAAAAATTTTTAATAACGAAGAAAGCTATCTTGCCAGATTACAGGAACTCCAGAAAAATCTGGGTGGAGAGAGAAAAATGGAACAGGAGCAAAAGATGGCAGATGTAATTAAGGCAATATCCATTTAACCGGCAGGAAAGCAGCCGCAAATACTCTAGTTGAGGTTATATTTATGAAAGAAATTATCGTAAAGGAAAACGAAGCAAATCAGAGATTGGATAAGCTATTGGCAAAATATTTGAATAAAGCACCCAAAAGTTTCATATACAAAATGCTTCGCAAGAAAAATATAAAATTAAACGAAAAGAAAGCAGATGGAAGTGAAAAAACAAAAGTAGGCGATTGTGTAAAGATTTTCCTCAGCGACGAAACTTTTGAAAAATTCAGTGAGCCTGCGAAAGTGATATCGGTACATACGGGAAAAAAACAGGGAAAGAAATTGTCTGTTATTTACGAAGATGAACACATCCTTTTGGTTAACAAAGAAAGTGGGATGCTGGTACAAAAAGCAAAACCACAAGACTATTCTCTGAATGATGCTATTTTAGAGTATCTGGCAGATAAGGAGGAGGTGACAGAGGAAACGCTGAAAACCTTTAAACCATCTATCTGTAACAGAATAGACAGGAATACCAGTGGCTTGGTGGCCGCTGGTAAGTCTCTTTTAGGCCTGCAGGAACTATCACGGTTATTTAAAGAACGCACACTTCATAAATATTATCTTTGCTATGTGGCGGGAACCATAAAAGAACCAACAAAAATCAAAGGGTATCTTTGGAAAAATGAAAAGAATAATCAGGTAGAAATTTATTCGAAAGAGCGTGAGGATGCAAAACCGATCGCAACCGAATATCGTCCCATAGCCTGGGGTGAGCATACCACGTTGCTGGAAGTAAAGCTGATTACGGGTAGAACCCATCAAATTAGAGCGCATCTTTCTTCCATTGGGCATCCGATTGTGGGAGATACCAAATATGGAAAAAAGGAAGTTAATGATAAGTATAGGAAAGAATGTCATATTACATCCCAGCTACTTCATGCCTACCGCATTGAGTTTCCAAAGATGGAAACAAAGCTTTCCTATTTATCAGGAAAAGAATTTGTGGCAGAGGTGCCAAAAGAATTTAAAATTATGGAAAAATACAGGTGACGAAGATGACGACATGGAGTTCCAGGGGCTTGCGAGGTTCCACATTAGAAGAAATGATTAACAGAACTAACGAAAAATATCGGGAAGGAAAGCTTGCGCTGATTCAGAAAGTTCCCACACCTATCACACCCATCTCCATTGACAAGGCTACAAGACATATTACATTAGCTTATTTTGAACAAAAAAGTACCGTGGATTATATTGGGGCGGTACAGGGGATTCCTGTGTGCTTTGATGCCAAAGAATGTACGGCAGATACATTTCCCATGCATAACATTCATGAACATCAGTTTGCTTTCATGACTGAGTTTGAAAAGCAGGGAGGAATTTCTTTTTTGATTTTGTTCTTTTCTCATAAAAATCTGCTTTACTATTTAAAATACGAAAAATTAAAGGAATTTTATGAGAGAATGGAACAGGGTGGAAGAAAAAGCTTTCGATTAGATGAACTTAGTCCGGATTATGTGATTCGTCCGAGAAACGGAATACTGGTTCCGTATCTGGATAATATGCAACAGGATTTGGAGGAAAGGGAAGAAACAGCTTGACATCTTTAGCAGTTCCCTATATAATTATGGAAGTTTATTATAGTAACAAGTTAATGAATTAGCGATTTAGCGTACTAAAGTGACTGCATGGAGGATAAGAATAGATGGAAAACAGATTATTGCATACACCGGAGGGTGTAAGAGATATTTACAATTCAGAGTGTGAACGCAAACAGGTGCTTCAGGACAGGTTGTTTAGTGTTTTAAAACAATATGGTTATCAGGCCATAGAAACACCAACCTTTGAATATTTTGATGTATTTTCCAGAGAAGTGGGAACCACTGCTTCTAAAGAATTGTTTAAATTTTTTGACAGAGAGGGAAATACACTGGTGATGCGCCCGGACTTTACACCATCCATTGCCCGTTCAGCCGCAAAGTATTATCATGATGAAGATATGCCAATTCGTTTTGGTTATATGGGAAATACATACATCAATCATCACAGTTTACAGGGAAGACTGAAAGAAACTACACAGTTGGGAGCAGAATTAATTGGTGATGACAGTGTAAGTGCAGATGCTGAAATTGTGGCAATGATGATTCGTTGCCTGAAAACAGCAGGTTTAAAAGAATTTCAGGTTAGCATTGGTCATATCGACTTTTTCAAAGGTTTAATAGAAGAAGCGAAATTAGAGGAAGAAGTTGAACTTGAATTAAGAGAACTGATTTCCAATAAAAATCATTTTGGTGTGGAAGAATTGCTGGCAGAACATAATATACCGGAAGATGTGAAAACTTGTTTAGAAAAGATGCCGGAATTGTTCGGTTCTATTGATGTCTTAAAAGAAGCAAAAAAAATAGTGTGCAATGAAAAGTCAAAAGCCTCTATAGAACGTTTAGAAGCCATTTACGAGGCTTTGAAGGTGTATGGCGTGGAAGATTACATTACCTTTGATTTAGGTATGGTAAGCAAATATAAGTACTATACAGGCGTTATTTTTAAGGCATATACATATGGGGTCGGCGAGGCGCTGATTACCGGAGGACGTTACAACAGTCTGTTAAAGCATTTTGGAAAAGATTCTGCAGCGATTGGTTGTGTGTTACTGGTAAATCAGTTGATGGCAGCTCTGTCCAGACAGAAGATTGGAATACCTACCGAAAAGAACACTGTACTTTTAGTATGTGATGGGGACAATGAAACAGAAGCGGTAAAACATGCAGAAGAATTGCGTTCCAAAGGCGAAAAGGTGGCAGTTTTAAGAAGAAATGAAAAATCTTTGGAAGAATGTAAGGAATATGCAGATAGAAACGGTTTTGCAAAAATATTACATTTGGATAAAAACGGTTGTACAGAAATGTAGAGGAGAATAGAACATGAGATATTTAACATTTGCATTAGGTAAGGGACGTCTTGCAAAAACAACACTGGAAATGTTTGAAAAGATTGGTATTACCTGTGAAGAAATGAAAGATAAAGATTCCAGAAAACTGATTTTTGTCAACGAGGAATTAAAGTTGAAATTTTTCCTGGCAAAGGGTCCGGATGTACCTACCTATGTAGAATACGGTGCGGCTGATATTGGTATCGTTGGAAAAGATACTATTTTAGAAGAAGGCAGAAAAATGCATGAAGTGCTGGATTTGGGATTTGGTAAATGTAAGATGTGCGTTTGCGGTCCGGCAGAAGCGAAAGAATTGTTACAGCATCATGAACTGATTCGTGTGGCAACCAAATATCCAAACATTGCAAAAGATTATTTCTATAATAAAAAGCATCAGACCGTGGAAATCGTGAAATTAAATGGTTCTATCGAGTTAGCACCAATTGTAGGCTTATCTGAAGTCATCGTGGATATTGTGGAAACAGGAACTACCTTAAAAGAAAATGGCTTAACAGTATTAGAAGAAGTATGTCCGCTTTCTGCAAGAATGGTAGTAAATCAGGTCAGCATGAAAATGGAAAATGAACGAATTACAAAAATCATCAATGATTTAAAAGGAATTTTATAAGGAAAGAGAGGCAGGAGAACCTTATGAGAATTATAAAACTGGAAGAAGAAACCAAGAAAAACATATTGGAAGATTTGTTAAAGAGAAGTCCAAACAGCTACGGCGAATTTGAAAGCAGAGTAGCTGATATTGTAAGTAATGTAAAGGCAAATGGCGATAAAGCATTATTTGAATATACAGAAAAATTTGACGGCGTAAAAATCGACAGCAATTGCATCAAAGTTACAGAAGAAGAAATCAAAGAAGCATACGAAGAAGTAAGTGAAGAACTTCTTGGTATTATTCGAAAAGCATTAAAGAACATTGAAAGCTATCACGCTATGCAGCGTCAGCAGAGCTGGTTCGATTCCACTGCAAAAGGAACTATTTTAGGTCAGAAGGTAACACCGTTAGAAAAAGTCGGTGTATATGTACCGGGGGGAAAGGCAGTATATCCATCTTCTGTGCTTATGAACATTATGCCTGCAAAGGTGGCAGGAGTAGACAGAATTATCATGACAACACCTCCGGGAAAAGACGGAAAAGTATGCCCAACTACATTAGTTGCAGCAACGGAAGCAGGTGCAACTGAAGTTTACAAGGTTGGTGGTGCACAGGCAATTGCAGCTTTGGCATACGGAACAGAAAGCATTCCTAAGGTTGATAAAATTGTAGGACCGGGTAACATTTATGTAGCCTTGGCAAAAAAAGCCGTATACGGACATGTAAGCATCGACTCTATTGCCGGACCAAGTGAAATTCTTGTAATTGCAGATGAAACAGCCAATCCAAGATTTGTGGCTGCGGATTTACTTTCACAGGCAGAACACGATGAAATGGCTTCAGCCATCTTAATCACTACCAGTCAGGAACTGGCAGAAAAGGTATCAGAGGAAGTAGATAAATTTACAGCACAGTTATCCAGAAAAGAAATTATTCAGAAATCATTAGATAATTACGGATATATTTTAGTGGCAGATACAATGGAAGAAGTGATTGAAGCAGCTAACGATATTGCTTCCGAACACTTGGAAATCCAGACAAAAGATCCATACAATGTAATGACAAAGATTCGCAATGCAGGAGCAATTTTCATTGGAGAATACAGCTCAGAGCCGTTAGGAGATTATTTTGCAGGTCCAAACCATGTTCTTCCAACCAACGGTACCGCAAAATTCTTCTCACCGTTAAGTGTGGATGATTTTATTAAGAAATCCAGTATTATTGCTTATTCGAAAGAAGCTTTAGAACCAATACATCAGGATATTATCAAGTTTGCAGAGTCAGAACAGCTTACTGCCCATGCAAACTCCATTAAAGTAAGATTTGAAGATTAAATAAAGGGGACGCACATGGAAAGAACAGCAAAAATAACAAGGAAAACAAAAGAAACGGATATTACCATTGAATTGAATTTAGATGGTACTGGTGTTGCAAATATCGACACAGGCATCGGCTTTTTTGATCATATGCTGGAAGGATTTGCAAAACATGGCTTTTTTGATTTGAATTGCTTTGTAAAAGGCGATTTGATTGTAGACTGCCATCATACCATAGAAGATACAGGTATTGCGTTGGGAACAGCCATTAAAGAAGCTCTTGGAGATAAGAAAGGGATTCAACGTTTTGGCCAACGTTATCTACCAATGGATGAAACACTGATGCTTTGTGCCATTGATTTGTCTGGAAGACCATACCTTGTTTTTGATGCTGATTTTTCCGTAGAGCGGGTAGGATACTTCGATACAGAAATGGTAAAAGAATTTTTCTATGCTGTTTCCTATGCAGCAGGAATGAATTTACATATGAAATTGGTTCACGGAAGTAATAATCATCATATTATTGAAGCGGCGTTTAAAGCTTTTGCAAAGGCTTTGGACGAGGCTTGCACTTATGATGAACGAATTACAGATGTGCTTTCTACAAAAGGAACACTTTAAGGTGGAGGAAACAGCAGAATGAAAAATAATAAAAAATTAGTTCCATATATTTCTTTGAAAGAAGAAGATGCAGTGAGTCTTGCGAAATATTATTCCGATGCAGGTGCTGACGAGTTATTAGTGTTTGGATTTTCTGATTCAGATGAAGAACATGAAAAGGCTATTGGAATTTTAAGGGAAATTGCAAGAGTAGTGGAGATTCCTATTATTGCCGGCGACAATATAAAACGCATGGAAGATGTGAAAAAGCTTTTGTATGCAGGCGCTTCCAAGGCAGTTTTAAACTATACAAAACAGGATAATATCGATTTGACAGAGGAAGTGTCTAAGCGTTTTGGTAAAGAAAAAATCGCAGTTTCCGTTGATAATATCAAGATAATTGCAGATAATAAGTTGTTAATTACAGATTGCGTAGATGAAATTATTCTGCTAAATCCGGAAAATGAAGCAGTGGTTAGTGACATTGCCTGTCAGGTGGAGGCTCCGGTACTTCCTGTATGGAACTTTGAACAGAAGGTAGATATCAAAAACATTCTTTCCATTGGAAATGTAAGCGGAGTTTCTGCCAGCGAACTTAACGGAATGAATGTGGATTTTATGCAGATAAAACAGGAGTGCAAGCAAGCGGGAATTTCTGTGTGTTTATTTGAAAGTTCCATACAGTGGTCTGATTTTAAATTAAATTCTGATGGCATGGTTCCGGTAATTGTGCAGGATTATATGACTGATGAAGTATTGATGTTGGCTTATATGAATGAAGAAGCTTTCAACCATACCATTGCTACCGGTAAAATGACCTATTATAGCAGAAGCAGAGATGAATTGTGGGTAAAAGGACTTACCTCAGGACATTTCCAGTATGTGAAATCTTTAACAGCAGATTGCGATGTAGATACTATACTTGCAAAGGTTTCACAGGTGGGAGCAGCTTGTCATACCGGAAACAGAACTTGCTTCTTTAACAAGCTGGTTGAAAAAGAAGGTGCTGTAACCAATCCATTGAAAGTATTTGAAGAAGTATACAACGTGATTGCGGACAGAAAAGAAAATCCAAAAGAAGGTTCCTACACCAATTATTTATTTGATAAAGGAATTGATAAGATACTGAAAAAAGTAGGAGAGGAAGCAACAGAAATTGTGATTGCCGCCAAAAATCCTGACCCGGAAGAAATTAAGTATGAAGTATCAGATTTCCTTTATCATGTTATGGTTCTCATGGTAGAACGTGGTGTTACCTGGTCTGACATCACAAAAGAACTTGCAAACAGATAATCTGTAGAAGGTGTCATTTTGGGAAAAACAAATGAAGTAATTAAGAAAATAAATGAAAAATATGAAAAGCTTAGTAAAGGGCAAAAAAAGCTGGCAGATTATATTATAAAGAATTATGATAAGGCAGCTTTTTTAACTGCCGCTAAGCTTGGCGGTCTGGTGGGTGTCAGTGAGTCTACGGTAGTACGTTTTGCCATGAATCTTGGCTATCAGGGATATCCGGATTTCCAGAAAGCCTTAGAAGAAATGGTGCGAAATAAGTTAAATTCCATTCAGCGTATGGAGGTGGCTTATGGAAGAATCAGTCAGTCAGAGATTCTGAGTACTGTTTTACAGTCAGATGCAGAAAAGATTAAACTTACCTTGGAAAATATGGATGAAATGGCATTTGAAACGGCCATCGACATTTTGCTCAATGCAAGACATATTTATGTTTTAGGTATAAGAAGTTGTATGCCACTGGCAAACTTTTTGAGTTTTTATCTAAATATGCTCTTTGACAATGTGCATTTGATTCAGACCAGCAGTGCCAGTGAAATCTTTGAACAGATGATTCGTATTGGTGAGGAAGATGCCATTATTGGAATCAGCTTTCCGAGATATTCCATGCGTACGCTGAAAGCCATGGAATTTGCCAACAACAGAAATGCCAAGGTGATTACTCTGACCGACAGTATTCATTCCCCTATGAATTTGTATTCTTCCTGCAACTTGATTGCCAGAAGCGATATGGCGTCCATTGTGGATTCGCTGGTGGCGCCATTAAGTGTAATTAATGCCTTGGTGGTGGCACTGTGCATGAAAAAACAGAAAGAAGTTGTAAACACACTGGAAACGCTGGAAAAAATCTGGGATGAATACCAGGTATATAGTAATGATGAAATTAATGTAGTGGAAGATAAAATAATATTAAAAGACCCTTATCTGGAGAATTAAAAATGAGAAAAATTATTGTAATTGGTGGTGGTGCCGCCGGAATGATGGCTGCCATTGAAGCTGCCAGAAACGGTGCAGAAGTTATTTTGTATGAAAAAAATGAAAAGCTTGGGAAAAAACTTTTTATTACAGGAAAGGGAAGATGTAACCTGACCAATGCCTGTGATATGGAGGATTTACAGAAAAGTGTAATGAAAAACCATAAATTTCTCTACAGTGCTTTTCAAAATTTTAATAACTGGGAAACCATTGGTTTTTTTGAAGATTTGGGACTTGCAACAAAGATTGAGAGAGGGAACAGAGTGTTCCCGGCTTCGGACCATTCCTCCGATGTAATCAAGGCTTTAGAGCAGGAATTAAAGCATCAGGGCGTGGAAGTTTTTCTTAAGACAAAGGTAAAGAATGTGATAGAACAGCAGAATAAAGTGACTGGCGTTACCTTGGAAAACGGAAAAAAAGTTATGGCAGATGCGGTGATTGTAACTACCGGAGGTTTATCTTACCAGCTTACCGGCTCTACCGGTGATGGTTTCCGATTTGCTAAAGCTTTAGGACATAAAGTTACAGAATTGTCCCCGGCTCTGGTGCCAATGACGGTAAATGAAGACTGGGTACCAAGGTTGCAGGGATTATCTTTGCGAAACGTAAGGGTTTCTATCAAAAATAAGAAGAAGGTATTGTACGAAGAATTTGGCGAAATGCTGTTTACCCATTATGGTATCAGCGGACCGTTGATTCTCAGTGCAAGCAGCGTTGTTTTAGAAGAATTAAAGAAAGAAAATCTCAGATTAAAGATAGATTTAAAACCTGCATTATCCGAAGATCAGTTGGACGACAGAATACTGCGTGACTTTGAACAGGACAAAAATAAGCAGTTTAAAAATGTGTTGGGAAATCTTTTGCCTGCAAAAATGATACCTGTGGTGATTGAATTAAGTGGAATTCCACCGGAAAAGAAAGTAAATGAAATCAATAAAAAAGAACGCAGAAGATTGTTAGAAACCATGAAAGAGCTTTCAATGACGGTAAATGGAGTAAGAGGTTATGAGGAAGCCATAATTACAAGAGGCGGCGTAGATGTAAAAGAAATCAATCCTGCCACAATGGAATCTAAGAAGAAGAAAGATTTATATTTTGCAGGGGAAGTACTGGATGTGGATGCAGTAACCGGTGGATTTAATCTGCAAATCGCCTGGTCAACAGCCATGGCTGCTGCCAGGGCTGCTTCACGAGAATAATTTAAGATATCACATAGAAAAGGAGAAAGAAAATGGCATACAGCATTGCTATTGATGGACCTGCCGGAGCAGGAAAGAGTACCATCGCAAAGAAAATCGCAAAGGAATTATCCTATATTTACGTGGATACCGGTGCCATGTACCGTGCTATGGCGTTGTTTTTCTTAAGAAAGGGCATCAAACCGGAAGAGGAAGTTAAAATCAGCGAAGAATGCAAAAATGCAGACATCACTATTGAATACAAAAATGGAGAACAGCAGGTTATTTTAAACGGAGAAAATGTAAATGGTCTTATTCGAACAGAAGAAGTAGGAAATATGGCATCTGCCACTTCTGTAAATGGTGATGTTCGTAAGAAAATGGTGGAGTTACAGCAGCAGTTAGCTAAAAGAACGGATGTTATTATGGACGGCAGAGATATTGGAACGAAAGTGCTTCCGATGGCAGAATTAAAAATATATCTGACAGCCAGCTCAAGAACTCGTGCAGAACGCCGATATAAAGAATTGCAGGAAAAAAATATAGCTTGCGATATTGAAACAATCGAAAAGGATATCATTGACCGTGACTATCGCGATATGCACAGAGAAAATTCACCTCTGATGCAGGCAGAAGACGCAGTGCTTGTGGATTCTTCTGATATGAATGCAGAGGAAGTTGCAACGCATATTATTCAACTTTTCAAAGAAAAAATAAACGGTTAGTATATAGGTATAGGAGAGGAATATGGAAGTAAAACTGGCAAAAAGTGCAGGATTTTGCTTTGGCGTAAAAAGAGCTGTGGATACCGTATATGAGCAGGTGGAAACAGGGAAAAAAATATATACATTAGGCCCAATCATTCACAATGAAGAAGTGGTGAAGGATTTAGAAGAAAAAGGTGTACAGGTTTTAGAAACAGAACAGGATTTGACGAAAGTGAAAGATGGAACCATAATTATCCGTTCCCACGGAGTGGCAAAACATGTATATGAAAGCATAAAACAGCAAAAACTTGAATATGTAGATGCAACCTGCCCGTTTGTAAGAAAAATTCATAAAATTGTAGAAGAAGAAAGCAGTAAGGGCAATACAATTTTAATTATCGGCAACGAAAATCATCCGGAAGTAGTGGGAATTCGTGGTTGGAGTCAGTCAGAAGCCTATGTGATAAATACACTGGAAGAAGCCGAGAAATTTGATGTTTCAGTGGAAAAAAAGCTCTGTATTGTGTCCCAAACGACATTTAATTACAATAAATTTCAAGAATTAGTTGAAATTATCTCGAAAAAGAGGTATGATATAATTGTTTTAAATACGATTTGCAATGCAACGGAAGAACGCCAGCAGGAGGCACGGAAGATTGCGAAGGATGTGGAGGCTATGATTGTTATTGGTGGCAAACACAGTTCCAACACGCAAAAGTTATTTGAAATATGTAAAAAAGAATGTGAAAATACTTACTATATACAGACACTTGTTGATTTAGATTTTGACAGACTAAAGACAGTTGGCAGCGTAGGTATTACCGCAGGGGCATCCACCCCAAAGAATATAATCGAGGAGGTTCAATGTAAATGTCAGAATTAAGTTTTGAAGAAATGTTAGAGGAATCCATTAAAACAATTAAAAATGGAGATAAGGTGGAAGGTACTGTAATAAGCGTAAAGGAAGATGAAATCATCTTAAATATAGGTTACAAAGCAGACGGTATTATTACAAGAAACGAGTACACAAACACACCAAACGTTGACTTGACAACAATGGTTCAGGTTGGCGAAAAAATGGAAGCAAAAGTCTTAAAAGTAAACGACGGTGAAGGTCAGGTTCTCTTGACATACAAACGTCTTGCTGTTGATAAGGCAAACGAAAGATTAGAAGAAGCTTTCAACAACAAAGAAGTATTAAAAGCAAAAGTTGCTCAGGTATTAGATGGCGGCTTAAGCGTAGTTGTAGATGAAGCAAGAGTATTTATTCCTGCAAGCTTAGTTTCAGATACTTATGAAAAGAATTTAGAAAAATATGCAGATCAGGAAATTGAATTTGTAATCAGCGAATTCAATCCAAAGAGAAGAAGAGTCATTGGTGACCGCAAGCAGTTAATCGTTGCTGAAAAGGCAGAAAAGCAGAAAGAATTATTTGCAAAGATTTCTGTTGGCGATACTGTAGAAGGTGTTGTTAAGAATGTAACAGATTTCGGCGCATTCATCGACTTAGGCGGAGCTGACGGTTTACTTCATATTTCTGAAATGTCTTGGGGTAGAGTAGAAAATCCTAAGAAAGTATTTAAAGTTGGCGAAAGCGTAAAAGTATTAATCAAAGATATTTCTGGAGATAAGATTGCACTTAGCATGAAATTTGCAGATGCAAATCCATGGAACAACGCTGCTGAAAAATATGCAGTAGGTGCTGTTGTAAAAGGAAAAGTTGCAAGAATGACAGATTTCGGTGCATTCATCGAATTAGAAGCAGGTGTAGATGCATTATTACATGTATCACAGATTTCAAGAGTTCATGTTGAAAAACCAGCTGATTTCTTAAAGATTGGACAGGAAATCGAAGCTAAGGTTGTTGATTTCAACGAAGAAGAAAAGAAAATCAGCTTAAGCATGAAAGTATTAGAACCAGAAGCTGCACCAGCAGAAGAAACAACAGAAGAATAATAATCTGAGTATTGGGATAAGTAAAGGGGCGGTTTTTATATGGCAATGGATTACGAAGGTTTTAAAAAGAGTGTTTATGAACTGACGAAAATTGACTTAAGCTCCTATAAGGAAAAGCAGATGAAGCGTAGAATTGATACGCTTATTGCAAAAAATGAGATAGTAGGTTACGATGCTTACGTAAAAGCCATACAAACAGATAAAGAGATGTTTGAAGGCTTTGTAAACTATTTGACAATTAATGTGTCAGAGTTTTACAGGAATCCGGAACAATGGGAAATTTTGGATAAAAATGTATTTCCTGATCTTATCAGCAGATATGGAAAGAATCTGAAAATCTGGAGTGCTGCATGTTCTACAGGAGATGAACCATATTCTTTAGTAATGGCATTATCAAGACATCTTCCGTTGAGCAATATCAAAATCATTGCAACGGATATTGATAAGCAGGTAATCGCTAAAGCTAAGGTTGGTTTGTATAACGAAAAGAGCATTGCAAGTGTTCCGAAAGATTTGAAAGAAAAATATTTTACTAAGATTGGCTCATCTTACCAGATTTCAGAAGAAATTAAGAGTCGTGTAGAATTTAAACAGCATAATTTGCTGAAAGATACCTACCCATCAGACTGTCATTTGATTGTTTGTCGTAATGTTTTGATTTATTTTACAGAAGAAGCAAAGCAGGATATTTATAAGATGTTCAATTCTGCATTGAGTAGCAGAGGAATTCTATTTATTGGAAGTACAGAGCAGATTATGAATTACAAAGAATTAAACTATGACAGATATAAGTCATTTTTCTATCAGAAATCCAATTAAATAAGGTAAAAATAAGCGAAGCTGTCCGTTGGGATGAGCTTCGCTTATTTGGTTATTTTAGCATAAACTGTAGAATGTGGTAAATATACGCGAGCATGTGTAATTTGTCCTTTAAATTCTCTTCACAAGCCTCAAAATACAAAATTTTGTCAAAATAGTCAATTTTAAAATAAGGTGATATAATCTCTTGGAACTGTGGTAAAAATATGCCGGTCTTTTTGCTGTAACAGTTGGCTGCTTTCGCTTTGGTGCGAAAATCTTTATCCACATAAAAAGCCACACTTTTATGAATTGCAGTATCTTCTTTTGGGAGATAGTAGTAGTTTTGGTAATCAGAGTAAAAATACTTTAATTCTCCGGTGTAAGCCTTGATGCGAAGCTTACAGTCCTTTTCATGCACAGATAAATAGTAATCCTGCTTCGCAAAATTAATTCGTTTAGGCAGAGGCGAAGGCAGATGAAAAGAGAAGATAACCTCCTTACCCTCTAAACCGTTCAAAGAAATATAATCTTTGACTTCTGTATTATCAAATTCCAAGTTTTCTAAAGTGAAATCCTGAAAAACAAGCATAGGTGCCAGGCGCAATAGACCATTAATATCATCGTGATTGTGAAGCAATAATAATTTTTTTGCTTCTTCTTTTGGTTCTTTTAAATAGTTTAAGTAAACACTAATCAGTTCCCCTCCGTGATATAAATCCTCTCTGGAAATATCTAAATAAGCTTCCACTGTTTTCTGTTTTAAATTCTCTAATTTTAAGAGTGCTTTGAAAGGCGAAAGAATCTTGTACAAATCAATACTTTCCACCGAATCAAAGTTGTAAGGCAAATTATAGTGGCTGCATTTCTGTAATAAGTATGGAATGTCAAAGCCATTTCCATTGTAATGTATCAAATATTTGAAATTTTGCAAAAATTGAAAAAACTCAAACAATAGCATTGGCTCTTCAGAAGGGTTCTCTGCAAACCATTGTTTGATATTTGGAATACCGTCTTCAAAATATAAACATCCAATCAGGTACAGATGGGAAGTTTTTGCTGAAAAACCAGTGGTTTCAATATCGAAAAAGAGTAGTTCTGATAAATCATAGTGTTCTTCCAAATAGGCAGGTATCTGATATTTGGAAGGTGTTGTGATTGTTTCCATAAAAATCTCCTTTTGTTTTTTGTCATTATCTCCAGTATAATGCATTTTTCTGAAAATTTATAGTATTTTTTGCGAAACATATATAGTAATTTGTTGAAAAAAATAGTAAAATAAGAGGTGTAAAAAGTTATAGAAGGAATAAAAAACAGGAAAGAAGGTTAGAACATGGGATTATCAACATTTAAAGGTGGGATACACCCAAATGATGGCAAAAATTTATCGAAAGATAAACCAATCAAGGAAGTTTTGCCAAAGGGTGACTTAGTTTATCCGTTATCCCAGCATATTGGGGCGCCAGCCAAGCCGATTGTGGAAAAAGGGCAGCGTGTGCTGGAAGGCGAAAAAATAGCAGAAGCCGGCGGATTTGTATCGGCACCGATTTATGCCAGTGTGTCAGGTACTGTGAAAGCAATTGAGCCAAGGAGAGTGACAGTAGGTGACAACGTAATGTCTATCGTAATTGAAAATGATGGACAGTATGAAACAGTTGAATATCCTAAGCACAAACCTTATACGGAGCTTACAAAGGATGAAATCAGAGAGATTATCAAAGAAGCTGGTATTGTTGGTATGGGTGGTGCAGGGTTCCCAACACATGTAAAACTTTCTCCGAAAGAACCGGAGAAAATTGATTATGTGGTGGCTAACTGTGCAGAGTGTGAGCCATATCTGACTTCTGACTACCGCAGAATGTTAGAGGAGCCGGAAAAACTGGTAGAAGGCATGAAAATAGTGTTAAGACTTTTTGACAATGCCAAAGGAATTCTGGCGGTGGAGGATAACAAAAGGGACTGTATTGAAATTTTAGAAAAGCTTACTGAAAAAGAAGAGCGTATTACGGTAAAAGCCTTGAAGACAAAATATCCTCAGGGTGCAGAACGTCAGTTAATTTATGCGTCTACAGGAAGAAAAATCAACTCAAAAATGCTTCCGGCAGATGCAGGATGCGTGGTAAACAATGTGGATACCATTGTGGCAATCTACCATGCAGTAGTAGAGGGAAAACCTTTGATGCACAGAATTGTTACGGTAACAGGAGATGCTGTGGAAGACCCTAGAAACTTTATTGTACGTGTAGGTACAGACTATGCAGAATTAATTGAGGAAGCAGGCGGTTTTAAGAAAGAACCTGCAAAGATTATTTCAGGTGGTCCAATGATGGGATTTGGTATTTTTGATATTCATGTCCCTGTAACAAAGACATCTTCTGCTTTGTTGTGTCTTACGGAAGACGAAGTGGCAAAATACGAACCTACTGCTTGTATTAACTGTGGTAAATGCGTAGAAGTATGTCCGGGACGTGTAGTTCCGGCAAGACTTGCTGACTATGCAGAACATTCAGAAGAAGAAAAATTTGTAAAGAACAATGGTTTAGAATGTTGTGAGTGTGGTTGTTGCAGCTTTGTTTGTCCTGCAAAACGTCCGCTTACTCAGTCAATTAAATCCATGAGAAAAATGGTTCTTGCAAAACGTAAAAAGTAGAAGGAGGGTGAATGTTGTGAGTGATTTAAAACATGTGTCATCATCACCACATATTAGAAGTAAAATAACAACTTCCAATATTATGTTGATGGTAATTATAGCATTACTTCCAACTACAGCAGTTGGAATCTGGAATTTTGGTGTGAATGCATTAATGAATGTGGTAGTTTGCGTGGGTACTGCAGTGGCTTCAGAATTTATTTATCAGAAATTAATGCATAAGAAAGTGACAATCAATGACTGGAGTGCTGCTCTGACAGGACTTTTACTGGCATTAAATTTGCCGCCAAAGGCAACCTGGTGGATGAGTGCTTTAGGTAGTATTTTTGCAATTATTATTGTGAAGCAGATTTTTGGTGGCTTAGGTCAAAACTTTATGAACCCGGCATTGGCAGCAAGATGCTTTTTGTTAATTTCCTTTACAGGAAGAATGACAACCTTTACATATGATGGAGTTTCTACAGCAACACCATTGGCGTTATTGAAAAATGGAGAAAGTGTAAATGTGCTGGATATGGTATTGGGACGTACTGCCGGAACTATCGGCGAAACCAGTGCTGTTGCATTGTTGTTTGGTGCAGCTGTTCTTCTGATTATGGGAATTATTGATTTGAAAATACCTGCAAGTTACATTTTGTCATTTGTGGTATTTATCACAATCTTTGGCGGACACGGATTTGATTTATCTTATATTGTGGCACACTTAGCTGGTGGTGGCTTGATGTTAGGTGCCTTCTTTATGGCAACAGATTATGTGACTTCACCAATTACAGCTAAAGGTCAGATTGTATATGGTATTTTACTGGGAGTATTAACAGGAATTTTCCGCTTGTTTGGAGGTTCTGCAGAAGGTGTATCTTATGCGATTATTTTCGGTAACCTTTTAGTTCCGTTGATTGAAAGAGTAACTATGCCAAAAGCTTTTGGTTTAGAGAAGAAGGAGGTAAGGGGAAATGAATAAGATAGTAAAAGATGCATTAGTGTTAACTGCTATTACACTGATTTCCGGCTTAACTCTTGGGACAGTATACGAAGTTACCAAAGAGCCTATTGCAAAACAGGAGGAACTGACAAAGCAGGAGGCTTTTAAAACAGTACTTCCAGATGCTGCAAGCTTTGAAGAAAAAGAAATGGAAGGTAACAGTGGGGAAGAAATTCCGGCAGCAGCAGGCTATAGTGCCCAGCAAATCACCGGAGTAGCAGACGCGTTAGATGCTTCCGGAAATGTAATAGGTCATGTATATACGGTAGTAACCAGTGAAGGTTATGCCGGTGATATCAGCTTTACTATGGGAATTTTAAGTGATGGAACCGTGACTGGTATTGAAATGTTATCCATCAGTGAAACCGCCGGACTTGGTATGAAAGCTGCAGAAGATGAATTCAAAGGGCAGTATGCAGGAAAAAAAGTAGAAAAGTTTGAATACAGCAAAACAGGTGCTACTGCTGAAAATCAGATTGATGCCATTAGCGGTGCTACCATTACCACAAATGCGGTAACCAATGGTGTCAATGCAGGAATTGAATTCTTTAAAGCTACGAAGGGAGGTAACTAAGATGAATAACAAATATATGAAACCATTAGTAAACGGTTTATTCAAAGAAAATCCTACTTTCGTACTGATGCTTGGTATGTGTCCGACACTTGCGGTTACCACCTCTGCTATGAATGGTTTGGGTATGGGATTAACTACAACCGTAGTATTGATTATGTCTAACTTAATTATTTCACTTCTTAGAAATGTGATTCCGGATAAAGTACGTATTCCGGCATACATTGTAATTATTGCTTCCTTTGTTACAGTGGTAGAATTATTATTGGAAGGATTTATTCCGGCGTTGTATTCTGCACTGGGTATTTATATACCACTGATTGTAGTAAACTGCATTATCTTAGGACGTGCAGAATCCTTTGCTTCTAAGAATGGTCCAATCGAATCTATCTTTGATGGAATTGGTATGGGACTTGGGTTTACCTTAGGACTTACCAGTATTGGTATGGTAAGAGAAATTCTTGGTGCAGGTCAGATTTTTGGTTTACAAGTTCTGCCTGCTTCTTATGAAGGAATTACTATCTTTATTCTTGCACCGGGTGCGTTCTTTGTGCTTGCAGCATTAACAGCAGTACAGAACAAGGTGCGGAATAAAAAAGGTAAAAAAGCACCAGTCAGTCGTTGTGGCGATGGCTGTACATCCTGTCAGAATACAGGCTGTACCGGAAAAATAGAAGGGGAGGCAAAGTAAATGAAAGAATTAATTATCATTGCAATTGGAGCAGCATTGGTAAACAATGTTGTATTAAGTCAGTTTCTTGGACTTTGTCCATTCCTTGGTGTATCTAAGAAAATTGATACTGCTGCTGGTATGGGTGGAGCGATTATTTTCGTTATAACTATTTCATCTGCAATTACAAGTCTGATTTATACCTTTGTCCTTGAAAAAACAGGACTTACTTATTTAAAAACCATTGTATTTATCCTGGTAATTGCAGCACTGGTACAGTTTGTGGAAATGTTTTTAAAGAAAACTATGCCGGCTTTGTACCAGTCATTGGGAGTATATCTTCCTTTGATTACAACCAACTGTGCGGTATTAGGTATCGCGATTACTAATGTACAGAAGGAATATAATCTTTTAGAAAGCATTGTAAATGGATTTGCTACAGCAATAGGATTCACCATTGCGATTGTAATTCTTGCAGGCTTAAGAGAAAAGATGGAATACAATGATGTACCGGAGTCATTTCAGGGTATGCCGATTGTATTAATTACATCAGGTCTTATGGCAATTGCTTTCTTTGGCTTTTCAGGACTGATATAGGAGGGAAAGAGTATGAATATAACTGGAATTTTAATTGCGGCAGTTATTGTTGCTGTAATCGGATTAATTCTTGGACTTTTCCTTGGTGTTGCAGGAGAAAAATTTAAAGTAGAAGTAGATGAAAAGGAAGTTGCAGTAAGAGCAGAGCTTCCGGGAAACAACTGTGGTGGTTGTGGTTATGCAGGTTGTGACGGTCTTGCCGCCGCTATTGCAAAAGGGGAAGCAGAGGTTTCTGCCTGTCCTGTAGGCGGTGATGCCTGTGCAAAAAAAATTGGTGAAATTATGGGTGTATCTGCAGATGGTGGAAAACCTATGACAGCCTTTGTGAAATGCGCAGGAACCTGTGATAAAACAAAAGTGGACTATGAATATTACGGTGTGGAAGACTGTAAAATGCTTTCTTTTGTGCCAAATGGTGGTCCAAAAACCTGTAACTATGGATGCCTTGGATTTGGCTCCTGTGTAAAGGTATGTCCATTTGATGCCATTCATATTATCGATGGCGTGGCTAAGGTAGATTCTGACAAGTGTAAAGCATGTAAGAAATGTATTGCAGAATGTCCAAAGAACTTAATAGAATTAGTACCAAAGGAAACAAAACATCTGGTGCAGTGCAGCTCCAAAGACAGAGGTGTAGATGTGAAAAAAGGCTGTCAGGTAGGATGTATTGGCTGTAAGATGTGTGAAAAGGTATGTGAGTTTGGAGCGATTACAGTAACTGACAATGTGGCACATATTGATCCGGAAAAATGTACTAACTGCGGAAAATGTGCAGAAAAGTGTCCGGTAAAAATTATTTCATAATTTTGGGCAGACAAATTAGGAAGAGTAGTTAGGAAAGAAAAATGAAAAGAAAATATATTGAATGGAGCATGCTTTTGCTGCTGGTATCTTTTTTGTTTTGCGGATGCAGTGCAGAGCGTGATTACAGTGAGCAGGGAATATACTTTGACACGTTGGTATCTATCAATATATACGGAACTAAGGATAAGACAGTCATGGAAGACTGTCTTATTCTGTGTGAAGAATATGAAAAGAAGTTCAGCAGAACCATAGATACCAGTGAGATTTCCAAATTAAACAAATCAGAGGGAGAATGGGTGGAAATGTCAGGGGAAACGGTTGAGTTGATTGAAAAGGCAATCGAATATTCAGAACTGACAGAAGGAGCATTTGACATTACCATTGCTCCATTAACTGAACTTTGGCATGTAAAAGACAATGATGGTGTACTGCCATCGGAAGAATTAATAGAAAAAGCAAAATCCCACATTGATTATAAGTTTATTGAAATTAATGGAAATAAAGTACGGTTAAAAGATAAAAAAACTCAAATTGATTTGGGTGGGATTGCAAAAGGTTATATAGCAGACCAGCTAAAAACACTGATGTTAGAGCGAGGTGTAGAATCTGCGATGATTAATTTAGGTGGAAATATTGTAGTCATCGGTACAAAAAAAGACGGGAGTAACTGGAATGTAGGGATACAGAAGCCTTTTGCGGACAGAAACGAAGTTATCGGCAGTGTTTCGGTTCAGAATAAAACAGTGGTTTCTTCCGGTATTTATGAAAGATATTTTGAAAAAGACAGTGAAATTTATCATCACATATTAGACCCGAATACAGGCTATCCGTCTGTTAGTGATTTAGAAGCGGTCACCATTATTGGGGAGTCTTCTGCCATTGCAGATGCACTTAGTACCTCCTGTGTGCTGCTTGGAAGTGATAAGGGGATGGAACTGGTTGAAAGTATACCGGAAGTAGAGGCGGTGTTTGTGACTAGGGATGGAGAAATTTTGGAGAGTTCCGGGGCTAAGGTGCAATTAGTGGATTAACTTATGCACGAAAAATAGTAGAAAAACCAAAATACATATGATATAATTTAGAACAATAGAAAGTTGCCAAGCGACTTTCTATTGTTTTGTGTATTATGAAAAAACATAGATTGGAGCGAGAGTATGCTTTTTAATTCCTTTACATTTGCAATCTTTTTGCCGATTGTATTTTTCATTTACTGGGCAATTCCACATAAGTGGAGATGGATTGTATTGTTTGTTTCCAGTTATTACTTCTATATGAGCTGGAATGTGAAATATGTAGTTTTGATATTGTTTACCACATTCATTTCCTATGCTTGCGCCCTTGGGCTGGAGCGGGCAGAAGAACAACGGAAGAAGAAAATACTTATTGTGTCTGCCATGGTAGCCAGTTTGGGATGTTTGTTCTTTTTTAAATATTTTAATTTTGCCAGTGAAAGCGTTGCAAATATTTTAAATTTATTTACGTTACAGGTACATCCGGTTACATTGAACTTATTGCTTCCGGTGGGGATTTCATTCTACACCTTCCAGACACTGGGCTATGTAATTGATGTGTACCGTGGAGAGGTGAAAGCAGAAAAGAATTTCGGAAAATATGCAACATTTATTGCTTTTTTTCCGCAGTTAGTGGCAGGACCGATTGAAAGAACCAAAAATTTAATGCCTCAGATATTGGGAGAACATAAATTCGATTATAAAAAGGCAGTTGCAGGACTTAGATTAATGGCATGGGGATTCTTTAAGAAAATTGTGATAGCAGACACTCTTGCGGTGTCGGTGGATACCGTATATGATTCCTTAGGCGTGTATAAAGGCTTCCCGCTTCTTGTGGCATCTGTGTTGTTTTCTATACAGATTTACTGTGATTTTGCAGGGTATTCAGATATAGCAATTGGAACAGCCAGGTTGTTTGGGATAGAGCTTATGAAAAATTTTGATAGCCCATATTTCTCAACGTCTATAAGTGAGTTCTGGAACAGATGGCATATCTCCCTTTCCAGCTGGCTGAAGGATTATATTTATATTCCCCTGGGAGGAAATAGGGTAAGTAAAGGAAGAAATGCATTTAATCTTATGGCAACTTTTCTGATTAGTGGCTTATGGCATGGAGCCAACTGGACTTATGTAGTCTGGGGTGGTATTCATGGCTTTGCACAGGTGATTGAGAAATTTCTTTTTAAAGTAAAAAAGAAAGATAAAAATCAAAAGCCTGGTGGAATCAAATGGTGGATTTCTGTTTTTGTAACTTTTTTATTTGCTACGTTTGCATGGGTATTTTTCCGGGCAGAGACCATAGGAGATGCTTTTTATGTATTGGGAAATATGTTTCAGGGAATTACCAATCCGGCTCGCTATGTAAGTCAGATAACTACTTATTTAGGAATAGATAAACTTACCTTGGTCGGAATGGTGATTAGTATTGGATTATTGACAGTATTTGATTATTGTTCTTTGACTAAGGATGTGTTGGGAAAATTAAAAGAGAAAAAGAAGGCAGTCCGCTGGATTGTATACGTGATATTTATACTCTTTTTGATTTTCAATGTTCCGGCAACATCAGGGCAGGAATTTATTTATTTCCAGTTTTAATAATTTCTAAGTTCAATAGAAAGGAAAGGGTAGTGTGAAAAAATTTATAACAAAGGTTGTACTGTTTTTATGCCTGCTGGCAGTGATAATGGTGCCGGTTACCGTATTTTTCTTTTGCGAAATATCACCCCAGTATGAAAATGGTTATAATGCGTCTTTATTAGATAAAGTTGAAAGATTAAAAAGTATTGAGGAACCTAAAATTGTATTAATTGGAAATTCCAATGTTTCTTTCGGATTCCAGTCAGAGTTAATCCAGGAAAAATACGGAATGCCGGTGGTAAATATGGGACTGCACGGTGGATTGGACAATGCCTTTCATGAAGAAATGGCAAAAATAAACGTGCAGGAAGGCGATGTTTATGTTATCTGTCATCACACGTTTGCAGATGACAGTAAAATCGACGATATCCAACTGGCATGGATTACTTTGGAAAATCATTGGGATTTGTATTCTTTATTAAATAAAGAAGATATTTCCGCCATGATTACCGGTTTTCCGGATTACATGAAAAAGGCAATGGTTCTTTGGGGGCTGGGGCTGGTAAATCAGGAGGCTGCAAAGAATTACAATGCAGAATCGGATGCCTGCTATTCCAGAGATGCATTTAATATGTATGGAGATAATGTTTATCCGAGAGAAGAAGGAAATTTTACCTTTAAAGAGCAGACTTTGCCGGAAATCAATGATACCTGTATTAATCGTTTAAATGAATTAAATAAGTATTTGGAAGAACGAGGTGCTACCATGGTAGTGGCAGGATATCCAATTGGAAAAGGAGAATATACTCCGGAAGAAGAAGGATTTGTGGATTTTCAGAAAGAACTTTCCAATAGACTGGATTGTGAAGTGATATCAGATTATAGGGATTATTTCTATGACTACAAATATTTTTACAACTCATTTTTGCACTTGACAGACGAAGGGGCAAGATTGAGAACAGAGCAGCTAAATAAAGATTTGGAAAAAGTACTGGAATGAATTTAAGTGCTTGACAAAAAGAAAAATCGTGTTATAGTTACAATATAAGACAAGAAAACAAAAGGAGGAAAAACAAATGTTATTTTTAAATGTACGTCATCATTATTATTATTTTCGATAGGAAGCTTATGAAATCGTTCATGGGCTTCCTATTGGTGGTGATGCCCATGAATGACGTACAGGAATATTTGTTTTATCTGATTCCAATATTTGAAAAGTCATCAGGGCAGAGCCTTGGTGACTTTTTGTTTTACAATTTGTAGTATAAGAAAGAAAAGAGGAAGAAAGATGAAACGAGTATTAATAGCAGGAGGAAGTTACTTTATAGGAAAGGAAATTACCAACGAACTGGTAAACAATGGATATGAAGTAACCTTGCTCAATAGAGGAAATAATAAAGTAAATGGTGTAACTCAGCTTGTTTGTGACAGAAACCAAAAAGAAGAAATGAAAACCCTGTTAAAAGGCAAAAAGTTTGATTGCCTGGTAGATGTGTCAGGGCTAAACAGGCTCCAGACAGAAATTATCTGTGACTCCATAGATACCACAGAGCTGAAAAAAACGATTTTCATCAGTTCCAGTGCTGTGTATGATGTGGAACATTTAAAGGCAAGATTCCGGGAAGATGACAGGATGAAAGCCAATAAATACTGGGGGAATTACGGAACAGACAAAATAGAAGCGGAGCGTACATTTAGAACATGTATGGAAAAGAAACAAATTCCACTTACCATAGTAAGACCGCCATATGTATATGGAGAAAACAATTACGCTCAAAGGGAAAGTTTTATATTCGAGCATATCGTAATGAACCGGCCGGTTCTGATTCCGGATACTAATAAAAAACTGCAGTTTATTTATGCAAAAGACTTAGCTGTAATTGTAAGAAAGCTTATAGAAAAAACTTCGGAGAAAACGGAAATTTACAACGTAGGAAATTCAGAGTATGTTACTGCAAAAGAGTGGGTGCAATTGTGTGCTCAGGCGGTAGGCAAAAAAGTGGAACTGGTAACCTTTGACTATAGAAAAGCAAACAGAGGAGTTAGAGATTTTTTCCCGTTTCATGATTATGACAATGTATTAAATGTAGATAAAATCAAAAGTATCTGCCCGGAAGAAACAGATTTTCTTACAGGTTTGAAAAATGCATATCAATGGTTTCAACAGGAAAGAGAACATATTATATGGAAGGAAGGGGTTCAAAAAAACGAATCAGAAATCTTAAAATCAAGTGAGTTATAAGGAGATAAAAGAAACTGCCCGGTACATTGCCGGGCAGTTAGATTATGACTTCAGAGAAGGAAATTATTGTATTTCAAATTCCCGAATTTTCTTAGCAATTTTCAGTTCTGAATAAATTTCGGCATATTTTCTGGGAGAAAGCCCCTCAATATAATTGTTTGCAAACTCTTTTTTAAATCCCTTTTTCTTTAAAACATCAATCGCTTTATTATAAGCAATAGCCGCTTCTGTTTCAGAAGGATATATTCCAACTAAAAAGTCCCCATGAATATGTATTTTTGTTTTAAACTGTTCCTTTCCATCTTTGGTTTCCATAGAAACCCCGTGGTACTTATTTATAATAGTAATATTTCCATAACGGTAGTCAGAAGTGTTCCCGTTAATGAAAATATAATCTTTTCCGGGAACCGCGTAATTCTTAATGCCATAGCGGGACAAAATATTTACCTGCATGCCGTAATCAGCTACAAAAAGATGCCCTTGTCTACGCATAATTTTATGACTGGAGTAATAGAATAAATCATCCGTGTCAAAAATCAGATAGTCTTTTTTGGAAAAGTAGTAATAAAAGTATTTTTGTTTCAGATAAATAGGTGTTTTGAAATACATTTCATTGTCACGGAAATTGACTAAAATCACGTATTTTTCAAAAGATATGGTGAACACATCTGAATAATCCTGAATAGAACAGGAGGAGGACATAATATTGCTGGCTTCCGCATATGCGGTATGAGCTGTCCACTCTGTAGGAAAACTCCCCAGACTGATGTGTTTATTTTGATAGGTAAAAGAAGAACGGTAATAAACAGTACCATCCTTTTTTGTTGCTTTAAAAACTCCTGGTAACATAAAACGCTCCTTATTAATTCAATTAATTTTAGTTTACTATAAGCAGCAAAAAGTTTCTACTAAATTTAAAAGAAATGGGAATAAAATTATAAAATAAGGCATTTATGAAAAAAAGATGAATAATATTCTTAAAATCTGTAAAAAATATGTAATAAATTTTAAGAAAGGAAGAAGGAGTAGAACTAAAAAATATTGTTAAATTTGAAAGAATTTAGAGTGGGAAAATTATTAGAAATGCATAAGCATATGAAAATAAAGAAAAAAGAAGTGGGATACATTTCCCAAAAATAACCAAATCATATTGACAGAAATGGAAGGTTTCCGTATAGTTATACAAGTATCTCAAATGCACTAAGCAGAAATTGGCTGCAAAGCAGAATTTGTAAGAAATTCTGACGACCACAAAAAAAGTTGTAGGTAATATTACTACAGCGGAAAGGAATGCGAGGTAGAGATATGCAGGAAATTTACAAAGTCTTTCAGAACTTCTGGGGGATTATAAGCAATATTTCAAAAAAAGCTTATAGAAATTGCTCGGTACTTATGACCGGAGCGGCAGTAATAGCTCTGATTTCTTTTAATTCCAAAGAATTTGGAGGTTCCGGAAAAAACAAGTCAGATGCAATAAAACCACTAAGTTCAGGAATACTGGTAAAGACAGAAGAAAGCAGTGAAGACGAACTACTTTTGCAGACAGAAGAAATTGTAAGCGTTTCCGTAAGAGATACAGAAGTCTTTGTCCGAGAATCGGGACAAACAGAATACAAGCAGAGTCAGGAAAAAGAAATTACACCGGCACAGCCGGCAGAGCTAACAGAAACACAGGAGTTAACAGCAACACCAGGGCTAACAGCAACGCCAGAGCCAACAGCAACGCCAGAGCCAACAGTAATGCTAACGCAGGAACTTGTAGCAGAACCGGTATGTGTTTACGGCCAGACGGCGGTAGCGCTGGATGCGAAAAATTATCAGGTGCTTTTAAGAATCGTAGAAGCTGAGGCTTCCGGAGAAGGCGTAGAAGGAAAGAAACTGGTGGCAAATGTAATATTAAACAGAGTAAATCATCCATCGTTTCCAAATACTGTGGAGGAAGTGGTTTTCCAAAAATCGGGAGGCAGCGCACAGTTTTCTCCAACTATTGATGGAAGATTTGAGAGTGTGGTAATCAGCGATGAAACAGTAGAGGCTGTAGATATGGTCCTTGCCGGTGCGGATAATTCTCAGGGAGCATTGTTCTTCTCAGCACGTTCCAAGGCTGATCCGGACAATATGAGCTGGTTTGATAAAAATTTAAAATGGCTGTTTGTTTATGGTGGACATGAATTTTATACATTACCGTAAGCTTGCACAGAATTTGAAAATGTGATAATCTTTTTCTTGTTTCGATAGATAATCTATGATATACTAACCCTTAGTGGTGTATGTCGAAGTACAAAAACCTTAGTTTATAAAAGAAAAGGATGAGGAAAAATGGAATTGTTATACAAAAGTACAAGAAGTAATTCAGAACCTGTAACAGCTTCAAAAGCTATTTTGAAAGGTTTGGCAGAAGATGGAGGATTATTTGTTCCAACAAATCTTCCAAAGCTGGATGTTACCGTTGAGGAACTTTCCAAAATGGATTATAAGCAGACAGCTTATGAAGTAATGAAACTGTTTCTGACTGACTTTACAGAGGACGAGTTAAAAGCATGTATTAATAATGCATATGATTCTAAATTTGACACTACAGAAATTGCACCAATCGTAAAAGCTGATGATGCATATTATTTAGAATTGTTCCATGGTGCAACCATTGCATTTAAAGATATGGCATTATCCATTTTGCCACATTTAATGACTACAGCAGCTAAGAAAAATAATGTAAAGAATGAAATTGTTATCTTAACAGCAACTTCAGGAGATACAGGTAAAGCTGCATTAGCTGGATTTGCAGAAGTAAAAGGAACAAGAATCATTGTATTCTATCCAAAGAACGGAGTAAGTCCGGTACAGGAAAAACAGATGGTAACTCAGAAAGGTGACAACACTTTTGTTGTTGGAATCAAAGGAAACTTTGACGATGCACAGAGTGGTGTAAAAGCTATTTTTGGTGATAAGGAACTTGCTGAAGTTATGGACAATGCAGGCTTCCAGTTCTCATCAGCAAACTCCATTAATATCGGACGTTTAGTGCCACAGGTAGTTTACTATGTATACGCTTACGCAAAAATGGTTGCCAACAATGAAATTAAAAACGGTGAAGAAATCAATGTGGTAGTACCAACAGGAAACTTTGGTAACATCTTAGCTGCATTTTATGCAAAGAACATGGGTATTCCGATTGGAAAACTTATCTGTGCATCTAACGATAACAAAGTATTATATGATTTCTTTGATACAGGATGCTATGACAAGAACCGTGATTTCATTTTAACAACATCTCCATCTATGGATATTTTAATCTCCAGCAACTTAGAGAGATTAATTTATCGTATTGCCGGAAATGACGCTGATAAGAATGCAGAATTTATGGCAGCTTTGTCAAAGGATGGAAAATACAGTATTACAGATGATATGAAAGCACAGTTGGCAGATTTTTACGGAAATTATGCTACAGAAAAAGAAACAGCAGATGTAATTAAAGAAGTTTATGACAAAGCAAATTATGTTTTGGATACACATACAGCGGTAGCAGCAGAAGTTTACAAAAAGTATAAGGCAGCTACAAACGATACAAAGAAAACAGTAATTGCCAGCACAGCAAGCCCTTATAAGTTTGCAAGAAGTGTAATGTCTGCTATTGATGCAAAATATGAAGGAATGGAAGATTTCGACTTAATTGACGAACTTACTAAGCTTTCAGGTGTTGCAGAACCAAATGCAATCAAAGAAATCCGTTCTGCAAAAGTAGTACATGATACAGTATGCGAAGTAAATGAAATGAAGGATGTTGTAAAGAAATTTCTTGGAATTTAAGTTTGCTTTGCAATAGATAAGATAGTAGTAAAAAACCTGTGGTCTTACACCACAGGTTTTTGTATATATAACACATAAATGATTAAACATTAGCAATGATGAAATGAGCAGTACCAAACGGAAAACTGATGGGAAGGCAATAAACAGTTTTGGAAAAGTCGGGATTGAAAGCGTCTTCCAAAGGCGGTTCCAACATTAGTTCCATTTGCATTTCGTTGGAAATATTTACTGTAAATATACCATTGTGAAGATTTAGAAAGTCGCAAATAGATGCCTGTACATACTCATCAAATTCCGTAAAATTTTCCTGGGCATACCGAGATGCCATGCCAATAAATGTTTCTTCAGAAGCATATACTGCAGAGCAGGCAGAAAAAGGACCGATAATGTTTTGAGAGAAACATTTTGTGGTAATCGGTTCAGTCATGATAAATTCTCTGTAGGGTGTAAAATCATTTCCAATAAACCGAGTTATATTATTGAACAAAAGAGTAAGATATTTTACGGAAACAGGAGCATTATCTAACTGGGTTAAATCATAAAAATCATTGATTAAAATATTGATTTTGGTAGTTTGTAATAGGGTCAGTGTATCCAAATCATTTAACTTGTATTTAGATTTAAAATCATTCAGTGCATGAGTGCAATCTGTCTTTGTAAGCACCTTATTATCAATCAATACTTTGCACAATAATTCATAATCATTGTGCTGAAGGGACAGCAACTTTTCAAGCTCCATTTCGTTCATATAACCGTATTCAACAACCAGTTCCCCAAATAATTTATCTTGTGTAGTCTGAGTGATATGAATCTGTTCTACCTGTTCCTCTGTAAGATAGCCATATCGAACGGCCAGTTCTCCGATTTTTTTATGTATTTTCTGAACTTCCTGAATGCCATTTGCCAGTTGTTCAGGCGTGATTAGCTTTTGGTTTAACAAAAAATTTCCAAAGAATTGTGAAAACATCTAAATGCCTCCTTTGACTTTAGTGTCCAGTACATGCTGAATCTGACTGTTATCCAGTGGCTTTTGGATAAAATCCTTTGCGCCGGCCTTTAATGCCTCCTTTAAATTTTCCTGAGTTCCTACGGAAGATGTCATAATAATATGAGCGGCAGGATCAAAAGCAATAATTTCTTTTACAGCAGTAATTCCATCCTTTACAGGCATTACAATATCTAAAAATACAATATCCGGTTTTTCTGCTTTATATGTATCAACGGCCATCTGACCATCTGCAACATCTAAAATCTGTGTACAGCCGATGGACGTAAGAAAATCTTTTAGTTTTTTACGAGCCAGAATAGAATCATCACAAATTAAAATTTTAATGGTTTCTAGTGTCATAATATTTCCTCCTTAAACCGTGGTAAGCACCATCAATCTACTTACCCACATATAGCTACTAACATTTTACTATATATTTTGTGCGTTTTCAATAAAAATATCACAGCATCTATTGAAAAATAGTGAGAAGTGCTATATACTTATGCTGTTTTTAGGAAATATTAAGAAAATTGGAGGGTACAAAGTGAAAAAAGAAGATATAATGAAGCATATTGAGCATACTATGTTGAAACCTATTGCAGATTGGGAAAGTATAGAAAAGCTGTGTAAGGAGGCACTCAGGTATGGAACAGCATCTGTGTGTATCCCATCTTGTTATGTAAAAAGAGTGAAAGAGAATTTTCATGACAAAATAAATATTTGTACGGTAGTGGGATTTCCTTTGGGATATTGCAATACCGAAGCAAAATTAGAAGAAACCACACAGGCACTTGCAGACGGCGCTTCTGAGATAGATATGGTAATCAATATCTGTGATGTGAAAAACAAAGAATATGTAAAAGTAGAAGAAGAAATTCGTGCATTAAAGAAATGTTGTGGAGAAAAAATACTAAAGGTAATTATTGAAACATGTTATTTGACAGAAGAAGAAAAAATACGTATGTGCCAGGCAGTGACAAATGCCGGTGCGGATTACATTAAAACTTCCACAGGATTTGGAAGTGGTGGAGCAACTATGGAAGATGTGCTTTTGATGAAGGAACATATAGGTCCGGAAGTGAAAATAAAAGCAGCAGGTGGTATAAAAAGTGTGCAAGATATGGAAGATTTTTTGAAAGCGGGATGTGAGCGCTTAGGCACCAGTTCCGGAATTGCTCTGCTGTTGGGAAAGGAATCAGGAGGCTATTAAAATGATAAGAGAGCGAATGGAGCAGCTGCGCCAGAAAATGAAACAGGAGCAGATTGATTTGTATTATATTCCCACTGCTGATTTTCATCAGTCAGAATATGTGGGGGAGTATTTTAAATGCAGGGAGTTTATGAGTGGATTTACAGGCTCAGCAGGAAGTCTTGTGGTTACCAAGGAGGAAGCCTGTCTTTTTACAGACGGGCGTTACCATATTCAGGCAGAACAGGAATTACAAAACAGTGGTATTCATCTGTTTAAGTGCGGAGAAACCAACATTCCAAACGAAGAAGAGTATATAGAAGTATATATGAAAAACCATAATACGTTTGGGTTTGATGGCAGAGTAGTGTCAGCTTCCTTTGTGGAACAGTTGCTGGAACAGACAAAGCTTTCCGAAAATGCCGTTATTTATAAAAAAGATTTGGTAAATGAAATCTGGTATAGCCGTCCGGTTGTTTCTAAGGAAGAAGTTTATGTGCTGGAACCATGGCAAACGGGAGAGAATGTCACAGAAAAAATAATCAGAATTCGAAAAGAAATGGAGAAGGCAGGTGCCCAGGTGCATGTAATGGCATCTTTGGATGATATCGCATGGACATTCAATTTAAGAGGAAAAGATGTAAAACACAATCCGGTCTTTTTAGCCTTTGCAGTAATTATGCAGGACGCTGTTTGTATATATTTGGCTGAGGAAGCGGTGACCGAAGCTGTGAAAGCATATCTTAAGGAAAATAAAATAACTTGGAAGAAGTATAATGATGTATATGAAGATGTGGCTGGTTTTAGAGAAAATCATACTATTTTACTAGACAAAGAAACCATAAATTATCGTTTGTATAAAAGCATTCCTGACAAGTGCAGTATTGTAAATCAGATGAATCCTGCCGCCAAAATGAAAGCTGTGAAAAATCAGACGGAAATTGAAAATACAAGAAAAGCACATATTCGGGATGGTCTTGCCGTTACCAGATTTATTCATTATGTGAAAGAAAAAGCAGGTACAGGCATTACAGAATATGAGGCTGCCTGCTATTTGGATGAATTGCGCAAAGATACAGAAAATTGTTTCGATTTAAGCTTTGAAACCATTTCAGCCTATGGTGCCAATGCAGCCATGATGCATTACAGTGCAAAAGAAGAAAGCAGCGCAGTTATCCAAAAGGAAGGTTTTCTTTTGGTGGATTCCGGGGGACAGTATAAGGAGGGTACTACAGATGTAACAAGAACTATTGCGGTGGGGAGTTTAACATCGGAGATGAAAAAGCATTATACACTGACCTTGGTTGGAATGTTACGTTTGATGAATGCGCGGTTTTTATATGGCTGTACCGGAAGAAATCTGGATATTTTAGCAAGAGGACCTTTGTGGGAGCATGGGATTGATTATCGCTGCGGAACCGGTCATGGTGTGGGACATATTTTGAACGTCCATGAAGGACCAAATGCATTTCGCTGGAAACAGCGCAAGGGCTTGCCTGAGTGTGAATTAGAGGAAGGGATGATTACCACAGATGAGCCGGGAGTTTATCTGGAAAATCAGTATGGCATACGAATTGAAAATGAGCTGTTATGCGTGAAAGATACAGAAAATGAATGGGGACAGTTTATGAAATTTGAATGTCTCACCTTTGTGCCGGTGGAGAGGGAAGCCATAGACACAGATTACATGGAAAAGCGAGATATTGAAATGCTGAATGCATACCAAAAACAGGTATATGAGAAACTTTCTCCGTTTATGACAGGAGAAGAAAAACAGTGGCTGGAAGAATATACCAAAGAAATTGTTTCGAAAAAGAGCGAATAATCACACAATTTATATTAAATTTATATAAAAGGACGTAAAAAATAGTATGGATTATTGACAAATTACAAAAAAAATGCGATAATCATGAACAAATGGTGGGCAAAGCTGGGGGTACATTTCAGTATAGCTTTCCACTTTTACATTTTGAAAGTGAATATAAATTATGAAGGAGGACAAAACATGTCAACAAAAGCTTATTATCCAATTTCAGAAATCGGTGCCGGAAAACCAGGTTTTTCAAAAACTCGTTCTATCATCGAAGCTGCTTTCTACGGAAATAACGTAGTAAAGGTAAATACTTTAAAGGAAGCTTATGAATTAGCTAAAAATTCACCGGGAACAATCGTTACAGATATGCCTGTAAAAGACGGTGAAACATTCGGACTTGAAAAAGACGCGAAAGTATTATTATTCAACGATGGTGCAGTAACAGGACGTTACGCTGCAGCTCGCCGTATCAAAGGTGAACCAGGTGTTGATGAAGTTAAACTTGATAAAGTAGTTATGGACGCAATCTATGAAACACGTTGGAAAACAATGTATCATGCAGAATGTTTCGTAGGACTTGATCCAGAATTTATGGTAAAAGCTCATCTTCTTATTCCGGAAGGAGAAGAAAACATCCTTTACAACTGGATGATTAACTTCCAGTATATGTCAGATGAATATGTTAAGATGTACAAGAACTCCAAACCGGTTGGCGATGGAAAAGAACCAGATATCTACATCTTCTCAGACCCACAGTGGGCTCCACATGACGCACCGGACGTTGATTATAGCTGTTTAAGTGACCCATTAACACTTTGCTATTTCGATACAAACGAAAACTGTGCAGCAATCCTTGGTATGAGATACTTTGGTGAACACAAAAAAGGTACTCTTACAATGGCTTGGGCTCTTGCTAACAGAAATGGTTATGCATCCTGCCACGGTGGACAGAAAGAATATATCTTAAATGACGGAAGCAAATTCGTTGCATCTGTATACGGTTTATCAGGATCTGGTAAATCTACACTTACACACGCTAAACATGGAGGAAAATACGAAATCAAAGTTCTTCATGATGATGCGTTCATCATCAACACAGATACATGTGCATCTGTAGCATTAGAACCAACATATTTCGATAAGACAGCAGATTATCCTACAGGATGTCCAGATAATGAATACTTATTAACAGCACAGAACTGTTCTGCAACATTAGATGAAGATGGTAAGCTTCAGTTAGTAACAGAGGATATCAGAAATGGTAACGGACGTGCAATCAAATCTAAATTATGGTCACCAAACCGTGTAGATAAGATTGATGCTCCGGTTAACGCAATCTTCTGGATTATGAAAGACCCTACAATTCCACCAGTAGTGAAATTAAAAGGTTCTGCATTAGCTTCTGTTATGGGTGCTACACTTGCAACAAAGACATCTACAGCTGAACGTGTTGCTGCAGGAACAGACTTAAATGCTATTCGTATCGTACCATACGCTAACCCATTCAGAACTTATCCATTAGTAAATGACTATGAAAAGTTCAAAAAGTTAGTAGAAGAAAAGAACGTAGACTGCTACATTGTTAACACAGGTGATTTCATGGGTACAAAGGTAAAACCTGCTGATACATTAGGAATCCTTGAAACAATCGTAGAAGGAAAAGCTAAGTTCGAAAAATGGGGTAACTTCGAAGATATCGAAATCATGAATGACTGGTCTGGAAAGACAGCAGACTTTACTCCAAACTTACAGGATGCTTCTTACGTTGCTGAATTAAAAGCAGCTATGGAAACTCGTGTAAAAGCTGTAAAAGACTTCGCAGAAAAGAAAGAAGGATATGACAAACTTCCGGATGAAGCTTTAGCAGCATTAGAAAAGCTTGTTAAAGAAATCTAATTGTTATAGTTAGGTTAACAATTAATTACAGGAATCACTGTGTCCATTGGGCACAGTGATTTTCTGTATGTGAAACAGGAACACACTGGGAAAAAACGCAAAAAGAACGTATTTTCCAGTGTTGTCAAGAGGTATATTTGCAAAGAATTTATATACAAATTTGTAAGATATATAGAAATATTACATTTTCATTACAAGTAGTGAATTAATACTTGAAAATTCGCATATACTAAGGTATAATCAAAACATAAATAAGTCCTGAGGTGTTCGATACTCCTGCTATTTTGAACCTACATTTATGTTTATGGGATTCCTATATTGCAAATCGGATGTCAAGCCGTCATTACGCAGCGGAAGGCTGAAGAGATGTTGCGGTTACCCACCTAGCTCTGCTAGGCGTCAAAATGCAGGAACCGGCATTTTGGGTTATTAAGATGGGAAGCAAGTTTGCTTCCCATCTTTTTGCATAAACAACAAGTCAGGAAAATTGCTAAAATAGGGAGGCAAGTATATTGAAGTTGAATAGTATGAAAAATGAACGAATCCGAAAAAAATGTATTGCAATCGTTTTGTGTATGCTGTTGCTGATTATTATGCTGGTTGTAGCGGTCAATACGAATAAGAATCAGAACCAGGAGGGAGAATACATTACATCGGAGGATGCTTCCCGGTTATTAGAATATATTACGCAAAAGAAGTTTGATGAAGCATTTTGGGATGGTGACAAATATGTTACCGTGCAAAAAGGCAGGGAAATCTATTCTGAATTGTGCGGAAGTGCAGCTATCTATCCGATTAGTGGAAAAGGGGATAAGAAGAAGCTGACAGAAGAAGAATGGATTACCATTTATATGGAATGTGTTGAAAAGCTTGGAATGTCTGATTTGGTGTATCAGACAGATTATATGATGCTGGCTGAAACGTCCGGCGAAGAAAATCAGAATAAGATATATACCGAAAAAGGTTTGGTGGAATATCAGGGGATTGATATTTCCAAAGAAAAATATAAGAACAACACGTATTTAATGTACGATAAGGTTATCATATTTAAGATTGCTGAAAAAGAAGATGAAGTGCAGTTGAAAAATGTTTGGCTTGATAAATACAGCGATAATGTACTTCGTATTTATACCATGGATGGTTATGTGGATTTGACAGGTGTATCTTTAGAAGAAGCTGTAGAAGAAACCATTGCAGATATTACCTTTGGACAGGGACAGGTTAAAAATGTTGCTTTGAAAAAGGATTTGATTCATGGTAAGATTTTGTCTCTCAGTGAAGAAGGAATAGAAATTGAGGGATATGGAAAATTACAATATGAAGAGGGTTTTTCTATTTATAGAACTTATGCGGAACTTTCTGTGGGCGGAAAGAAAGATTTGGTTGTAGGTTATGACGTGGCAGAGTTTGTTGTTGGTGATGGGAAATTATGTGCTGCATTGGTGCGAAAAACGCCGGATATGGAAAATATCAGAGTGTTAATCAAAAGCACGGGATATGAAGAGATTTACCATGATAAGATGGAAATTCAGGTTACAGAGGATACCATGATAAAACATGGTGATACTGAAGAAACAATCAATGCAGGTGAAACACTGGAATTGACACCGGATAGTACATGGCTGCAAGAGGGCAGAGTATATATTACTCCGGTGAATAGTACCGGAAGAATCACCTTGTTATCCATAGAACGAAATTGTGGGCAGCCTTCTTATCGGGGCAAGTTTGAAATTGCTAAAGTGAATGGAAGATTGATTATAGTAAATGAGGTTCTTCTGGAAGAATATTTATATCATGTGGTTCCAAGTGAAATGCCGCAGAATTATGGTATTGAGGCGTTAAAAACGCAGGCGGTTTGTGCCAGAAGTTATGCGTATAATCAGATTTTGTATAATGGATGTGCTCAGTATGGCGCCCATGTAGATGACAGTGTAAGTTATCAGGTATATCATAATGTTGAAGCAAATGAAGAGGCCACCAGAGCGGTAAAAGAAACTTGTGGTCAGGTAGCTGTTTATAATGACCAGGTTATTGATGCTTACTATTATTCCACTTCTTGTGGAGTAACAACAGATGCAGGGATTTGGGACTCAGCTGAGGAAAAACCATATATTAGCAGTCACACCGTCAATGAGAACAGAGAGTATTTAGACCTTACTACAGAAGAAGCGTTTGGTGCTTTTATTAAGGATAAGTCTTATCCGGCGTATGACAGTGATGTGCAGTGGTATCGCTGGACAACAAGAGTTACTTTGGAGCAGTTAAAGAGAAATATTGATACAAACATGATGAGCCGTTATGAGGCAAATCCGAAAAATATTCTTACCCGCAACGAAGAGGGCGAGTATGAAAGTGTTCCTATTGATACAGTAGGTACTATAAAATCAATTAATATTACAAAACGTGGTAAGGGTGGTGTTGCTACAGAAATGATTATTAAGGGCAGCAAGAACACGGTAAAAGTATTGACAGAATACAATATTCGTCTGTTCCTTGCCCCGGTAAACAGTAAGCTGAAACGAAATGATGGAACATACATTGATAGCCTTTCTATGCTGCCAAGTGCTTATACAACAGCACTTCCGGTTGTGGATGAAGAAGACAATAAGACTGTTGTGGCATATGAAATGTCCGGTGGAGGATATGGTCATGGTGCCGGTATGAGCCAGAATGGAGCTAAATCCATGGCTGCGAAGGGAAAAACATATGAAGAGATATTAAAATTTTTCTATGAAGGAATTGAATTGAAAGAACTATATTAATTAGGTGAAAATATGCTGTTGAGTATTTTGAAAATTTATCAAAAAATGCAAAGCTTTACGAATGAGTTAAATGAAAAACATGTAAGTGCATATGCAGCAAAGACAGCATATTTTATCATGTTGTCATTTATACCGATTTTAATGCTTTTGTTTACACTGCTTCAGTTTACACCCTTGCATAAGGCTGATGTGTTATCTTTGTTTGTGGGAGTTTTTCCCTCATCCATTGATCCGCTGGTGATTTCTATTGTTGATGAAATATACGGAAAATCCGGCACGCTAATTTCGATTTCTGCTATTATAGTGTTGTGGACAGCCGGAAAAGGAATTACAGCCATAATTCAGGGGCTGAATTCCGTATTTGATGTGAAGGAAACAAGAAATTACCTGGTATTACGAATTTATGGAGCCTTTTATACAGTGTTAATGATCCTTGCCATATTATTGCTGTTGGTTTTGGTGGTATTCGGTAATAAAATTCAGACCAATTTTCTTAGTAATATTCCCTTGATTGGAAGTATTACAGGGGCGATCTTAAAAAAGAGATATGTGATATCTATCTGTCTTTTGGTGTTGATTTTTGCGGTGATTTATCACTTTATGCCAAATACCAGAATCAGATTTAAATATCAGCTTCCGGGGGCTGTGTTTACGGCTGCAAGCTGGTCGGCATTTTCGTTTGGTTTTTCGGTGTATGTGGATTATTTTAGTAATATGAGCAATATGTATGGCAGTCTTACAACGATAATTATCGTAATGCTATGGTTGTATATGTGTATGTATATCATGTTAATTGGAGCGGTTATTAATGGAATATTGATGAAAAAAAGCGAAATATAAAAACAGACATAAGATGGAAAGAGCTTGCAAGTTCAGCTGTTCTATATTATCATGTTATAAAGAAACTAAGGGAAAAAGGAGAGATATTGTGAGTAAAATAGCGGTTGTTACTGACAGTAATAGTGGAATTACGCAGGAAGAAGCTAAGAACTTGGGGCTTTTTGTTCTTCCTATGCCATTTAATATTAATGATGAAACGTTTTATGAAGATATAAATTTAACTCAGGAACAGTTTTATGAAAAATTGACAGAAGGAGCAGAGATATTTACTTCTCAGCCGTCAATTGAGACAGTTACTGATTTGTGGGAGAAAATATTAAAGGAATATGATGAAATTGTGCATATTCCCATGTCTAGTGGTTTAAGCGGCTCCTGCCAGACTGCCATGATGTTAGCGCAGGATTATGACGGAAAGGTATTTGTAGTAAATAATCAGCGAATTTCTGTTACTCAGCGTCAATCAGTACTGGATGCCATGGCATTGGCTGAACAGGGAAAAAGCGGTGCAGAGATCAAGAAAATATTGGAAGATACCAAGTTTGATTCCAGTATCTATATTACTTTGGATACTTTAAAATATTTAAAAAAGGGTGGACGTATTACACCGGCGGCAGCAGCCTTGGGAACATTGTTGAAATTAAAACCGGTATTGCAGATTCAGGGCGAAAAGCTGGATGCTTTTTCGAAGGCACGGACTATGAAGCAGGCAAAAGCCACCATGATTAACGCTATCAAAAATGATATTGCCACAAGATTTTGTCCGGAGGGCGGTTGTAAAGGTATGAAGCTTCAGATTGCCTACACCAAAAACAGAGAGGCAGCAGAGGAATTCAAAAAAGAAATTGAAAAAGAATTTCCGGGACTTCCAATCTGCATGGCACCGTTGTCCCTGAGCGTTTCCTGTCATATCGGCCCGGGAGCGTTGGCGATGGCGTGTACCAAAGATATTGTTTAAGAATATAGAGAATTGATAAAAGACTTTGAGATAGATAAGACTATTTCAAAGTTTTTTTTGTTGAGAGCAAAAAAACAGAAGGAAAATATTGACAGTGATATAGGCATATGGTAATATGTCAATACAAGATATGTCGAGCAACGACATGTCGATAAGGAATATATCGAGTAACAATAGTGTAGCACAACAAAATATGGCGGGTGATTATAGTGCAGAAAGATATGACGAAGAAATACATTCCTATGACGGAAACAACGTATTATACGCTTTTAGCAGTCATTGAACCAAGGCATGGCTATGCTATCATGCAGTTTGTAAGTAACCTTACGAAAGAGCGAATCAAGCTTGGTACGGGAACCTTATATACGATGGTAGGAAGATTAACTACGGATGGTTTAATTTCCATAGTAGATAGCGACAGTGGGAAAAAAACGTATCAGATTACAGAATTAGGTCAGGAATTGCTGGAGATAGAAACGAAACGTTTGCAGGTTCAATTGGAGAATGGTGTCAATGTGTTGGAAGGGAGAGATGGAAATGAAAGCAAGGCTTAAAAAATTCAAGTTTTTTCTTACATTTCATAAGGAGAGGGAATGGTTAGAAAACATGGCATTGCAAGGCTATATGTTAGAAGATGTTAAGCTTGGAATGTTTTACTGTTTCAGAAAAGATGAACCAAAGCGTATGCTTTACGAAGTAGACCGCTTCGATTTGAAAAGAAATCCGAATCTGGAAGAAATGATGGAAAAAAAGAATTTTATTGATATGGCGACGGAAGGCGGATGGCGGGAAGTCACCCATGATGAAAGTCTGACATATTACTTTACAAAAGAGTATGAGGAAGACGGATTTAACGATTTGTATAATGATGAAGAATCTATACAGATACGAGCGGATAAATTCCGAAATATTTATATGTCGCAGGCAAAATTAATGGTAAAAATGGTGGCGTTTATTGCAATTGTCCAATTCGTGGTAGACTGGCTTCTGATAAAAGGCTATCTTGGAACTACGACAGAGTTGGCGGCAAAATGGAAATTTTATCACGCATTTTGTGCTATTTATGTGATAGGGACGACACTTTTGGCGTGTGCATATTTTAAATTGTCGGAAGTAATGTATGAAGATATGAGAATGATGTCCGGAGAGGCATATCGATTAAAAAGAAATAAGGAAATTCGCAAAGAAAAGAAGCTTATTATGACCACAAAAGGTCTTCAGAAATATTTGAAAAAGCATGCTCAAAAGGGAGAAAAACTGATTTCCATGGGAATGTTTACTTACACATTCGAAAAAACAGAAAGCATGGCGGTAGATTTTGTGATGGATACCAAGTCTATGGTGAATGAAAGAAGAAAAAAAGCCGGAATGAAAGCTATATCGGATGCAAAGGATTGGAATTTGATGGGAAATGACTGGCAGGCAGAAAGTATTGCTTATGCTAGTCAACATGGATTAGAATGTTTGTGTGCCTTGGATAATCGGGCGATTATTTATCAGGTATACAATGAAACAGATATTCCGGAAGACATGGCAAAATTCAGAATGCGAGTATTTTCTATTTTAGGAGGTACGGGAACGCTGATGCTCATAGGAGGAATTATCGGATTTGTCATAGGAATGCTTTCAGCAATGTTTAAATTATAACAGGAGGATAGATATGAAACTAGAGGTAAGAAATGTAAGAAAAAGCTTTGCAGGGAAAGAAGTACTGCATGGCATTAATTTTCAGGTGGAAAGTGGAACAGCATTAGGTCTGTTAGGAAGAAATGGTGCTGGAAAAACCACTACCATGCGAATTATCATGGATGTATTTAAAGCAGACAGTGGAGAAATTCTGTTAGATGGAAAGCCTTTTGAACCATCAAAACAGAGAATTGGATATATGCCGGAAGAAAGAGGATTGTATCCAAAGAGAATCGTGTTAGAGCAAATGATATATCTTGCACGACTTCGTGGAATGAGCAAAACAGAGGCAGAAAAAAGCAGTAAAAAATGGCTTCAAAGACTGGAAGTTGAAGAATATGCCAACCGTAAGTTAGAAACGCTCTCCAAAGGAAATCAGCAGAAGGTCCAGTTGGCAGCAACTTTGGTCAGCGAGCCGGATATTGTTATCTTAGATGAGCCTTTCAGTGGTTTAGACCCGGTAAATTCCCAAATATTAAAAGATGTGGTAAGAGAACTGATTGAAGAAGGGCGACTGGTTATTTTCTCAAGTCATCAGATGAGTTATGTAGAAGAATTCTGCGAAGACATTGTGGTAATCAATCATGGTAATGTAGTATTAAATGGAAGTCTGAAAGACATAAAGAAAGAATATGGTAAAAACAGAATTACCGTTTCCTTTGATGATTACACGGTAGAAAAGTCCAAAGCAGTGATTCAGGAAAAATTCGGCGATTTTGTGGCAATCACAGGAGAGAAGAAAGAAGAAGTGATTTTAGAGTTACAAGAGGGTAAGACCAAATCAGATGTAATGGAAGCTATGTTAAAAGAGCATTTAAGCATTGCAACCTTTGGAAATTATGCGCCATCTTTAAATGAAATTTTTGTTATGAAAGCAGGAGATGAATAATGAAAAAGTTTTTATTAGTATTAGGATTTGAATTAAAAGAATATATGCGAAATAAGGCATTTGTAATTACCACATTGGTGATTGCACTTCTTGGCGGAGCGGTGTTGTTCCTTCCAAGCCTTATGGATATGTCAGAGTATCTTCCGGTACCATCAAAAAATGGTGAAACTAAAGTGGAAGAAGAAACCGAAGAAGAAGTTACGTTAGATTACTATATTTGCGATGAAAACCAGTTAATTCCGGAAAGCCTGATTACAGAAATCTTTGGTGAAGGAACTTATCAGTATGTAGAAGAAGATAAAATCAAAGAGGCAATTGAAACAGAAGAAATCAAAGCAGGTTTTGTGATTCGTTCTTTGGATGAGATGGATTACTATGTTTTAAACAAGGGCATGATGGATATGGAGTCCCAGATGATGGAATCAGCCTTAGTAACAGCAGGTCAGATAGATTACTGTAAAAAACATAATCTGGAATACGAAGAATTAAGTAGTGTATACAATAAAGAAATTACAGTAAACGAAGAGATTCTTGGAAAAGATACCGAAAGCAATTTCTGGTACTGTTATGCCTTTGAAATTCTGGTATTTATGATGATTGTATTATATGGACAGATGATAGCAACTTCTGTTACTACAGAAAAGAGCAACCGTTCCATTGAAGTGTTAGTTACCTCTACCACACCGACCAGCCTTCTGTTCGGTAAGGTAATCGCAGGAGCCATTGCATCAGTAATGCAGGTAGGTATTGTTTTGGTGTGTATTCTTGGTTCTTACCAGTTGAACAGAGAAGCATGGGGCGGTTCTTTGGATATGATATTTAATATTCCGGCAGAAGTGCTTGTTACCTTTGGATTCTTTGGTTTGGGCGGATTTTTATTCTATGCATTTTTACACGGAGCCATGGGTGCCCTGGTATCCAAAACAGAGGATATCAGTAAGGCAATCAGCGGACTTATGCTTGTAATTATGGTAGTTTATATGTTGTCCTTAACACAGCTTAGCAATGTGGATGGAATTATCATTAAGGTATTATCCTTCCTTCCGGTCAGCTCTTACAGTGCTATGTTTGCAAGAATTGCAATGGGAAGTGTCAGCATGGTAGAAGTAATCATTTCCGGTGTCATCCTGATTGTATCCATTATTGGAGCAGGCTGGATTGGTGCGTTGATTTATCGTATGGGAACTTTAAGATACGGAAATCCGATTAAAATCACTAATTTATTAAAAGAAATGAAAAACGATAAATAGAGGAGTAAAAGATATGGAGTTACAAAATGTGAATCATAAAAAGGTCTTTAGCAGACTTGGAGTTTCATTGTTTATTATTACAATTCTTGTGAATGCAGTTCAGTCAATTATGGGAATGGTGATTAACAAATTTGTACCGGAATTTGCAGAAAGTTCATGGTATATCTATTCTATGATAATTGTCAGTTTCTATTTTGTTGGAGCACCGGTGTTTTACCTTCTGGTAAAGAAGCTTCCTACAGGTGAAACAAAAGAGAAGAAATCCTTCAAATGGTATGAATTTATCTGTATTCTTATTATGTGCTTTGCCACCATGTATATATTTAATATTATCGGTGTAATTATTAATTATTTGATTGGTTTGGTGACAGGAGGCACAAGTGTAAATCCATTAAACACCATGATTGGTGGACTGGATTTGTTACCAACCGTATTGGTGGCAGGAATCGCTTCTCCGATTGTAGAAGAACTTGTATTTCGTAAAGTGTTATTGGAACGTCTTAGAGCATATGGTGATGTGATTGCTATTTTAGTCAGTGGTTTGTGTTTTGGTTTTTATCACGGAAATATTGCACAGTTTTTATATGCGTCAGCACTGGGCTTCATTTTTGCCTATGTGGTAATCCGTACAGGAAAATTACGTTATAGCATTGCACTTCATATTTGTATTAACCTGTTAGGAACTGCAATTCTTCCGCAGATGATACAGCTGGGAACAATGGCAACTATGTTGGTAGGTATGGCTGTAATTGGCTTTATTATGCTAGGGTTAATTTTATTTGCTCTCGCAATCGCATTGAAAAAACTGAAATTTGAAAAGGGCGAAATTGATTTAGAACATCCATTTAAAACAGTATGGTTCAACGCAGGCATGATTTTATTTGTGTTAATCAGTCTTGCATCCTTTGTGGTAGTTGCATTAACCGTGTAGGATTTTATAAAAGGTCAGGTGAGAGAGATGGAATGGATAGGATTTTTTAGTTTAATAATAATCTTATGTTATTCAGAATATCCGAAAAAGGTAAAAAGATTAGAGAAAAAAGTAAAACAGCTTCAAATGAAAGAGAAGGGAGGAAATGAAATGTCAAAATTGATAGCAGAATTAGTTGGAAAAAAGTGTACCATTATGACTTCTGAGTCCATAATTCAGTTTACCGGAGCAACCAAATTAAGCTGTACTGTGTTAGAGGCGGATGAGGAATGGATTAAATTTTCCTATACAGAGAAAAAAGGAAATATAAAAACAAAGATTATGCGAATTGATGAAATTGACGGTGTGGAATTAGAAGAATAGTATTGACATTCCGCCATGATGTGTTAAAATAACTTTTGAATTGAAAAGTAAAAGGCAATGAAGGTGTTAAGTAGTTATTTATTTTCGTTCAGAGAGAGAAAGTCATCGGCTGTAAGCTTTCTTACGTTCAGATAAGACAACGAATTTCCCACTGGAGCTGCGGTTCTGAAACAGAGTAAGAATCGACGTCATGCACGTTACGCATATGAGTGTCTGAGAGTTCAGAAATCAGGGTGGTACCGCGGATTAAGCTTCGTCCCTTTATGGGACGGGGCTATTTTTTATGTCAGCTTAAATGTAAGCACCACCAATCAGAAAATTAGAAGGAGTAAAAAATATGAAAGAAAAATTAAGAGCAATTCGTGAAGAAGCAATGAAACAGATTGAAGCTTCCGATGCATTGGAAAAACTGAATGAAGTAAGAGTCAGCTTCCTTGGAAAAAAAGGAGAGCTTACCAGCGTATTAAAGAGTATGAAGGATGTTGCACCGGAGGATCGTCCAATGGTGGGACAGTTGGTAAACGAAACCAGAGAAGCGATTGAAAATTTATTAGATGAAACTAAAACAAAGCTTGAAAAGGCGGCAAGAGAAGCACAGTTAAAGAGAGAAGTTATTGACGTTACCCTTCCTGCAAAGAAAAACAACGTAGGACACCGTCATCCAAACACTATAGCACAGGAAGAAGTAGAAAGAATTTTCATCGGTATGGGTTATGAAGTAATGGAAGGACCGGAAGTGGAATATGACTTATACAATTTTGAAAAATTAAATATTCCTGCAAATCATCCGGCAAAGGACGAACAGGATACTTTTTATATTAATAAAGAAATCGTATTAAGAACTCAGACATCACCGGTACAGGCAAGAGTTATGGAACAAGGCAAGCTTCCAATCCGTATGATTGCACCGGGTAGAGTGTTCCGTGCGGATGAAGTGGACGCAACTCATTCACCATCTTTCCATCAGATTGAAGGTCTTGTGATTGATAAAAATGTAACATTCGCAGACTTAAAAGGAACCTTGGAAGTGTTTGTAAAGGAGCTTTTCGGAGAAGAAACCAAAATCAAATTCCGTCCACACCATTTCCCATTTACAGAACCTAGTGCAGAAGTAGACGTAAGTTGCTTTAAATGTGGTGGAAAAGGCTGTCGTTTCTGTAAAGGAGAAGGCTGGATTGAAATCTTAGGATGCGGTATGGTACATCCTCATGTATTAGAAATGTGCGGAATCGACCCGGAAGAATACTCAGGCTTTGCATTCGGAGTAGGCTTGGAGAGAATCGCATTGTTGAAATATGAAATTGACGATATGCGTTTACTATACGAAAACGATGCTCGTTTCCTGCGACAGTTTTAAAACACAATGAGGACTGCCGAAAGATGCTGTTTTTTAGCATTTTGAGCTTGCAGTCCGGGGCAGATATAGATAAAAAATCAGATAAATTAAGAAAAGAGGAAGAAAAATGAACACATCATTAGCATGGATTAAAGAATATGTGCCTGATTTGGACGTGGAAGCACAGGAATACATGGATGCCATGACACTTTCCGGTTCCAAAGGTGAAGGCTTTGTAAAATTAGATGCAGATTTAGAAAATATCGTAATCGGACAGATTGAAAAAATTGAACCGCATCCGGATGCAACAAAATTAGTTATCTGTCAGGTAAATGTGGGAAAAGACGAGCCGGTTCAGATTGTAACAGGAGCACCAAATGCTGTAGAGGGAATGAAAGTTCCTGTAGTATTAGACGGCGGACGTGTTGCAGGCGGACATGACGGCAAAAAGACTCCGGGGGGAGTGAAAATCAAAAAAGGAAAACTTCGTGGAGTGGAAAGCTTCGGTATGATGTGCTCCATCGAAGAATTAGGTTCTACAAAGGATTTCTATCCGGAAGCACCCGAAGACGGACTTTATGTGTTTGAAGACGATGCAGTAGTAGGCGAAAGTGCTATCAAAGCATTGGGCTTAGATGATGCAGTAGTAGAATACGAAATTACCTCCAACCGTGTAGACTGCTTTAGTGTAATCGGAATTGCAAGAGAGGCAGCGGCTACTTTCAATAAAGAATTTAAGCCACCTGTAATCAAAGAAACAGGAAATAATGAAGATGTAAATGACTATATTAAGGTTACAGTAAAAGATACAGAACTTTGTAAGAGATACTGTGCAAGAGTGGTAAAGAATATTAAAATCGAACCATCACCAAAGTGGATGCAGAGAAGACTTGCGGCTCACGGAATCCGTCCAATTAATAATTTAGTAGATATTACAAATTATGTAATGGAAGAATATGGACAGCCAATGCATGCTTATGACTTAGAAACAATCGCAGGAAAAGAAATCGTTGTAAAAAGAGCAGAAAACGGAGAAACTTTTGTTACCTTAGATGGTCAGGAAAGAGCCATGGATGAAAATGTTCTTATGATTTGCGATGGAGAAAAGGCAGTAGGCATTGCCGGTATCATGGGTGGAGAAAACTCCATGATTACCGACAATGCAGATACTATGCTTTTTGAAGCAGCATGCTTTGACGGTACAAACATTCGTTTATCCAGTAAAAGAGTAGGGCTACGAACAGATGCATCCAGCAAATTTGAAAAAGGCTTAGATCCAAATACAGCAGAACTTGCAATCAACAGAGCCTGTCAGTTAATTGAAGAATTGGGTGCAGGAGAAGTTGTTGGCGGAATGGTAGATGTATACCCGGTAAAAAGAGAAGGCAACAGAGTAAAATTTGATGCTAATTATGTAAATGGATTGCTTGGAACTGATATCGATGAAGCAACTATGTTAGGTTACTTTAAGAAAATCGACTTAGGTTATGACGAAGCAACCAAAGAAATTATTGTACCATCCTGGCGTCAGGATTTACTTCGTCCGGCAGATATTGCAGAAGAAGTAGCAAGATTTTACGGATACGATAATATTCCAACCACATTACCAACCGGAGAAGCTACTACAGGTAAGCTGCCATTTAATAAGAGAATTGAATCTGTGGCAAGAGATATTGCAGAATTCTGTGGATTTAGTCAGGGAATGTGCTATTCCTTCGAAAGTCCAAAGGTATTTGATAAATTATTATTACCTGCAGAAGCAAAAGAACGTCAGGCAGTGGTGATTTCTAACCCATTGGGAGAAGATTTCAGCATTATGCGTACGGTTTCCTTAAATGGTATGTTAACTTCACTGGCAACCAACTACAACAGAAGAAATAAAAACGTGCGTTTGTATGAATTAGGAAACATTTATCTTCCAAAAGAACTTCCATTAACAGACCTTCCGGAAGAAAGAATGCAGTTTACTTTAGGATTCTATGGAGATGGAGATTTCTTTACTATGAAAGGTGTAGTGGAAGAGTTCTTCGAAAAAGTAGGTCTTCACAATAAGACACAGTATGACCCAAATGCCGGAAAAACATTCTTACATCCGGGAAGACAGGCAAATATCATCTACAATAACACAATCGTAGGATATTTGGGAGAAGTACATCCAGAAGTTTGTGATATTTATGGAATCGGAGAAAAAGCTTATGTGGCAGTTTTGGATATGCCTGAAATTGTACCACTTGCAACCTTTGACAGAAAATACGAAGGTGTTGCAAAATTCCCTGCAGTAACCAGAGATATCAGTATGACTGTTCCAAAGGAAATCTTAGCAGGACAGATTGAAGAAGTAATTGCACAGCGTGGCGGAAAAATCTTAGAAAGCTATTCCTTGTTTGATATTTACGAAGGTGCTCAGATTAAGGAAGGATATAAGTCTGTGGCTTATTCTATCGTGTTTAGAGCAAAGGACAGAACTTTGGAAGAAGCAGATATTACCGCTGCTATGAAGAAGATTCTCAATGGCTTGGAAGGTATGGGAATTGAGTTAAGACAGTAATCGATAGCGAATCGGGGACGATGTTACGCCCTCTCAAATACAGATAAAGTCCAGGGCATTTGCTCTGGATTTTATTCTTCTAAGATAAATGTGTATGTATAGGCGTATGACAGATGAGGTGATTTTAAATGACATTGCAACAGTTAAAATACATAGTAACGGTAGCTGAAACCGGTAATATTACCGAAGCAGCCAAAAGGCTGTTCATTTCCCAGCCAAGTCTTACCAATGCAATTCGTGAACTTGAAAAAGAAATGCAGATAACGATTTTTCACAGAACAAACAAAGGTGTGATAATTTCTAATGAGGGTGATACCTTTCTTTCCTATGCCAGACAGGTGCTGGAGCAGGTTGGGTTAATGGAAGAGAAGTTTCTCAATGTAAAAGAACAGCGCCCACGTTTTTCGGTATCCTGCCAACATTATTCCTTTGCAGTCAATGCATTTGTGGATGTAATTCAGGAGTTTGATGCAAATCAGTATGACTTTACTTTAAGAGAAACCCAGACCCATGAAATTATTGAGGACGTGAGCCGGCTAAAAAGTGAAATCGGTATATTGTATGTATCTTCTAAGAATGAAGAAATTATTATGAAATTAATTAAGCAGAATGGCTTGAAATTCGAAGAACTTTTTATGGCAAAACCTCATGTGTTTATCAGCTCAAAGCATCCTTTGGCAGATAGAGAAGGGATATCGCTGGAAGATTTGGAAGAATATCCTTATCTTTCTTTCGAGCAGGGAGAATACAATTCCTTTTATTTTGCAGAGGAAATATTAAGTACACTGGATCGGAAAAAGAACATTAAGGTACGTGACCGAGCCACGCTGTTTAATCTGGTAATTGGGTTGAATGGTTATACAGTCAGCTCAGGAATCATCAGTAAAGAATTGAACGGAGAAAACATTATTGCAAGACCGCTGCTTGTAGATGAACATATGAAAATAGGTACGATTACCCAGAAAAACATGCCACTTAGCAGATATGGAAAGGCTTATATGGAAGCATTGAAAAGGCATATTTGATTTTGATATAGTTTAAAACTATTTCAAACCTCTTATTTTTTGTATTTTTCAAAATAGAATGTAATTTATATAATGATTAATAACAAAATCAAGGAGGTCATTATGAATAGTGCAGTAATCGGTTTTCCGAGAGTTGGAAAATTAAGAGAATTAAAATTTGCATCCGAAAAATATTTTCGAGGTGAGATATCAAAAACACAGTTAACAGAAACCGCAAAAAAAATCAAGGCAGAAAATTGGAAATGTCAGAAAGAACAGGGAATAAAATACATATCCTCTAATGATTTTTCCTATTATGATGGAATGCTGGATACAGCGGTTCTGCTTGGAGTGGTGCCGGAATGTTATAAGAATTTAAATCGGGATGCGTTAGATACGTATTTTGCCATGGCAAGAGGCTATCAGGGAAAAGAAGGTGATGTGCCTGCATTAGCCATGAAGAAATGGTTTAATACCAATTATCATTACATCGAGCCGGAACTGGGGGCAGACACAAAGATACGTCTGGCAGGAACAAAGCCCTTTGATGAGTATCTTGAGGCACAGGCGGAAGGCATTCAGACAAAGCCGGTATTGATTGGACCGTTTACCTTTTTAAAACTTGCCAGATACCAGGATGGTAAAAAGGCAACAGATTTTGTGGAGGACATCTGCAAAGCATACAGGGAAGCTTTGACAAAGCTTGAAAAATTAAATGTGGAATGGGTTCAGATGGATGAGCCTGCTTTGGTCACTGATCTTACAAAAGAGGACATTGTGTTGTTTGAAGCATTATATAAAACACTTTTGTCCGTGAAAGGCACAGTTAAAGTCTTATTGCAGACCTATTTTGGAGATGTGAGAGATTGCTACGAAAATCTGATAAACCTGAATTTTGATGGAATTGGTCTGGATTTTCTGGAAGGCAGAAAAACATGGGAGCTGGTGCAGAAATATGGATTCCCAAAAGATAAGATTCTATTTGCAGGTCTGGTAAATGGTAAAAATATCTGGAAATGTGACTATGAAAAGGTACTAAGTAAATTAGAGGAATTAAAGAAGAATGCAAAAGAAATCGTATTATCTACCTCTTGTTCTTTACTGCACGTACCATACACGTTAAAAAACGAAACAAAACTCGCAGAAGAAATAAAACAGCATTTTTCCTTTGCAGTAGAAAAGCTTAGCGAATTGCATGAGCTTACAGTTTTGGCAGAATGTGATGACTATGGGAAGGAAAAAGAATATGTTGCAAATCAGCGGATGATAAAAAGCGAACGTTGTTATCAGGATGCTGGTGTCAGAGAAGCAGTGACAAATCTGTCAGAAGATGTTTTTGTGAGAATACCGGAAAGGAATGAGCGTGAAAAGATTCAGAAGAAAGTTTTTGGATTACCATTATTTCCAACGACAACCATTGGTTCTTTCCCTCAGACACAGGAAGTAAAAAAGAACAGAAGCAGTTACAAAAAGGGTGAAATTGATAAATCTGCATATGATAAACAAAATTTTGGGTTTATTGAAGAATGTATCAGACAGCAGGAAGAAATCGGTCTGGATGTGCTTGTTCACGGTGAATATGAGAGAAACGATATGGTTGAATTTTTCGGCGAAAATCTTGCAGGTTATGTATTTACGGAAAAGGCATGGGTGCAGTCCTACGGTACAAGATGTGTAAAACCGCCAATTATTTTTGGTGATATTAAGAGAATCCGGCCAATTACCGTAGAATATTCTGCCTATGCACAGAGCTTAACAGACAAGCCTGTAAAAGGAATGCTGACAGGTCCTGTAACCATTCTTAACTGGTCCTTTCCAAGAGAAGACATTTCCTTAAAAGAAATGGCATATCAGATAGGAATTGCGATCAGAGAAGAAGTACTGGATTTGGAAAAAGCAGGCATCCGAATTATTCAGATTGACGAAGCTGCATTAAAGGAAAAGCTTCCAATCCGCAAGAGCGACTGGTACATTGAATATCTTGACTGGGCAATACCGGCATTCAGATTATGCCACAGTGGTGTGAAGCCGGAAACACAAATACATACTCATATGTGCTACAGTGAATTTGACGAAATCATCCGTGATATTGATAATATGGATGCGGATGTTATTTCTTTTGAAGCATCCCGTTCCAAGCTGACTATATTGGATGCAATTCAAAAAAGTCATTTTGAAACGGAGGTAGGACCGGGAGTTTACGATATCCATTCTCCAAGAATTCCTTCTGTGGAGGAGATAAAAGATGCTTTAGATAAGATGTTAAGGAAGATTCCGGCAGAAAAGCTTTGGGTAAATCCGGACTGTGGATTAAAAACAAGGGGCGTTGCTGAAACCATACCAAGCCTCAAGAATTTAGTCCAGGCGGCGGAAGAATTGAGAAATTGTGGCGAAAATTGTTGAAATCGTTATAACGTTGTGATATAATGACAAAAATTAAATATGGAGCATCAGGTGTCAGAGCAATCATTATGATTGGCTCTGGTGAAAAGGGAAACAGGTGCAAATCCTGTACGAACTCGTCACCGTAATTAGGGAGCTGAAGCCGATATATCACTGGGAAACTGGGAAGATGGCGGATGTGATGATCTTTAAGTCGGGAGACCTGCCTGATGGCTGTACAGAAACGATTGTTTCAAGCCACGAGTAATTGGTTGTACGTGTAAGAGTATAGGATTATTTTATGATTTTTCCTATATGCTTCCTTTGAGTGCAAACCCTTTACCTATTCAGGAAAAGGGTTTTTTGTTTGTGTTGCCTAAACATTGTTTCTGATGTGCATATTTAAAAATATAATGACAAAAGGCAGATAGAACTGTCGAAGGAGGAAACATGAAAAGAAAAGTAGTAGCATTATTTATGGCAGCATTGATGGGAACATTCTGTATGACAGGATGTGGAAACGGTGAAGAGGCAGTCACAGAGAGCGCAGTAGAAGAAAGCAGTGAAGTAGAAGAAGATACTACACAGAATGAAACAGAAGATACTGCTGAAGCAGAGAATGAAGCTGAGGCAGATGCGGATCAGACAGCAGCAGATGAAGTGGCAGCTTTGATTGACGCAATTTACGTACAGGAGAGAACAGATGAAACCGACAAGCAGTGTTCTGATGCAAAGGCTGCATGGGACGCTTTAACAGATGCTCAGAAGGAGCTTGTGGCAGGTGAGAACGCAGACCCGGATTATTTTGGCAGAGATACCGGAGATGCATCTAAGGATGATCCACGTAATCAGGATGATATCGGTGAAAATGAAATTCTGGTCGTTAGTTTTGGTACTTCTTTTAATGACAGCCGTGTTGCTGATGTTAAGGGAATTGAAGATGCATTGCAAGAGGCAAATCCTGATTGGTCTGTAAGAAGAGCTTTTACGGCACAGATTATCATCAATCATGTGCAGGCAAGAGAGGGTGAGAGCATTGATAATGTAGACCAGGCATTAGAGCGCGCAGTTGCAAACGGAGTAAAAAATCTGGTTGTACAGCCGACACACTTGATGCATGGCGCCGAGTATGATGAACTGCTGGAGGCAGTAGAAGCTTATCAGGATAAGTTTGAAACCTTAAAAATTGCTGAACCATTACTTGGTGAGGTGGGAACTGACGCTACAGTAATCAATGAGGATAAGAAGGCAGTTGCAGAGGCACTTACTAGCGAAGCAGTGAAAGGTGCAGGCTATGATAATCTGGATGCAGCAAAAGAAGACGGCGTTGCTTTTGTATTTATGGGGCATGGTACATCTCATGCTGCTAAGGTATCCTATAGCCAGATGCAGACCCAGATGGGAGAACTTGGCTATGAGAATGTCTATATTGGAACAGTAGAAGGTGAACCGGAAGAAACTTCCTGTCAGGCAGTTATTGATGCGGTTGCACAGGCAGGTTATAAAAAAGTAATTCTCCGTCCGTTAATGGTAGTAGCCGGCGACCATGCTTATAACGATATGGCAGGCGGGGATGAAGATTCTTGGTTAAGCATGTTTAATGCGTCCGGTAAATTTGACAGTGTAGATACACAGATTTTCGGTCTTGGTGAAATTGAGGCTATTCAGAAAATGTATGTAGAACATACTGCAGATGCAATGAATCAGTAGGGAATTATCATGAAGAAAAAAAGAATTGCAATATTTAGTATACTTCTGTTGACATGTACGTTGCTTGGTGGATGTTCCGGTAAAAGTAGTGAACAGGAGCTGATGACAGAAACAGATGTTTCTGTCACAGAAGGCCTTTCTGCAACAGAAGCAGAGGAAACAGCAGAGCTTCCCGATGGGGTATATACAGCCAATTTTGATACAGATAATGGAATGTTCCGGGTAAGTGAAGCTTGCGATGGTAAGGGAACACTGACCGTAGAAAACGGAGAAATGACGATTCACATTTCACTGGGCTCAAAAAATATTTTGAATCTGTATCCGGGACTTGCAGAAGATGCCCAAAAGGATGGGGCAGAACTACTATCGCCAACAGAAGATACGGTTACATACAGTGATGGCATAACAGAAGAAGTCTATGGTTTTGATGTACCTGTCCCGGCATTGGAAGAAGAGTTTGACCTTGCGTTGATTGGGAAAAAGGGAACATGGTATGACCATAAGGTCAGTGTTTCCAATCCGGAACCTTTGAACGAAGAAACGACCCAGAACAAGAATGCTGTCAAACCAGAAGATGGCAGCTACACCATTGACCTTACCTTTGAAGGCGGAAGCGGAAAAGCAGAGATTTTATCTCCGGCAACAGTCACGGTATCTGGAGAAATGGTAACTGCAACGATACAGTGGAACAGTCCAAATTATGATTACATGATTGTAAATGGAGAAAAGTATTTGCCGGTAAATACAGAAGGAAATTCTGTTTTTGAAATTCCGGTTCTAATTTTTGATGAGCCAATGGATGTGATTGGAGATACTGTGGCAATGAGCAAACCACATGAGATTGATTATATTCTTACGTTTCATTCCAATACAATGAAACCCACAGAATAAGAGGTACTAAAGAATGAGAAGAAGAAAAAAGACAATAATTACAACATGTCTGTTTTTGATAGGACTGCTGGGGCTGTGGGGCTGCGGCAGTCCTTCTTCCGATTATACAGACACCGTTCAGACAGATACGGTAGTGGCGCGTGGGATATCTGAGAATGAACCGGAGAAATCCGGTCTTATTTATGAAAGCAGCATGGAATTACAATATGCCGCGAATTTTACGGTGGATTATTATGAAGGTGGATATACATTGTTGACAACAACAATGGATGGAGAACAGTTTCTAGTGGTGCCGGAAGGAAAAGAAATACCGGAAAACTTAGAAGAAGAAACGGTGGTATTGCAGCAACCCATGAAAGATATTTATCTGGTAGCATCTGCAATTATGGATATGTTCAGCGAATTGGATGGATTGGATACAATCACTTTTTCAGGACAAAAGGAAGAAAACTGGTATATTGAAGAGGCAAAAGAAGCTATGGCAAATGGTGATATTCTTTATGCGGGAAAATATAATAAACCGGATTATGAACTGATTGTTTCAAAAGGCTGTACTCTTGCAATAGAAAACAGAATGATTTCCCATTCCCCGGAGGTAGTGGAAAAATTAGAAGACTTCGGAATCCCTGTTTTGATTGAGTATTCCAGTTATGAGCCACATCCATTGGGGAGAGTAGAATGGATTAAATTTTTCGGAGCGCTCATAGGAAAGGAAGAAGAAGCAAAGCAAATATTTGAAGAACAGAAAGCAATTTTAAATGACGTAACAGCAGATGAAAAAACAGACAAGACCGTTGCTTTCTTTTTTGTTACATCCAATGGTTTGGTACAGGTACGCCAGTCCTCTGACTATGTACCAAAGATGATAGAACTTGCAGGTGGAAAATATATCTTTGAAAATCTCGGCGATTCGGAAACAAAACGTTCTACCATGAATATGCAGGTGGAGGAGTTTTATAACAGCGCCAAGGATGCGGATTTTCTGATTTATAACAGTTCCATTGATGGAGGAGTTTCCAATATGGATGAGCTTCTTGAAAAATGCGGGTTTCTGTCGGACTTTAAAGCGGTGAAAGAAGGAAATGTCTGGTGTACTACAAATGATATGTACCAACAGTCATTGTCCATCGGTTACTTGATGGAAGATATTCACGCTATGCTTTTGGAAAAAGAAGAAAATAACATGCGTTATCTATTCCGATTAGAATAAAAGAAAGGTATTGTGATTGATATGCAGAAAAGAAGAAAATACAGATATTTTGTAACGTTTCTTTTTCTTGGGATTGGTGTGTTTTTCTTTTTTGCACTCAACATCTGCATTGGAAGTGTAAATATCACATTATCTGATATAGCAGGTACATTAACAGGGCAGAAAAACAGTGAAACGATAGCAAGAATTTTATGGGATATCAGGCTTCCCAGAACGATGGCAGTTATGATACTTGGCGGTGCATTGGCTCTTGCCGGATATCTTTTACAGACTTTTTTTCACAATCCTATTGCCGGACCATTTGTTTTAGGAATCTCTTCCGGTGCAAAAATGGTGGTGGCACTTGTGATGGTCTTTCTGATGGGAAGGGCAGTGAGAGTCACTTCGACGGATATGATACTTGCAGCATTTATTGGTGCAATGTTATCCATGGGTTTTGTTCTGATTTTGTCCCAGAGAATCAAAGGAATGTCGATGCTGGTAGTCAGCGGTGTCATGATTGGCTATATCTGTTCAGCGATTACAGAACTGGTTGTAACCTTCGCTGATGATGCAGATATTGTAAATCTTCATAACTGGTCCCAAGGAAGCTTCTCCGGGATAACATGGGAGAATGTAAAGGTTATGGCATTGGTGGTTTGTATAACTTTTATAACAGTTTTTTTATTATCGAAACCCCTTGGTGCGTATCAGCTTGGCGAGATCTATGCGCAGAATATGGGAGTAAATATCAGACTTCTGCGAATCAGTCTTGTGATTTTGTCCAGTATTTTGTCTGCCTGCATTGTAGCCTTTGTAGGACCAATTTCATTTGTTGGAATCGCCACACCACATCTGGTGAAAAAACTTCTGGGAACAGCAACGCCCATCTGGATGATACCTGCTTGTTTTCTGGGAGGAAGCGTTTTCTGTCTGTTCTGTGATTTGCTTGCAAGAAATCTGCTTGCACCCACAGAACTAAGTATCAGCACTGTGACTGCGATTTTTGGAGCACCGGTTGTTTTATGGGTTATGGCAAAGCGTAAAAAAGAGAGGTCAGTGTAATGGAATATTATTTTAAAACAGAGCAGTTGAGTGTTGGCTATCAGAGCGAACCACTGATTCGTGATATTGAAATTGGATTAAATAAGGGAGAGATATTGACACTGATTGGGCCAAACGGTGCAGGAAAATCTACCATATTAAAGAGTATCGCAAGGCAGCTTAAATTGATTGACGGAGTGGTGTATTTGGACAAGAAAGATTTAGCTCAGATGTCAGGTACAGAAATATCTCAAAAAATATCAGGGGTTTTCACGGAAAAATTAAAGACAGAACTGATGAGCTGTGAGGATGTTGTTGCTACTGGCAGATACCCATATACCGGGCATTTTGGTATTTTATCAAAGGTGGATTATGCTGTGGTGGAAGAGGCGATGGAACTGGTTCATGTTACAGAAATCAGGAATCTGGATTTTACAAAAATCAGTGATGGGCAAAGGCAGAGGGTTATGCTTGCCAGAGCAATCTGTCAGGAACCGGAGATTATTATTCTGGATGAACCTACATCTTTTCTGGATGTGAAATATAAGTTGGAATTTTTATCTGTGTTACAGGAATTGCGGATAAAAAAAGGATTGACAGTAATTATGTCCATTCACGAGCTGGAACTGGCAGAGCGGGTTTCTGATAAAATCCTGTGTGTGAATGGAGAGTATGTGGAGCGTTTGGGTAAACCGGAAGAGATTTTCAAGTCCGGTTATATCAAATCTCTATTTGGCATTGAAACCGGAACTTTTGACGAAGAAAACAGCAGCATGGAGTTAGAAGCTGCTACAGGAGAGCCGGAAGTATTTGTTATAGCCGGGGACGGAACGGGAAGAAGTGTATACCGGATGTTGCAGCGAAAAGGCACATCATTTATAACCGGAATTCTTTACAAAAATGATTTGGATTATCCGGTGGCGAAAGCCTTGGCAACAGATGTGATAGAAACAGAAAGCTTTGAACCCATAAAAGAACTTCTGTTAAAAGAAGCAAAAGAGAAGCTGGATGGCTGTAAGAGAGTAATTTGTTGCAAAAATGTATTTGGCACATTTGAAAAGGCAAATGAAGAATTGCTTACCTATGCAAAAGAAAAAGGCAAGGATGTGGAAATGACAAGGCAGATAATGACATCAAATGATAGGAAAGGCATGGTTTAGATATGTCAAAGGTTATTATGATTCAGGGAACAATGTCCAATGCAGGAAAAAGCTTTCTTGTGGCAGGATTGTGCAGAATAATGAAGCAGGACGGATATCGTGTAGCACCGTTTAAATCACAGAATATGGCATTAAATTCTTTTATTACAGAAGAAGGACTTGAAATGGGCAGGGCACAGGTCATGCAGGCAGAGGCGGCAGGCATAAAGCCTATGGTATGTATGAATCCCATTCTGCTAAAACCTACAAATCATACGGGTTCTCAGGTGATTGTAAACGGAGAAGTGCTTGGAAATATGAGTGCAAAAGATTATTTTTCCTATAAAAAGAAGCTGATTCCGGATATCAAAAAGGCTTTTCAAAAGTTGGAAAAATATGCAGATATCATTGTGATTGAGGGAGCCGGAAGTCCGGCAGAAATCAATTTGCGGGAAAATGATATTGTGAACATGGGATTGGCAGAAATTGTGGATGCTCCGGTTCTTTTGGTAGGAGATATTGACAGAGGTGGTGTGTTTGCACAGCTGCTTGGAACATTAATGCTTCTTAAGGAAGAAGAAAAGGCAAGAGTAAAGGGGCTGATTATCAATAAATTCAGAGGAGATAAAACCATACTTGATTCCGGCATTGTGATGCTGGAAGAAAAGGGGCAGGTTCCTGTAACCGGTGTAGTTCCCTATATGGAATTGGCATTGGAGGATGAAGACAGTCTGACAGAACGATTTGATAAAAGAGAGCAAGGCTGCATTGACATTGCGGTGATTCGTTATCCAAGAATATCTAATTTTACGGATTTCAATGTGTTTGAACAGATGAAAGAAGTGTCCGTACGTTATGTTACTTCGGCATCAGAGTTGCATCATCCGGATATGATTATATTGCCCGGAAGTAAAAATACCATGGGTGATTTAAAATGGATGCGTCAGAATGGTTTGGAGGTAGCCATAAAAAGACTGGCAGAAGAAATACCCATTTGGGGTATTTGCGGCGGATATCAAATGTTGGGAGAACAGATTGTGGATTCGGAAAATGTAGAAGAAGGAGGCATTTTGCGTGGAATGGAATTGCTTCCTAGTGTGACAGAATTAAAAAGAGAAAAAGTACGCTGTCAGGTTGAAGGCAGATTGCAGGAGTTAGAGGGACCTTTTTCAGCCCTTTCCGGTTTGGAATACGTAGGATACGAAATCCACATGGGACAAACAGATTTGACAGAGAGTGGAAAGGCAATAGGAAGCAGGGCAAAGGAAGAAAATTCTCATGTGGTCATTTCTGGAAAAAATACAAATGTGTATGGAACCTATGTGCATGGGATTTTTGATAAAGGTGGTATTGCCACAGGAATAGTACAGGCATTGGCAGAGAGGAAGGGAATCAAAATAGAAGATGGAGTTTTGGAAGATTATCAGAGCTTTAAGGAGAAGCAATATGATAAATTAGCAGATACATTGCGACAGTATCTGAATATGGAGGAAATTTATGGAATGTTCAGAGAAGCTCATTTGGAATAGATACACAAAAGAAGCATTAGGGAAACTAACTGTGGATGAACCAGACATGGATATATACAGAAAGGTTCTTCGTAATTGGGACAATATAGCGAAGCCAATGGATGGAATGGGCAGATTTGAAACACTGACAGCACAGATAGGAGCCATTCAGGGAACGGAAAAGACAGATATTTCCAAAAAGGCAGTGATTATTATGTGTGCTGACAATGGAATCGTGGAGGAAGGCATCAGCCAGTCTGGCCAGGAAGTAACCTTGGTAGTTGTAAAAAATATGGCGAAGAAAAAGTCCGCGGTAGGGAAAATGGCAGAGTTTATGGGAGCCGATACGATTCCTATAGATATAGGTGTAAATACTAAAGAAAAAATATCGGGAGTATTAGATAAGAAAATCCGTTGTGGAACCAGAAATTTTAGAAAAGAACCTGCCATGACAGAAGAAGAAGCAATTCAGGCAATTTTCACCGGAATAGAGCTGGTATCCGCCTGCAAAGAAAAGGGCTATCGGATTCTTGCTACCGGCGAGATGGGAATTGGAAATACAACAACCAGCAGCGCAGTTGCAGCATCTTTGCTGGATTGTGATGTGGCAGAGGTCACAGGAAAGGGTGCCGGGCTCAGTGATGAAAAACTGATACATAAGCAGAAGATAATTGCAGAATCCATAGAGAAGTATGAACTAAAAGGGGCGGATGCATTACATATACTTGCAACCGTTGGAGGGTTAGATATTGCCGGTCTTACCGGTGTTTGTATTGGTGGTGCGCTTTTCCATGTTCCCATTGTTTTGGATGGTGTAATCAGCATGGTAGCGGCACTTTTGGCAGAACGGCTTGTGCCGGGAACAAAGAAATACCTGATTCCATCCCACAAGGGCAAGGAGCCGGCAATAGAAAAGCTTACCAAGGAATTAGGATTAGAGCCTGTCATAGATGGAAAAATGGCATTGGGCGAAGGTACAGGAGCCATTATGATGCTATTGCTTTTAGAGTTGGCACTTAGTGTTTATCAAAATAGAACAACTTTTTCAGATATTCAGATAGATCAATATGAAAGGTTTTAATAGAGATGATGACATTGATTATCGGAGGGAGCGGAAGTGGAAAATCTGCGTATGCAGAAAACTATATTGCATCCCTTTCCAAAGGAAAACAGAAATATTATATTGCAACAATGCAGGCTTTTGACCCGGAGAGTCAGAAAAAAGTTGAGAGACATAAGCTGCTTCGAAAAGGCAAGGGATTTTGTACCATAGAACAGCCTGCAGACATTCAGAAAGCGGTAGAAAAGATGGAAACAAAAGAAAAGACAGCATTGTTAGAATGTATATCCAATCTTGTTGCAAATGAAATGTTTTCCGGAGAAGTACCAGAAACAGCTGTAACAGAAAAAATCATAACAGGAATATCCGTTTTAAAGAAAGAACTGGCTCATCTTGTGATTGTGAGCAATAAACTGTTCGAAGATGGACAGGTTTATGACAAAACTACGATGGAATATATCGAAGCGATGGGCCGAATCAATGAAAAGCTGGCAGCCTTGGCAGATGAAGTGGTGGAAGTGGTTGTGGGGATTCCTGTGGTAGTTAAAAATCGGCTGATTAATTAATAGCAGAAAGGAATGAAAATTAAAATGCACATTTTAAAATCACTGGTAATTGCGTTTTCTGTATATTCCAAAATTCCGGTTCCACAATTTGAGTGGAAGGAAGAAGATATGAAATATATGTTATGCTTTTTTCCGTGGATTGGAGCGGTAATTGGTGGCTGTATCTGTTTATTGAGTTTTTTGTGCCGAAGACTTTCTGTTGGTGAAATGTGCTATAGCTTCCTTGGAGTGGCAATTCCACTGATTATTACAGGAGGATTTCATGTAGACGGTTTTATGGACACAATGGATGCGTTTCATTCCTACCAGCCCAAAGAAAGGAAACTGGAAATTCTAAAAGATTCCCATATTGGAGCTTTTGCAGTCATTATGCTGGCTGTTTATGGATTGATTTATCTTGGAGCATTTTCAGAGATAACAGATAACGGCCTGCTTAGAATTGTGTGTGGCGGTTTCTTTTTATCACGCTGTCTTAGTGGAATCAGCGTGGTATCCTTTCCATCCGCTAAGAAAGACGGAATGCTTTATCTTTTCGCGAACAATTCTCAGAAAAATATTGTGAAAGGGTCCTTGTATCTGCAATGTGTATTGTGTATCTGTTTTATGCTTGTTCAGTGGTTTTGGGCAGGAAGTATTATAGTGTTATCTGCCTTTCTTTCATTTGCTTATTACTATTATCGAACGAGAAAAGAGTTGGATGGTATTACAGGAGATACCGCAGGATACTTTGTTCTCATTTGTGAAGGAAGCATGCTGGTTGTTGCAGCAGTAATAAATATATTGATGTGATGATATGGAGGTACATGATGAAATTGATTATCGGTGGATATGCACAGGGAAAATTAAGGTATGTGCTTTCAAGATATAATGTGGATACAAGTAAGGTGTGGGACGGTGAAATACCGGAAAGAGCAGATGAGCAAAGGGGTACGATGGTTATCAATCATTTTCATAACTGGGTAAAAAGCCGGATTGTCTGTGATGGATGTCCGGAGGAGGAAATCAGACAATTTCTAGAAAAACATTGGGATTGTGTGATTATCAGTGATGAAATTGGCAATGGAATTGTACCAATAGAAGCATTAGAGCGAGAGTGCAGAGAACGTACCGGAAGAATTCTTGTAGAGCTTGCGGCAAAGGCAGAAGAAGTGGAGCGTGTGATATGCGGAATAGGTCAGAAAATCAAATGATTCTTGTGTTAATTCGCCATGGAGCAACCAAATCTAACAGGGAACACAGATATTTGGGAAAGACGGATGAAATGCTCTCGGCAGAAGGCGAAAAAGAGTTAATGGAGTACAGAAAGACACAATGTTATCCTAAGGTGGATTATTTGTTTACTAGTCCAATGAAGAGATGTATTCAAACTGCAGAAATTCTTTATCCGGGTTTAAATCCTTGCAAAATTGTGGAATGGGAAGAAATGGATTTTGGAGCATTTGAAGGTAAGAATTATATGGAGTTAAAAGGAGATGACAGATATCAGGAGTGGATTGACAGCAATGGTACGCTTCCTTTCCCGGAAGGGGAATGCAGAGAGGATTTTTGTCTGCGCTGTGATAAAGGATTTCAAAGGATGAAAAAGGAAATTGAGCAAATTGGAGATACAAAAGGAACAAAATCTGTAGGAGCGATTGTACATGGCGGTACGATTATGGCTTTACTGAGCAGATACTGTGATGGAGATTACTTTGACTATCAGGTGGAAAACGGCAAGGGGTATGTCTGCGTGGTAGGCAACAAGAATGACCAATTGGAAATTACAGAATTAAGAAAGATATAGCAGGAGAAGTACTTAACATGAAATATCATATAATAGCATTTTTCGCAGGCTTTCTGCTGGATTTGCTTTTGGGTGATCCTTACTGGTTACCCCATCCTATCCGCTTCATAGGAAGTCTGATTGCAAAAATAGAGAAGTGTCTGTTAGGAAAAGAAAGAGAGCGGGATGAGAAAAAAGAGCTTTATCGGGGTGCATGGATGGTAATTATTGTACTTTGCAGTACATTGTTTGCAGTTACACTGATTCTGTTTCTGGCGTATCAGATAAATGTGTACGCAGGAACAGTTGTAGAAACCATTATGACCTATCAGATTCTGGCAACAAAATGCCTGAAGACGGAAAGTATGAAAGTTTATCATTTCCTGAAAAATCAGACATTGGCTGAAGCAAGAAAGGCTGTTTCCATGATTGTTGGCAGAGATACACAGTGCCTGAATGAAGAAGGTGTTGCAAAGGCAGCCATAGAAACTGTGGCGGAAAATACCTCCGATGGAGTGATTGCACCGATGCTGTATACGGCACTGGGTGGTCCGATACTAGGTTTTTTATATAAGGCGGTAAACACAATGGATTCTATGATTGGCTACAAGAATGAGAAATATTTATATTTTGGAAGAACAGCCGCAAAACTGGATGATTTTGTGAATTTTCTTCCTGCCAGAATAAGCGCATATCTGATGATCGGGGCGTCTTTTCTAGGTGGAAAACAGTTTTCCGGGAAAAGAGCTGCTGTAATATATAGACGAGATAACAGAAAACACGCCAGCCCCAATTCAGCACAGACAGAAGCGGTATGTGCAGGGGCATTAGGAATACAGCTGGCAGGAGATGCAACTTATTTTGGAAAGTTAGTAAAAAAACCTTATATTGGCGAGGCGATTCGCAAAGTGAAATTCGAAGATATCCGGCATGCAAACCGGCTGATGTATCTGACTGCATGGCTGAGCGAAATAATCTGCCTGCTTGCCATGGGATTAGTATATATATTTTAAACAGGAAAGGTTTGATTAAAATGAAAGGAATTCATGGTGGCGATATTTACAGAAATTATGTGAACATAGATTTTTCGGTGAATGTGAATCCTCTTGGTATACCGGAAGCTGTAAAAGCTGCTCTGTATGAAGCAGTGGAAAAATGCCACAGATATCCGGATATAACAACGGAGAATTTAAAAAAGGCAGTCAGTGAAATGCTGAATGTACCAAAAGAATATTTGGTGTTTGGAAATGGCGCATCGGAGCTGTTTATGGCGATTATACATGGAATGAATCCGAAAAAGACAGTGATTCCGGTACCGTCCTTTTATGGATATGAGTACGCCGCCGAAGCCACAGGCGGAGAAGTTATTTATTACCAAACCAAAAAAGAAACCGGGTTTTGTATGGAGAAAGATTTTTTTACAGTTCTTACAGAAGACACAGAACTGTTATTCTTTGCAAATCCCAATAATCCTACCGGAAACTTAATGAGCAGGGAATATGTAAGAAATCTGTTGTGCCATTGCAGGGACAAAGGAATTTATGTTGTGTTGGACGAATGTTTTATTGAGTTTTGCGACAAGGAAGCATCTGTCTTAGAGGTAATAGAAGAATTTGACAATTTGGTAGTTGTCAGAGCCTTTACTAAAATATTTTCCATCCCCGGAGTCCGACTGGGGTATCTTGTTTGCAGTAATCAGCCATTGTTAGAGAAAATTAGCAGACGGCTGCCGGAATGGAATGTTTCCGGCTTTGCACAGGCGGCAGGATGTGAATGTGCTTTACAGACAGCGTTTGTAGCGAAAACCGTAGATTATATAAGGGAGGAACGACTGTTTTTGGAGGAAGGTTTGAAGCAGTCAGGAATCCGAGTATTCCAAAGTGAAGCAAATTTTCTGTTAATATACAGCCAGCAACCCTTATATGAAAAACTGCTGGAAAAAGGCATACTTATTCGTGATTGCAGGAATTTCAGGGGATTATCAAAGGGCTTTTATCGAATTGCAGTGAAAAGCAGAAAAGAAAACGAATTCTTATTAAAAGTGATTGGAGAAATAAATTGGAAAGATTAAATAAAATAGAGCGTTTGCTTCCGGAAGAAATTGAAAAGAGAAGTTTTGAGATTATTTCAGAAGAACTTATAAAAAGAGACATCAGGCTTCCGGAAGAAGAAGCGATGATTACAAAGAGAGTGATACATACCAGTGCAGATTTTGACTATGCAGATACCATGACCTATTCAAAGAATGCAGTAGCTATGGCAAAAGAACTTCTTTTTCAGGGAGCAGACATTGTAACTGACACCAATATGGCACTGTCAGGAATCAATAAGAAGGCATTGGCACAGTTGGGAGGACAGGCTCATTGCTTTATGGCAGATGAAGATGTGGCAAAGCTGGCAAGAGAACGGGGAGTAACGAGAGCAGTTGTCAGCATGGAAAAGGCAAAAAATATTAAAAATCCTGTTATTTTTGCAGTGGGCAATGCACCAACAGCACTGATACAGCTATATGAAATGATACAGAAAAGTGACTGGCGCCCGGCGTTTGTCATAGGTGTTCCGGTGGGTTTTGTAAATGTGGAAGTTTCCAAGGAGTTAATTATGGAAACAGAAGTTCCTTATATAGTAAATCGTGGTAGAAAAGGTGGCAGTAATGTGGCAGCAGCTATATGTAATGCACTTTTGTATGAACTGACAAGGTAAAGTGAGGTTTTTATGCGATATGGATTTACTACAGGAAGCTGTGCGGCAGCAGCATCAAAAGCAGCTACATATATGCTCCTGACAGGCAAACTGAAAACAGAAATTACCATAGAAACACCCAAAGGAATTCCCTACAAGGCACAGCTTTTGGATATTAACCGTACAGAACATTTAGTCAGTTGTGCAGTAAAAAAGGATGGTGGGGATGATCCGGATATTACTACAGGTACACTTATCTATGGAAAGGTTTCTTATGGAGAAGATACAGAACATAAAATAGAAATTGATGGTGGTATTGGGGTTGGGAGAGTGACAAAACCCGGACTGGACCAACCGATAGGAAATGCAGCAATAAATCATGTTCCAAGAGAAATGATAGAAAAAGAAGTGATGCAGGTCTGTCAGCTTGCAGATTACAAAGGCAGTCTGAAAATTGAAATATCAGTGCCGGATGGAGAAAGACTTGCAGAACACACATTTAATCCAAGACTGGGAATTGTGGGTGGCATTTCCATATTAGGCACAAGTGGAATTGTGGAGCCAATGAGTAATCAGGCGATTCTGGATACTATTAAAGTAGAATTAAACCAGAGAAGAACACAGGGATTTGATTATGTTGCGGTTTCTCCGGGAAATTATGGACTTGATTTTATGAAGAAAACCTACGGATATGATTTAGACAGAAGTGTGAAATGCAGCAATTTTATCGGAGATACCATTGATATGGCAGTGGAGTTGGGATTTCATAGAATGCTCCTTACCGGTCATATAGGAAAACTGATAAAAGTGGCAGGAGGAATTATGAATACCCATTCCAGAGAAGCAGACTGCAGAATGGAGTTGTTGGCAGCATTTTCCTTGAGGGAACATGTGGAAGCAGAACAAATTTGTAACATATTAGACTGTGTTACAACGGAAGAAGCGGTTCGTATTTTGAAGGACAATGGAAAATTACACCCGGTTATGGAGCGTGTGATGGAGCGTATTTGTTATTATTTAGAAAAACGTGCCAAGGGGAAATTGCAAATAGATTGCATTTTATATGCAAATGAATTTGGAGAACTGGCAAGAAGTAAGGAGGCGGCAGAATGGTTTATTTTGTTGGAGCAGGAACAGGTGCAGTAGATTTGATTACAGTCAGAGGGATGGGTTTATTAGAGCAGGCAGACGTTATTATTTATGCAGGTTCCTTGGTGAACCCTGAACTTTTAAAATATGCAAAAGAAGAATGCGAGATACACGATAGTGCAAAGCTTACACTGGAAGAAGTATTGGAAGTGATGCAGAAAGCAGAAACAGAGGGGAAAACAACCGTCAGACTTCATACGGGAGAGCCTAGTATTTACGGCGCAGTCAGAGAGCAGATGGATGCGTTGGATAAATTGGGAATTTCTTATGAAAGCTGTCCGGGAGTCAGTGCCTGCTTTGGTGCTGCGGCATCCCTGAATTTGGAATACACCTTACCGGGAATATCACAGTCACTAATTATCACAAGAATGGAAGGAAAAACCAAAGTTCCCGAAAAAGAAAGTATTGAGAGCTTTGCAGCCCATCAGGCATCTATGGCTATTTATCTTAGTACAGGGATGTTGAAGGAATTAAGTAAAAGATTGGTATCCGGAGGATATGATAAGAAGACACCGGCGGCACTGGTATACAAGGCAACCTGGCCGGAGGAAGAGGCATATATCTGTACCATTGAAACGCTTTACGACACGGCAGCAGAACATGGAATTACAAAGACTGCATTGGTACTGGTTGGAGAAGCTATCCTGCATCAGAATTATAAAAAGTCAAGGTTATATGCGGCAGATTTTTCTACAGAATTTAGACAGATGAAGGAAGAATAAGGATATGAGTTTAAGCATTGTCAGCTTTACAAAAAATGGAATAAATCTTTCAGAAAAAATTGCAAAGACACTGTGGGAAACAGAATATAGGTTATTTACCAAGTGTTCGACTTATTCTCAGGAGAAACCAAGTCATGGGATTCAATTTGTTGACAAAAGTATTGGAAAATGGGCAAAAGAGGAAATGGAGAAAGGAAATTCGCTGCTTTTTATCGGAGCATGTGGAATTGCTGTCAGAGCGATAGCACCTTATATTACGGACAAACTTTATGACAGCCCTGTGCTGGTGATAGATGAGAAAGGGCGATATCTGATTCCGATTTTGTCAGGACATATGGGTGGTGCCAATGAACTTGCTGTTTTCATCGGAACGAAAATAGGAGCAGAACCGGTGATTACTACGGCAACAGACATTAATCAAAAGTTTGCAGTGGATATGTTTGCAAAGAAAAATGAGCTTTCGATTGTAAATAAAGATGGAATCGCAAAGGTATCCGCCAAAGTATTGTCCGGACACAATATTACCATATCTATAGAACCGGGTCATTTTGAGAACGATTGTAAATTACCAAAAGGCGTACATATAGTACCTTATCCACCCACACAGAAGGTTGATGTTGTGGTAACTTCGGAAGATATAGAAAGCGATACAGTAATTTTACTTAAGCCAAAAGAATACGTAATTGGAATGGGCTGCAGAAAAGGAAAAGAAGCAGAAAAAATAAAAGCATTTATTATGCGCAGTCTGTGGAAGGTGGGAATTTCTCAAAGTCAGATAGCTAAATTAGCATCCATTGATTTAAAGAGCAATGAACCAGGGCTTCTTATGTGGTCTAGGAAAGAGAAGATTCCGTTTATCACTTACACAGCCAAGGAATTGCAAGTTGTAAAGGGAGAGTTTCAAACATCTGACTTTGTGAAAGAAAAAATTGGAGTAGATAACGTATGCGAACGGGCAGCGTTAAAGGCTTGTGAACCGGAGGGAAAACTTATATATAAAAAGCATGCAGAGGATGGAATGACGATTGCAATCGCTAAAAGGGAATGGAGAGTGAAATTTGATGAAACGTAAAATTTTTATTGTTGGCATGGGACCGGGAAAAGAAGAAATGATGACGGGAGAAGCTATTGCTGCATTGGAACAGGCAGATGTGATTATCGGTTATACAGTTTATTTGACTTTGTTAGGAAAACGCTTTCAGGAAAAAGAAATGCTTTCAACCCCTATGCGTCAGGAAACAGAACGATGTCAACTGGCTTTCAAAGAAGCGGAAAAAGGCAAACAGGTGGCTTTTATTTGTAGTGGAGATGCAGGAATTTATGGAATGGCGTCTTTGATGTATGAAATCGGAAAAACTTACCCGGAAACAGAGCTTGTAGTTATTCCGGGAATTACCGCAGCAAGCAGCGGGGCGGCGGTTCTTGGTGCACCATTAAATCATGATTTTTGTGTGATTAGCTTAAGTGATTTGCTGACTCCTTGGGAGAAGATAGAAAAACGGCTGATTGCAGCAGCAGAAAGCGATTTTGCCATGGCAATTTACAATCCATCCAGTCACAAGAGAAAGGATTATTTAATGCGGGCCTGCGATATTTTACTTCGTCACATAGAAGGAGAGCGACCTTGTGGCTATGTAGAAAACATTGGCAGAGATGGAACAAAGGCAGTCACTTGCACATTAAAAGAATTAAGAGAAGCAGAGGTAAATATGTTTACTACAGTTTTTATTGGAAACGCAGGAAGTGAAATTATAAATGGTAAGTTGATTACAAAGCGAGGTTATCAAATTGAAAGAAATACTGATATTTGCAGGAACAACTGAAGGAAGAAAATTATCGGAATGTCTGGCGGCATCGGGAATTTCTCATACAATCTGTGTTGCAACGGAATATGGAGAGGTTGTGTTAAAAGAGCATCCCCTAAGGAAAGTGCATTGTGGAAGAATGCATACGGAAGAAATAAAAGAATTTATTGAGAAGGGCAGCTTTGATGCGGTGGTAGATGCCACACACCCTTATGCAGATGTAATAACAGAAAATATTAAGACTGCCATGGAGGGAATGGACATTCCATATCTGCGTTTGAAAAGGGAACTAGATGAGCAACATACAGATGGAAATGTGAGATACTTTCTTACCAATGAGGCGTGTGCCAAGGTGTTGGAAGAAATGGAAGGAAACATTTTATTAACCACCGGCAGTAAGGAACTTTCGAAATATTGTGTTTCCGAAAATGTAAAAAGCAGACTATATGTGAGGGTGTTACCGGGCATAGAGAGTCTTTCTATATGCATGAAGCAGGGAATAAAAGGAAAACAAATAATTGCCATGCAGGGGCCTTTTACAACAGAGATGAACGAAGCAATGATTCACCAGTATGCAATTTCCTGTCTGGTGACGAAGCAAAGTGGTATGTCTGGTGGATATTCAGAAAAGAAAGAGGCAGCAAGGAGAGCCGGAATTCCGGTATTTGTGATTGGACGTCCCAAGGAGGAAGCAGGTTATTCTTTTAAGGAAATATGCAATAAATTAGAAAAGATTTCTGGACAGAAAATACAGATTAATGGCGAACTGCAAATTATTCTTGCGGGCATTGGTATGGGACATAAAAATAGTCTGACGAAGGAAGTAAAAGATGCCATAGAGGAAGCAGATATTTTGTTAGGTGCAGAAAGAATGCTTGCACCCTATCAACCAAGAATGGAGAAAAAGCCATTTTATCAGGCTAAACAGATTATTCCCTATCTGAAAGAGATACAGGAGAAAAAATTATTTTTGGAAAACCGAAAAGTGGTTATTCTTTTTTCCGGTGACAGCGGCTTTTACAGTGGGTGTCAGTTGTTATACGATGCTTTGCAGAAAGAAATAAACGTAGGCCGTTTAAAGGCATCTATATGCATTATGCCGGGAATTTCTTCGGTTGCTTATCTGGCGTCATGTATAGGAGAAAGCTATCAGGATGCGGCTATTTGCAGTATGCATGGAAAAGAATTAAATAATCTTGCGCGCAGAATCAAAACACAGCAGAAGACGTATGTATTAATGTCCGGTGTAAAAGATGTGAATCGGTTAGGAAATATTTTAACAGAAGCAGGCATGACAGAGTGCGAAATTATGACAGGATTTCAACTGTCATATACAGAGCAGCAGATTAGAAAACTGACACCGAGAGAATGTTGTGAACTTACAGAGGAAGGTCTGTATACCTGCTTTATTAAAAATCCCAATGCAGTCCATAAGCAACTGACTCATGGTATTACAGATGGAGAATTTATTAGAGATAAGGTTCCTATGACCAAGGAAGAAGTAAGAGATGTCAGTATTTGTAAATTGAAATTATATGAAGGTGCAGTTGTTTATGATATTGGCAGCGGTACCGGCTCCATTGCAGTGGAGATAGCCGGACTTTCCGATGGTTTAAAGATATATGCCATTGAACAGAAGAATGAGGCACTTTCATTGATTCAACAGAACAAGAAAAAATTTCAATTAGATAATATATCAGTGGTAGAAGCAAAAGCCCCCAATGGTTTGACAGAATTACCAAAAGCTACACATGCTTTTATTGGTGGAAGTGGAGGAAATCTAAAGGAGATATTGCAGGTTTTATATTATGTAAATTCCCATATGAGAGTTGTTATCAATGCAATTAGTATGGAAACAATTTGTGAAATAAAAGAGATATTATCGCTATACCCGGTAGAGAACGAGGAAATTGTGCAAATGCAGGTCAACAGAGCAAAGAAAGCCGGACAGTATCATTTGATGCAGGCAGAAAATCCAGTATGGATATGTGCATTTGATTTTTATGAGCAGTGAGGAAATTATGAAGTTTAACAGAATTATGATTGCTGCACCGAAAAGTGGAAGTGGCAAAACTACAATTACATGTGCATTCCTTCAGGCATTAAAAAATAAAGGGCAGAAAGTAGTTTCTTATAAATGTGGACCGGATTATATTGATCCTATGTTTCATGAAAAGGTAATAGGGATTCCTTCCAAGAATTTGGACACTTTTTTTACAGGTGAGGAAAAAACCAGAGAGCTTTTCCTGAAAAATAGAACAGAAGCTGACTTTGCAGTATTAGAAGGAGTGATGGGACTCTTTGACGGCTTGGGAGGAATTAGGGAAGAAGGTTCTTCCTATCATTTGGCAAAAGTAACGAAAACTCCTATCATTTTAGTGGTAGATGTAAAAGGAATGGGGCGTTCGGTGTTACCTTTGATTGCCGGATTTCTTGCATATGATAAGGAACATTTGATCCGTGGAGTTATATTGAATAGAATGTCAAAGGCATATTATGAAATCGTAAAACCATTGATAGAGGATGAATTGAAGGTGTCTGTATTGGGATATTTCCCAAATCAAAAAAAACTGCAAATAGAAAGCAGGTATCTTGGTCTGGTAATGCCTTATGAATTGAAAGATATAAAGGAGCAGTTACAGATAATATCAGATGAGTTTGCGAAAACTGTTTCTGTGGAGGCAATCAGACAGCTTGCAGAGAGCGCAGAGGGATTGGAAGATAATTTTAAGAAAGAGAAATGCAGTAATTTTGAGGGGCAAGTATATAAGGAGGATAAACCAGTGATTGCAGTTGCCAAGGATGAAGCCTTTTGCTTCTACTATGAAGATAATCTGCTTATGTTACAGGAAAGTGGCGCCGAAATAAGATATTTTTCCCCTTTACATGATAATAAATTACCGGATGACTGCAATGGTCTTTTCATCGGAGGCGGTTATCCGGAATTATATTTAAAAGAATTAAGCAGTAATAATCGTATGCGTGAATCAGTAAAGCAGGCATATGATGATGGAATGCCGATTGTGGCAGAGTGCGGTGGTTTTATGTATTTACATTCTGCAATTATAGATAAAGAGGGAGTAAGTCATGCTATGGCAGGGGTTATCCCTGCAACCTGCTCTAATAAAGGGAAATTGGTACGTTTCGGATATATTGAGATAAAAGAAAAGCGAAGTTCATTTTTACCGGAGGGCGAAGGAATCAAAGGACATGAATTTCATTATTATGACAGTACGTATAATGGAGAGAATTGTTTGGCAATCAAACCGGTTACACACCGAGAGTATTCATGCGTGATAGAAGGAGAAAATCACTGGTTAGGCTTTCCTCATCTTTATTATCCCTCTAATCCGGCCTTTGCAAAAAGATTTGTGAAAAAAGCAGAAGAATACAGGGAAAGGATTAAATGATGCCCAATGTGAGTTTAGAACCTCCATAAGAAGGAGAAAAAATATGCTGTTAGTAGACAACGACGAATGCATTCGTTAGGTATCAATGAGATTAAAAAATAATTTGGTAAATTGAATCGCAACTTTCGTTGCGAAAGGCAGGGTTCTGTGGTATGATAGCAAGATAGTAAAGAAAATTATGAAAGGAAGTAAAGCATGTCAGATAATTATACTCCCCCATTTTCCATGACGGAAGAAATTATGAATATGGTAATTGAAATTGGTGAACTAGTGGGACAGATTACTGCTCATAATAATTTATCAACCAGCCCTAAATTACGTCGTGAAAATAGAATTAAGACAATTTATTCATCATTGGCAATAGAGCAGAATACACTGACTTTAAATCAGGTAACAGACGTTCTTGATGGAAAAAGGGTGCTGGCACCGCCTGCTGAAATCAGAGAGGTAAAAAATGCGTATGAAGCCTATGAAGAACTTCAGAAATTGAATATGTATTCTGTAGATGATTTGCTGAAAGCTCATAAACTTATGACGGATGGCTTGGTAAAGGAGTCAGGAGTTTTCCGCAGTGGAAACGCCGGGGTATATACTGGTGAACATATTTTAATACATGCAGGTTCACCGGCGAACTATGTACCATCATTAATACAGGAATTATTTGCATGGTTAAAAACTTCTAATATGCATCCATTGGTTAAATCTTGCATTTTTCATTACGAATTTGAATTTATTCATCCGTTTGCTGATGGAAATGGACGTACGGGAAGATTATGGCACACATTGATTTTACAAAATTGGAAAGAATTTTTTGCTTGGCTTCCGGTGGAAACAATGATACATGAAAATCAAGAGGCATATTATAAGGCAATAAATGAATCTAATAATGCTGGCGAATCTACAATATTTGTGGCATTTATGCTTAATATAATCTGTGATATGTTAAAAGAAATTGTTGCTACTCAGAATTCAAACAATGATGTCGGAATAAATGTCGGAATAATTTTAGAAGAAAAAATATTGTTACTTTTAAAAGATAATCCTAAGATAACAGCCAACCAATTAGCAGAAATGTTGAAGGTGACAAACATGAAATTAAAAAACTTTTTAATAGTAGTCAATGACATAGAAACATCCAAGTCATTTTATCAAGAACTGTTTGGGTTAAGAGTACTAAATGACTTTGATAAAAACGTAATCTTAACAGAAGGTTTGGTTCTTCAGGAAAAGAAACTTTGGGAAAAGTATACAGAAAAACAGGTAACCTTTTCTGGAAATGATGCAGAATTATATTTTGAAGAAAATGATATGGATGCTTTTCTTGAAAAACTGAATCAAAGCCAGTGGAAGATTGAATATGTGAATCCATTGGAAGAAGGTGAAGGCGGACAGAGGGTAATACGGTTGTACGACCCGGACAAGCATGTGATTGAAGTGAAAGAAGCTCTTTGAAAGTAAATTCATTCTCTTACCTGTAGTAGATTACTGGCTTTAAATGCTTCAATTGAAGCAGCAAGAGCAGGAGAAGCCGGGAAAGGATTTGCAGTTGTTGCATCCGAAGTTGGTAACCTTGCCAATAGTACTCAAGGGTCATTAAAGGAAGTAGAGTCAGTTATTGAATGAGCAGTTTTCATCTATTAATGATATGGTAGATGAAATGAGCAAATTATTTAAACAAGAAGATTAGGGATAAAAGATATTAAGGTGCTCTATATTTGCTAAATGGCGGATATAGAGCCTTTATATGGAAAAGTATATTGTGATAAAGGTAGGAGGAAAAATCATGTTCCAAATAGCAATCTGCGATGACGATGCAATATTTCTGCAAGAATTTCACAAAACATTGGAAGACATAACGGAAATGTTGGGTATGGAGTGTAATATAAAAGAGTGGCAGGAAGAGAAAGAATTAAAAGAATCCCTTACAAAACAGCCAAGGGTTGATTTGTTGTTTTTAGACATTGAACTGAAAGACAGTTTGGGTGTAGAACTGGGGCAATATATCCGGGAAATTTTAGGAAATTATCAGCTTCAGATTGTATATATATCACACGAGCAAAGTTACGCAATGCAGTTGTTTGAAACTACTCCGCTGGATTTTCTGGTAAAACCCATTACAAAAGAGCGGTTAGAAAGTGTATTAAAGAGATATATAAAGAAACAGGAAGGAACAGGAAAACTTTTTACATGCAAAACAGCACAGGGAATGGTAATGTTGCCTTTTGCATCAATTATGTATTTTCAAAGCAGAGGACATAAGCTTATAGTACATACCATGGAAGGGCAACAGGAGTTTTATGGAAAATTAGAGGAAGTAGAAAAGTTTGTGCCGGAATATTTTGTGCGGATTCATAAATCATTTCTGGTCAATGAATATTTCATCACCAGTTATCGTTACGATAAGGTTTGTTTGCTTGACCAACAGCAATTAAACATCAGTAGATCTTATATTAATGAAATACAGAAGCGAATCAGAAAACATGTGGAGGATATGTAAAATGAATTTAGCTGACAATATTTTAACAATCATCGCAAATTTCTTTCGAATGTTTATAATCTGGCGGTTTATGAGGGCATTTTTTTTACCAAAGATAGAAAAATATAAAGAATTTATTGGATATGCAGTATATTTTTACGTAGCAATGGGTGTGCTTATGAGTTTTCAATATCCACTATACAATATGTTAGTTAACTGGATTGGATTGTTTCTGGTGACATTTGGGTATAAAGGCAGTGTTAAAAAGAAATTAATAATCACCACCTTGGTTTATGTGATTAATATGTTGTGTGAGCTGGTGACAACATATTTGTTTGCTGATTATAAAGTAGGAGAGGGTGTTGAGCAGTTAACACCTGTTTTTGCTACCTTGCTTGTTTATATATGCGAAATTCTGGTAGAAAGAATCGTAAAGGATAAAGGAAAAAGTGATGTTTCGTTTCCAAGATTTAGTTTATTGTTAGTGCCAATCGTCAGTACTATTATGTTACATTTCCTTGTTACGGCAAATCTGCAAAACAGAATGCTTTTAATGGCAGAGAGCTGTGGTGCTTTATGTATCAACATGCTTATGTTCTGGGTGTATTACCAAATGACATTAGCTTATGAGAAGCAGATACAACAGAAATATACAGAGGAGCAAATGCGTATCTACGAAAATCAGTTGGAAGTTATGCGGCAGTCAGAGCGAAAGGTACGTTCCCTGCGTCATGATATGAAAAAACTCATGCAGAATATTTACATAATGACCCAAAAAGGACAGTCTGCGGAGGTATTGCAATGTTTAGAAGACATGAAGTTTTCTTTGGAAAATCCGAAGGAATATGTTAAAACAGGCTATACAGAGTTAGATGGCATACTTAATTATCTGCTGGAAAAGGGAGAAAAAGCGGATATATCTATGGAATACAAAGTAACCGTTGTCCAAAAACTTTCTATGGAAGCATACGAATTGAATGTACTTTTGGGAAATCTGTTAGATAATGCTATTTCCGGAGCCAAAGAAGCAACCCCAAAATATATTTCTTTACATATACTGGCAGAAAAGGATGTATTGTTTATCCAGATTAAAAACAGCTATGCAGGGGAAATCAGAAAAAAGGGTGAGCGAATTCTCAGTACGAAAAAAGGAAAAGAACATGGCATTGGATTAGAAAATGTCAGAAAGCTTGTGGAAAGCAGGCAGGGGAAATTACAAGTTGACTATGACGAGAATGAATTTCTGGTAGAGGTGATGCTCTATTTATAGTTATTTTTGTCAAAATTTAAGTTGTTTTTGCAAGCCCGATTTACATATATTTGAAATATGGTAAAATTAACTAAAAATGAGAAGTGTGAGAAAAACTCTTGCACAATGTGTACAAAAAATGAAAAGGGGGAATTTCATATGACAAACGAGGTAATGAAAGAGTACACAAAAAAGGTTACCATTTTAGTATTGGGAGTTATCATGTTAAGTGCAACTGCAGCGGCAATTGTTTTTCCTGTACTAAAATTTGCCGGATTATATCCAGGCGTATCTTTTGCTATAATAGGTGTTTTTATAGCAGTTATTATCGCAGAGGATATTATAGGTGCGATTCTTATCAGGAAAAGTTTGGAACAGGAAGTATTAGAAGATAAATTTGAGGAAAAGGTTAAAAATTATTTTTTGTTTGTTTTGCTACTTAATCTTAATTTGATTACGTGGTGTTTTCCATCAAAGGAATCATGGATGTTTGCCTTTTACTTTTTAGTGCTGATGTCTTTTTTTCTGGATTTAAAATTTATAGCGATATGTGGATTAGCAGAAGCAGTATCATTAATTATTTTATTTATAGGAAATCCTGTAGCAAGACCAGTGGAAAGTATGTTTTGGTCAGACAGCATACTTAGAACAATTTGTATAACATTAAGCCTTGCTGGAATGGTTGCAGTGGTATTCTTTGTAAACAAATTTTTACTGAATGCAAAGAAAGAACAGCTGGAAAGCAATAATGCCAGAGTAGAAAACGTGCTTATAAGGGTGACGGATATCACAAGAAAACTGGTAGATGCAAGTCAGGTTTTAGTGGGAACATCACAATCAGAGAGTGCATCTACGGAGGAACTTTCGGCAATTAGTGAAAGTTTACTCGGAACCAGTGCTGCTATGATTGAAAAAACGGAGCAGAGTCAGAGTAATTTATCAAATTTGGAAGCATCCAGTAAGGCTATGGGTGAAAAAATGCAGAATGTGGATGCTGTTTCAAAAGGGTTAGTTGATATTTCGGAGGCCAACGAACAAGCATTAAATGAATTACTTGCAGTGAGCAAGAAAGTGGAACTGTCCACCAATGAAACCAAAAAAGTTACCGACAAATTATTGATGGAATCTGGAGAAATTGGAAAAACACTGGATATTATTAATGATATTGCAGAATCTATTAATTTGCTTGCATTAAACGCTTCTATTGAAGCGGCGAGAGCAGGGGAAGCTGGTCGAGGATTTGCCGTTGTTGCACAGGAGGTTGGACACTTGGCAGAAAGCACAAAAGATTCGCTGAAAAATGTTAATGATGTTGTAACCAGAGTACAGAATGGAACGGAAAATGTTTCAAGAATTATGAACGAGAATACAACACAACAGTTGGCTCAAAACAAGCTCATTGGAGAAACTGTAGACGGAATACGGAAAATGATGGATTTGCTTAAGGAATCAGTAAAAGCTATCAAACAGGCAGATACTATTTGTATAAACCAAAATACAATTATATCAGAAACAGTATCTATTAATGAGGATATAGCAAAATGTATTCTGAATGAAAATAATGAATTTTCTAATATTGCCAGTATGGTTCAGGGAAATACAGAAGAAATTATGACATTATCCGGACAGGTGGATGTTATCAACAGCATGATAAAAGAACTGGAGGAATTGCTGGATATGTAGATAAAGGAGTGGGATTTTTCGAATCCCACTCTTTTTGTTGATAAGAAATATTTTATTTGCTATAATCATAAGGTTGAGAAATGATTCTGAACACATGGAAAGTGTAAAACACATAGTTAAAATAGAGCAGGAGAACTAACATGAACGTAAAAGATTTTGATTTTTATTTACCAGAAGAGCAAATTGCACAGGATCCATTGGAAAATCGTTCCGATTCCAGACTTATGGTGTTAAACCGGGAAAGTGGAGAAATTGAACATAAGATTTTCAAGGATATTACAGGATATTTGAAAAAAGGAGATTGTCTTGTAATTAACAATACCAAAGTATTGCCGGCAAGATTAATTGGAGTAAAAGAAGAAACCGGTGCAAAGATTGAATTATTATTATTAAAGCGCCGGGAAAATGATATCTGGGAAACCCTTGTAAAACCGGGAAGAAAGGCAAGAAAAGGCGCTAAAATATGCTTCGGTGAAGGAATTTTAACAGGAGAAATTATAGATGAAGTAGAAGAAGGCAACCGTCTGATACAGTTTTCCTATGAAGGAATTTTCGAAGAAATTTTAGACCGGCTGGGACAAATGCCACTGCCGCCATACATTACCCACCAGTTAAAGGATAAAAACCGTTATCAGACCGTATATGCCAAAGAAGAAGGCTCTGCAGCTGCACCTACAGCAGGACTTCATTTTACCAAAGAATTGTTAAAAGAAATCGAGGATATGGGTGTAACGATAGCGCATGTAACCTTGCATGTAGGTTTAGGAACTTTCCGCCCTGTAAAAGTAGAAAATGTTTTGGAACATCATATGCATTCTGAGTTCTATTGTATTGAGGAAAGTGAAGCAAAGAAAATTAATGACACTAAAAACAATGGTGGGAGAGTAATTGCGGTAGGAACTACCAGTACACGTACATTGGAATCTGCTACCGATGAAAATGGCATTTTGCAGGCGAAAAGTGGAAATACAGAAATTTTCATTTATCCGGGATATAAATTCAAGATGATTGACGGATTGATTACAAATTTCCATTTGCCACAGTCTACATTGCTTATGTTAGTATCTGCTTTTTCTACCAGAGAAAACATATTGCATGCCTATGAGGAAGCGGTGAAAGAAGGATATCGGTTCTTTAGTTTTGGGGATGCTATGTTCTTAATTTAACTAGAATAACAAATAGCCTGGGAAAATCAATTCCCAGGCTGTTTTTAAGCCACATACGAGTCTTATGAATATAATTTCTCCAAATCCTGATAAAAGGTAGGATAAGAAATATTTACACAATCGCTATTCAAAATAGTAGTAGTTCCTTCTGCGTTTATCCCGGCAATAGCAAAGGACATGGCAATTCGATGATCTAAATTACTTTCCACAACGGCAGCTTCCAAAGTCTTACCACCATGGATAATCATACCATCATCTGTTCCGGTAATATCAGCTTTCATTAAAGATAAATTATTTACCATCACATCAATTCGGTTAGATTCTTTCACCTTTAATTCAGCAGCGTCCTTAATCACAGTAGTGCCTTCCGCAAAGCAGGCGAGAACGGCAATGATTGGAAGTTCGTCAATTAAGGTTGGAATGATAGCACCTTCAATGGTGGTACCGTGCAGCTTGCTGTATTTTACCAAAATATCAGCAGTTGGTTCGCCGTTTGTATCATTTTCATTTAAAATTTCAATGTTTCCACCCATAGCCTTGCACACTTGAATAATTCCATCTCTGGTTGGATTGATACCCACATTTTTAATTAAAATTTCAGAATCCGGAGTAATCAGTCCGGCTACAATAAAGTAAGCGGCAGAGGAAATGTCTCCGGGAACCACCACTTTACGTCCTTCTAATACTGGTTCCGGCTCGATAGCAATCGTTGTATTTTCAGTAGTTACGTTCGCACCAAAGAAATTTAACATAATTTCAGAATGGTTTCTGGAAAGATAAGGCTCTGTTACCTTTGTAACTCCGTCTGCGTAAAGTCCTGCCAGTAAAATTGCTGACTTTACCTGAGCAGAAGCAACAGGAGAGTTGTAGTGAATTCCATGAAGAGCACTTGGATTGATTTCCAAAGGTGCACAACCGTTGCCAGTCATACTTTTAATATCAGCCCCCATTTCTGTCAATGGAGTGATAATTCTGCCCATAGGACGTTTGCAGATAGAAGCATCCCCTGTCAAGGTAGTGCGGAATTTCTGTCCTGCTAAAATACCGGAAATTAATCTGGTAGTAGTTCCACTGTTGCCGGTATCAAGCTGTACCTTAGATTCGCTTAAACCGTGAAGTCCCTTTCCGTGAATTAAAATATGTTCCGGAGTGTTTTCAATTTCTACGCCTAATTTACGGAAACAGTCAATAGTAGAAAGACAGTCAGCTCCCTGTAAAAAGTTAGTTACTTCTGTAGTTCCTTTGGATAAAGCACCAAACATAACAGCTCTATGGGAAATAGATTTATCTCCAGGTACGGTAATTTCTCCCTGTAAACGGGTTTTTCTTGTAATATTCATATGTAATCCTCCATATCAGATAAGTGATGTATATTGGTTTAAGAGCATTCTACAGTATAATGATGCTTTGTCAGAAGTTTATGTGCTTCCAGTAAAGAAACTTCATCATAAAATTCAATTTGTAAAGCACCAGGTTCTGTTTCGCGATTATTTAAAATACCGATATTTTTAATATTAATTGCTTTGGAAGCTAAAATTGTTGCTACTACAGCAATTCCACCTGCTTCGTCCGGAAGTTCACAGTGTAACAGAAAAGACTTGTGAATGATTCCTTTGGACGTATTAGGAATAGAATCACGATATTTCTTCGCAGAAGCAAAGAATGAAAAAAGACCATCTTTATTTCCTTCTGAGAGTTTTGTTCTTGTCTTTTGCAAACCATCTATAAATAAATCTAACATTTCCAGCAAAGCATCCTGATTTGCCATACAGATATTCTGCCACATCTGAGAATTGGAAGATGCGATTCTTGTAATATCTTTAAAACCACCAGCAGCAACTTTACGCATGTACTCATCCGTATCTTCCTGACATACCAGATTTACCAAAGAAGATGCAATAATATGAGGTAAATGGCTGATTGCCGCAACCACCCGGTCATGTTCAGCAGGTGCCAGGTGTAACGGAATAGCGCCAATAGACTCAACAAAATTAGAATAAGCTGTAAGCTGTTTCTCGGAGGTTTCCGGTGTGGGCGTTAAAATAAAAAAAGCATTTTCCAGTAAAATATCAGAAGAATTCTGATAGCCTGATTTTTCCGAACCGGCCATAGGATGTCCGCCAATAAATTGTTGGTTTAACCCGAAACGTTCCATTTCCTTATGGACACAGGATTTCACACTACCTACATCCGTAAGAATGGTATGGTCTGTCAGTACCTTTTTTAATTCGGGAAGAAACTTTGGAAAACTTTCAACCGGAGTGCATAAAAAAAGATAATCGCAATTTTGAAAATGTTTCTCAAAGTCTGAGACATCCTGTAACATTGTATTTACGACACCCTCTGTATAAGCCGACATAAGAGTGGTGTTATCTATATCAAAGGCATTGATAACAGAGTCAGGATAATGAAGACGTATGGATTTTGCCAAAGAGCCTCCAATTAATCCTAAACCTATAAAGCCAATCTTTAGCATTAAAATTCGCTCCTTTAAATTTAGAATACGGGAAAAGTCCCTAAGAAATCATTGTAAAGAAAGATTGGACAATTGTCAATACTTTACTGCTTTAAAGTGTAACGCTTTAAAGCGAAAATATCTTGAGTTTCCATCAGATGTGGTGTATAATGTGGAGTATTCTTAATTAAGTAGGAGGGAAATAAATTGAAAAAAGCAAAATGGTATATTATATCACTCATTTCATTGTTACTTGTCGGCGGAATTTATTATTATATAACACTTCCTGCCATTAACATCCATTCAACAGGTATGTGGGCATTTATATTTACCCTGTGCATAGTTGTAATGTTAGGAATTATACTCTATTCTCTAAAAGGAAAGAAAAATCTGGATAAGGCTGTGGAAAAGACGGTAAAGAAATCATTGCCTTTAAAAATAGCAGCAGTTGTGACAGCGGCTCTTGCAATAATTTATTTTTTTGGAAGCATCCTTTCTTCTCCAATTATCAATGCAGGAAAATATCAGAAATTATTAAGTGTGCAGGAAAAGAAATTTACAGATGACATTAAAGAAGTAAATTATAACCAGATTCCGTTGCTGGATAAAGAATCCGCAACCTTACTTGGAAATAGAAAAATGGGAAGCATGGTGGACATGGTATCTCAGTTTGAAGTTAGCAATCTATACACTCAAATCAATTATAATGATGAACCGGTTCGTGTCACACCGCTTACTTATGCAAGTCCAATTAAGTGGCTCACCAACCAGTCTTCCGGTATTCCGGCATATATTAAAATTGATATGGCAACCCAGGATACGGAATGTGTAAAAATGGATAAGCCAATTAAATATTCTGAGGCAGAATATTTTAACCGAAATATTTACAGACATTTAAGATTCCACTATCCAACCTACATTTTTGACAGCATCAGCTTTGAAATTGATGAAGAAGGCGTACCATACTGGGTATGTCCGGTTAAGAAATTTAATATCGGGCTGTTTGGCGGTCAGACCATTGGAAAGGTAGTGCTGTGCAATGCACAGACTGGAGAAACTACTGAATATGCAATCGAAGATGTTCCACAGTGGGTGGACAGAGTATATTCAGCGGATTTGTTAACAGAGTTATATGATTATCATGGCACTTTGAAACATGGATATTTCAACAGTATTCTTGGTCAGAAGGACTGTTTACAGACTACGGACGGTTATAATTATATTGCGTTGGACGATGACGTATGGGTGTATACAGGAATTACTTCCTTAAATTCCGATCAGTCTATTGTCGGATTTGTTTTGATGAATCAGAGAACCATGGAAACCAGATTTTATTCCGTAGAAGGTGCCATTGAATATTCTGCCATGGGTTCGGCAGAGGGGCAGGTACAGAACTTAGGTTATCAGGCATCTTTCCCATTATTATTAAATATTGCCAATGAACCAACATATTTTATGGCATTAAAAGATGATGCGGGATTGGTTAAAAAATATGCCATGGTAAATGTTCAGAAGTATCAATGGGTAGCAATCGGAGATACCGTAGCAGAATGTGAAAAATCCTATGTATCCTTATTAAATACTAACGGAATCAGCAGTGCAGACGTGGGAAATGCTTTGGAAATCAGCGGAAAAATCACCTCCATTGCACCGATTGTAATTGACGGAAATACTCACTATTATGTATGCATTAGTGGCAATGAAGGAATTTTTGATTTTAACATGACAGATGCTTCTGTACTAAATATCATAAAATACAAAGAGGGAGATATGATAAAAATCTCCTATGCAAAAGCTTCTCCGGTAAACGAAGTACTGGAAATTAAATAAGTTGGTCTATTGACAAATGGACAACGTATGATAAAATTTTAAAAGAAAAAGATAAGCGCAAGCTTAACGCATTAAATGGAGGAATTACAAATGGCAACACCTTATAATCATAGGGAAGTAGAACAGAAATGGCGTAAAAACTGGGAAAAGAATCCCGTTAATGTAAATGATGGCAAGAAACCAAAATATTATTGTCTTGACATGTTTCCATATCCATCTGGAAGCGGACTTCACGTAGGACACTGGAGAGGTTATGTGATCAGTGATGTTTGGAGCAGATATAAAATGCTCAATGGTCACTATGTAATCCATCCAATGGGCTGGGATGCGTTTGGGCTTCCGGCAGAAAACTATGCAATCAAAATGGGTACACATCCGAGAAAATCAACCGCTGACAATATCTCTAATATTAAACGTCAGATTAATGAAATTGCATCTGTTTATGATTGGGATATGGAAGTAAATACAACAGATCCTGAATTCTATAAATGGACACAGTGGATTTTTGTAAAAATGTTTAAAGAAGGTCTGGCATATGAAAAGGAATTCCCGATTAACTGGTGCCCTTCATGTAAGACAGGTCTTGCAAACGAAGAAGTAGTAAACGGATGCTGTGAGCGTTGTGGGACAGATGTAACAAAGAAGAATCTTCGCCAGTGGATGTTAAAAATCACAAAATATGCAGACAGATTACTGGATGATTTAGATAAACTTGACTGGCCGGAAAAAGTTAAAAAGATGCAGGCAGACTGGATTGGCAAGAGCTATGGTGCAGAGGTAAACTTTAAAGTAGACGGAACAGACAAAGAAATTACCGTTTATACCACAAGACCGGATACCTTACACGGAGCAACCTTTATGGTTCTTGCACCGGAACATGCCATGGCAAAAGAACTGGCAACACCGGAAAATGAAGCGAAAGTGGAAGAATACATTTATCAGTCCTCCATGCGTTCCTCTGTAGACAGAATGCAGGATAAAGAAAAGACAGGTGTATTTACCGGAAGCTATGCAATCAATCCAATCAACGGAAAGCAGATTCCAATTTGGTTATCCGATTATGTATTGGCAGATTATGGAACAGGTGCAATTATGTGTGTACCTGCTCATGATGACAGAGATTTTGCATTTGCAAAGAAGTTTGATATTCCGATTGTTCAGGTAATTGCAAAAGACGGCAAAGCTATTGAAAATATGGAAGAAGCTTACACAGATGCTGTAGGAACTATGGTGAATTCTGGTGATTGGAATGGCATGGAATCTGCAGTATTGAAACAGGAAGCACCTATGATGATAGAAAAAATGGGTGTTGGTAAGAAAACCGTAAATTACAAATTGCGTGACTGGGTATTCTCAAGACAGCGTTACTGGGGCGAACCGATTCCAATCATTCATTGTCCTGACTGTGGAAATGTACCGGTTCCGGAAGAACAGCTTCCGTTATTATTGCCGGAAGTTGAATCTTATCAGCCGACAGGCACCGGAGAATCACCGTTGGCAGATATTGAAGAATGGGTAAATACCACTTGTCCATGCTGTGGTAAGCCATCAAAACGTGAAACAAACACAATGCCTCAGTGGGCAGGTTCTTCCTGGTATTTCTTAAGATATGTGGATAGCAAGAACAATGAAGAATTAGTTTCCAAAGAAAAAGCAAACAAATATCTTCCGGTAGATATGTATATCGGTGGTGTGGAACATGCGGTACTTCATTTATTATATTCCAGATTCTATACCAAATTCTTATATGACATTGGTGTAGTAGATTTTGATGAACCATTCCACAAACTGTTTAATCAGGGTATGATTACAGGAAAGAACGGAATTAAGATGAGTAAATCCAAGGGAAATGTAGTTTCACCGGATGATTTAGTAAGAGATTACGGTTGTGATTCCCTGCGTATGTATGAAATGTTCGTTGGACCGCCAGAATTAGATGCAGAGTGGGATGACAGAGGAATTGACGGCGTATACCGCTTTATCAATCGTTTCTGGAATCTTGTAATGGACAATAAGGATAAAGAAGTTACAGCAACCAAAGAAATGATTCGTATGCGTCATAAAATGATTTATGACATCACGCAGCGTTTAGAAAGCTTCAGCCTAAATACAGTTATCAGTGGTTTCATGGAATACAACAATAAGATGATTGACCTGGCGAAAAATGGCGGCATCGACAAAGAAACTCTGGAAACTGCGGTTATTTTGATGGCACCATTTGCACCACATTTATGTGAAGAATTATGGGAAGCATTAGGTCATAACGAAAGTGTATATGAAAACAGATGGCCTGAATACAATGAAGAAGCAATGCAGGAAGATGAAAAAGAAATCGCTGTACAGATTAATGGTAAAACAAAAGTAGTTATTACACTGGCAGCAGATATTGATAAGGACAGTGCGATTGCAGCAGGAAAAGAAGCTCTGGGAGATAAATTAACAGGTAATGTTGTAAAAGAAATTTATGTTCCAGGAAGAATTATTAATATTGTTATGAAATAAAGAAAAATAATAACAAGAGCAATTTCATTCGTGAAATTGCTCTTTCTTTTTTTAAAAAATTGTCTAAATTATACAAAAATGTCAAAATTATTCGGAAAAATAAGTCAAAATATTGAAAAAATTCGAAAAATAGTATATAATATCTATGTGCGAGGGCGAACCATAATGGCATTGTGCAAAAAATAAATATGCGAGGTGGGAAATATGGATAAGAAAAAGAGCGCAAATGAAGGAGTAAAGAAAACAGGGCTGGCATTAAAGCTGATAGCTTTGTCATTGCTTCCGGTAATTATTTTAGGAGTATGTTTGACTGTATATACAATCAATATGCTACAAAAAAGTATGCAGTCAGAAATCCAGAATGGTTTAAAGAGCACAGCAACGGCATTGGCAGGGTGCTATGTGGCAATACCGGGAGATTTTGCAACAAATGAAAATGGGGAAGTTGTAAAAGGCGACATGGTGATCACAGGTGATTATACAGTGGTTGATTACATAAAAGAACAATCTGCCGTAGAAGCAACTTTATTTTATCAGGACACAAGAACAGTTACATCATTAAAAAATGGTTCTGAAAGAAACGTAGGTACAAAGGCAGCAGATAGTGTTGTGGAAGAAGTATTAACCAAAGGAAATGATTACTTTGATACAAAGTTAGAAATTTCTGGAGAAAAATATTATGCATACTATGTGCCAATCAAAAGTTCAGATGGTTCCGTTGTGGGGATGGCATTTGCAGGAAAACCTCAGGCAGAAGTAAACCGGATAATTATGAGCAGCTGTGTCAGTGTTTTTGGCGTAACAGTAGTCATTATCTTGATTGCTATGGTTGTTGCAATTATTATGTCATTGTCAATTATTAAAGCTTTAAAACATGCAATGGAAGTTCTTAGAAAAGTGTCAGCAGGAGATTTAACAGGTGCTATTGATTCCAAAACGAGAGTACGCAAGGATGAAATTGGAGAAATCGTCGAACGTGTTGACGAATTGAAAGATTCATTGAAAAATGTTATCAGTAATATTCAGGAATCCTCTGCTACCTTATCAGAGTCAGCACATAGCCTTGATATGGTGGCAGCCCGGACAAGCGGTATTACAGAAGGTATTGGTGGTGCCATTAATGAAATTGCTGTCGGTGCAACTACACAGGCAAATGAAACAGACATTGCCGCCAAAGATGTTGAAAAAATGGGTGAAATGATTCAGCACGTGGTAGATAGTGCATCACAGTTGAATCAAAACGCAGCCAACATGGACAGAGCCGGTCAGGAAGCAACAGATATTATTGGCGAATTGAATGAATCCAATAACAAAACAATTGATGCGGTAGAAAGAATTGGAAAACAGACAAAGACAACTAATGATTCTGCACAACAGATTAAACAGGCAGTATCTTTAATCAGTTCCATTGCAGAAGAAACCAACCTTCTTTCCTTAAATGCTTCCATTGAGGCAGCAAGAGCAGGAGAACAGGGGCGCGGTTTCGCTGTAGTAGCATCTCAGATTCAGAAGTTGGCTGAGCAGTCTAACAGTTCTGCACAGCATATTGAAGAAATTATCACTGAATTATTAATGGATTCTGAAAAGACAGTGGAAATTATGGGCGATGTTACCAACATTGTTGCTGAACAGCAGGAAAAACTGGATGCAACTAAGAGCAAATTTGAAGAGGTTCGCAGTGAAATCAGTACATCACTGAATGGTATTACACAGATTCAGAGTAAGACAGATGCATTGGATGAAGCAAGAGTAAAAATTGTAGAAGTGATTACAAATCTTTCCGCAATCTCTGAAGAAAATGCAGCTTCCGCTGAGGAAACTACAGCTTCTACAGAAGAATTAAATGCGACTGTGGCAGAGCTTGCTACGTCCGCGAAAATGCTGGAAGATATGGCAGCTTCTCTGGAAGAACAAATTAGAATTTTTAAAATTTAGGCCCCATTTGATGGAAAACTTTTAATAAGTGCTCAATGCGTTCCGCTTCCGCTTTGGAAGCGGAACTTTTCAATAAATCGATAATCAGATTCATTTCATCTGTGGTGAAATTCAATCCTTTTGCCTTTGCAGTAGATAAGGCAGCCATCAAAAGAGGCATTGCTTCATTTGGTGTTTTCCCCTTGATTCCGGAGGCGAGTTTTTCTAATAACTCTAATTTTTCCTGTGAAATATTTTTTAAACGTTCATCTTTTTTCCAATCATTCATAAACAAAATCCTTTCTTTTTTCTAATTTATATATTTATACTAAAAAAGACTTTTGTATGTTTCAAACATAGTTTGTTGTTCCGGAGATAAAAAGGCCTTTAGCATATCCATGCTTTGGAACTGGGTTGCGCCGGAAGAGTCTTCTCTCTGTTGAAAATCATTGCTGGTTTTATAAAATTCGGTATATGTTTTATATAGCTGCATAGCCTGTAAAAAATTTAGAATCATATCTAAAGTTTCTCGTTCCGCATCATCGCATACATTTTTCATTGCTGTTACCATTTCTAATAGGTTTCCCTGATCGCTATTTTCACGTTCGCAGGCAGTCAATGAAGTTTCGTTTTTAGAAAAGAACTGAATTGTATTTATAAATTCAGAAAATTTTAGATAAATAGAAAAAAAACGTTGTTCGCTGACCTGGATATAGGGTAAAGCCGCTTTAATTAATTTCATATTGTGGGTAGTAATATTTTGGTCGAAATCATTAGTGTCTTCCATGAGTTGCTCCTTTCATTCATTCTATTCTATTCTATGAGTTTGTATAAAATATATGACTTTAATTGTAAGGGGTTTCATTTTGATAGATGGATAATACAATAAAGGGGAGGTGTTTTTATGTATCAGAAAATGATAGAGGAAGAGGATACTATTTACGAGCTGGATGAAGAGTGCATAAATAAAAAGAAGGAAGAACGGGAAAATAGGGTAATACAAAGCTGGGAACAGCAGCAGAAAAAAAATAAGTAAAAATATAAGAGGGGGACCAAATGGCCCCCCAACTTTTAGAAAGTAAATTTTCTATATTTTCTTTAGAAATTAGCAGATGCTGTTGCCGTTACCGCAGCATACAAGTAAGAGAATGATGATAATAATGCTACAGTCACATCCGCCGCCGCAGTTGCCTCCTAAAATACCGTTTCCATTTCCACATCCGTTACCGCAGAAAAGTAATAAAAGGATAATCCAGATACAAGAATTGTTTCCTCCTTCGCAGCTTCCACATCCACAGTTTGTTGCAGCTAAATCACTCATAGTTGAGCCTCCAATAAATTTATTTACACTTTATACTATGTTGTAGGGCTTGTAAATGTTTCCTCTTTTAGAAAAAAACATGAAAAAAATGAAACCTGACAGGAAATAGCTTCCATATTATCTTTCTTTACATAAAATAAATAAGGAATAATGGTTGAAAATTAAGATAAGGAGATAGAAATATTATGGATCAGGTAAGAAGGGTGATTGGATGTGATGAAGCATATAAAAGGAAAATCTATGGAAGTGGTGTGGGAATTGCCGTGTTAGACAGTGGTGTGGCAAAACATATTGATTTGCAAGGGCGTGTAAAAGTTTTTCGGGATTATGTAAGAGGCAGACAGCAGCCTTACGATGACAATTCCCATGGAACGCATATTTCCGGTATTGTTTGCGGTAATGGTGTGCGCTCTAAGGGGCGTTACATGGGAGTTGCACCTTTAAGTCATCTTATTATATGTAAGGTTTTAAATGAAAAAGGCGATGGCGATATTGAAAATGTAGTTCGGGCAATCGACTGGGTTGTAGAACATGCCAAAATGTATCAAATCAGAATTATCAATATATCTGTGGGTGCATCTCCGAAAGATGCAGACATGGAAGAAGCTGTTTTGCTGGATGCGGTGGAATATGCGTGGAGTCGGGGAATTGTAGTGGTGGCTGCCGCAGGCAACAATGGACCAAATAGTGGTACTGTTACCACACCCGGAATTAGCAGGAAAATTATTACGGTTGGAACACTGGAAGAAAATCAGACAAAGCACAGAGAGTATTCCGGTCGAGGCCCTACGAAAGTTTGTGTTATGAAACCTGAAATTGTTTCACCGGGAAACGAAATTGTAAGTTGTAATGGAAGAAACGCGTATAAAAGAATGAGTGGAACCTCCATGGCAACTCCGGTGGTAAGTGCAGCAATAGGTTTACTGCTTGAAAAAAATCCGGATATGACGCCAAAGGATGTAAAATACTGTCTTTACCGGACGGCAAAAGACTGTGGATATTCAAAACAGATACAGGGCTGGGGCAGAATTGACGTGGCACGGATGATGCGGTACTAAGTGGGAGAATTGTACAAATTTTCATACCATGGAAAATATTGTCCCTTTGGTATTGACAAAGTATTGCATAATTGTATACAATGATACAAAGTTAGAGAAAGAGATGATATCTCTAAGATATTCAGGAGGTTTAACATGGAAAACAGACCAGTAAAGATGAACGACCATACTAATTTACTAGAATTAGAAGAACATATGTACCAGTTGGTAGATGTGGAAACACCTAACGTATTCCGTAATCTTTTCCCATATGACGAGGTACCAAAGATTGCATTCAACGATAGAATTGTGCCACACCACATGCCGGATGATATCTGGATTACAGATACAACATTCCGTGATGGACAGCAGTCCAGAGCGCCATACAGCACAGAACAGATTGTAACAATTTACGATTACCTTCATAAGTTAGGTGGCCCTAATGGAATTATCCGTGCCAGCGAATTCTTCCTTTACAGCAAGAAAGACAGAGATGCTGTATACAAATGTATGGAACGGGGTTATAAATTTCCGGAAGTTACCAGTTGGATTCGTGCCAGCAAGAAAGACTTTGAACTGGTAAAAGAAATTGGGATGAAAGAAACAGGTATTTTGGTTAGCTGTTCTGATTATCACATTTTCTACAAAATGAAAATGACTCGTAAAGAAGCCATGAATCATTACTTAAGTGTAATTCGTGAGTGTCTTGAAACAGGTATCAGCCCAAGATGTCATTTAGAAGATATTACAAGAGCAGATATTTACGGCTATGTAATTCCATTCTGTTTGGAACTTATGAAATTAATGGATGAATATAAAATTCCAATTAAAATTCGTGCCTGCGATACTATGGGATACGGTGTAAACTATGCCGGTGCAGTGATTCCGCGTTCTGTACAGGGAATCATTTATGGTCTTATGACACATGCCGGAGTACCATCTGAGTTATTAGAATGGCATGGACATAATGATTTCTACAAAGCAGTTTCTAACTCGACAACAGCATGGCTCTATGGTTGTAGTGGTATCAACTGTTCTTTGTTTGGAATTGGTGAAAGAACAGGAAATACCCCATTGGAAGCGATGGTATTTGAATATGCACAGCTGCGTGGCGGATTAGATGGAATGGATACAACAGTAATCACAGAACTGGCAGAGTACTACGAAAAAGAAATCGGTTACCGCGTACCATCCAGAACACCCTTTGTGGGAAAGAACTTCAATGTAACAAGAGCAGGAATTCATGCAGATGGTTTATTGAAGAACGAAGAGATTTACAATATTTTTGATACAGAAAAATTCTTAAACAGACCGGTACTTGTAGCAGTGTCCAACACTTCAGGACTGGCTGGTATTGCGCACTGGATTAATACCAGATTCAAATTAAAGGGTGATGCCCAGATGGTAAAAGATGATCCTTTAGTAGTGCAAGTAAAAGAGTGGGTAGACGGTCAGTATGAAGACGGAAGAGTAACTTCTATTGCAGATGACGAATTGATTGCAAAGATAAATGAGGTTTGTGTTGCATTAAACAGACCTGTATTTGAAGCTTAATCGGGAGGATATATCCATGGATACAACAGCAGGGGTGCAAATGGAAGTTACAGATAAGTATTCATTGAGAGGCAGAGTTTATCATAGGATTCGCGAAGATATTATAAGTGGAAAGTACAAAAAGAATGAAGAGTTAAAAGAAGTGGTAATTGCCGGTGAATTAGGCGTCAGCAGAACTCCTGTCCGAGAGGCTTTGCGACAACTGGAATTAGAAGGTCTGGTTGCCATTGTTCCCAACAAAGGAGCTTATGTAAAGGGGTTTACTGACAAGGATATTCATGATATTTATATTATCCGTTCCCTGTTGGAAGGTCTGTGTGCTAAATGGGCGGCAGAGAATATTTCAGAGGAACAGATGAATGCGTTGGAGGAAAGCGTGGATTTGGCAGAATTTCACCTTTCTAAAGGTCATCTGGAACAATTTGCAGAGCAGGACGGCAGATTTCATGAAATACTGTATCAGGCATCCGGAAGTAAGGTGTTGCATGACCTGTTAACAGACTATCATCATTACATCAAGCGGGTACGTGAAGCTTCTATTGGTGCAAAAAATCGTTCTGACTATACAAATATGGAGCATAGAAACATTATGCTTGCCATCAAAGAAAAGAACGGAGAGCAGGCTGAAAAGCTGGCACACGAACATATTCTGAATTCTATGAAAAATATTGGAGATTGTAAAATCGAAATAGATAATATATAATCATAATTAGCTGTCAAAAGTGGCGAGTTCCACAATGCTAAGAAATAAATACGTAAATCGCCTAGAAAGGCGACGAAAATCAGGAGGAATAAGACATGGCAAAAATTAAGATGACAACACCACTTGTTGAAATGGACGGAGATGAAATGACAAGAATTCTTTGGAAAATCATCAAAGATGAATTGTTACTTCCTTTTATCGACTTAAATACAGAATATTACGATTTAGGTTTAGAATATCGTAACGAAACAAACGATCAGGTTACGGTAGATTCTGCAGAAGCAACAAAGAAATACGGCGTAGCTGTAAAATGTGCTACAATTACACCAAACGCAGCACGTATGACAGAATATAACTTAAAAGAAATGTGGAAAAGCCCGAACGGAACTATCCGTGCTATCTTAGATGGTACCGTATTCCGTGCTCCAATCATTGTAAAGGGAATTGAACCAACAGTTCGCACATGGAAAAAGCCAATTACTATCGCCAGACATGCTTACGGTGATGTATACAAGGGAAGCGAAGTGAAAATCCCTGGTGCCGGAAAAGCAGAAATCGTTTATACAGCAGAAGATGGAACAGAAACAAGAGAATTAATCCATAACTTTACAGGTGCTGGTATCGTACAGGGTATGCACAACTTAAACGAATCCATTGAAAGCTTTGCAAGAAGCTGCTTTAACTATGCATTAGATACAAAACAGGATTTATGGTTTGCTACAAAAGACACCATTTCCAAAAAATATGACCATACATTCAAGGATGTATTTCAGGAAATTTACGATGCAGAATATGATGAAAAATTCAAAGCAGCAGGCATTGAATATTTCTATACATTGATTGATGATGCCGTAGCTCGTGTAATCCGTTCTGAAGGTGGTTACATCTGGGCATGTAAGAACTATGATGGAGATGTTATGTCTGACATGGTGGCAACAGCATTCGGTTCTTTAGCAATGATGACTTCTGTATTAGTTTCCCCACAGGGTTACTATGAATACGAAGCAGCACACGGAACAGTACAGCGTCATTACTATAAGCATTTAAAAGGCGAAGAAACATCTACTAACTCTGTAGCAACAATTTTCGCTTGGACAGGTGCATTAAGAAAACGTGGCGAATTAGATGGAAATAAGGAATTGATGGAATTTGCAGATAAGTTGGAAAAAGCTACCATCGATACCATCGAAAGTGGAAAAATGACAAAAGACCTTGCTTTAATTACTACATTAGAAAATGTAACTGTATTAAATAGTGAAAACTTTATTAAGGCGGTTCGTGAAACATTAGAAAAGATGCTGTAATTAGCAACAACAATAAAAAATGGTTGACAAAACGAACTTCAAGGTATAAACTAACTTTAGCAAATAAGAAAAAACCGATGAGCAAGAGAAGTAGACTGAGGAAAAGCTTTCAGAGAGCTGCAGATGGTGGGATTGCAGTAGTGGTGGTAACACAGAATCAGTTGAATGGACTTGTGAGGGCAGGCTGAAATGAAAAGAGTAGGTTCTGACGGGATTCCAACCCGTTACCAAGTGGATGCATATGTTTGTATGTAGAGTGAGCGGATGTTTAACATCAATCAGGGTGGTACCGCAGGAGTGAATTTTATGGCTCTTGTCCCTATGCACTGGAAGTGCGTAGGGGCAAGGGCCTTTTTTGCTTGAAAAAACGCCCCCTCTACAGAATTGTTACACAGAGTAAATACAATTACAGGAGGGTTTCAAATGTTTCCGAGTTATGAAGAAATCAAACAATTAGATGGAGATTATAATTTAATACCTGTGGCATCAGAGATTTATGCGGATGTTATTACACCGATCACATTACTTCGTAAGCTGGCAAAGATAGATAAAAACTTTTATCTGTTGGAAAGCGTAGAAGATGGGGTAAGACAGGGAAGATATTCTTTTTTAGGGTTTAATCCACTGTTGCGGGCAGTATGCAAAGATTATACCGTTACAATCAAAAGCGGCGGAATAAAAAAAGAAATGAAAGGGGAGCCAAAGGAATCCATCCGGGAAATTTTAGGAGAATACAAAACGCCAAAGATTCATGGCATGCCTCCATTTACCGGTGGACTGGTAGGATATTTTTCTTATGAAATGTTCTGTTATGCAGAACCAAAATTAAAAATGAAATCCAGCGACTTTTACGATTTTGATTTGATGCTGTTTGATAAGGTAATTGCTTATGATAATTTAAAACAGAAAATCATTATTGTGGTAAATATGAAAGCAGAAGATGGAGAGCAGGGGTACAATGCAGCTTGTCTTGAAATCGAAAAAATCAAAAATATGATTTATGATGCTACCCCGCTGGAAGAAATTAATGTACAGGAAAAAGTCGAATTTACCTGTAACACAACAAAAGAAGAATACTTCGAAATGGTGGAAAAGACAAAGCATTATATCAAAGAAGGAGATATTTTCCAGGGAGTGATTTCCAGAAGATTTGAGGCGGATTACGAAAGTTCCCTGATAAATGCCTACCGTGTACTCCGTACCACAAACCCTTCACCATATATGTACTATATTCAGAGCGGTGATGTGCAGATATGTGGAGCGTCACCGGAAACAATGGTAAAACTGCAAAATGGAAAATTAACAACTTTTCCGGTGGCAGGAACCAGACCAAGAGGTACGACAGATGCGGAAGACGAAGCTTTGGAAAAAGAATTACTGGCTGATGAAAAAGAACGTTCCGAACATAATATGCTGGTGGATCTGGCAAGAAATGATATCGGTAGAATAGCAGAATATGGCAGTGTGTATGTGCAGGATTATATGAAAATACACAGATTTTCCAAAGTAATGCATATTGCATCTACAGTGTGTGGTCAGATTGCTGAAGAAAAAGACGGATGTGATACGGTAGCGGCACTGTTACCGGCAGGAACACTTTCGGGTGCGCCAAAATTTAGAGCTTGTGAAATTATTGACGAACTGGAAAAAGCACCTAGAGGTGTTTATGGAGGAGCCATTGGATATATGGATTTTTCCGGAAATTTAGATGTATGTATTGCCATCAGGACAGCGGTAAAGAAAGGCAATAAAGTCTATGTGCAGGCAGGAGCCGGTATTGTGGCAGATTCCGTACCACAAAAAGAGTACGAAGAATGTGCTCACAAGGCAGGGGCCGTAATCAACGCGATTACAAGAGCAAGTGAGGTGAATGGAAAATGATTTTACTGATTGATAATTATGACAGCTTTTCCTACAATTTGGTACAATTGATTGGCGGATTATGTAAAGAAAATGGTGCAGAAGAAGTTAAGGTAATTCGAAATGATGAACTAACCGTAGCAGAAATCGAGGCGTTACATCCAAGCCGTATCGTGCTGTCTCCAGGACCGGGAAGACCTTCGGATGCAGGTGTTTGTGAAGATGTTGTAAAAGAGCTAAAATCTAAGGTGAAAATCCTAGGCGTGTGTCTGGGGCATCAGGGGATTTGTGAAAGCTTTGGCGGGAATATCACTTATGCAAAGGTGTTGATGCACGGAAAACAAAGTCAGATAAAAATTGATACCACAGCACAGATTTTTAAAGGTTTACCGGAAGAAATACAGGTGGCAAGATACCATTCACTGGCTGCTGAAAGAAGTACGTTACCGGAAGAACTTCAGATAATTGCAGAAGACGAATCCGGAGAAATTATGGCGGTAAAGCATAAGGAATATGAAATCTACGGACTACAGTTTCACCCGGAATCTGTGTTGACACCGAATGGTGAAGTGATGATGAAGAATTTTTTGTTTGAATAAAATCTTTATTTGGCTTGGAGGGAAAGAAAATGATTAAGGAAGCAATTTATAAATTAGTAAATAAAGAAGATTTAACTTACCAGATGGCAGAAGAAGTAATGGACGAAATTATGAGCGGAAATGCAACAGAAATTCAGATATCCTCCTTTTTAACAGCGCTTCGTATGAAGGGAGAAACCATCGAAGAAATCACAGCCTGTGCGGCGGGGATGAGAAAACATGCGGTACGTTTGCTTCATGAAATGGATGTTTTGGAAATTGTTGGAACCGGTGGCGATGAGGCAAATACCTTTAATATTTCTACCACATCAGCCCTTGTGGTGTCTGCAGCAGGAATTCCTGTGGCAAAGCATGGTAACAGAAGTGTATCCAGCAAATGTGGCGCTGCAGACGTTTTAGAGGCTCTGGGAGTGAAAATCACTATTTCAGCAGAACAAAGTACAGAGATTTTAAATAAAATTGGTATCTGCTTTATGTTTGCCCAGAAATATCATTCCTCTATGAAGTATGTGGCACCGGTAAGAAAAGAACTTGGCATTCGTACCGTATTTAATATTTTAGGACCTTTAACAAATCCGGCAGGTGCCAACATGGAATTGTTAGGGGTATATGAAGAAGAATTGGTGGAACCACTGGCGAAGGTCTTGTTAAATCTGGGTGTAAAAAGAGGAATTGTGGCATATGGACAGGATGGCTTAGATGAAATTTCTTTAAGTGCACCAACTACATGTTGTGAAATTCGTGATGGAAAATTAAAAAGCTATGTATTAAATCCGGAAAACTATGGCTTTAAACTTTGCAAAAAACAGGATTTGGTAGGTGGAGATCCAAAAGAAAATGCTGAAATTACAAGAGCTATTTTAAATGGAGAAAAAGGGCCTAAACGAGATGCTGTTGTTCTAAATTCTGCTGCCTGCATTTATATGGCAAAGGATAATGTAACCTTCGAAGATGCAATCAAAATGGCAGAAGAGATTATTGACAGTGGTAAGGCGAAAGAACAGTTAGATAAATTCATAGAAATTTCAAATCAGTATTAAGGAGTATTGGGATGATATTACAGGAAATCGCAGAAGCCACTAGAAAAAGAGTGGCTTTAGAAAAAGAAGAACTATCCTTAGAAGCAGTAAAAGAACAGGCTCTTTCCATGCCAAAGGGTGATTTTTCCTTCGAAAAGACAATAGGCAGTGGTGGAATCCACTTTATCTGTGAAGTGAAGAAAGCATCTCCTTCCAAAGGAATTATTGCAGAGCATTTTCCTTATGTGGAGATTGCAAAGGAATACGAAGCAGCAGGTGCTGACTGTATCTCTGTATTGACAGAACCGGATTATTTTAAAGGAAGTATTCAATATTTGAAGGAAATTAAAGAAGTGGTAAATATTCCGGTTATCCGAAAGGATTTTATTATTGATGAATACATGATTTATCAGGCAAAGGTGATGCGTGCAGATTGTGTACTTCTTATCTGTTCCCTACTAGACACGGAAACGTTAAAGATGTATATTAGTATTTGTGACAAACTTGGATTGTCTGCATTGGTAGAAGCCCATGATGAAGAAGAAATTCAAAGTGCCATTCAGGCAGGTGCCAGAATGATTGGTGTGAATAACAGGGATTTAAAGACCTTTACGGTGGATATACATAACAGTGAACGGTTACGAAAATTAGTTCCGCCGGAGATTTCTTTTGTGGCAGAAAGTGGAATTAAGACAAATGCAGATATTGAAGTGCTAAAAGCAGCCAATGTAAACGGTGTTTTGATTGGAGAAACACTGATGAAAAGTAAAGATAAAGCAAATATGCTTGCACAATTAAAAGGTGAAGAAAAGGAGAATGAAAATGAGTAGTAAAGGAAGATTTGGGAAATACGGTGGACAATATATACCGGAAACATTGATGAATGCAGTAATTGATTTGGAAAATGCATACAACAAATATAAGGATGATCCGGAATTTAAAGAAGAACTTGCTACTTTATATAAAGAATATGCAGGACGTCCATCTTTATTATATTATGCTGAAAAAATGACAAAAGATTTAGGTGGAGCTAAAATCTACTTAAAGAGAGAAGATTTAAACCATACAGGTTCTCATAAAATTAACAATGTGTTAGGACAGTGTCTGTTGGCAAAGAAAATGGGGAAGACAAGAGTTATCGCTGAGACAGGTGCCGGACAGCACGGTGTGGCAACAGCAACTGTTGCAGCCTTAATGGGCATGGAATGTGAAATCTTTATGGGAAAAGAGGATACCGAACGTCAGGCATTGAATGTGTTCCGTATGGAATTGTTAGGTGCTAAAGTACACGCTGTTACCAGTGGAACTCAGACTTTAAAAGATGCCGTGAACGAAACCATGCGTGAATGGACAAAACGTATTGATGATACACACTATGTTTTGGGTTCTGTTATGGGACCATTCCCATTTCCAACCATCGTACGTGATTTCCAGAAAATCATTGGAGAAGAAATCAGAAAACAGATGATGGAAGCAGAAGGAAGACTTCCGGATGCGGTAATTGCCTGCGTAGGCGGTGGAAGTAATGCTATGGGTGCTTTTTATGATTTTATTAAAGATGAATCTGTGGAATTAATTGGTTGTGAAGCAGCGGGTCTTGGTGTGGATAATCCAAAGAATGCAGCAACCATTGCAAATGGTTCCGAAGGAATTTTCCATGGAATGAAATCTCTGTTCTGTCAGGACGAATATGGTCAGATTGCACCGGTATATTCTATTTCTGCAGGTTTAGATTATCCGGGTATTGGACCGGAACATGCTATGTTGCATGAGTGCGGCAGAGCACGTTATGTGCCAATTACAGATGACGAAGCAGTAGCTGCTTTCGAGTATTTATCCAGAACCGAAGGAATTATTCCGGCAATTGAAAGTTCCCATGCAGTAGCATATGCCATGAAATATGCGAAAGAACTTCCAAAGGATAAGGTAATTGTAATCAATATTTCAGGACGCGGTGACAAAGACGTTGCAGCCATCGCAAGATATAGAGGAGTGGAAATTTATGAGTAGAATACAGAATGCATTTAAAAACGGAAAGGCATTTATCCCTTTCATAACAGCAGGAGATCCTGATTTAGATACTACAGAAAAGCTAATTTATGCCATGGAAAAGGCAGGAGCTGACTTAATTGAACTTGGTGTGCCATTTTCAGACCCGACAGCAGAAGGTCCGGTGATTCAGGAAGCAAATGAAAGAGCTTTGGCCAACGGGTGTACTACAGACAAATTGTTTGACATGATGGAAAAAGTGCGTAAAAACACAGAAATTCCAATTGTGTACCTGACCTATCTTAATCCGATTTATGCTTATGGCAAAGAAAAATTTATGAAAAAATGTCAAGAATGTGGCGTGGATGGATTGATTATTCCGGATTTGCCATATGAAGAAAAAGATGAACTGTCCGATGTCTGCAAAAAATATGGCATTGATATGATTTCTCTTATTACACCAACTTCCCAGGAAAGAGTTACTATGATTGCTAAGGAAGCAGAAGGATTTGTATATTGCGTTTCTTCTTTGGGAGTTACAGGTGTAAGAACAGAAATCAAAACAGATATTTCTGAAATGATAAGTCTTGTGAAAGATGCTACCGATGCTCCGTGCGCAGTAGGATTTGGTATTGCCGTACCGGAACAGGCGGTAGAAATGGCGAAGGTGGCAGATGGTGCTATCGTAGGAAGTGCCATTGTAAAAATTATTGCAGAACACGGCAAAAATAGCGAAAAGCCGGTAGCTGATTATGTAAAAAAGATGAAGGACGCTATCAAAATGCTATAAACGTATATAATTAGGAGGGGAGGGGCTATAAAATGAAAAACAAATATGTAAAGCAATTACTTGCAGTGGCAGTATTTACATTGACCTGCACATCTTTTAGTGGCTGTGGTAATCAGAAGAATATAGAAACGGTAATACCAACAGAAACAGTTACAAAGGAAGTTCCTGAGGAAGAAGCGACGACTCAGGAAACTTCCACGGAGCCAGTGAAGAAAGAAAACGGAATTAGTATTTCCAATGTAGTCTATAATGTAGAAAAGAATTCTGTGATTGCAGTAATCAATGGTTCTGTTTCCGAGGAAGAAAAGTCATCTTTTAAAATAGTAAACGGAGATGGGGAAGAAAAGGAAGTCAGTCAGGTAATACAGGCTGCTTCCAGATATACGTTTCAGTTAACAGAAAGTCTGGATATCAGCCAGACATATGCATTGTCATATAAAGGGCAGTTAATCAACATTACCATGCCATTGCCATATTCCACAGAAGCTTTCGAAAAGGAATACACATATGAAAGTGATGATTTGGGGGCTACCTGGAGTAAAAGTGAAACCACCTTTAAAGTGTGGGCGCCTACTGCAGAGAAAGTAATGCTAAATTTATATACATCCGGTGATGAAACCCAGCATGATTTGATAGAAACAATCGAAATGTCATCTATGGGCAATGGGGTATGGGGAGTTGAGAAATCCGGAGATTTGAATGGAACTTATTATACCTATTCTGTTGTAATTAATAGTGAAATTATGGAAGCCTGTGATCCGTACGCCAAAACAACCGGTGTAAACGGAAAACGGGCTATGGTGCTTGATATGGATTCTACCAATCCGGAAGGATGGAGCAAGGATAAAAATCCAAATAAAGGTATTGCGATGACGGAATCCGTGATTTATGAATTACATCTTAGAGATATTTCGGCAGATGAATCTTCCGGAATTGAACAAAAAGGCAAGTATTTGGGATTGACGGAAACAGGAACACATACCACCTCCGGTCAGTCTACCGGACTTGACTACTTAAAGGATTTGGGTGTAACACATTTACATATTATGCCAATGTATGACTATGGTTCTGTAGATGAATCAAAGGAAAGCGCAGAAAATTATAACTGGGGTTATGACCCTGTGAATTTTAATGTGCCGGAAGGTTCTTATTCAACCAATCCACAAGCAGGAGAAGTCCGTGTGTTAGAAGCAAAGACTATGGTAAAAACACTTCATGATAACGGCATCAGTGTAATTATGGATGTGGTATACAATCATGTATACGATGCGGATAATTTTTGCTACAACATTTTGGTTCCAAAGTATTTTTCCAGAGTGAACGATTATGGAGAATATTCCAATGGCTCCGGTTGCAAAAATGATACAGCAACAGAACGCAGCATGGTGAAAAAATATATTGTAGATTCGGTAAATTACTGGGTAGAAGAATATCATATTGACGGTTTTCGTTTTGATTTGGCTGGTTTAATTGACACAGAAACCATGAATGAAGTAATTTCCACCGTACATAAAAAGCATCCGGATGTGATTTTTTATGGGGAAGGCTGGTCTATGGATACCACAGTTACTAAGAGCGGGTATACTCTTGCCACACAGAATAACTTGGCCCAGGTAGAAGATTTTGCTTTGTATAATGATTACTTTAGAGATAATGTTAGAGGCGGTAACGGAAAAGCAACCGATGGCGGTTATATTTCCGGAAATGGCGGAAATAATATGGCAATTCAGAACATTGTAAAAGGTAAAACCTCTTGGGCATCAGAACCTTCCCAAGTAGTCAATTATAATGCCTGCCATGATAATAATACCTTGTTTGACAAGATTGCTATTGCAAATGGTAATGATAAATTTGAGGATAATGTAAAGAAAAATAAGCTGGCAGCCGCAGTCATGTTTACATCACAGGGAACACCATTTATGATGTCCGGCGAAGAAATACTTCGTACCAAAGTAAAAGAAGATACAGCAACAGACGCCCGAGTTTTAGGTGCGGATAGTTATGACAGTAACAGTTATAAATCCGGTGATAAGGTTAATTCAATAAAATGGGATACCTTATCAGAAAATGCCTATAAAAACGTATATGAATATTACAAAGGTTTAATTGCCTTTAGAAAAGCCCATGCAGGTTTTAGCATGACAAACAGGGCGGATGTAGAAAAATACCTTACCTTTACAGAAGACACTCCGGAAAACGTAACCGCCTTTACCATCAGCGGAAATTATAAAAAGGAAAAGTCTAAAGGAATTTATGTGATTTATAATCCTACCAGTGCGGATGTGGAAGTAACTCTGCCGGCAGGAGAATGGAATATCTATGTAAATGGTGAAAAAGCAGGAACCGAAAGCCTTGGTACCGCCAAAGAAAAAGTAACAGTATCCGGTGTTTCTGTTATGGTATTAGTAAAGGAAAAATAGAATCTGGATATTGCACTTTGAAAAAAAGGAGTGTAAAATAACTTCGGTATAACATCAATGAAAGAAATAGGGAGGAATAAAATGAAAAAGTTAAAAAGGGTAGTATCGTTAACGGTAGTAACTGCAATTATGACAGCCAGCATGGACATGGGTTGCGTAATGGCAGCTGAAAATTCCACGGTAGAAAATGTGGAAATTGCAGCAGATGAATCAATAAAAAACGATTTTTTGATTATAGATGGCGTGCTGTTTAAGTATCGGGGAAACGGCGGAGATGTGGTGATACCGGATGGGGTATCCGAAATAGGCCCTCAGGCGTTTAGAGGATGTAGTGATATAGAAAGTATTAAGATTCCGGATAGCGTGACAAAGATAAGTAGTTATGCTTTTTATAAATGTACTAGTGTAAAAAGCATAGAGATACCAAATAGTGTAACAGTGATAGAAGAGTATGCATTTAGGGAATGTACCAATTTAAGTGATATCGAGATACCGGATAGCGTGACAGAAATAAGAGAGTATGCATTTTGCGAATGTAGTAGTTTAACAAGCATAGAGATACCGGGAAACGTGAAAACGATAGGAAGGGATGCATTTTGCAGATGTAGCAGTTTAACTAGCGTAAAGCTATTGGACGGTGTAGCAGTGATAGGTGACAGTGCATTCTCTGCCAATAGTAATTTAAGTAATATAGAAATACCGGATAGTGTAACAGAAATAGGAAGTGATGTATTTGGCTCAACAAAATGGTTAGTAGACAGACAAGCAGAAAATCCAATCGTTATTGTAAATAATATTGTAATTGATGGGACTACTTATGAAGGAGAGAGTGTAGAGATACCGGATGGTGTAACATGCATAGGAGGTATGGCGTTTTATAAAAATGATAGTATTAGAGCTATAAATCTTCCGGATACAGTGACGAGTGTAGGTGAAAGTGCGTTTTCGGGCTGCGTGAATTTAGTTGATATAGAACTGCCGGATAATGTAAACAGAATAGGTGAGCGTGCATTTTTATTATGTAGTAATTTAACCGGTATAGAGATACCGGATGGTGTAACAAAGGTAGAATTTAGTACATTTTGGAAATGTAGTAATTTGGCGGAGGTAAAAATACCGGATAGTGTGACAGAATTTGGAGATGATGCTTTTCGTTACTGTGAGAGCTTGAGTGATATAGAGATACCAAATAGCGTAACAACGATAGGAAATCGGGTATTTTGGGGATGTTCCGGCTTAGAAAGTGTAGTGATTCCGGATAGTGTAAAAGAATTGAAGGGTGAAGTTTTTTCGTATTGTACTAATTTGACCTATGTAAAACTTCCAAGCGGTTTGAAAACAATAGAAATGGATATGTTTAATTACTGTATTAAATTAACTGATGTTACAATTCCGAGCAGTGTGAAAACGATAGGAATGAATGCATTTAGTTACTGCAGTAGTTTGGCCAATATCACAATTCCAAACAGTGTAACAACGATAGGTGAGTATGCTTTTGCTTATTGTGATGCTTTAAAAAGCCTGGAAATTCCAAGTAGCGTAATAACTATAGGAAATAAATATCAACCAGCTATTGGAGGTGTATTCTTCAGGGATGAGCTGACTATATTTTGTGTAAAGGGTTCGGCGGCAGAAACTTATGCAATTGAGCATAATATTCCGTATGAATATATAGTTGAACCAACGGTAATACCAACTACAACACCGATTGTAGAACCAACCGTGATGCCAACGGTAGAGCCGACCGCGATTCCGACCGCAGAGCCAACCGCAATGCCAACGGTAGAGCCAACCGCAACACCGACCGCAGAGCCAACCGCAGAGCCAACAGTAGAGCCGACCGCAGAGCCAACAGTAGAGCCAACTGCAACACCGACCGTAGAGCCAACCGCAACACCAACGGTAGAGCCAAGCGCAACACCAACGGTAGAGCCAAGCGCAACACCAACGGTAGAGCCAACCGCAACACCAACGGTAGAGCCAACTGCAACACCAACGGTAGAGCCAACTGCAACACCAACAATAGAGCCAACCGCAACACCAACAGTAAAGCCAACGGTAACACAAACTAGCGAGCCAACTGCAACACCAGTACCGACTCAGGTACAGAAAAAGTCACAGACTATCACAGCAAAGGATATTACCAAGATCTACGGTAGCAAATCTTTCAGCCTAGGTGCTAAAACCAATGGTAATGGGAAATTAAGTTATGTATCAGCAGATAAAAAGGTTGCGACAGTGTCATCCGGCGGAAAAGTTACCCTTAAAGGCTATGGAAAAACAACAATTACCATTAAGGCATCGGAAACTAAAGATTACGAAGCTGCTCAGAAGAAGATAACCATTACGGTAAAGCCAAAACAGCAGAAAATATCTTCTGTAAAATCAACAAAAGCCAAAACCATTACAGTAAAATGGAAAAAAGATACCAAGGCTACAGGTTATATTTTGCAGTATTCTACAGATAAAGATTTTAAGAAAAATGTTAAAAATGTAACCATATCAAAAAACAAGACAACATCAAAGAAAATAAATACATTAAAAGTAGGAAAGAAATATTATGTAAGAGTCTGCTCTTACAAAAAGGTTTCTGGAACAAAGCTTCAGGGAAGTTATAGTACCATAAAATCTGTAACAGTAAAGAAATAATTAAATCTAAGGGTATATTAAGGAGGAAACAAACCATGCAGATGGAAACATTACAAAAAGATATGATTGCAGCAATGAAGGCAAAAGATAAAGTGAGAAAAGATGCGATTTCTACTTTAGTTTCAGCGGTAAAAAAAGTGGCAATCGACGAAGGATGTCGTGATGACATCAAAGAAGAATTAGTAGACAGAGTCATTTTAAAAGAAATCAAGACAGTAAAAGAACAGATTGATAGCTGTCCGGAAGGCAGAGAAGATTTGAAAGCAGAATATCAGGCGAGATATGATGTGTTCAGCGAATATGCTCCAAAGCTGATGTCAGAAGAAGAAGTAAAAACATATATCACTGAAAAATTTGCAGAAGTAGTTGCAACTAAGAATAAAGGTCAGATTATGAAAGCTGTTATGGTAGAACTGAAAGGGAAAGCCGACGGAAAAGTAATCAATCAGGTAGTAGCACAGCTGTGTGAATAAAATAATAAATGGGAAGAACCGGTTAAGCCAGTTCTTCCCATTTTTCATACAAACTTTCCAGACGTTCAGAAAGCTCTTCCTTTTCTTTTTGCAATTCCATACATTTTGCCACATCAGTGCAAATTTCGGGAGAAGCCATCTGTTCATCTATGGAAGAAATCTTTTCTTCTATAGTAGAAATCTCTTCTTCTGTTTTCTTCAATTCATTTTCTCGTTTACGTTGTTTTGCCTGTTCTTCCTTCTGTTGTTTCCAATCAGCCTTTCCCTCAGAAACGGACGGAGAAGAAGTAGTCGTTGCGGTAACGGTAGCAGGTGAGAGCAAGTCCTTTTTCTCTAAATAATAATCGTAATTTCCAATATAATTTACCAGCTGTTTTTGATTTAAATCGATAATTCTGGTAGCGGTCTGGTTAATAAAATAACGGTCGTGAGATACGTAAAGAACCGTACCGGAATAAGCATTTAAAGCGTTTTCCAGAATTTCTTTGGAATCCATATCAAGATGGTTGGTAGGTTCGTCCAAAATCAAAAAGTTTGCTTCGCTTAACATCAATTTGGCTAAGGACACACGTCCACGTTCACCACCGCTTAAGTCGTTAATCAGCTTAAATACGTCATCCCCGGTAAAGAGAAACGCTGCCAGCACATTTCGGATTCTGGTATTATTTAAATTCGGATAGTCATCCGATATTTCCTGGAAAATTGTTTTTTCCGGATGCAGGAGATGGTGTTCCTGGTCATAATAGCCAATATGAACATTCGAACCTGTTTTAATAGTACCGGAATCAGCCTCCAAAAGTCCTGTAATAATCTTTAAAATAGTTGTTTTTCCAGTTCCGTTGTTTCCAATTAATGCCACTCGTTCTCCCCGTTTGATTTCAAAAGAAATATTGTCAAACAGTGTGAGAGGAGGGAATGCTTTTGAAAGCTCTGACGCAGATAATACATCATTACCGCTGATGCAATCCGGTTCCAGCATAAGTTTCATCTGGGTGTTGATTTCCGTCGGTTTTTCCACCAAATCCATTTTGTTCAGCATCTTTTCACGGCTTTCCGCACGTTTGATAGATTTTTCGCGGTTAAAGGAACGAAGCTTTGCAATAACTTCTTCCTGGTGCTTCACTTCCCGTTGCTGGTTCATATAGGCATTATAAGCGGCGGTACGAAGCATGGCTTTCTTCTGTGCATAATCAGAATAATTTCCGCTGAATGTGGAAACGGTACCTTGGTCTACCTCGATGATTTTCGTAACAATTTTATTTAAAAAGTAACGGTCATGGGCAACTACCACAACAGCACCGTTGTAATTTAAAAGAAAAGTTTCTAACCAGGCAATAGATTCCATATCCAAGTGGTTTGTAGGCTCGTCCAACAGGAGAATATCCGGTTTGGTTAAAAGTAATTTTCCTAAAGAAACACGGGTTTTCTGTCCTCCGGATAAGGTATTTACCTGTCTGGAATAGTCTTCTTCTGTAAAGCCCAGACCTTTTAAAACACCGGTTAATTCACTTTTATATGCATAACCGTTGGCGGTTTCAAAATCATGGTTTAATTTAGTGTATGTATTTAACAGGCTTTCCAGCGCCTCGCCCTGAGCGTGATTCATTTCTTCTTCCAAACCACGAATCTGGCGTTCTAAATTTAAGATATCCTGCTTTACCGTCAACAGTTCTTCGTAAATTGTGCGCTCACTACTTAAATCCTGATGCTGCGCCAGGTAACCGACGGTTTTACCTTTGGCAGTAATCACCTGTCCATCATCAGGGGCAAGCTGTCCCATGATAATTTTGAGAAGCGTGGATTTTCCGGCACCATTGATTCCTACAATGGCAGCTTTTTCTCTATCCTCTATAATAAAAGAAGCATTGTTAAGTATTTCTTCTTCTCCAAATGCTTTTGAAATATTTTGACAAGAAAGTATCATTGTTTTCCTCCCTGGTATGTTACCATATATAAATGTGTCTGTTTATAAATATACCTTAAATGAGGGGAAAAGACAATCTAAAAATTCTCGCTTTTTAGAAGGCTGATTCGTGTTAATAGTGAAAAGGGTGTTTTTTCTGTAATAACAGCCAATATACAATCTCATAAGGATTGACATTAATTTAACATTTCAGTATAATTATTTATATAAATATAAGAACGTTTTCGTAAGTAAAATAAGCGAATACAAGGGAACAAGGGAGGCAACCATAGTGGGTGAAAAAGAAATCTCGAAAGCTGTAATCAAAAGACTTCCAAGATATTACAGATATTTGGGTGAATTAATGGACAGCGGAGTGGAGAGAATTTCATCGGGTGAACTGAGCAAGCGAATGCACGTAACAGCATCCCAGATACGTCAGGATTTAAACAACTTTGGCGGTTTTGGACAGCAGGGATATGGATATAATGTTCAGTATCTTTATGAGGAAATTGGAAAAATTCTTGGACTTGATAAAAGACACAATATGATAATTATTGGTGCGGGAAACTTAGGACAGGCGATTGCCAACTATGAAAATTTTGAAACAAGAGGATTTATTACTAAAGCGATGTTTGATAAAAATCCTGAATTAAGTGGCATGAAAGTTCGGGGCATCGAAGTTCATGGTATGGATGAGTTGGAAGATTATATTGTCAGCAATGATATACATATTGCAGCACTGGCCATTCCTAAAGCAGGTGCCATTGTGGTGGCGCAGAGATTGGTGAATTGCGGAATCAAGGCAATTTGGAATTTTGCACACACAGATCTTAACCTGCCAAAAGATGTTATGGTAGAAAATGTTCATTTGTCAGAAAGTCTTATGCGGTTATCCTATAAAATTAACAGCTATGAGCAGGAACATAGAAAATAAGCTAAAGGAAAAGATTTGGGGGCATGATACATGACTGGAGAAGAAAGAGAACGATATACGGCCTATTTGAAAAATAAGAAGATAGCTATTCTAACATTAGAGCATAAGTGGCACAAGCTCTTTCCTCAGGGAAATAAGCCGGCAGCCATTGCTTCACTGGAGGAAGAAGTCAACGAATGTGTCAAACATGAAGGGGGATTACGTACTGACATCAAAGACTTAAAGAAATTAAAGAAAAAGCTTATGGATGGAATTGTTTCTAATATGGGCGATACGGAAAGTAAAGAACAGATTAAGAAAATGGAAGAAAGCCAGCGTCTGATTTTAGAAATCAATGAAAAACTGGAAAATTATGAAAGTGAACTGTTGGAACTTTCGCCAAAGTTAAAAACGGCAAATACAGCGTTAATGTTGGAAACGATGGATTATTGTTATAAACAGATGCATGAAAATGCAGATGATATCAAAGAAATAGCAGAATGGATAAAAAATATTAGAATAGAATTAAAAAAGAATGTTTTGCGCAAGCAGGACAAAGAACTAAGAAATAAAATGATGTATACATATATGCATAATATTTTTGGACCAGAAGTGATAGACATATTTGATTTAGAAAGTAATGATGAAATAGAATGAAAGAACTATTAAACAGTATTCAGATGAAAGCATGCGATAAGTATACCATAGAAAATATTGGAATTCCCTCTATGGTACTTATGGAGCGTGCAGCTTTATCTGTAGTACAGGAAATTGTAAACGATTATCTGGCGGAAGAAATTTCAGCGGTTATTTTTGCAGGAACGGGAAATAATGGCGGCGATGGTATTGCCATAGGAAGAATATTAAAAGAAAAAGGAGCACAGGTTCAAATAGTAGTTGTAGGTGATTTGCAAAAATGCTCATTAGAAATGAAACAGCAGATGACCATTGCAGAAAATATGGGAATATCTGTGAAAATGTATGACAATTCTCTGAAAAAGGAATATAATGTAATTATAGATGCCCTTTTTGGCATTGGTTTGAGTAGAGAAGTTCAAGGGATATTTCAGAGTGCCATCCAATGGATAAACCAAAAGAAAGCCAGTGAAAAAAAGATATCTGTCTATGCGGTGGATATTCCATCAGGTATTCATACTGACAGCGGAGAGGTGTTAGGATGTGCGGTGCAGGCCGATAAAACCATCACATTCCAGTATGGAAAACCCGGACTATATATAGGAAATGCCAAAGAATATGCAGGTGAAGTAATTGTAAAAAATATTGGCATTTCCCCACAGCCTATAGAACAGGGTGAAATACAGCCGGTAGCATTTTGTTATGGACCGGAAGATATAAAAAAGCTGCCACATAGAATAGAAAATGGGCATAAAGGCACTTTTGGAAAAGTATTAATTATAGCCGGAGCTAAAAATATGGCAGGAGCTGCGGTGTTTTCAGCAGAAAGTGCATATCGCACCGGCTGTGGTCTGGTAGAAGTATTTACGGCGGAAGATAATCGGGTTATTGTGCAGGGACAAATACCAGAAGCTGTGCTAACCACGTATGAAACAATTGCAGACTCCATGGAAAAACTGAAATGCTCCATAGGAAAAGCAGACGTAATTGTACTTGGCCCGGGATTATCCATGTCTGACCAGGCAGAAAAATTAGTAGAATACACTATGAAAAATGCGACACAGCCATGTGTGGTAGATGCCGATGCTATTAATATTCTGGCGAAGCATCCGGAATGGCTGAGTAGTAAAACGGCACCTTGTATTCTTACTCCTCATATGAAAGAACTGGCAAGGCTCAGTAAAAAAGAAATTTCAGAAGTTAAGATAACACGGGTTATTACTTCATATGAAATTGCGGAATATTATAACTGTATCGTAGTGGCCAAAGATGCCGGAACCGTTGTGGTAGAAAAACAAAAAGCAAAGTATTATCTGAATTTGTCCGGATGCAGTGGGATGGCAACGGGCGGAAGCGGGGATGTATTAACCGGAATTATCGCCGGGTTACTGGCGCAAAACATGTCATTATATGAAGCGGCGTGTCTGGGTGTATACATTCATGGACTTGCAGGAGAAGAAGCGCAGAAAGAACTTGGCGGATATAGTATGACTGCCAGAGATGTGATTAGAAATCTGCATAATATTATAAGATAAGGGAGTGAAGGCTATGGAACAATACAAAAGAATATGTGCAACAATTGATTTAGATGCCTTGAAGCATAATATTTCATCCATTGAGTCAGCAGTAAAAGAAAGTGCCGGCGTTGTAGCAGTGATTAAAGCTGATGGCTATGGACATGGAGCAATTCCTATGGCAAAATGTCTTGAAAAAGACAATCGCATCTGGGGATATGCCGTGGCAACAGCAGAAGAAGCGGATGTATTAAAGCAGGCTGGAATTAAAAAGCCACTGTTAATCTTAGGAGCGGTATTTTCCTACGCATATCCTATGTTAATCAAACAGGGAATTCGTATGACAGTATTCTCCTATGAAATGGCAAAAGAGATATCCTATGAAGCGTTAAAGCTCCAGAAAAAAGCAAAAATACACATTAAAATAGACACCGGTATGGGAAGAATCGGATTTCAGGCCAATAATGAATCTTTAAAAGAAATCAAGAAAATTGCGTCCCTGCCAAATATTAAAATAGAAGGAATCTTTACCCATTTTGCAAAAGCAGATTTTCAGGATAAAACTTCTGCAAATTCCCAGTTAATGAAGTTCAAAGACTTTATCCGCAGTGTGGAACGGGAGGGAATTGAACTTACAGTAAGGCATTGTTCTAATAGTGCTGCAATTATGGAAATGCCGGAAGCAAATCTTGATATGGTTAGAGCCGGAATTATTCTTTACGGCTTAATACCATCTGATGAAGTGAAAAAAGATAAATTATCTTTAAAACCGGTAATGAGTCTGCAAAGTCATGTAGTGCATGTTAAAAAAGTAGCTCCAATGACAGGCATCAGTTACGGTCATACATATATAACAAAAGAAGAAAAAATTATCGCAACCATTCCGGTGGGATATGGTGATGGTTACCCAAGAACATTGTCCAACAAAGGCTATGTACTGATTAACGGACAACGTGCCAAAATTTGTGGCAGAGTATGTATGGACCAGATGATGGTAGATGTTACTGATATCCCTGATGTAAATGTAGGTGATACCGTAACACTTCTTGGAAAAGATGGAGGGTTACAGATTACTGCGGAAGAACTGGGTGAATTATCCGGAAGATTTAATTACGAGCTGGTTTGCGATATCGGAAAAAGAGTTCCAAGATTATATGTGGAAAATGGAAAGAAAGTGGCATGTAAAGATTATTATCATGACAGTGAGATAACGTGGCTCAAATAATGTCGATAAAATAAGAACGTTTTATGAATACACTTAAAGAATAACGGAAAAACTATAGTATGAAAACAAGTTTCATTGTTTTTGAGAATATGTTTAAAGTAGTTCGGAGAGTGGAAAAAGTGATTATAAGACGAGGAGATATTTTTTATGCAGATTTGCGTCCGGTAGTGGGCTCAGAACAAGGCGGCATCCGACCGGTGCTGATTATTCAGAACGATGTAGGAAACAAACATAGTCCAACGGTAATTTGTGCCGCCATTACTTCAAAAATGAATAAGGCAAAATTGCCTACCCATGTAGAACTGGATGCAAAAAAATATGATATGGTAAAAGATTCAGTCATTTTATTAGAACAGTTGAGAACCATTGATAAAAAACGATTAAAAGATAAAGTATGTCATTTGGATGATGATATTTTAGTAAGAGTAAATATGGCATTAAATGTAAGTCTTGAGTTATGTACATAGGAAGGAGAACATATGGAGGGAAATTTCCCCTGGTTTTTAATTAGTATTATTGTTTTTTTAATAGGTCTGACCATACCGGTAGATAAAGTATTGAAATTTGTTTCTAAAATAACATACAAATTGTTTGGTGTGAAAGTTAAAGGTAATCCTGATGACTTAACCGAAGAAGAAATTTTGTCTATGGTTCACGAAGGTCATGAAAAAGGTGTACTAAAGGCAAATGAAGCAGAAATGATTCATAACATTGTGGAGCTGGATGAAAAAGAAGCTCAGGATGTTATGAATCACCGTGTGAATGTGGTGGCACTGGATGGCAACTCTACATTAAGAGAGGCGCTGGATTTTATGTTGGGAGAAAATAAATCCAGATACCCTGTGTATGATGAAGATTTAGATGATATTATAGGAATTCTTCATCTGCGGGATGCCTTTGCCATACATAACAACAATAAGCTTTTGGACATGAAGGTAAAAGAAATTGATGGGTTACTTAGAGAAGCAAAATTCATTCCGGAAACCAGAAATACTCATGAATTATTTAAACAGATGCAGAATGAAAAACTGCAGATGGTAATTGTAATTGATGAATATGGTCAGATGTCGGGAATCATTACAATGGAAGATATTTTGGAAGAAATTGTGGGAAATATTCTGGACGAATATGATGATGAGGAAGAATCTATTACAAAACTGGGTGACGAAGACTTTCTAATGGATGGAATGGCTGAATTAGAAGAAGTGGAAGAAGTATTAGGGATTGAAATCGAAGAAGAATTTGATACTTTAAACGGTCTGCTGATTTCTAAATTAGAGCATATTCCAAAAGAAAACGAAACCGCCGTGATAGAATATCAAGGCTACCAATTTGAAATACTGTCCATTGATAATAAAAAAATCGGCAGTGTAAAGGTAAAGAAAAAGCCACACCAGGACTTGCCAATGGAATAAAAGAATGGTAGAATACTCGGTGTGCGTTAATATTAATTTTTAATTATAGGAAACGAAAGGAAGAAGTGTATGTCAGGACATTCAAAATTTGCGAATATTAAACATAAAAAGGAAAAAAATGATGCAGCAAAAGGAAAAATCTTTACTATTATCGGTAGAGAAATTGCTGTAGCAGTAAAGGAAGGCGGTCCGGACCCGGCAAATAACAGTAAACTTCGTGATGTTATTGCAAAAGCAAAAGCAAACAATATGCCAAACGACACCATCGACAGAGGTATCAAAAAAGCAGCCGGAGATGCCAACAGCGTAAATTATGAAGTTGTTACATATGAAGGATATGGTCCAAACGGAACTGCTATTATCGTAGATGCCCTTACTGACAACAAGAATCGTACTGCAGCAAATGTACGTAATGCCTTTACAAAAGGTCATGGCAATGTGGGAACCCAGGGTTGTGTATCTTATATGTTTGACAAAAAAGGTCAGATTATCATTGATAAAGAAGCTTATGATGCAGACGCAGACGAACTTATGATGACAGCTTTGGATGCCGGAGCAGAAGATTTCAGTGAGGAAGAAGACAGCTATGAAATTTTAACAGCACCGGAAGATTTCAGTGCAGTGCGTCAGGCGTTAGAAGATGCCGGAATTCCAATGGTAGAAGCAGAAGTTACCATGATTCCACAAACATATGTAGAGTTAACAGATGAACAGGATATCAAAAATATTCAGCGTACTTTAGATTTATTAGATGAAGACGACGATGTTCAGATGGTTTACCATAACTGGGACGAATAAAGTATCAGGCTTTTCTGTAAAAAAATGTACAGAAAAGCTTTTTATTTTGCCAAAAATCAAAAAAATATTAACAAAAAATTCACATTTTGATAATATTAACAAAAAATTTCTTTGCTTTTTGAAATTAGTATGCTATAATACAAAAAGTTTTGTAGATAGTGTTGTATATCTAGTGGAAGGAGTTATTATGATATTTACAGAAGGGAAATGCCCCAGATGTTATAGCATCATACAAATCCCGTCAGAACAAGAGAAAATACTTTGCAATTACTGTGGGGAAGGAATTGACGTGAGAGAAGTTATGGAAACAGTGAAGAAGGATACCGTTGTAGAAATTATGGATAAGAATGAATATAACCAGGAATTAGTTGAAGTGTTAGAAGCGTTGCCGGGAATGCTTGATTATAATGATGGAATTGAAAAATTTAAAAAAGAAACATATAAGGAAGCTTTTGAATCCTATTATAATAAACATTACAAACAGTACATGGCAATTGATCGTTTGTATGCAGCCAGTGCCGATAAAGAAAAATTCTTACGCCGTATGGTGAATCAGTTGGTTGAAACTGAAAGAATGATTCTGACCAAGGCAGAAAGAAGTGTACGTGAGTCAAGACTGATTAATGATAATCTGAAACTTACTGTTTATATGATTCCTGCAATGTTAAAATACAAAGGTGCAGCTATGAATGGCCTGACAGAATGTGTTGTAGCAGGATGGCAGGAGGCATTTCCAAAGTATCAGATCAGTAAAGCGGATTTTCATAAAATAAATTCCGGTTTTCGCAATAAATTATGTTATATAACCACGGCAGTATGCGAAAGTCTTGGAAAAGAAGATGACTGCTATGAATTGAACATTTTAAGAGAGTACAGAGATACTTATCTTCGTTCTACAGAAGATGGCGAAAGAATTGTAGACGCTTATTACGATATTGCTCCATCCATTGTAAAACGAATTAATAAACAGAGTAACAGAGATGAAATTTACAGGGAAATATATGCACAGTATTTGTCACCATGTATCCGCCTATTAGAAGAGGATAAGAAAGAGGAATGTAAAGAAATTTACAGTGACATGGTACTTGGACTGGAAGCTACATATTTACTACAGCAATAGGAGGTAGTTATGAGTCAGTATAGAATAGAAACAAAATGCATTCAGGAAGGATACAAGCCATCCAAAGGGGAACCTCGTGTGTTACCAATTTACCAGAGTACTACGTTTAAATATGACACAAGCGAACAGATGGGACGTTTGTTTGATTTAGAAGATTCCGGATATTTCTATACCCGACTTCAGAATCCGACAAATGATGCTGTTGCTTCTAAAATTGCCAGCTTAGAAGGCGGTGTGGCAGCGATGCTTACATCTTCCGGACAGGCAGCAAACTTTTATGCAGTATTTAATATCTGTGAGGCAGGAAGCCATATCGTATGTTCTTCCGCACTTTACGGTGGAACATTTAATCTTTTCGGAACAACCATGAAGAAGCTTGGAATTGAATGTACCTTTGTGGACCCGGATGCATCATTGGAAGAATTACAGAAAGCAATCCAGCCAAATACTACTTGCGTATTTGCTGAAACAATTGCCAATCCCGCATTGACAGTTTTAGACATTGAAAAATTTGCAGAACTGGCACATTCCAACGGAGTTCCATTGATTGTGGATAATACCTTTGCAACTCCAATCAACTGTCGTCCATTTGAATGGGGAGCTGATATTGTAACTCATTCCACTACAAAGTATATGGATGGACATGCAGCTTGTGTAGGCGGTTGTATTGTAGACAGCGGTAATTTCGACTGGGAAGCAAACCACGATAAATTCAAAGGTTTAACAGAACCGGATGAATCTTATCATGGAATTGTTTATACACAGAAATTTGGAAAATTAGCATATATAACAAAGGCTACTTCACAGTTAATGAGAGATTTAGGTTCCATTCAGTCACCTCAGAATGCGTTCTTGTTAAATCTTGGATTGGAAACATTGCATTTAAGAGTACCAAGACATTGTGAAAATGCATTAAAAGTAGCAAAATATCTTGAAAGTAATCCGAAGGTTGCATGGGTCAACTATGCAGGTTTGGAAGGTAATAAATATTATGAGCTGGCACAGAAATATATGCCAAATGGTACTTGTGGAGTTATCTCTTTCGGCTTAAAAGGCGACCGTGCTACAGCAGAAAACTTTATGGATCATTTAAAATTGGTTGCAATTGTTACTCATGTGGCAGATGCAAGAACTTCTGTTCTCCACCCGGCAAGCCATACACATCGCCAGATGACAGAAGAACAGCTGGTAGAAGCAGGCGTTCAGCCGGATTTAATTCGTCTGTCAGTGGGAATCGAAAATGCAGATGACATTATTGCTGATTTGGAACAGGCAATGGCAAACGTATAACCAGAATAAAATTAGATAGAATGTATATACTAAAGGAAGTCAAAAAAAGGCTTCCTTTTTTTGTTGCCGTGCATCCTAGGAAGCTGTCTGTGGCAGGTTCAGTAGATGCAAATAAAAGCTTAAGGAGAAAGAAAATGCAACAGTGGAATGATTCAGCTAACAAGCTTAAGAAAGAGCAGGTTGAAGTAGAAAAAATGAAGCAGGAAACGGAAGAATTAAAGGATGAAAAGATAGAAAAGTTTGGACAAGTGGTAATGGACGGAGAAGAATTTTCAGATAAAATACATTTACTGACCATTATCGGAGAAATTGAAGGCCATGAAAATCTGCCTTCTAACACAAAGAGTACGAAATATGAACATATTCTGCCTCAGTTGGCAGCCATTGAAAGCAGCAAGAAAATTGAAGGTGTGTTGATATTAATCAATACCGTAGGCGGTGATGTATCTGCAGGGCTTGCATTGGCGGAGATGATAGCCTCTTTAAGCAAGCCTACAGTATCCTTGGTAATAGGGGACAGCCATTCCATTGGAGTACCACTGGCAGTGGCTACGGATTATTCCTTTATTGTGCCTAGTGGAACCATGATTATTCACCCGGTGCGTATGAGTGGCACGGTAATTGGTGCTCCCCAGACCTACGATTATTTTAAATTGATTCAGGACAGAATTGTAAGCTTTATTGCAAACCATTCCGAAAGCACCAAACAAAGAATTGAAGAAATGATGCTGAATACAGGAATTTTAACAAAAGATTTAGGGACGATTCTGGTAGGTGAAGAAGCGGTCAAAGCAGGCGTCATCAATGAGGTAGGTGGAATTCATCAGGCAATGAATAAAATTCATGAAATGATTGAAAACTGACAGATTTTGTAAGCCTTACTTGACGAATGGGGGAAAGGACGGTAAGATGAATAACAACAGTAAGGATGCAAAGTCAGAAAGGGAGAATAACTATGAATTATATACGAACTGCATGTGTATCCCCGAGGGTGCATATTGGTAATACTGAAAAAAATTATGAAGAAATTAAATCTGTTTATATGAATTTAAAAGATAAATGCGATATATTAGTGACACCGGAGCTTTCCATTACCGGCTATACCTGCGGTGATTTGTTTGGAAACCGCCTGTTAATCGACCGGGCTCAGAAGGCAATGCTGGATTTGAAAAAGCTTACCAAAGAGCAACCGGGAGCTTGTCTGGTGGTGGGGCTTCCGTTGGAATTGGAAAACGAATTATACAATTGTGCTGCTTTTTTGTGCAGAGGAGAAATTCTTGGAATTGTGCCAAAGATGTATCTTCCGAATTATAGTGAATTTTATGAAAAAAGATGGTTCAGCGAAGGAATGGTATCCAACAAAATCATAACATTAAATGACAAGAGCGAAACATATTTTGGAAATGATTTGATTTTCGAACTTACCAATGGAGAAGAAAAGGTAAGCATAGGAATCGAAGTATGCGAAGATGCATGGACCAGCATTTCTCCGGGAACCATGCTTGCCTTAAACGGTGCAGAAATTATTTTAAATCTTTCCGCTTCCAATGAAGTGATCGGAAAAGAAGAATACCGCCGTATGATGTTGAAAAGCCAGACAGCGGCAAATATCTGCGGCTATGTATATACCTCCGCCGGAATGTATGAATCCACTTCTGATATTGTATTCAGTGCCCACAATATGATTTTGGAAAACGGAAAACTATTGGCAGAATCCAAACCATTTGCTTCCCAAGACGGAAAAATTTTATCGGACATCAGCTTAACTAAAATACGCCATGACCGTATTGTAAACAAATCCTATGGGGAATGTAGAAGAAATAACAAAAAGGATTATCGTCAAATTACAGCACCATTTTCCTTTATCGATAATGGTACCGGCGAAATCCTTCAAAACGTACCTATGACACCATTTGTACCGGGAAGTCACAAGTTGGAACGTTGTCTTTCTATCTTTCATGTACAGGTGGCAGGGATTCAGAGAAGACTGGAAGCCACAAAATCACGCTGTATTGTAGTAGGAGTGTCTGGAGGATTAGATTCTACGTTGGCTTTGTTAGTTTCAGCACAGGCTGTGAAGAATTTAGGGCTGCCCTCTAAAACAGTTGTTGGAATCACCATGCCGGGCTTCGGAACCACCAGTAGAACTAAAAACAATTCTCACGAATTAATGAAAATTTTAGGCTGCGATATTCGCGAAATCAGCATTGTAGATTCTGTAAGACAGCATTTCAAAGATATCGGTCAGGATGAGTCGGTACATGACATTACTTATGAAAACTGTCAGGCAAGAGAGCGTACACAGATATTAATGGACGTGGCAAATAAAGAAGGTGGGTTTGTAATCGGAACCGGAGATTTGTCTGAGCTTGCCTTGGGATGGTGTACTTACAACGGCGACCACATGAGCATGTATGCCGTAAATGTCAGCATTCCTAAGACTTTGGTAAAGACACTGGTACACGAAATCGGCATGCATATGGAACAAAACGGATTTAGCGGAATGAAGGAAGTAATCGAAGATATTGTAGATACACCGGTAAGTCCGGAACTTCTTCCGCCAAATGAAGACGGAACTATTGCCCAAAAAACAGAAGATACTGTGGGCTCTTATGTTTTACACGATTTCTTCCTATATTATACTTTGCGTTTCGGTATGACTCCAAAGGAAATATATCGTTTATGCAAACAGGCGGTAAAGACAAGTGCCGAATACAAATTCAACTCTCAAGAAATCAAAAAATGGCTTAAAGTATTTTATACCAGATTTTTCCGTCAGCAGTTTAAGCGAAACTGTATGCCCGATGGAGTAAAAGTGGGAACCGTTTCTGTCAGCCCAAGAGGCGATTTGCGCCTGCCATCAGAAATTGAGATGGAAGAATTTATCAAAGAAGTAGATTCCTTAAATTAAAATATTACTATTTGACAATTAGAGGTTATTTCGATAAAATGATTTACTGGTACTTCTTATTTATAAGTAAGTATCAATAAGATTGAAATGTGAAGGTGGGGATAGAATGGCAGCCACGAAAAAGAGTGGACAGGGCAGTAAGTCAGGTAATAAAAAGACTTCTTCTGCCCGCACAAAGAAAGCACAGTCCACAAAACGTAAAAATACTACGGCTGTAGCAGAAGATAGCTTTTTAAAAGACGAAGTAGTATTACTGATTGTATTGGCAATTGCTATTCTTTTAATGCTTGGTAATTTTAAAATAGGTGGAGCATTCGGAGATGTAGTAAATTCTTTTATGTTTGGTGTATTTGGATTGATGTCCTATGTAATGCCTTTATTTTTATTTTTTGGAACAGCATTCTTTATTTCTAATAAGGGAAATCAGATTGCTTCCATTAAATTATTTGCATGGATTTTACTGTTTCTTGTGTTATGCACCTTTTTTGAATTAACCTTTGTGCGAGATTTAAAAGATTTAAAAATGCTTGAATGTTTTACATATTCAAAGGTAGAGAAAACAGGTGGAGGCATTCTTGGAGGCATCTTTGCAAAGATGTTTTCTACCGTGTTTGGAATGATTGGCGCCTATGTGGTGGATGTGATACTTGCCATTATCAGTATCGTGCTGATAACGGAAAAGTCCTTTTTTCAAGGAGTGGAAAAAAGTAGCAGAAAAGTATATGAAACAGCCAAGACCGGGGCAGACAGGCATAGAGAAAGAACGAAAGAACGACAAAGAATTCAGGAAGAAGAAAATAAAAGACGTATGGATAAGAAAGTATCTGGCGTATCTATGGACTTAAATCTTGCAACTGCAAAGAAAAAACCTTCCAAAGAGGAAATGCACGAAATTACCATTCAGGGAGCACCGATTGCAGAACAGAAGCTGGATGGAAGCTATGTGGATGTATTTGAGGAAATGGAAATCCCGATACCGGAAGTTCCGGAGATTCCGGTAGAATCGATAATGCAGCCAATATTACAGTCGGAAGTCACACCGGAAATCGTCATGCCGGAGATTGCGGTTGAACCGGCGATTTCGGTAAAAGCGGAAACTTCACAAAAGCGGGAGAAGCCTGCTACAAAAATGACAGAAACTCCTGAAAAACCACAAAAGCAGGAAACTCTACAGAATTTGGAGCATATGGAATTGCCGAAAGACGATGCTACCACATCACCGTATAAATCAACCATTGATGTAGGTGAAGAAGAAAGTGCTGTAATAGAAGAAAAACCGGTAGAATATCAGTTCCCGCCTCTTGATTTATTAAAACGTGGCAGCAATAAGGCGCTGGGAGATTCTCAGGAACATTTAAAAGAAACTGCCGTGAAATTGCAGCAGACTTTACAAAACTTTGGTGTTAATGTTAAGATAACCAATGTAAGCTGCGGACCAGCAGTAACTCGTTATGAAATACAGCCGGAACAAGGTGTAAAAGTCAGTAAAATTGTAAATCTCACCGATGACATAAAATTAAATCTGGCAGCCGCAGATATCCGTATTGAAGCACCAATACCTGGAAAAGCTGCTGTAGGAATCGAAATTCCAAACAAAGAAAGCAGTGCAGTGATGCTCCGTGATTTGTTAGAGGACGCTAACTTTATTGAACATTCCTCCAGACTTGCTTTTGCAGTAGGAAAAGATATTGGTGGTCAGAGTGTAGTGACTGATATTGCAAAAATGCCACATTTACTGATTGCCGGTGCTACCGGTTCGGGTAAATCTGTGTGTATTAATACTATCATCATGAGTATTCTTTATAAAGCAAGACCGGATGAAGTGAAATTAATCATGATTGACCCGAAAGTGGTGGAATTAAGTGTATATAACGGAATTCCGCACCTCTTTATTCCGGTAGTAACAGACCCAAAGAAAGCCTCAGGTGCTTTAAATTGGGCGGTTATGGAAATGATGGAGCGCTATCAGAAATTTGCAGATTTAGGTGTCAGGGATTTAAAGGGATACAATGAAAAGATTGCTTCTGTAGAGCATTTAGAAGGGGATAAACCGGAAAAGATGCCGCAGATTGTCATTATTGTAGACGAGTTGGCAGACCTTATGATGGTTGCACCTGGTGAAGTGGAAGATGCAATTTGTCGTTTGGCACAGCTTGCCAGAGCAGCAGGCATTCATTTGATTATTGCAACCCAGCGTCCAAGTGTAAATGTTATTACCGGATTAATTAAAGCAAATATGCCATCACGAATTGCATTTGCAGTATCCTCTGGTGTAGATTCCAGAACCATTCTGGATATGAATGGTGCAGAAAAATTGTTGGGAAAAGGTGATATGCTATTTTTCCCTCAAGGCTATCAGAAACCGGTGCGTATGCAGTGTGCTTTTGTATCAGATAAAGAAGTCAGCAATGTGGTAGAATTCTTATCCAGCCACTATGAGGGCAGTACATATAGTGAGGATATCGAAGCAAAAATCCAGAGCGCTCAGTCTGCTTCACCGGCACAAGGTGGTGGAAATGGCACTGGCAATGACCGGGATGCGTATTTTGAAGATGCCGCAAAATTCATTATTGAGAAAGACAAAGCTTCTATTGGTATGTTACAGAGAGTCTTTAAAATTGGATTTAACCGTGCTGCCAGAATTATGGACCAGCTGGCAGATGCCGGCGTGGTGGGTGAAGAAGAAGGTACAAAACCAAGAAAAGTTCTTATGTCAATGGAACAGTTTGAACAATATGTAGAAGAATATTTATAGAAAAATTCAAAAGTTAAAATTATTTATCTAAATGGAGGAAGATTATGAAAACAGATATTCAGATTGCACAGGAAGCAAAAATGTTGCCAATTACAGAAGTTGTAAAACCTTTTGATATCGAAGCAGATGATTTGGAATTATATGGAAAATACAAAGCAAAATTATCTGATGAGCTATGGAACAAGGTGAAAGATAAAAAAGACGGTAAGCTTGTTTTAGTAACTGCCATCAATCCAACTCCTGCAGGAGAAGGAAAGACTACCATTACGGTAGGTCTTGGACAGGCATTAAACAAATTAAACAAACGTACTGTAATCGCTCTTAGAGAGCCATCTTTGGGACCTTGCTTTGGTATCAAAGGTGGTGCTGCCGGCGGCGGTTATGCCCAGGTAGTACCAATGGAAGATTTAAATCTTCATTTTACAGGAGATTTCCATGCAATTACATCTGCAAATAATCTTCTTGCAGCTTTATTGGATAATCACATCCAGCAGGGAAATGAATTAGGAATCGACACAAGACAGATTGTATGGAAAAGATGTCTTGATATGAATGACCGTGTACTTCGTAATACAGTAGTAGGACTTGGTGGAAAATTAGACGGTGTGGTACGTGATGACCACTTTGTTATCACTGTTGCATCTGAAATTATGGCAATTCTTTGTCTTGCCAACGATATGAAAGACTTAAAAGAACGTCTTGGAAATATCATTGTGGCATACACAAGAGAAGGTAAGCCGGTTACTGCAAAAGATTTACAGGCAGTAGGTGCTATGGCAGCTTTATTAAAGGATGCGTTAAAACCAAACGTAATCCAGACATTAGAACATACACCGGCAGTAGTACACGGCGGACCATTTGCAAACATTGCTCATGGATGTAACAGTGTACGTGCCACAAAGACAGCATTAAAGTTAGCTGATATCGTTGTGACTGAAGCTGGTTTCGGTGCTGACTTAGGTGCTGAAAAATTCTTTGATATCAAATGTCGTAAAGCAGGCTTAAAACCGGATGCTGTTGTTTTGGTTGCCACTGTACGTGCATTAAAATACAATGGTGGTGTACCAAAGGCAGAATTAAACAACGAAAACTTAGAAGCTTTGGAAAAAGGTATTGTAAACTTAGAAAAGCATATTGAAAACCTTCAGAAATACGGAGTACCGGTAGTAGTTACATTAAACTCCTTTATTACAGATACTAAGAATGAAACAGAGTTTATACGTGAATTCTGTGAAAAGAGAGGTTGCGAATTTGCATTAGCAGAAGTTTGGGAACACGGCGGCGAGGGCGGTCTTGCATTAGCAGAAAAAGTGGTAGCAACTTTAGAAAACAAAGAAAGCAACTTTAAACCATTATATGAAGATGAACTTTCTTTAAAAGAAAAAATCGAAAAAGTTGCCACAGAAATTTATGGTGCAAAAGATGTAGCGTTTGCTCCGGCAGCGTCTAAAATGTTAAAGACCATCGAAGAGTTAGGATATGGAAATCTTCCTGTATGTATGGCAAAAACACAGTACTCCTTATCGGATGATCAGACAAAGCTTGGAAGACCGGAAGGCTTTACTTTAAATGTACGTGAAGTATATGTAAGTGCAGGTGCAGGATTCGTAGTTGTACTTACCGGTTCTATTATGACTATGCCTGGACTTCCAAAAGTACCTGCAGCAAACAATATTGATGTAGATGAAAATGGAGTAATTACAGGATTGTTCTAAGAAAACTCAAGTGTTTTCAACAATATAGACTATATAGCAAGCTGACGGTTTTTGCCGTCAGCTTTAGCTACAGAAAGGAAAAATTGCAATGGCATTGATTATTGATGGTAAAAAGATTTCAAAAGAAATCAAAGATGAATTAAAAGAGAAAGTAACAGCCCTGAAAGGGGAAGGAAAAAATATTGCATTGGCAGTAATACAGGTAGGAGAGGATCCTGCATCCAGTGTATATGTAAACAACAAAAAGAAAGCATGTGAATACATTGGAATCGAATCCTTGTCTTTCCACCTGCCGGAGACAATTACAGAAGAAGATTTATTAGAAAAAATCAAAGAATTAAATCAGGATGAAAAGGTAAATGGAATTTTAGTACAGCTCCCATTGCCAAAGCATATTGATGAAGATAAAGTAATTAAAACAATTGCTCCGGAAAAGGATGTAGACGGTTTCCACCCGCAGAGCGTAGGAGCATTAAGTATCGGACAAAAAGGTTTTGTATCCTGTACACCAGCAGGCGTGATTCAGTTATTAAAACGTTCTGGTATTGAAATTGCAGGAAAAGAATGTGTGGTAATTGGAAGAAGTAATATTGTAGGTAAACCGATGGCGTTGTTATTACTTCGTGAAAATGGTACTGTAACCATCGCACACTCCAGAACAGCCAATTTAAAAGAAGTGGCAAAAAGAGCAGATATTCTTGTGGTTGCAGTGGGTAAGCCAAAAATGATTGACAGCTCTTACATAAAAGAAGGTGCTGTAGTTATCGATGTGGGAATTCACAGAAATGAAGAAAATAAACTTTGTGGTGATGTGGATTACGATGATGTAATTGAGCATGTAAGTGCCATCACACCGGTTCCGGGCGGTGTGGGTCCTATGACAATCGCCATGCTTATGAATAATTGTGTATCTTCTATAGAATAGTCACATATTCTATAGAAATGCTATTTCACATACAGTAAAAGCATAGGTTAGACTTTTATTGCCATGAATAAGAAAAGGGGAAATTTCATGCAGTGCGAAAAATGCGGCACAGAAATAGAACAAGGAAAACTATATTGTGAAAAATGTGGGCACGGAATTCAGATTGTACCAGATTACAATCCGGAGTTAGAAGAGAGAATTGCAAAAACGTTAGAAAAAATTGTTCATGATGAATTTGGAAATTACCGGGAAAATGAAAAACAGGGGCAAACAAAACTCAAAACAGTATCAAAAAACACAATGGGTATCCGTGCGTTTACCGGTATTGTAATTTTAATCTTTGGAATCCTTACGGGAGCACATTTTAAACATGTCAATTCTTATGAATACCAGTTTACAAAGGCAGTAGAATATGCCCAAAAAAACAAAACAGAAGAGTCCATGAAAGCATATGAAAGAATTCTTGAAATAGATAAGGGCAGTACAGATATTTGTGTTGCACTAGCAGATATCTATAAACAGAAAGAGCAGTATGATATTGCAGAAAAATGCCTGAAAACAGCTATTGAACGGAATCCTACTGACATTGAAATTTATCGTAAATTAATTGAAATGTACGAAGAAATTGGAGATACGGAAGGCATTACTGCGCTTTTGGATGGCTGCAACAACGAAGATATCAAAGCAGCGTTTCGGGGATATATCTTATCCACGCCACAAGTAAACTTAAAAGAGGGTGTTTACAAAGACCGGCTTACACTGGTGTTAAAAGTAGATACCAAAGAAACCATATATTATACCTTAGATGGAAGTGAACCGACCTTAAATAGTCCAACATACAAAGGACCAATTACATTAGAAGAGGGTGAGTACACTCTTCGAGCCATTGGAGTAAATGTGAAAGGTATGGTTAGTGATGAGATTCAGAAAAAATATACGATACAATTAGAAACTCCGTCAGCACCATCTGTTTTTCCAGATAATGGAAGCTATCAGGAACCAAGTGATATTATGATTGAAGTGCCAATAGGACATACGGTATATTATACATTTGACGGTTCTATGCCGGATTCTAATTCCAGAAAATATACAAAACCGATTCCAATGCGTCTTGGCAATAGCGTATTTACCTGCATTGCCTATGACAGCAACGGAAAAGTCAGTGATGTTACAAGAAAAGAATACACCCTGAATTTAAATACCACTTATGAAGCACCGGAAGCCATTGCAGCAGTGCGTAATCTGATGATAAATACTGGTGAAATGTATGATTTGGATGGCCATGCCATTGGGATGGAAGGAAATTATGCCTTAAACTGCTATGAGGCAACCATGGTAAATGGAACCATTTACCTTCTAGTGACGAAGCACTTTAACAATGCAGACGGTACAGTTAGCAATTTTGATTATAAATATGCAGTCAACGCAGAAAACATTGGTGAAATTTCAAAAGCGTATATGAATTCCGAAGGAATTTATACTTTAGAAGCACCATATTAGTAACCAAAAGAAAAATTTATGTTGAAAAAAGTCGTAGTTTAGATTATGATTATAAGGATATTGTGTATAATCATACAAGTAGGAGGATAATGATGTATAAGATTAATGTAAAGGAAAAACTTGCAGATAAGATTTTCCTCATGGTGGTGGAAGCACCAAGAGTAGCCCGTTCCTGCGAACCGGGACAGTTTGTTATTGTAAAAATGGACGAAAAGGGCGAGAGAATTCCTTTGACAATCTGTGATTATAACAGAGCGACCGGAGAAGTGACAATCGTATTTCAGATTGTAGGTGCATCTACAGAACGTATGGCAGAATTAGAAGCCGGTGATTATTTCACTGATTTCGTAGGTCCTTTAGGATGTGCTTCTGAATTAGTAGAAGAATCTGTAGAAAGCCTGAAAAATAAAAAAATCCTGTTCGTAGCAGGTGGTGTAGGAACTGCGCCGGTATATCCACAGGTAAAATGGCTTCATGAGCAGGGTGTGGATGCTGATGTTGTTGTGGGTGCTAAGACAAGAGATATGCTGATTCTTCAGAAAGAAATGGAAGAAGTAGCAGGAAACTTATATGTAGCAACAGACGATGGTTCTTGTGGTTTCAAAGGACTTGTAACAGAAGTAGTAAAAAATCTTGTGGAAAACGAAGGTAAAACATACGATGTATGTATCGCTATCGGACCAATGATTATGATGAAGTTTGTTACAATTTTAACAAAAGAATTAAATATTCCAACCATCGTAAGCTTAAACCCAATCATGGTAGACGGAACAGGTATGTGTGGAGCATGTCGTGTTACTGTAGGTGATGAAGTGAAGTTTGCATGTGTAGACGGACCGGAATTCGATGGACATTTAGTAAACTTTGACGAAGCTATGAAACGTCAGCAGATGTACAAAACAGAAGAAGGCAGAGCCATTTTAAAACAGCGTGAAGGCGATACACATCATGGCGGATGTGGACATTGTGGAGGTGACAAATAATGGACGTATTTAAGAGAGTACCAATCAGCGAACAGCCGGCAGATGTTCGTAACAAAAACTTTGAGGAAGTTTGTTTAGGATATACAAAAGAAGAAGCAATGGAAGAAGCTTCCCGTTGTATCAACTGTAAAAACGCACAGTGTGTAAAGGGTTGCCCTGTATCCATCAATATTCCAGGATTCATCGAACAGGTGAAGGAAGGAAATATGGAAGAAGCATTTAAGGTAATCGGAGAATCTTCTGCACTTCCAGCTGTTTGTGGACGTGTATGTCCTCAGGAAAGCCAGTGCGAAGGAAAATGTATCCGTGGCATCAAGGGTGAAGCCGTTGCAATCGGTAAATTGGAACGTTTTGTTGCTGATTATGCAAGAGAAAATAAAGTAGCTGTTGCACAGCCGGAAAACAAAAACGGTAAAAAGGTAGCTGTTATCGGTTCCGGTCCTGCAGGTCTTACTTGTGCCGGTGACCTTGCGAAAATGGGCTATGACGTTACTATTTTCGAAGCTTTACATGAGGCAGGCGGTGTACTTGTATACGGTATTCCGGAATTCCGTCTTCCAAAGGAAACTGTAGTAAAATCTGAAATCGAAAATGTAAAAGCATTAGGTGTTAAGATTGAAACTAACGTTATCATTGGAAAATCTATCACTATTGATGAATTAATGGAAGAAGAAGGGTTTGAAGCAGTATTTGTTGGTTCTGGTGCAGGTCTTCCTAAATTCATGGGAATTCCTGGTGAAAACGCAAACGGAGTATTCTCTGCAAACGAATTCCTTACAAGAAACAACTTAATGAAAGCATTCTTAGATGACCATGACACACCTATCACAAAGGGTAAAAAAGTAGCTGTTATCGGTGGTGGTAACGTAGCTATGGATGCTGCAAGAACAGCATTACGTTTAGGTGCAGAAACACATATCGTATACAGAAGAAGTGAAGAAGAACTTCCTGCCAGAGTAGAAGAAGTACATCACGCAAAAGAAGAAGGCGTTATCTTCGACTTATTAACAAACCCTACAGAAATTCTTGTCAATGAAGACGGATGGGTAAAAGGTATGAAATGCGTGAAAATGGAACTGGGTGAACCGGATGAATCCGGAAGAAGAAGACCACAGATTGTGGAAGGTTCTGAATACGAATTAGAATTAGATACCGTAATCATGGCATTAGGAACAGCACCAAATCCATTAATTTCCTCTACAACTAAGGGCTTAGACATCAACAAATGGCAGTGTATCGTTGCAGACGAAACAACAGGTGCAACAACAAAACCAGGCGTATTTGCCGGTGGAGATGCGGTTACAGGTGCTGCAACAGTAATTCTTGCCATGGGTGCAGGTAAAGCAGCAGCACAGGGAATTGACGAATATTTAAAAAATAAATAAAACATATAGGAAGGGTGAACAGCATGATTCGACATATTGTAATGTGGAACATTAAAGATGAAATTACAGGAGCAGAAAAGGAGCTTGCCTGCAAGAAAATGGAAGAAGGATTTCTTCCGTTAAAGACAAGCATTCCCAATGTAATTGATTTACAGGTGAAAACCAACCAAATAGAATCCAGCAACCGTGATTTTATGCTTGTAGTTGATTTTCCGGATGAAGAAGCATTAAAGGCATATCAGGTTCACCCTGAACATGTGAAAGCAGCAGGTTATGTAAGAGAAGTAACTAAAGACAGAGTCTGCTTTGACTATGAAATAAATCTTTAAGTGCCAGTCAAAAAGCAAATTAGTTACTATTAAAATACGAGTTCTGAAATGTTCAAAATTCCTTATTTCGTAGGAAGAACTTTTAGAACTTTTATTTTGTTTTTGAAGCTCTCTGTAGTGCCGCTTGTGATTCTAAAATAAATTTTAGACAAATACTTGAAAAGGGTATGATTTTATGAAGTAGTATGTGAAAAGTGGCGAGTGTCTGTTGGATTTTTTTGAGAATAATTGGATAAGTGGTTGGGAGAGTTAGGTGATTTGAGCGTAGAACTGCGATGTTTTCTCAAATTACCCAAAATCAGAACATATGTTTTGAAAAACACTTGAAATTATTTAAATAAGTGAATATAATAGTAGGTAGATTTGCGGAGGCACGATATGGAATGTTAGAAACGCCGAAAAATTGCTGATAAGCGAAAATAATTTAAAGCTATAAGTGTAAGGAGGAATTGTTATGAATCCTATGATTAAGTATAGAGGTGGTAAATCGAAGGAAATATCACATTTTATAAGTAATATGCCATCTGAATACAATAGATATATAGAACCTTTTTTCGGTGGCGGTGCATTGTATTTTTACTTAGAGCCAGACAAAGCAATCATTAATGATATAAATACAAAATTATTTTCGTTTTATCAAGAAATGAAGGAAGCTTATCCAGAAGCAAGGATTCAGCTTGATGAGTTACAAAAAATATATGAGGGTAATCAAAAGGAATACGAAGAATTAAAAAGACAACATCCAGAAGTGAGAATTGAAAATAAAAATGAAGAATTGTATTATAAAATGAGAGATATGTTTAATAAGAAGATAGAACCTGAATACTTAGATTCCGTAATTTATTTTTTTATTAACAAAACAGCCTATTCTGGTATGATACGATACAATACCAATGGTGAATTTAATGTTCCGTTTGGCAGATATAAGAATTTGAATACAAAATTAATTACAAATGAACATTATACACTATTAAAACGTACGGATATATATAATTACGATTATTCAGAAATATTTAACATGGCTCAGATAGATGATTTTATCTTTTTGGATCCGCCATACGATTGTGTCTTTAGTGACTATGGAAATGATGCGTACAAAAATGGTTTTGGAGAAGAAGAACATAGAAGATTGGCAAATGATTTTATGAATTTGCCATGTAAAGCTCTTTTGGTTATTGGAAAAACACCTTTAACAGAGGAGTTGTATGGTGATAATATTGTTGAGGAATATGAAAAATCTTATGCGGTTAATATTAGAAACCGTTTCAAAGCAGATGCAAAACATATAATCGTGACAAACTATTAGGGAGGATATTAAATGGCATATTTAAAAAGTAAGACATTATTTTTTACAACTTCACCACGTTCTCCGTTAAAAATGATTCCAGAGATAGAGGTTTTACATAACAATTTTGAAGGAAAAGTATGGAATACAGACACGCAGGTTGCTTTTATAAAAAAATTGGTTGAAGGCAAAGATTTTGAAGGGCAAGGCTCAGGTAAACATATGGCATTAAGTGCGAGAGATAGAATTACTCGAGCGCCAAAAGCTCTCGGATTTGTTGATTTAAAGCCAGTTATTAAGTTAACGAAGCCGGGTGAGAAACTGATTAGTGGAAAAAGAACAGAAGAAATATTATTGAGGCAACTGTTGAAATTTCAGTTACCTTCTCCATATCACAAGGAACCAGAAGAGTTTAATGGTCTGTTTGGAGTAAAACCATACCTTGAAATATTCAGATTAATTTACGAATTAGGAGCATTAAGTTTTGATGAATTGATGATTTTTGGAATGCAACTAACACATTATACTAAATTTGAATTAGTTGTTGGTAAAATTAGGGAATTTCGTAAAATGAAAGCATATGCTGAAGTGAGTTATAAGACATTTAAGGGGACATATCTTCGTAGTGAAGTGGAGAAAATTTATAAAAACAATATAGATGAGGGAAATACAAAAACTCGCGAATCAAGAGATTTATCTCTTGATAAATTTGTTAAAACAAAAGCAAGTAATATGAGAGATTATGCAGATGCATGTTTTAGATACTTACGAGCTACAGGGCTGGTTGAAATATCGCAACGAGGACACTCAATCTCAATTATGCCGGAAAAAAGGGCTGAGGTAGAATATTTCCTCAATACGATTGAACGTGAGCCGGTGTATGTGGAGGATGAGGAGAAGTATAAGGAGTATCTTTTTAACACCTCAATCCCAGTGTTATATTCAGATGATAGAGAAAGACTATTAAAGCAAGTTGTAGATGTGACTGGAATAACTAGGGACTTGACTATTGAGCCAACAGAAAAATTGAAAGATATTCTTGAAGATGCCATCATAACAAAGAAAATCGAGATTGTAAATGAGCAGATTAGAAATTTGAAAGAATATAAGAATTATGCTGATGTAATAACAGTATTTGATGATATTAAGAAAAATGCGTTTTACGATGTACCACTTATGTTGGAATGGAATACTTGGCGTGCAATGACTATGCTAGACGGTGGTGAGATTAAAGCGAATCTCAAATTAGATGATAAGGGACAACCTATGTCTACAGCACCAGGAAATATGGCTGATATAATATGCGACTATGGAGATTTTGGACTTGCTGTTGAAGTAACAATGCAATCAGGACAGAAACAATATGAAATGGAAGGTGAGAGCGTTTCAAGACATCTTGCTAAATTAAAAAAGGAAACTGGAAAAGAAGCCTATTGCTTGTTTATAGCACCTAAAATTAATGCGTCTTGTATTGCCTATTTTTATGCATTGCATACAATGAATATTGCGTTTTATGGTGGTAAATCTGTAATAGTTCCGTTGGAGTTGGATATATTTATCAATATGGTGGAACAGTCATGTAGGGCAGGATATGTTCCAAATTCTAAACAAGTAAAAGAAATATTTGAGTATTCTATAGCACAGGCAAAGGTATCAAAAGATGAGAATGAATGGTATGCAAAAATAAAAGAAAAAGCGTTGAACTGGTTATAGGTAGCATGCAATACAATTTAATGAAGAATTGAAGAGGTAATTATAACATAAAAATATTATGAAAATGGAAAGGAAAAAACTATGGGAATGGAAGAATTTGAAAAAGAGATTAACGCTTCTTTTCAGAAATACGAAGAAGGGGACATTGTAACAGGAACTGTTATCGGCGTATCTGATACCGAGGTAACGGTAGATTTAGGCTCTTATGCAGAAGCAATCATACCTTTAGCAGAGTTAAGCAATGACCCAAGATTTTCTATCAAAGCGGATATTGCGGTAGGAGATGAAATCACAGCAACCGTCACAGGCGAAAACGCAGAAGGAGTCATCTACCTTTCCTGCAAAAAAGCCAATGACGTACTTGCCTGGGATAAATTAAAGAACATGATGGATTCCAAGGAAGTAGTCAATGTAAAAGTGGCAGAAACCGTAAATGCAGGTGTGGTAACTTACTTAGAAGGTATTCGTGCCTTTATTCCGGCTTCACAGCTAGCTCTTACCTTTGTAGAAGATACCCAAGAGTATGTAGGAAAGACTTTAGATGTGGTGGTTATTACCGTAAATGAAGCCGATAAAAAGCTGGTATTATCTGCAAAAGAAGTCTTAAGAGAACGTGCCATTGAAGATAAAAACAGCCGAATTGCCAAATTGCAGACAGGATTAATCGTAACCGGTAAAGTAGAAACACTGGCTCAGTACGGTGCTTTTGTAAATATCGGAGAAGATTTAACCGGTCTTGTTCATATCAGCCAGATTTGTGGCAAGCACATTAAATCTCCAAAAGAAGTACTGAAAGTTGGAGATGAAGTTAAAGTAAAGATTTTAGATGTAAAAGATGGCAAAATCAGCTTAAGCATTAAGGCTGTCGAAGAAAAGGATGAAGTTCTTGATGATGTGGATGAAGTTCTATTTGAATATTCTTCTGGAGAAGAAGCATCTACTTCTTTAGCATCCCTATTAAAAAACATTAAATTAGATTAAAGTAAAGGCGTAAGGGGAACGAATTCCCATTACGCCTTCATTTATGATATGTTTATTTATGATACGGTTCTCCCGAAATAATCCGATAACTGCGATACACCTGCTCTAATAAAATTACCCGCATCAACTGGTGAGGAAAAGTCATTCGGCTAAAGCTTAACTTAAAATCCGCCTTTTTCATAACAGAATCGTGAAGTCCCAAAGAACCACCAATAATAAACTGAATGTGACTTACACCATTTACTCCAAGATTTTGGATTTTCTCAGCCAGTTCCACACTGTCAGGATTCTTTCCATCGATGGCAAGAACAATAGTATAGGCCTCCTCAGAAAGTTTTGAGAGAATACGTTGTCCCTCCTTTTCCTTGATTTGTTCTTCCACAGTTGCACTGGCTTTATCCGGAGTTTTCTCATCCGGAACTTCGATAATATTTAGTTTGCAGTAACGACTTAACCGTTTGCTGTATTCTGCGATTGCTTCCTGATAAAATTTCTCTTTGATTTTTCCGACTGTTAGTAATGTTATTCTCATAAATTCTCCATTCCTCCGCAAGTAAGAAGTATACAATTTAATCCTATTTTAGCCTGATAAAAGATGTGAGTCAACCATAATTAATATTTTGTAACAACCTATAAAATTGTGCAATATTGACAAAAAAAGTGTGTAGAGTATAATAAATATGTAGCAATATATTTACAATGAAGGAGGAAATTTTATGGGAGACAAAAAGGTAAGAATGCAGTTTGGTAATAAATTCTTTTCCAGTATTCTTGCAATGATGGTAGTAATTACAACTATTTTTGCAAATGATATAACAGGAATAGCAGCTGCTAAGTCCACAATTACATTAAGTTCTAAACAGGAAACTATAGCGGCTGGAAGGTCAGTACAGCTAAAAGTAAAAGCGATAAAAGGTTTAAAAAGTAAATCCGTTACCTGGAAAAGTTCTAATACAAAAGTTGCAAAAGTCAGTTCCAAAGGGAAGGTAACAGGCTTAAAAGCAGGAAGTTCTAAGATCACTGCTGTATCCAAAGTAAATAAGAAAGTAAAAGCAACCTGTAAGATTACAGTGAAGAAAGATGCAGTGGAAACGATAGAATTGGATAAAGCTGCATGTGTTGTGGTAAAGGGAAAAACAGCAAAAATAAATATTAAGGATATTGTTCCGGCAACTGCTTCATCTAATGTTACATGGAAGATTAAAAAGAGTGCTATTGCTAAAGTAAGTGTAAAAGGAAAAACTGCCATTGTTACGGGGAAAAAGGCTGGAAAAACCACTTTGATTGCAACAGCAGCCGATGGAAGTAAGAAAACTGCAGAAGTAGAAATCTTAGTAGTAAATAAAAAGTCCAGTGTGAAAAAAGTTACCGGTGTTCAAGTGAGTATAGCGAATGAAGAAATACTTGTAGGAAGTACTACAAAGGCAAAAGCAATAATTAAACCTTCCAATGCTTCATTAAAAACAGTTTACTGGTCTTCTAGTGATGAGAAAATCGCAAAGGTTGATTCTTCCGGAAAAATTGTAGCTATAAAAGCAGGACAAGTTAATATTACAGCAACTGCACAGGATGGAAGTGGTAAAAAAAGTACCGTGACTTTAGTCGTAAAAGATAATGTAGAGCCAATGGTTACAGACATACCAACCGCGACTCCAACAACAGAACCGCTGATTACAACATTGCCGACAAATGCACCTACAGTAACACTTACGGTAATACCGACGGTTACACCTACAACTGTACCTACAGTAACACCTACAAAAGTACCTGCAGTAACACCTACAAATGTGCCTACGGTAACACCTACAAATATACCTACAGTAACACCTACAAAAGTGCCTACAGCAACACCTACCGCAGAACCCCAGGTAACAGAACCACCAGCGGACGTCTGGTATGAAAATATAGAAGATGCAGGAAAAGCTTTGCGGGAAGAAATGAAAAGAAGAAATTCTACTATAAAGTTAAAATATAAAGTAAGCGGAGCTGTAGATGAGACATTTGTTCAAACTCTTACAAATAATATTGTAACAGAAGCTTTTAAGCATACCGGAGTTCCTACCGAAGGTGATTATATAGAAAAGCAAATGGGAGGTTATCAGGCAGGAATGAGTTATTATTCAGATGGTAGTGCATATTATTTGACTATTACATACAATATTCCATATTATACGAATGCTCAGCAGGAGGCAGAAGTAGATTCAAAAATAACAGAAGTAATTAAAGGATTAAATTTGGATGGAGCAAGTGATTATCAGAAGGTAAAAGAAATTTATGATTATATATGTAAGAATGTAACATATGATTACACTAACTTAGATAATGAAAGTTATAAATTAAAGTATACAGCATATGCTGCTTTAATTAATAATACTTCGGTATGTCAGGGATACGCAAATCTCTTATATCGCATGCTGCTGGAAGCAGGTGTTGATTCCAGAATTGTAACTGGAACTTCTGATAACCAAGGACATGCCTGGAATATTGTAAAACTCGATGGTATGTATTATTATCTGGATTCTACCTGGGATGCTACAAGAGTGCAAAATGGCTTTGAGTATGGTTATTTCTTAAGGGGAACCACTGGATTTGATGACCACACTTTAGATTCTAAATTTGAAACAGCGGAATATACGCAGGAATATCCGATTTCGGAAAGTATGTATCAGATGGCAGATAGTAGTGAATGAAGATATTGCCGGAAGTAATATGTGACATCCCCAAGAAGTTGTGCTATACTCTATGTATTGTAAAATATATGTAAACTATATCAGGGAGGAATTTATTGTTATGCCATGGTGTCCAAAGTGCAGAAACGAATATCAGAAAGGCGTTCTCTTGTGTAGCGATTGCGGAGCTACACTAGTAGAAGAATTACCGGAGGAAGACGACCGCAAGGTGATTATGATTGCCCGAAGAGAAGAAGCAGAAAATTATTATGATTTATTGATAAAATTTGAAATAGAACGTGCCATGTTAAATTATAATATGGAATCCAATTTATATCATGTTTCCGTTCCGGAAGACCAAGTAGAAAAAGCTAAAAAGCTTGCCATTATCCAGAAAATTAATTTAAAGGATAACTTAGACACTCCGACAGCAGAATCAGAACAACCTATGAAATCAGAACATGTTTATGTGCATCATTCCGAACGCCATCAGGAATTGTTATCATCTGCTTATTCCCTGTTGCTTGTTGGTGTATCCGGTTTGGTAGTGGTGTTACTTTCCATGCTGGAAATTATTTCACTGCCATTTCCGGAAGCGACAACTTCTATGATGGAAATTACCGTTGGTGTGCTGTGTCTGATTTTTGTAGTAGCAGGACTCCACAGTTTAATCAGTGCACGCTCTGTAGCAAAGCTTGCAAAAGAAGAAGACAAGCTTACCAGCGAGATTACTCATTGGTTTAAAAAGAGCTTTGATAATTTTGTAATTGACACGGATATTGATGAAAATTTATCTGAGGAAATCAAATACTTTAAACGATGTGAAGCGATGAAACAGATTATCCGCCGTTCCTATGGCGATTTGGACGAAGGATATCTTGACCGCCTGATTGAAGAATTGTACCAGTATTTATACGAAGATATCAATTAATCACCGTCCCTAAAGATGGTACCATAGTACTAAAAAGTCCTTGAAAAAACTCGAAATCTGTAGTATATTTAATTTAAGGAAACGAATAGAATGTATATAGATATATAACTGGCGAAAAAACTGAAAATTATCAATTTTTTGTTAATTTTTCACACAAATAAGCCGATAATAAATATAACAGATAAGATAGCCTTATAAAATCCGTAAAATAGCAGAAACTGTTAAAATAAGCCTAAGGAGGTGGACGATGCAGTTGACAAATTACAGGCGTTTTATAAAGTTAATCCGGTCGAAAGAGTTCAAAGTACGATAAAAACCGGTTCCAATCGCAGTGGTTCCGGCAATGAAAATCAGGATAAGCTTGAATTTAAAAAATGTATGTTGCGCTATTATGACAATAAAGCAGCAGAATTCGAAGATCCTGGCTTACAAAAAACTACTACTTATAACAGAAACGCAGTAGAAATGCTTTACGAAGCAACAAGTACCGTAAACTTTTTCGGTTGAATCGAGGGGACATATGTTAAAAATGATACGTGAAGAGTAAGCAACAACATGGTAGTCATGAGGTTGCTTATTTTTCCGTTGTATTGATTCTATAGATAGATAATAATTAGGAGGCTTTCATTATGAGAATGTATGACTTGATTATGAAAAAACGAAATGGCGGCATGTTAACAGAAGAAGAAATAAATTATATGGTAATGGGATTTACAAACGGTGAAATTCCGGACTATCAAATGTCAGCCATGATGATGGCAATTTATTTTCAGGGGATGAATGAACAGGAAACTTTGGATTTAACCATGTCTATGGCAAACAGCGGTGATACTTTAGATTTATCAGGAATTCAGGGGGTAAAATGCGATAAACACAGTACCGGAGGCGTGGGCGATAAAGTTTCTTTAATTCTTGGTCCAATGGCGGCCGCCGCAGGTATACCGGTAGCTAAAATGTCCGGCAGAGGTTTGGGGCATACCGGCGGAACCATTGACAAATTAGAATCTATCACAGGATTTCAAACCAGTATGGAACAGGAAGACTTTATAAAACAGGTCAACGAAATCGGTATTGCCTTAGTTGGGCAGACAGCTCATTTAGCGCCTGCAGATAAAAAGATTTATGCCCTTAGGGACGTTACGGCAACGGTAGATAATATGTCGCTGATTGCAGGCAGTATTATGAGTAAAAAATTGGCTGCTGGTGCAGAGTCAATTGTTCTGGACGTAAAATGCGGTAATGGAGCCTTTATGAAAAGCTTAGAAGATGCAAAAGCACTGGCAGAATGTATGGTGAAAATTGGAAATGGTGCAGGAAGAAAAACTATTGCAGTTATTTCTGATATGAATGAACCTCTGGGATATGCAGTTGGAAATGCTTTGGAAGTGGCAGAAGCAGTAGAAGTACTGCAGGGACGTGGAGAACCACGTCTGACAGAACTTTGTATTACATTAGGAGCTTACATGCTTTATGGAACCGGACTTTGTAAAGCACCGGAAGAAGGACATAGGAAAATGGAAGAGGTACTGAAAAATCATTTCGCGTACGAAAAATTCCTAAGCTTTGTAGCTGCCCAAGGTGGAGATACAGAAGAAATCAAAGACACGAAAAAATTAATCCACGCTGATTATGTAGTGGAAATAAATGCGCCGGAAGACGGATACATCTCAAGCATTGTTGCGGAAGAAGTTGGAATTGCAGCCCTAATGCTGGGGGCCGGCAGGGAAACCAAAGAAAGTCTTCTAGATTATTCTGCCGGCTTCCGGTTATTAAAGAAAACCGGGGATAGCGTTGTAAAAGGAGAATGTATTGCCCTGCTGTATGCCAACGCCGAAGAAAAAATTGCCCCTGCAAAACAAAGATTTTTAGATGCCATTTCCTTTTCACAAGAACCGGTGGAAAAACAACCACTAATTAAACAAGTAATTCAGGAATAACGTATACCTTGAATATATCCTGTGATTTTCATCTCGTCATTGGTGTAATAGCTGATGACGAGATTTCTTCCTGTAATGGTCAGATAACAGCTTTTTGTTTGGAGTTTGATTTTTTCATCGGAGTACTCTAAGATTCCTTTGTAATTTTCCACATATACTTCCTGATTACCGGTGGCAGTTACAATTACCGCACCAAACATTAAATCCTTTGGCAAATGAAGGGATTCTGTAAGTTCTGCTTTTAATTTCTCTTTCATTCCGGACACTCCATCAGGGAAATTTCATTACTTCACTATATGCATGAAAAATAAGCTTCATGCATATAGTGTTTAGAAAGCCGAAGGAGGTCGGAAACTCTTTTGATTACATTTTTAAACTATTTAAAAGGGTATGTACGTATACGGCTGAAAGGTGGCTCGCCCGAACGATTTTTAAACCTGTGTAGCAACAATAATATTCTTATCTGGCAAATTATCCGAGTTGATGATGAATATGAAATGTATTTAAGCCTGAGAGCTTTTAAAGAATTAAAGACCATTATCCGAAAAACCAATGTACAAATAAAGGTCATTGAAAAAAAAGGCTTTCCGTTTTTCTTGCATAAATACCGAAAAAGAAAAATGTTTTTTGCCGGAATTGTAATTTGTGCCATGTTTGTATATATGTTATCGCTATTTGTATGGCAGATTGAAATTAACGGAAATCATGCCAGAACTACAGATGTGTTAATAAGCTTTTTGGAAGAAAACAAAATAACCCATGGAATGCCAAAGAAAAAAATAAACTGTGAAGAAATTGAAACCATGCTTCGTGCCAAATACAATGATATTATCTGGACCTCCGTAAAACTTAAGGGAACCAGATTAATTATAGATATCCAGGAAAATACCGATACGTCCATTGCTAATATTGGAGAAAAAGAAGCCAGCGATTTGTTTGCAGACAAAGAAGCTATTATTACCAAAATTGTCACTAGAAATGGAACTCCTTACGTAAAAGCAGGAGATGTGGTAAAGGCGGGAGAAATGCTGGTGGGAGGCGCTCTTCCAATTACAAACGACGGAGATGAAATTATCAATTACCAGTATGTGGCAGCAGATGCAGATATTTATGGAAAAACCATTTACAAGTATAGTGATAGTTTTAAACTGGATTACCAGAAACATCAGGATACCGGAAAAATTCAAAAGGGATTTTATTTGAAAATTCATGAAAAATCCATATTTTTGGGGAAGAATAAAATAAAATATAAAAATTATCATACGCTTTCCAATGTACACCAACTGAAATTGGGAGAAAATTTCTATTTACCATTTTCCGTAGGAACAGTGCAGGTATATGAAGAGAAAGTAACCGCCAGCAAGTATAGTAAAAAGGAAGCCGAAACAAAAGCAAAACAGCGTCTTTTAAAATTTATTGAAACTTTAAAAGAAAAGGGGGTTCAAATTCAAGAAAATAATGTTACAATAGACATAGACCAGACGGAATGCAGAGCAAATGGAAATCTGGTTGTGATTGAACAGCTGGGGATTCGTAAGAAAGCTTCAATCATAGAACTGGAGAATGGAAAGGACAATGAAATAGATGGAGAAACAGGAAACGATAATTAATATACCTATGGAACATATGAAAAATGTGTTTGGACAGTTTGACAATTATTTGAAAAAAATTGAAAGAACATTAAAAGTCACCGTTGTAACAAGAGGTGAAGGAATTCATGTGATAGGTGATGAAAGAGCAGTAGAAAAAGCTAAAAAAATATTTGAAAATCTCACGGCACTTTCTTTAAGGGGAAATACCATTACAGAGCAGAATGTGGATTATATTTTATCCCTTTCTTTTGAAGAAAAGGAAAATGAAGTATTAGAAATAGAAAAAGATTTAATTTGTCATACCATACAAGGAAAACCAATTAAACCAAAGACACTGGGACAGAAGGCATATGTGGATGCCATCCGTGATAAAATGATTGTATTTGGAGCAGGTCCTGCGGGAACCGGAAAAACCTATCTAGCCATGGCCATGGCAATTCAGGCCTTTAAAAATGATGAAGTGAGCCGTATTATTCTTACTCGACCTGCCATTGAAGCCGGTGAAAAGCTGGGATTCTTACCGGGAGATTTACAGAGCAAAGTAGACCCATATTTAAGGCCATTGTATGATGCACTTTACCAGATTATGGGGGCAGACAGCTTTATGAAGAATATGGAAAAAGGCTTAATTGAAGTAGCTCCTTTAGCCTATATGCGAGGACGTACTTTGGATAATGCCTTTATTATTCTGGATGAAGCCCAAAATACCACACCTGCTCAGATGAAAATGTTTCTGACTAGAATCGGCTTCGGTTCCAAGGTAGTGGTAACCGGCGATATCACTCAGAAAGACTTGCCTACCGGTCAGAAATCCGGATTGGAAGTGGCAGAACGTGTATTAAAGAAAATCGATGATATTGCATTCTGTACCCTTACCAGCAAAGACGTGGTAAGACATCCACTGGTACAGAAAATTGTCAAAGCATATGAAGATTATGAATCGAAAAAGAATACCAAAACAAAAACAAGGGGACTTACAAAATGATAAAGAAACTGAAAAAGCATACAAAGCTACTGGTGTTTCTGATGTACTTGGAAACCCTGCTTTGTGCCGGATTCGTATCCTGGTATATCAGTGATATGAGTATACAAAGAACCATGGCGGTTACTGCTTTATCGTTGGTACTTTGTACGGCATTTTTAGTAGCATTGGCGACAGAATATTTTAACAGGGAGTTGTACATGCGATTTTCCCTGTTGGAAGTGTTTGTGGTTTATGGAATAGGACTTTTGCTTGGCATTACCATGCTGTATGAACCGGATTACTGGGATACCATACTGGTAGTCCCTGTTGCAATGGGAATTATAACTGGTGTAGGACCTGCCATTGCATCTCAGGCAGTAATATTAAGTCTTGTATTTTTATGGAACGGGATAGATATAGAAATATTGATTTTTTACCTGATTATCGGCATTGCGGGCAGTTATTTGAGCCGTTGCTTAGTGAAGAAAAAACAGATTATGTCAACTCTGGTCACATTATTCTGCACCTTTATAATTACTATGTGTGTGTACATCTTTTTTAAACATGAAAGAATTAATTTTTATGTACTGGCAAATATTCTTATAGGGGCAATAATAAATATATTATCTCTTTTGGTAATACTGCCTTATTTCTATAATTCAAGAAATAAAGAGACCAGAAGGATGATAAAAATGCTTTCACCGGATTACAAACTGATGGACGCTATGATAAACCATAAAAAGAAAGTATATGCTCATGCAATATTTTCTTCTAAAATTGCAGAAGGAGCGGCTGAGGCTATTGGTGCGGATATACTTTTGACAAAGTGTAGTGTATACTATTATAATTATGCAAGAACTTTGGGGAAAAATTATGTAGATCCCTTTATTGAAACTGCTTACTGGAATAAATTTCCCAAAAAGTTAACGGAAATCGTATTATCTCTTGCAACGGATGCCGAGAAAATATTAACGAAAGAGGCAGCTATTGTTCTGGTTACAGAAACACTGGTACTTGCCAAAGAATCCAGATTTGCAGGCGAACAGGCGGAACCGGGATATCTTAAGGCAGTGATTCGTCAAAGATTTAACAAAGGCCTGTTGGATTTAGCGGAGATTTCCATCAGGGATTATATGGTATTGCAGGAATACGTAATTGAAGAATTATGCAAAGCACCGGAAGAAACATAGAACAGAAAGGAAGAACATAAGTGAATATTTGTCTGGAACAGGAATATGAACTGGATTTAGGAATAAACTATAAAGATTTGGCAGAAACTGTAATTGAAGCTGCCTTAGACTATGAGGAGTGTCCTTATGAGTGTGAAATTAATGTAATCCTTACTAATAACGAAGGGATTCATCAGATTAACAACGAATGTAGGGAAATCGACCGTCCTACGGATGTATTATCATTTCCTATGGCAGAATATGAGATACCTGGAAATTTTGAACAGTTAGAAGAAGAACAGCCGGAATGTTTTCACCCGGAAAGCGGTGAATTAATGCTGGGAGATATTATTATCTCGCTGGATAAGGTAAAAGAGCAGGCAGAAAGCTATGGACATTCCGCAAAAAGGGAATACGCTTTCCTTTTAGCACATAGTATGCTACACTTAATGGGTTATGACCATATGGTGGAAGCTGAAGAAACAGTGATGTTTCAAAAGCAGGAAGAGATTCTTGTCGGCTTAAATATTACCAGATAATTAATATGAACTAAGAACAAGATGACAGGAGATAAAATATGAAACGGAAGAAAGAAAGTGCCGCTGGATTTGTAGTGCAGGGAAGTATTCTTGCAATCGCATCTATTGTGGCGCGTATTATTGGAATGATTTACAGAGTTCCGGTAACACGTATTATTGGAGATTACGGAAATGGAGTTTATGCATTTGCTTATGAAGTGTATAACATGATGTTGCTGATTTCCTGTTATTCACTGCCCACTGCCATATCGAAATTAGTTGCAGCACGGACACATGATGGAGAACATAAGAACGGATATAAAATTTTTAAAGCAGGTCTGATTTTTGTTATTATCGTAGGCTCTTTGGCTACTATATTTACCTTTGTAATGGCAGATTTTATATCCACCAATCTAATGAAAGACAGTATGATTTCTCTTTCTTTGCGCGTATTGGCACCAACAATTTTAGTGGTTGCAGTTATGGGTGTGATACGTGGTTATTTTCAGGGATTAGGAACAATGCTTCCCACTGCCATATCACAGATTATTGAACAGATTATCAATGCCATTGTAAGCGTATTAGGCGCATACTATTTATTTTCCTACGGAAGCAAAATAGCATTAGTTTTACAGAATGAAAAATATGCCCCTGCTTATGGGGCAGCAGGAAGCGCCTTAGGAACCTTTTTAGGAGCAATTGTAGGATTTATATTCCTGTTATTTATGCTGACAATTTATAAGCGAGTGTTAAAAAAACGTATGCTCAAGGACAGAGCCGTTCACACGGACAGCTACAGAGAAATCTATATGATGCTGTTTGCCACAGTAGTACCGATTATTCTCAGTACGGCAGTATATAATTCTACGGTATTTATTGACCAGACTATTTTCAATAATGTAATGAATAACAAGGGTGTTACCAATTACACCGAATTATTTGGTGTATTTACCGGAAAATACCGTCTGCTTGTAAATGTTCCGGTAGCCTTTGCCAGTGCCATGGCTTCCTCAACCATTCCAAGCCTGACAGCGGCAGTAGCCTCAAGAGACAGAAAACTGATAAACCGAAAAATTAATATATCCATTCGTTTTATTATGATGATCGCGTTCCCGTGTACGGTGGGGCTTGCAGTTTTGGGCTCTCCAATGGTACAGTTGTTATTTAATGACAATAGTATCTTACCTGTAAATCTTCTGAGAATGGGTTCCATAGCAGTAGTATTGTACTCACTGTCCACCTTATCCAATGGAATTTTGCAGGGATTGAACCGAATGAAAGTGCCGGTACGAAATGCAACCATTTCTCTGGTAATACATGTTATACTCATCTATCTTATGTTAGAATTCGCAAACTTAAATATCTATGCGGTTGTGCTTGCAAATATCATTTTTGCACTTATCATATGTGTGTTAAATGCATGGGAAATCAAAAAAGCAACCAGATATCGTCAGGAAATTTACAAAAGCTTTCTTGTGCCAATTATTTCCTCTGCTATCATGGGAATTGCAGCATATTTGATATACTATGTAATGTGCAAATTAACTAAAAACATTACCATAAGTTTTGTGTTTTCCTTTGCAATTGCAGTTGTTGTTTATGCTGTTGTATTCCTTCGTATGAAAGGATTCACGGAAGACGAATTAGCTTCCTTACCAAAAGGAAAAATGTTAGTAAAAGTGGCTCGAAAATTCCACTTGCTATAATTTTTATGGAAGAAATTGTATAAAATAAGAAATATAAGCTGATACTATAGGTAAAAAAGGAGATAAGCCATGAAAAAGACCTATATTATCAGCTTTTTTATTTTTCTGTTTCTAGCCTGTTGTGCTTATTTTGGAAGTTATTATGCATTCCATGATCAGCAGGAAAAAGAAATGGCAGAACAACAGGAAGATACTTTGGAAGCAGATGCAAATACTACAAACTATACTTCCGACCAGACCATATTTGTTTTGGAAAAATATAATGCCAGTACTTATGAGCTTACCGAAGAAAAGCTTACAATGCCTGCCGAATATGTTGGACTTACCAGAGCCCAGTTGATGGACAAGATAAAAGCCTATGAAAAAGCTCCTGACAATGAAGATAAAGATTTAGGATTTACCGGATTTTCTCTGGTTTATTTTTCAGAAAATAAAATTGTTCTTCGAAAAACCTATAACAAAGGCTTCTATGACGAAGAATATATTGCAAAAATAGATGACCAGGGGAAAATTATCATCTGCACCAAAGAGTCCGGTGAAATATACACAGACACAGATATCTATTATAATGAGCTGCCATCAGATATTCAGCAACAGATTCAAAAGGGAAAACAAATGAACGGATTGCGGGAAGTATATGACTTTCTTGAAAACTATTCAAGTTGAAAAAATGCGTCGAATATAGTATTATATTAGTATATATGTTTGGAAACGGACAGATAAAAATAGGTTCTGTAGCAGAACTGTGGGAGGGAGAACATATGACAGATAAATTATATGATTTAATGAACTGGCCGGCCATAGAATCCGTGGTATATTCCGAGGAAGACCGGCCACAAAATATATTAGGGGCATTTAAATTAAGCAAAGGCGTTCTTGTGCAGACATTTCAGCCGCAAGCATCCGCTGTAAAAGTAAAATTTAAAGATACCGGAAAAATTTACGATATGGAGCTGGTAGACGAAGACGGTTTTTATGCGGTATTCATTCCGGGTAAGAAAAAGGTGGAAGACTACACCTTTTTAATTACAGAAGACGGACAGGAATATCCATTGATTGATTCTTACCGTTTTGAACCCGTCATCACTGGAGAAGACTGCATGAAATTCCAGTCCGGTATTCACTATGAAATATACGATAAATTGGGTGCTCATCCAATGGAACGTGATGGCGTAAGTGGTGTAAATTTCGCTGTCTGGGTACCAAAGGCAATTCGTGTCAGTGTAGTTGGAGAATTCAATCAATGGGATGGCAGACGTCATCAGATGAATCGTGTGGGCGACAGTGATATTTTTGAATTGTTTGTTCCTGAAATGAAAGAGGGCGATATTTATAAATTCGAAATTAAAATGCGTGGTGGTCTTGTATTCTTAAAATCAGATCCTTACGCCAGTGCATTTGAAGTACGTCCAAACTCCTGCTCCTTGGTGGGCGTAAAAGAAGAATACAACTGGAATGACGCTGCATGGTTAAAGCAGCGAAAGGAAACTAATTATCATAGCAAACCCGTATCCATATACGAATTACATCTCGGTTCTTTCAAACGTAAAGGAAAAAAAGGTTTTTACAACTATCGTGAGCTGGCGCCAATGGTCATTGAACATGTCAAAGCCCTAAATATGACACACGTGGAATTACTTCCTGTGATGGAACATATTTTGGATGAATCCTGGGGCTATGAAACCACAGGTTATTATGCACCAACCAGTCGTTTTGGAACTAAGAACGACTTTAAATACTTTGTAGATGAACTTCACAAGGCAGGCATTGGCGTGATTTTAGACTGGGTTCCGGCACATTTTCCAAAAAATGCAGATGGATTAGTGAATTTTAACGGATATTTTCTCTATGAACCGGCTCAGGATAACAAACGGGAACACAAACGTTGGGGAACTTTCGCCTTTGACTATGGCAAAAAAGAAGTCAGCAACTTCCTGATTGCCAACGCTTTATACTGGGTGGAACAGTTCCATGCAGATGGACTGAGGGTGGATGCAGTTTCTGCCATGCTATATCTGGACTATGACCGTTTGGACGGCGATTGGACACCAAATATTTACGGTGGCAATGAAAACTTAGAAGCCATCGAATTTTTGAAGCATTTAAATTCCATTATGAAGAAGCGTAATCCAAATGTATTGATGATTGCAGAAGAATCTACCTTGTTTGGAAATATCACAGGAGATTTGGAAGAAGAGGGGCTTGGATTTGACTATCGTTGGAATTTTGAATTTATGAATAAAAGCTTTGAATTCTTTGGCTGTGACCCATTGTTTAGAAAAGGAATTTATAATGAGTTTTTAAATACTGCGGTGTACGCATATATGGAACATTACCTGCTGCCGTTTTCTCATGATGAAGTAGTTCACGGAAAACATTCCATGCGAAATAAAATGGCAGGAAAAGAGGCAGACCAGTTCCACAATTTAAGACTCATGTATGCTTATCAGATGGTACATCCGGGAAAGAAACTGCAGTTTATGGGCAATGAAATTGCAACAGAGTTAGAATGGTGTGAAAGCGTAGAGCTGGATTGGAAATTGTTAAAGAAAAAGAAGCATGCAGGAATTATGGAAATGATTTCCGTTCTAAATGAAATATACCAGACATATCCTGCTATGTATGAGCTGGAAGAAGAACCGGACGGTCTGGAATGGATTAACAATACTTCCATCAACGAAACCATGGTTTCATTTTTACGAAAGGGAAAGAAAGTGGGTGAAGAATTGCTGGTAGTATGTAATTTCACTCCGGTATTACGAGAAAATTATAAGGTTGGCGTTCCATACAAGGGTGAATATCAGGAAATATTCAACAGTGATGATACACGCTTTGGTGGTAGTGGAGCAGTCAATACCAATATCAAAATTGCAAAAAAAATAGCTTGTGATGAACGAGAATATTCCCTTCGTATGAAGGTGGCTCCATTAAGCGTTTCTATTTTCAAAAAAGTAAATTAATTGTAATGTAATCTAAAGGAGGATATCATGTTATTGTCACAAACAACCGTACAGGAACAGGTGGATGAACTGGCAAATATTAATATCGAAGAAGTGGAACCCAGTGTAATCATGGAAACCTTAAAAGGCTATGTACCGGATATCGTTCATTTTGGAATTGCTGTTCTGATTTCTATTGTTGTGTTTGTAATCGGCTCCAAGTTGATTAAACTGCTTCGCAGGATTGTAAGACGCTCTTTGGATCGTTCCAGTGTAGATAAAGGTGTAGAGCAGTTTGTGGATTCACTGCTTAAAATAGGCCTGTACCTGCTGTTAATTATGACCATCGCAGGTATGTTGGGAATCCAAACCACTTCTATTGTCACTGTGATAGGTTCTGCCGGGGTAGCAGTTGGTCTTGCATTACAGGGAAGCTTATCCAACTTTGCCGGTGGTGTGCTGATTCTTATATTGAAGCCTTTCAAAGTGGGTGATTATATTATCGACTGCAGCACAGGAAATGAAGGTACGGTAAAACAGATTCAGATTTTCTATACAAAATTGCTGACTATTGATAACAAGGAAGCTTTGATTCCAAACGGAACATTAATGAACTCCAGCATTATCAATGCTACCGGCCAAACAGAACGACGTATTGATATTCTGGTGGGAATTTCTTATGATGCTGATTTAAAAGTTGCCAAGGAATGTATGGCAGAACTTGTTGCAAAAGAACAGAACGTTTTAAAGGAAAAACCTGTAGATATTTTTGTGAACAGTTTAGGGGACAGCGCAGTGGAGTTAGGTCTTCACGTATGGGTTGCCACAGAAGATTACTGGGCTGTAAAGTGGCGGTTGACAGAAAACATCAAGCTTAGTTTTGATAAAAAAGGAATTGAAATTCCATTTAATCAATTATCTGTACATATTACAGAAAAATAAATATTTGCACCAAATATCAAAACCCTCATATGATAAAGTAGAGATTTTATTAGCTATTTTATATATGGGGGTTTTTTTATGGGTGTAATTTTATCGCTGGAACACATAAGTTTTACCTACCATAGTGAAAAAGGGGAAATACGTGCTCTTGATGATATATCTTTTTCCGTTTCTCAGGGAGAATTTGTGGCAATTATTGGTCCCTCCGGCTGTGGTAAATCTACTTTGCTGTCTTTAATTTCCGGTTTGCATCCGGTGGAACGTGGCAACATTATCTTTCATGGTAACACCGAGAAACAAACCAGCACTAACATCGGTTATATGCTGCAAAAAGACCATTTGTTCGAGTGGCGTACCATTTATCGAAATGTGATTTTAGGACCGGAAATCAACAAAAGCTTAACCAAAGAAAAAGAAGCTGAAATTGAAGATATGCTGAAAACCTACGGATTACTAGAATTTAAAAATAAGAAACCCTCTGAATTATCCGGCGGTATGCGCCAAAGAGCTGCTTTAATCCGCACCCTTGCCATGGAACCGGATTTGTTGTTGTTAGATGAACCATTTTCTGCCTTGGATTATCAGACCAGAATTTCCGTAGCAGATGATATTGGAACAATTATTAAAAAAGAAGGTAAAACCGCTATCTTAGTAACCCATGATTTGTCCGAAGCCATTTCTTTGGCAGACCGTGTTATCGTACTAACCAAACGCCCTGCCACGGTAAAGAAAATCATTCCAATTGAGTTGAGCATCGAAAACAGAACGCCTTTTTCCTCCAGAACGGCGCCCGAATTTAAGGAATATTTCAATCTTCTGTGGAAGGAGCTAAGTGCCCATGAGTACGTCTAAAGTATCTGCAGAACAGATAAGCTACTTAAAGGAAGTAAAAAGAAAAAAACAATTCGTTTTGGGGATGCAGCTTGCCATTTTACTATTTTTTCTTGGACTTTGGGAACTGGCTGCAGATTTGAACTGGATTGACGATTTTGTTTTCAGCAGTCCCTCCAGAATTGTAAAAACCTGCATCGATTTAAGTGTTTCCGGAGAACTGTTAAAGCACACAGGCATTACTTTATATGAGACCATTTTAAGCTTTTTAATTACCACTGGAGGCAGTATCTTCATTGCCATGCTCCTTTGGATTAGTCCTACCGTATCCAAGATTCTGGAACCTTATCTTGTAATGTTAAATTCACTGCCCAAATCTGCCTTAGCGCCACTGTTGATTGTATGGCTTGGCACCGGTGCCAGAACCATCATAGTTGCAGGTATCTCTGTAGCGATATTTGGGGGAATTATTAATCTGTACACAACGTTTCGCGGTACAGACAGGGAAAAGGAAAAGTTAATTTACACTCTAGGTGGAAAAAAGTATCAGGTGCTGTTTAAAGTGGTGCTCCCTGCCGGCATACCGGCAATTATCAGCAATATGAAAGTAAACGTAGGACTTTCACTGGTAGGGGTAATTATTGGGGAATTTTTGGCAGCAAGGGCAGGACTTGGATATTTGATTATTTATGGAAGTCAGGTGTATAAGCTGGATTGGGTGATGATGAGTATTATTTTGCTTTGTATTATGGCGGTGGTGTTTTATCAGTTTATTGGGGTGGTGGAACGGAGGTATCAATAACTATGGGAAAAATATCTAAAGATAAGTTATAAGAAAATATTTTCCTAAGCTTCCTCTTTGTGATATAATATCTGAGTAATAAGAGTGTGCTGGAGGTGTGAAGAAATGTATAACTTCGAAAGTCTTACAAATCGAAGAAAGTTCATTGAAAATTTAGGATTATTCGTAAATGCTAACTTTGATACAGATTATAACGTATTTGTATTTGGTAGTTTTTTAACAGACGACTTTAGACCTGAAAAAAGTGACTTAGACCTTGCTATTTATACCAAGGGAGATATGATGGATTTGGATATGTTAATACAGGAATTTGTGGCAACGTCTAATATAAAGCTTGATTTAATCTGGATACATCCTGAATTTAATAACAATTATATTGATTTAGCACCTCTGCAAGGATACTACTTAACAAACTACTATCCAGAAGAATTACAAAAACACTTTACAAAACTGATTTTTTCACTCCAAAGAGAAATAGAGTATAGAACAAATAATTATCTTTTATTAAAAAATGCATTGGAAAGGAGTATGACAGATGGATGAGGAACAGTTGGAGCAATTAAAAGCATTCGGCTTTGTAAAGCCGCAAAATAAAACTCGTTATACTTTTAGTGAAGCACTAATTACACTGGATACAGCATTAAAACGTTGTGTAGGTGCTTATGATGCATCTATAAAAATGGCTGATGACCTAATGGCACAGTATGTTTTAGATGGAAGTTTAAAAGCTTTTGAAGATTTTACAGAAGCCTTTAAAGATATTGTAACCATGTATTATGCAATAACCGATAAGAAAGTATTGACATCATTATTAGAATGCATACAGACTTTTAAAAGAGAGAACTGTTGTGATGAAATAGGAAAGCAAATGTTGACTTTTTTATATGAACGAAATAGACTGGTTCACCAATATTACAATAGAGAGTTTATGTTATATCAATATAAAGAAACTATGGAAAACTATTCCGATGGTTTGTCTGATATTTGTAAAAATTTGTATGAAAAAGTAAAATCTAAAGAATTGTTAGATACAGAAATTACAAAATAATTATCTCATGAATTACCATTCATGAAAGGCAGCAAATGCTGCCTTTTAAAAATATACAACGAAAGGCAAGAAACATATGTTAGAAAACAAAGAAATCATGGCAAGTATAGATATAAATGGGGAAGTTCCTGTGGAAGAAACTGCAAGACAGTATTATTATATGGCAAAGGCTGCAAAATATGTGGAAGAAGAAAGCAAAGCAGCAGGCAGAAAATTGACTTATTTCGTTCAGAATTTTGGCTGTCAGATGAACGCCAGAGATGCCGAAAAATTATCTGGTGTTATGAAAAAAATCGGTTATGAAGAAGCCTTTGATGAAAATGCTGATTTTGTTATTTATAATACTTGTACTGTTCGAGAAAATGCTAACCTAAAAGTTTATGGACGTTTGGGTTATTTAAATGGTGTGAAAAAGAAAAATCCTCATATGAAAATCGGTTTGTGCGGCTGCATGATGCAGGAGTCGGAAGTGGTAGAAAAGATTAAGAAAAGCTATCGCCATGTAGATTTGATTTTCGGAACTCATAATGTATTTAAGTTAGCAGAATTACTGGTAACTATGTACGAATCCAAACGTACCGTAATCGATATCTGGCAGGACACCGACAAAATCGTGGAAGACCTTCCGATGGAACGAAAATACAAATTCAAATCCGGGACAAACATTATGTTCGGGTGCAACAATTTCTGTAGTTACTGCATCGTTCCTTATGTGCGTGGGAGAGAGCGAAGCCGTAATCCAAAGGATATTATTCGTGAAATCGAAACACTGGTTGCCGATGGCGTAGTGGAAATCATGCTTCTGGGACAGAATGTAAACTCCTACGGTAAAACCTTAGAAGAACCAATGTCCTTCGCAGAATTATTACAGGAAATCGAAAAAATCGAAGGGTTACAACGTATCCGCTTTATGACTTCTCATCCAAAGGATTTATCGGATGAGCTGATAGAAGTAATGGCAAACTCTAAGAAAATATGCAAACATTTACATTTACCATTGCAGTCCGGAAGCTCAAAAGTGTTAAAAGAAATGAATCGAAGATATGACAAGGAAAAATATCTAACATTGGCAAATAAAATCCGTCAGGCAATCCCGGATATTTCCTTGACCACAGACATCATCATCGGCTTTCCGGGGGAAACGGAAGAAGATTTCCAAGATACCATGGATGTGGTTCGTCAGGTAGAATTTGACAATGCATTTACCTTTATCTATTCTAAGCGTACCGGAACACCTGCCGCTGTTATGGAAAATCAGATACCGGAAGATGTGACAAAAGACCGTTTTAACCGTTTGTTAAAAGAAGTTCAGGATATCGCCCATAAAAGAGCAGGCATGTTCGAAAATACCGTACAGGAGGTTCTGGTGGAAGAACTGAATGAGCATGATTCTGAAATGGTAACCGGACGTATGTCAAATAATATGTTGGTGCATTTTAAAGGTGGCGAAGAATTGATTGGAACACTGCAGCAGATTCGAATGAAGGAATGTAAGGGATTTTATTATTTAGGGGAGATGGAATAACAGCCATACAGTAAAACAAAGGGGACGAAATTATGTTAACTACAAAAACAATAGAACTATATGCCGGAACTGTTATTTATAACCGAGGACTGGAACTTTATAAACAAAACGCTATTTTAGAATTTGATGTAGATGAAGATACCTATACGGACTATATATTTGCTTCTGTTAAAGGTAGTGGTCGTAAAACATACCATGTAGAGCTTAGTGTTGACAAGGAAGATGGAGAAATTGTCGATTCCTATTGTTCCTGTCCGGCATACAGTAATTATGATACACCTTGTAAACATTGTGTTGTTGCTGCATTGGGATATATTGATTACAAACGAAAATCCACAGAAAAATTGCCGTTGACTACACCTTCTTTGAAACGACTTTTACAACTCCAAACAATGAAAAGAGCGTTGCCCTATCTGGCTGATGAATGTTATGGTAAAATTCGTTTGGAAACTTCTTTAGAATTTAAACACTTTGAGTTTTATGCCAGCTTTAAAATTGGCTATAATCATATGTATATTTTAAAGGATATTTTTGAGTTTGCCCAAAATATGGATAATAACTCTGATTTTTCTTATGGAAAGAAATTGCAATTTATTCATACATTAGAAGCCTTTGATAAACAATTTATACCTTTGGTAAAATTTTTATGCCGGTGGGCTAACGATCATGAAGAAGAATATCAAGATCATGTTTACAGATACGGGTATGGTTATACTGCGATAACAAAAAAAATAAAAAAAATTGCACTCAGTGCATATGAATTTGAGGAACTGATAGGTATACTTCAGTATGATAAAATACCTATTGATTTTTCTCATGAGTATTCAAAAGATTATGTTGTAACATCGGAGAATTTAGATAGAAAAATCTATTTACGCGGACTGAAATATGGAATGGAACTGGAATTACGGGATATGAATAATTACCCCGGAAAAGATTATGATTTCTATTTCCAAAACAACAAAATATATAAATTGCCTAAAATAAAACAGGAAAATGTTAAGAAAATTATATCTTGTATTGAAGACAATTACGGTAAAGTTTATATCCAAAAAGAAGATATTCCATCTTTTTGTCGCGATATGCTTCCTCAGTTGGAAAAATTCTTCGTTTGTGTTAAAGAAAATTTTAATGAGGAAGATTATGGCATTCCAGAAGCTATTTTTGAGATATATCTGGATAGCCCGGAGAAGGATTATATTACCTGTAAAGTTTTTGCCATTTATGGAGAAGTAAAAATTAATATATACGAACCCCTTTCGGATATTGATATGAGAGATATTGCAAAAGAAATGGAGGTAGGGCAGATTGTATCCGCTTATTGTAATGCTTATGACGAATTGGAACATTGCATGGTGCTTACGGAAGACGAAGAAAAGCTTTATCAACTTCTTACTGATGGAATTTCCACATTTCAAGAACTAGGCGAAGTATTTATTTCTGATTCCTTGAAAAGAATAAATATTTCAGACACACCAAAGGTGTCTGTAGGTGTTTCTTTATCCGGAAATCTTCTGGAATTAAAGCTTACTTCCGGAGAAATGCCAAAAGAACAATTACTTGATATATTATCTGCATATAAAAAGAAAAAGAAATTTTATCGTTTAAAAAATGGCGATTTCATCAACATCAACGATGAAGGACTTGATGTACTGCTGGAATTAAAAGAAGGGCTTGCAATTACAGATAAACAGCTAAAACAAGAAACGATTTCTTTACCCAAATACAGAGCGATGTATCTGGACGCCGAATTAAAGGACAAACATGGATTTTCCAGTACTAAAAACAAGGATTTTAAAGCACTTGTACGAAACATGAAAACAGTAGAAGACAATGATTTTGAAGTTCCCGATAAGTTAGAGGGAATCTTGAGAGAATATCAAAAAACTGGTTTTCTGTGGATGAAAACACTAAAAAATAACGGATTTGGCGGTATTCTTGCCGATGATATGGGGCTTGGAAAAACATTACAGGTCATTACATTTTTACAGTCAGAAATGGAGGATTGTGAAAAGCTCAACAAACGTTGTCTTATCGTTTCTCCGGCTTCTTTGGTATACAACTGGCTCAGTGAATTGGAACGTTTTGCCCCTGATTTGCCGGTAAAAGTGTTAGCCGGAAACTTAAATGAACGAAAAGAAATCCTCAATAATTTGCAGGAGAAAGATATTGTTGTGACCTCTTATGATTTATTAAGAAGAGATATTGAATTGTATCAGGATATCTCGTTTGGGTATCAGATTATTGACGAAGCACAATACATAAAAAATCATACAACGCAAGTTTCCCGTGCCGTAAAAACGATTTCTGCCGACTGCAAACTGGCACTAACCGGAACGCCGGTAGAGAACCGTTTAAGTGAGTTATGGAGTATATTCGATTATTTGATGCCAGGATTTTTATATTCCTATAAAAAGTTTAGGGAAGAAATTGAACTTCCTGTTGTTCAGGAGGCACAGGAAGAAATTACACAGCGTTTACAAAAAATGATTCGTCCGTTCGTATTACGTCGTTTGAAAAAAGAAGTTTTAAAAGACTTGCCTGATAAATTGGAAGAAAATATATATGCTCAAATGGAAGGCGAGCAGCAGAAGATATATGATGCAAATGTAAAACGCCTGCAACTTCTTTTAGATAGCCAGAGTGACGAAGAATTTAAAACAGGTAAACTTCAAATTCTGTCAGAGTTAACAAAACTCCGCCAGTTATGTTGTGCACCTGAATTAGTTTATGAAGATTATAAGGGAAATTCTGCCAAAACAGATATGTGTATAAATTTAATCCAAAATGCTGTAGAAGGTGGTCACAAAATACTTGTATTTTCACAATTCACATCAATGCTTACAATTTTAGAGAAAAGATTAGAAGCAGAAGGAATCTCATACTATACTTTAACCGGAAGTACTAGTAAGTTAAAAAGAAAAGAATTAGTAGAACAGTTTAATCAGGATAATACCTCCGTATTTTTCATTTCCCTAAAGGCGGGAGGAACCGGTTTAAATCTGACTTCCGCAGACATTGTGATTCATTATGACCCATGGTGGAATCTTGCAGTTCAAAACCAAGCCACAGACCGTGCACATAGAATTGGACAAAAAAATGTTGTCACTGTATATAAACTTATTTCAAAAGGTACAATAGAAGAAAATATAGTGAAACTACAAGATAAGAAAAAAGCTTTGGCGGATGAAATACTAAATGGAGAAGGCATGGATAGCGGAAGCTTTTCAAAAGAGGAATTATTGGAATTATTGACTTAGGGGGAACTTGAAAAATTATTACTTAAATAAGCTAAAACAGAGCATCGATATTTTACTAATCGATATCAGATTGCAAAAAGAAAATACCTTCACCCAAAGCAGGCTCCTATTTACGAAACAGATGTAACCTTTTAAACATAAACCTACAGGGGGTACAATAATGAAATCATTCATTTACCTATTGAACTTTGTATGAATTCTGACTTACCTTATCTGTTTCGCTTATTTTTAGACGATAGAGTAGTTCCACCTACCAGACAGGGCTTGGCAGCAGAACTCCGCAGTGTCGGAATTCCTTATTATAATCCGGATGCATTACTCCGATATAATCATGGAGTATCTTTTGAGGACGATTATTGGATAAATTTTGATGATGAGAAAAAGACCTTTGACCAGGTTCGATTTAAATAAAAAGGAGTAAGGATAGAGGTAACCATGTTAAAAGACTTCAATTTAACTCAAATCACCCCCCCATTGCTATCATGGTTTTCAGAAAATGCAAGAGTCCTGCCATGGCGGGAAGAACCTACGCCATACCGGGTATGGGTATCGGAAATTATGTTGCAGCAGACCAGAGTAGAGGCTGTGAAACCATATTTTGAACGTTTTACAACAACTCTGCCGGATATTCAGAGCCTTGCAGAATGTGAAGAAGAAAAGCTGTTAAAGCTTTGGGAGGGGTTAGGGTATTATAACCGTGTACGGAATATGCAGATTGCTGCCAAAACCATCATGGCAGAATATAACGGGAAGCTTCCTGACGATTATCAGGAATTAATGAAGCTGAAAGGCATTGGTCATTACACTGCCGGAGCCATTGCATCTATTGCCTACGGCAAACCGGTTCCTGCGGTAGACGGTAACGTGCTGAGAGTTATTACCAGAGTGAGTGCGGATACTTCCGATATTATGAAGGATTCTGTAAAACGTGAAATCGAACATGCATTAGCTGAAATTATACCCAAAGAACACGCCAGTGCATTTAATCAGGCATTGATGGAGCTTGGTGCTAAAATCTGTATACCTAACGGAGAACCTTTGTGCCATCAGTGTCCGTGGGGGACTTTTTGTGAAGCAAGAAAACAAAATATTTGGAAAGAGCTTCCTGTGAAGAAAAAAACTTTAAAACGTAAGATAGAAGAAAGAACTGTTTTTGTTATCCGAAAAGAAAATTCTATTGTATTAAACAAACGTCCTAAAAAAGGACTCCTTGCCGGACTGTATGAATTTCCCAATATTAAGGGGTATCTGACAGAAGAAAAGGCTTTGTGCTGGATAAAAGAACAGAAACTTCGTCCATTAAAAATCACACCTTTACAGGATGCAAAACACATCTTTTCTCATATTGAATGGCATATGAAGGGGTATATGGTATGGATTGATGAACTGTCAGAAGAAAACAGTGATTTTCTGTTTATCGAACTGGAAGAATCACAACAAAATTATCCCATACCGGCTGCATTTTCCGCCTACACCAAATATATGAACATGAAACTGGGGAATGAACGATTTGAACACACATAGGGGGATGAGCGTTTGAAAAAACTAAAGAAAACATCGTCGTTTAACGATTTATTACTACCATTAATTATGGTAATGGCAATTTTGCCATTTATCGTATATCTTGCCATGTATAATTGCGGATTAAGCTCCGAGTTATGGTATGGCGACAACGATATTATAGGGGATATTTACTGTTATTACAAAAGCAGAGTATTTATCCTGATTTCCATGATTTGTGCCTTTATTCTGTTACTTAGAATATTGGTTTACAAAGGATTTCAAAAACCTTGGAAGCCATTGTTACTGTTGGGAGGATATGTGGTTTTGGCAGTTGTCAGCACCATTTTCTCTCTTAATTACCAAGACTCTCTGGTAGGGTCACTTTACCATTTTGAGAGCATTTTTGCACTGGTGGGCTATGTTATCATACTCATCTATGCTTATGTGTTTGTAAATACAAAAGAGGATATTTTATTGCTTGATAAGTTTTTTACCGGTGCTGTGGTTCTTCTGGTAATTCTTGGAGTGCTACAGGCTATGAATATGGACATATTTGATGCGGAAGCCTTCATTCGTCTGATTTCTCCGAAGGAATGGGAGAAATATGCCTTAACAAATATGCAGGATGCTTTCATTGGAAACAATGTGTCACTTACCTTATATAACCCTAATAACGCCGGACAATATTTAGCAATGGTTTTACCATTTTTTGTTTATAAAACAATTTATCAGGAAAATAAAAGAAAACGTGTCCTTTTTGGAATTTTATCCGTCGTTTTGCTTATTTTAGTATGGTTTACTTATTCCAGGGGAGCATTGTTAGCTGTTGTTATAGAATTTATTATAGGCTCTACTTTATTTCTATGGAAAAATATACAAAAAACGAAAGTTTTTATGAAAAAAGCAGGACTTTTCCTGTGCGGTTGTGTTATAATTTTACTCATAGCAGACGGAACACAGAATTTTAAATTTCTCAGCAGATTTTTTGATGAGAGAAGCTATTCTAAATTGGAGCAGATTCTCACAGAGCAAGACTGTATACAGATAGCTTATGATGGTCACAAATTAAAGACCGGATTTTCCTCTGATGACAGTGGGATTTTTCTTCAGTTAGAGGAGCAGGATATCACCTCTTACTATGACAGTACGGAAGGACAGGTACTTTATCCTGATTTAGAGAACATACAAATACTTCCTATGGAATTAAACGAAGGCAAAACTCTTTTCATTATGATAGAAGGGAAATCGTTTTCGTTTTTGTATGAAGATGGACAGTACTGGTTCTCCAATGACCTTGGAAAGCCGGATAAACTGACAGCCATTGAAGCCATTGACTTTCACGGCTTAGAATCCAAAGGCTCAGGAAGACTTTACATATGGTCAAGAACCCTGCCACTGTTAAAGCAATATTTCTTTATCGGTAGCGGTCCTGACACCTTTTACCGGGCATTTCCTCAAAATGACTACGTTGGCAAGGAAATCTATGCCGGTACTTCTGCAAGATTAATAGAAAAAGCACATAATGGTTATTTAATGACAGCCGTACAGACCGGTGTGGTTTCACTGATTCTTTTGCTTGTATTTTATGGCTGGTATGTAAAAACCTTTATCCGTCACATAAAACAGAACAGAATTACATCATTAAAGGATATTTTGGGGATATCATTCTTTATAGGAACGATAGGTTATATGTTCAGCAGCCTGTTTTATGATTCGTCTTTACAATGCACACCATTGTTTTGTATCTTTTTGGGAATCAGCATGTCTATTATGCTGTCTGATACAACAGTGGAATCATAATGATTTAAAATAATGGCTTATCCATTATTCTAAATAAAACTATATAATACTTTAAGAAAAGGAGGGGATTCTATGAATCTCAAAAAAAGAATTGCAGTGTTTTTGTGCTTGCTGTTAGTACTTCCAACGCTGCTCCAAAGTCTTCCGGGGCTTACCTTGGAAGCAAATGCTGCCGGTACAAACCGTTTAAACACCAGCCTGTCAGGGTGGGTGTACACCCGTACCGGAGAAGAAAATCCTTCTTACATGGGTTCACAGGAACTTATTTTAGAAGTTGGGCAGGAAGTTGATTTTTCATCTTATTTTTATTGGTATAATTCATCCAATTATAGCAGTAAATGTTTAAGCGAAGTAAGTGGTGAAAAGTATTCTTCTTCCAATAAAAATGTTGCCGGTATTACTAAAGCAGGTGTACTTACTGCCAAAAAGCAGGGTAGCACCCAAATTACCGTGAATTACAAAAATCAGGGCATCAAAGTCAACATTAAAGTAACTGAAAAAAAATATACCAAAAACAAAAAAATAGCATCCTTGAATTCAACTATTGAAAAAGCTTGGAAAAAATATGGAAAGAAAACCATTACAGCCAAAAACGTAACAACTTTATATAACGAAATGGTTAAAATCAGAAAAACGGCACTGGAATGTAATAAAATTCTTAATAACACCAGCAACTATCCTGCGATTTTATCCAGTACCGTTTCTATCAAAGAAGGCTATTACTACAACTATTATGTTTTAATTAACTATGGAAAATATAATCAGTTAACTCAAAAATTATATGAATTTACTGCAAGTAAAAAGAACAGTATTGTTGCAACTATCAGCACCAAAAATCTGACTGCGAAATCCGTCAAGGTAAGCGGAAAGAAGTTGACCGTTAATTTAAACAAAAAATTGACTACTGCCCATTTAACAACAGTAGCTTATTTTGGTAGTATGGACAGCCAGATTACTTCAAAATCCGGGTTGAAAATCAATTATTCCATCTACAAAGGTAACGGCTTGAAAGTGACTACCTTTGACACAAAAGGAAAAGAAGTGATGACCGGTACAGTTACATTAAAACCGGGTAACAAAACCATTGCCATAAAAATGAAAAAGAAACTGGCAAAAGGCAACTATTATGTAGCATTCTACAATGGTTACAAAGGCTATGCGTTATCCTGCTCTAAGGCATTCAAAGTGTAACAGTTCAGCCTTGTAATTTATCCAACGGGTATTACACCGGCTAAAATATAGCCGGTGTGCCCATAAATAACTTCTTTAGATTTTCGACAATCCCCATATTTCTTTTCTTAAGGGTTTCTATGACTGTCATGATAGA
>JAFQUB010000032.1 GCA_017408735.1 Lachnospiraceae bacterium
ATGGGATAAAGCATTTTGGGCGCGAGGATATTATGTTGAGACAATTGGTAATATCACCGATGAAGCCGTACAGAAATATATAAAAGAGCAAGCAGAAGAGTCGAGAAAAGAAGATTCAAGAAGTACCGCTTTATAGCGGACTAGTAAAAGTGCTTGCGATACCGCCCTTTGGGGCGAGCAGTAACATAGCCCTTTGGAGGGCTAATAATAAACCACCACTTGAAGTGGTGGTTGCTAACTTAAAACAGAAAAAAACATTAGAAGAATACTGAAACAGTAAGATTAATGCGTAGCTAGATATGGGACAGAAACTTTGTTAGAAAGGTGTAGGTATGAGTAATTATCAGTTTTTTGCTAGCAATAAAGAGTTAAGGGAATATAAAAACAGCAAATGGGATTTTTTAAAATTTTTCGTAAGATATATAATTAGAAAAAAAGATTATGAGGAAGAGGAAAGTTCGATAAGGATTTGTAAAGAAAATGATTTATCAACTGCTTCGTTCTATACAGAAAAATCCTATTGTGCTTATGTAGAGTGGGGATTTTCAGAGAAAAATGCAGACATTATTATGGAATATATAAAGAGCCATTTAAAGGAATCAAAGGAAATAGAACTATGGAATGTTTGGGAAGGAGAGAGGGCAGAAGCAGATGTAACGGAGTGTTTTGACAATCAATTAACTATACAACACATCAAAGAAATTTGGGGAAAAGATCATTTTGAAAAGCCGGAAGGTCTTAGAATAAAAAATGCTAATATTTCAGAAGTAAAATAGAATATTCTAAGGAAAAGAGGGAGCAGGCAAAAAGTCAAAATTTTGCTTGCTTTTTCCTACATACAGTGCTATACTATTATGCGTACGTTTAAAGATGCCTGTTTTTTGTCTGACTAACCCACAGACGGCAGGACGTAGCACAAGAAAGGAGGATTTAACGTGAAGGTTAGATCATCAGTAAAACCAATTTGTGAAAAGTGCAAAATCATTAAGAGAAAAGGAAGCATCAGAGTAATCTGTGAAAATCCTAAGCACAAACAGAGACAGGGATAATTTCTTGTCATTTATTTAGCGGCTGTGGTAGGAATCACCAGGAGGTGTTGTTCGTACCGGATTTATAGTGGGCAACCACGGGATATTGCTTTTTGATACCGAGGAAGCTTTATCGGATAGACTGCTGAAAGGCAAAGCCTATAAGCAGTTGGGCATACAAGTTCCGCAGTGTGCAGGGACGGCGCTACTTTCCATAAGGGAATGGAAAACCTAAAGGGTTCTGCGAAAGCAGACGGTTTTCACACTAAATCAGTGTCAGTCGCCATTGCCCCAATCAATTAGTAACTAAAGGCGGCAGGTTCGGGAAAGACCTGTAACAGAAAGAAAATGGAGGAATATTTACATGGCTCGTATCGCTGGTGTAGACTTACCAAGAGAAAAACGTGTAGAAATCGGTTTAACATACATCTACGGAATTGGTAGAGTAAGTGCAAACCGTATCTTAGCAGATGCAAAGGTTAATCCTGACACTCGTGTTAGAGATTTAACAGATGATGAAGTAAAAAGAATTAGTGCTGTAATCGATGAAACTCAGACTGTAGAAGGTGATTTACGTCGTGAAATCGCTATGAACATCAAGAGATTACAGGAAATCGGATGCTACAGAGGAATCCGTCATAGAAAAGGACTTCCTGTTCGTGGTCAGAAGACAAAGACAAATGCAAGAACTCGTAAGGGTCCAAAGAGAACAGTAGCAAATAAGAAGAAATAAGCATTGAACACTTAATTATGAAATTAGGAAAGAAAGTAGGTTAGTTTTATTATGGCTAAAAAAGTTGCAAAAAAAGTAACAAAAAAGCGTGTAAAGAAAAACGTTGAACGCGGACAGGCACATATTCAGGCATCTTTCAATAACACAATCGTTACATTAACAGATGCTGAAGGAAATGCTCTTTCATGGGCAAGTGCCGGTGGTCTAGGATTTAGAGGTTCAAAGAAATCTACTCCATATGCAGCTCAGATGGCAGCAGAAACTGCTACTAAAGCAGCGTTGGTACACGGCTTGAAATCAGTAGAAGTAATGGTAAAAGGTCCAGGTTCAGGACGTGAAGCAGCAATTCGTGCACTTCAGGCATGCGGTCTTGAAGTAACAAGTATTACTGATGTGACTCCGGTACCACACAACGGATGTCGTCCACCAAAACGTAGAAGAGTCTAATTAGGAGGTATTAAACAGTGGCAGTTAATAGAGTTCCAGTTCTTAAAAGATGTAGATCACTTGGTTTAGATCCTATCTATTTAGGAGTAGATAAAAAATCAAACAGAGAATTAAAAAGAGCAAACAAGAAGATGAGTGAATATGGTCTTCAGCTTAGAGAAAAGCAGAAAGCTAAATTCATCTATGGTGTATTAGAAAAACCTTTCAGAAACTATTATGCAAAAGCTGATAGAATGAAAGGTATGACTGGTGAAAACTTAATGATTCTTCTTGAAAGAAGATTAGATAACGTAATCTTCCGTTTAGGTTTTGCCAGAACAAGAAAAGAAGCAAGACAGATTGTTGACCACAAACATGTTTTAGTAAACGGTAAACAGGTTAATATTCCATCTTACTTAATCAAAGCAGGCGATGTAATTGAAATTAGAGAAAAAAGCAAAGGTTCTCAGAGATACAAAGATATCCTTGAAGTTACAGGCGCTAGATTAGTTCCAGCTTGGTTGGAAGCAGATCAGGAAGCATTAAAAGGAACAGTAAAAGAACTTCCTACAAGAGAAGAAATCGACGTTCCTGTAAATGAAATGCTCATCGTCGAATTATATTCTAAATAAGATTAAAATTATTCTGAGAATAATAATAAACTTAGTAGCTACCGGTCACCGAAGGCATATGTCTTCGGTATCGGTGGCTAAAAAGGAATAGATTCACCCTCAAAATACAATAGACAAGGTAAGAAATTCTATTGTCAAACTAAACCCAAAAGGAGGGGCTTTATAGTGTTCGATTTTGAAAAACCTAAGATTGAGATTGCTGAAATCTCTGAAGATAAAAAATATGGAAGATTTGTTGTTGAACCACTTGAAAGAGGTTACGGAACAACACTTGGTAATTCATTAAGAAGAATTATGCTTTCTTCTTTACCGGGTGCTGCTGTAAGTCAGGTGAAGATTGAAGGAGTACTGCATGAATTCAGTTCAATTCCGGGCGTAAAGGAAGACGTAACTGAAATTATCATGAATATTAAGTCTTTGGCAATCAAGAACTCAAGTGATTCTAACGAAGCAAAGACAGCATATATTGAATTTGAAGGCGAAGGCGTTGTAACTGCCGGAGATATTCAGGTAGATTCAGATATTGAAATCTTAAATCCTGATTTAGTAATTGCAACATTAAATGGTGGAGCAGATTCTAAACTTTATATGGAACTTACAATCACAAAAGGTAGAGGATATGTAAGCTCTGATAAGAATAAGAATGATGATTTACCAATTGGTGTAATTGCAGTTGACTCAATTTATACACCGGTAGAACGCGTGAATTTAACCGTTCAGAATACTCGTGTTGGTCAGATTACAGATTATGACAAGCTTACATTAGATGTATATACCAACGGAACATTAGTTCCGGACGAAGCTGTCAGCCTTGCAGCTAAGGTATTAAGCGAGCATCTGAATCTTTTCATTGACTTATCTGAAAATGCAAAGACAGTTGATGTCATGATTGAAAAAGAAGACAATGAAAAAGAAAAAGTATTGGAAATGAACATTGATGAACTTGAATTATCTGTTCGTTCCTACAACTGCTTAAAGAGAGCAGGAATCAATACAGTAGAAGAATTAACTAACAGAACACCTGAAGATATGATGAAGGTTCGTAATCTTGGTCGTAAGTCTTTAGAAGAAGTGTTAGCTAAGTTAAATGAACTTGGTTTACGTTTAAATCCAAGCGAAGAGTAAAATAGAAACAATTTATGGAAAGAAAAACATGTTAGCAGTAAGCCCGAAGAGCATGCTTTCATGTTCCACAAATGGAGGATTAAAAAATGGCAAAGTATAGAAAACTGGGAAGAACTTCAAGTCAGAGAAAGGCTTTATTAAGAAGCCAGGTAACAGACCTTTTATACTATGGAAAAATTAAAACAACAGAAGCTAAGGCTAAAGAAATCAGAAAGATTGCTGAAGGTCTTATCGCTATGGCTGTAAGAGAAAAAGATAACTTCGAAGAAGTTACTGTAACAGCTAAAGTTGCTCGTAAAGACAAAGACGGCAAGAGAGTAAAAGAAGTTGTAGATGGTAAGAAAGTTACTGTATACGATGAAGTTGAAAAGACAATCAAAAAAGATAAAGCTTCTAAATTACACGCTAGACGTCAGATGTTAAAGGTTCTTTACCCTGTAACAGAAGTTCCAGCAGAAGCAGCAGGAAAGAAGAAAAACACAAAGAAAGTTGATATGACAGCTAAGTTATTCGACGAAATCGCGCCTAAGTATGTTGACCGTAAAGGTGGATACACACGTATCGTTAAAATCGGACAGCGTAAGGGTGATGCTGCAATGGAAGTTATCATTGAATTAGTATAAGATAAATGCTATTTTCGCCCTCCGGAGAAATTCGGAGGGCTTTTTTAAAAATAGAAAAGAAAGGAATCGTGGAAACGATAAAGAGTAATATGATGAAAGTAGGAATTTTAGGTTATGGTAATCTAGGTAAAGGGATTGAGTGTGCTATTAAGCAGAACGATGATATGGAGCTTGTAGCTGTATTTACAAGAAGAGCACCAGAGAGTGTGAAAATTTTAACAGATGGTGTAAAAGTATATTCTGTAGACGATATCGTGAAAATGAAGGATGAAATTGACGTACTTGTTCTCTGTGGCGGAAGTGCGACAGATTTGCCGGAACAGACACCGGAATATGCAAAGTATTTTAACGTAATTGATAGTTTCGATACACATGCCAGAATACCGGAACATTTTGAAAATGTTGATAAAGTAGCAAAAGAAAACGGACATGTTGCTTTGATTTCAGCAGGTTGGGATCCGGGAATGTTTTCTCTTAACCGCTTATATGCCAATGCAGTTTTACCTCAGGGAAATGATTATACATTCTGGGGAAAAGGTGTAAGTCAGGGACATTCTGATGCAATTCGTCGTGTAGAAGGCGTAAAGAACGGAAAACAGTATACAATTCCTGTGGATGCTGCTTTGGAATCTGTAAGAAATTGCGAAAATCCGGAACTTACTACAAGACAGAAACATTTAAGAGAATGCTTTGTGGTACCGGAAGAAGGTGCAGATTTGGCTAAAATTGAAGAAACAATTAAAAATATGCCAAATTATTTTGCGGATTATGATACCATCGTTCATTTTATTACTGAAGAAGAATTAAATGCAAACCACAGTGGAATTCCACATGGAGGTTTTGTATTCAGAACCGGTGTGACAGGATGGAACAATGAACATAATCACGTAATTGAATATAGTTTGAAACTTGATTCTAATCCGGAATTTACTGCATCTGTAATTATGGCATATGCAAGAGCCATTAACAGACTTCATAAAGAAGGTGTAACAGGATGTAAGACTGTATTTGATATTGCGCCTGCTTACCTTAGCCCAAAATCAGGAGAAGAGTTAAGAAAGCATTTGTTATAAGATTATTAGAAAAGCTAATAAATAGAAGCGGATGGCTCGTATGAGCCATCCGTTTTGCTCTATCAAAACCGGAATGAATTCATATAGCTAAGCATAGACGAATCCACCAAAAAATGGTAAAATAAAATGGAAACTAGAACACGCATATAAGAAATGGGGGTATTTCATGAAAATGCGAAAAACAAAGGGAATCAAAAAGGTAATCAGTTTGTTAGTAATCAGTTTGCTGATAACATGTTTTCCAACAGTCAGCAGTGTTGCATCTACCTCTGAAGCCGAGCAACAGTTCAGAGAATTGTATCTTAGCCTGTTGGAAACCGGGGACAACAGTGTGCAAGATATTTCCGATTTAAATCTGCCATATATGACATGCTATCATATTATCCAGGATGTAAAGCGGAATGAAGGATTTGTGCCATACCATTGTTACAATGATGATTATCTTATACAGGCAGACGCAATGGAAACAAAAGATGATACGCCATATTTATACAAATTCCATTTGGAACTGGATAATAGCGGTTTTGAAGAATGCTATGCTATTGTGAAGCAGATGATTGCAGAAGTACAGAGTAATCTGGATGATAAAATGACAGATTTAGACAAACTGGTATGGTTTCATGAATATGTAGTGGAAAAACTCGAGTATAATAATACAGGTGGATCAGAAGTACATATGGGTGGGCCTTCACTTGTACAGGGCTATGGAGTATGCGAAGGCTACGCTACGGCAATGGCAATGTTTTTAAAAGCAGAAAATATTCCTTGTGAGCTGGTAATTGGAGGGGAGCATGAATGGTTAAAAGTAAAGATTGACGATGAATGGTACCATGTGGATCCTACCTGGGATGATACGGTGGCACATCGTTATGGAACCCACTATTTTTTGGTGCGAAACGATGATGAATTTGTAAATACGATGGACAGAAAGCATGATGCGTGGAATGTTTGTAGGACTTTTGCAGAAGAAAAACCGGATGTATCTACAGATTCAACAGAGTATACGGACTGGTATGTACATGATGTATGGAACAGAATGTATTATTATGATGGATACTGGTACTACATATCAGATAATGCAGTCACAAAGAATAATATACAGGGAACGGATGAAAGCATCATTTATGAAGGAACAAATCTGAAAATCACAGGAATGGAAGAGGGGGTTCTGACAATTACGAACAATGGTGCAGAGGAAGAGATAGAACTAAGTAAAACAGAAGTAACAGCAATACCAACAACCACCGTACAGCCAACAACATCGGCAAATTCAGCAGTTGGAACTACAACACCGACTAAGGGAGCTTCTACCAACAATGCAAATACAAAAAAAACAAAGGTTGGAAAGCCGGTAATTAAGACAGTTACCAACAAAAAAGGTAAGAAAATAAAAATAGTCCTTAAGAAAAAGATATCTGGTGCAAAGGGCTATGAAGTAGCTTACAGTACAAATAAAAAATTTAAAAAATCTGTAAAAAAAGTAAGATTTACAGGAACCAGTAAGACCATAAGCAAATTAAGCAAGAATAAGACTTATTATGTAAAAGTGCGGGCATATAAATTAGATTCTAATGGTGAAAGAGTTTATGGTTCTTACAGTAGCGTAAAGAAAGTGAAAATAAAGAAATAACCACAATAAGAGCCGTATCCTATAGCGATATGGCTCTTATTGTGTCGGCTTTAAGCTTTTGACGTTTTATGTGTTAAAATATTTACACAACATATGTAATATGTTACAATCTTACTATTGATATTATTTGGGGAAAAACGATAAAAATATGAGGGAAAATGGATAGAAAAGGTTTCAGTAAGTCATGGAAAAAATAAAAAGAAATCGTCATCAAATGACATGGATATTAAGAATTGTTATGGCGTTATTTCTGTTTGTTGGTTTAGTATATCTGAAACATTATGATACTTCATTTGTTTCTAACGCGGCAATAACTTATTCCGTAGAAGAAATTAAAATGATAAAAGAATTATTTACATATTCATCGGATTATTTTTTACTTGATACGACAGAAATGAATCTGACAGAATCCGGAGCCGGTCCGGATTGGAGTCAGGCAACAACGCTTTATGAATGGAACTCTACCGTGTCTTCCAATGGATGGAAAAATTCCCTTTCGGGGAGTGAAGCAGGGTTAAGTACACGGGAAAAAGAGATTATAACTTCATTGAAAGGGAGGAATATAGTTTGTTGGAAACTGGATGATGCACAGGACGCAGACAGTTTATTATTTACATATACGAATGACTGGACTACTGCCAATGGAAATCATTATTACAAAACAGCCAACTATACAGGAGCAGAATTAAAAGGGAATTTGTATACCTATGGAAGCAGTTTTAGTTTTGACGGAACCGGAAAAAAGGGTTATTTTATCAACAAAGTTACTTTTGAAAAATCTCCATTAGCTGGTAAGAGTGTATATTTTAATACAGGAACGGCAGTAACAAATCCGAAACTTAAGCTGGTCTATACGGATGGTACATGGGAAGAAGTAGAAATGACGCTCAGCTATAACCAGGAATGTGTCTATGAATATATATTTCCGGATTATGTATTTACGGACACAGAGTGTTACTTTAGTGGGGATAGCGGAACTACTTATGTACCGACAGATGGATTCGTGGATATAAACGACAGTACACCTTGCTACAATTTAGAAAAAGATATCTGGGAAGCATTTACACCGGAAGAAACACAAATTGAAATTCTTGTAGTACATGATTTTTCAGATTTAGGTGGAGCAACAGTAATATTTACAAAAAATGGTGTGCCGGTTTCCGGACTGACTTACGATATAGGAACCAGCAGTGGGAAATTTACATTTGACCTTACATCTACAGAGTATGATGGCTTTTATGTGAAACAAAAGGAAGACAGCCTTACTGGAAATACTACGGAGACAGTATCAAAAAGTGATATTGCGAATGCAGCAAAAACATACGCAACGCCTATTATGGCTACTGTAGGTGAATGGGTAGATGAAAATACCAAACGAACCTTGACATTAGGAAAATATGTCAGCATTCCGGATCACAGTCTGGATATACCGGTGGGAACATATACAAAAGAAAATAATATCCTTTATATAAATGCTACCTTTTATGACTATTATTCTGATGTTGAGTTAGCGGGAATAAACAGAAATACGTTGACAGGGGCTTTTAATCAGACACCGGGAAGTGAGGATAAATTACAGGCAAGAACATTTAACAGTGCCATATCTGAATATTTTGCCGGTACCAGTCTTGCAGTTTCCACAACCCAGAGTCCATTGTATTTTGGAGAATTTACTGGGGCATCTACTTCAGACCTGGTAAATTTCATATGGGAAAATAATAATGGAGTCCCTAATAATTCTCAGGCAAGACAAGGACTGGTAAATGATACACTGGTAAATAATCAGTTGGTAATGGGAACAGATAATACGGTAGTACCATATTTTAACGAAGCTTTTCTGAGGGGAAACAACAGCACTGGAGGAGAGCTTGGTTATGTATTTGAAAATGTGGAATTTCCATTTGTGTTAAACGACGATTATTGGGAATTTGACAGTTATGATGCAAATCAGACAGTGAGAATGAAACAGACCTCAGAGGGAAGATGCTTTCTTGACCGGGTGGGAGCAGATAATCAGGTAATTGGGCAGACTTCAGACGGGACTGCCACCGGCTCCAATTTTTTTCCTTTTAATGATACGGAGGCTTCCTACGAAGCCTTTGCAAAACAAAATTATTTACAGGTTCCGGAAGGATTTGAAGAATTAAAGGAACAGTGTGAGAAACAAAAACTGACGGATAGTGAAAAAATTATACAATATGTTACTACCTATCTGGGGTCTAATTATACATATAATATGAAGGTTTCTAAACTTCCGGAGGATAAAGATTTTGTGAAATATTTTCTGTACGAATCTAAGGAGGGGTACAGCGCTCATTTTGCTTCGGCAGCGGTGATTATGTTTCGCTGTTTTAAAATTCCGGCAAGATATGTAACCGGTTATGCTGCGCCGGAAAGCATTTTTGCAGAAGATTCCGATGGAAATTATACGGCGTTACTTCAGTCGGACAATTCCCATGCGTGGGTAGAAATTTATAGGTCGGGATTTGGATGGATTCCGGTAGAAACAACTCCGGGAAATATCGGGGTGTTACAGACCATAACAAGGGAAGAAGACTTTGCACAACAAAAGGATGTGGCAGGCGAAGAAATAGAAGTGTCTGAAAATTCTATTCAGCCACAAAATGCACCACCAGAGAAAAAAGAAGATGAGATGCAGTGGAAAAAGATAAATAACTGGATTTTTGGAATCATGCTTATGGGGCAGATTCTTATTGTTTTTGTGGTTATTGTAAAGAAAATCAGAAAAGAGCGAAAGAAAAGGGGATACGATAAAAAAGAAAGCACCAATGAAAGAATTCAGGCTATTTTTAGTCTTATGTATAGAAAAATGAAGCAGGCAGGCATGCCGGAAGAGATTACTTCTACTTCAGAAGAATTTAAATTATGGCTGGAGCGATTTTTACCATCATTGAGCAAACGAGAACGGGAAGAAATAATTTCCTTTGTGTTAGAAAGCAGTTATGGCTGCCGGGCTATGACGGAAGAAGATGTGGCTTGGATGCGACGGATTTATAAAAGAGCGTTGGTGGGGATGAAATATTATAGAAAGTATAAATAAATATTTGACCTGTCCATTATGGGATTTATCCAAATGGGCAGATTTTTTATACAGAATCTATCAATTTTCCCCTTTCAAGCTTGCCAGCAGAAAAGTTATTTAGTACAATGAAACGTGGTTAACAAGCGTGTAACAATATAGGGACGAAAAAATGGAAATGATTAAAATTAAAAATCTGATACATGAATACATCCGACGGGATGAAGAAGAAAATGTAGTAGATATTAAACGAGCAGTAGATGATGTAAATATAGAAGTAAAACCGGGAGAATTTGTGGCGATTTTAGGTCACAACGGTTCCGGTAAATCCACTCTGGCAAAGCATATCAATGCGATACTTTATCCAAGTGAAGGTGCGGTCTGGGTAAATGGTATGGATACTTCCGCAGAGGAAAATCTCTGGAAAGTAAGACAAAGTGCTGGCATGGTATTCCAGAATCCGGATAACCAGATTATTGGTTCTGTGGTGGAAGAGGATGTGGGATTCGGACCGGAAAATATGGGAATTCCCACAGAAGAAATTTGGGAAAGAGTTGAAGAAAGCTTAAAGTCAGTAGGAATGTGGCAGTATCGCAAAAAGTCCCCCAATAAATTATCCGGAGGACAAAAGCAGAGGGTAGCCATTGCAGGTGTAGTTGCCATGCATCCGAAATGTATTATTTTGGACGAAGCCACTGCCATGTTAGACCCAAGCGGAAGAAAAGAAGTTTTGAGAGCTGTCAGAGCTTTGAATCAGGTAGAAGAAGTTACCATAGTTCATATTACTCACTATATGGAAGAAGTAATTTATGCAGATAAAGTATTTGTCATGGATCAGGGAAAAGTGGTGATGCAGGGAACACCGAGAGAAATTTTTTCCAAGGTAGAAGAACTGCAGAAATTAAGACTGGCGGTTCCGCAGGTAACACAGTTGGCATATGAATTACAAAAATCCGGTCTTCCCATAAAATCAGGAATTCTGACGGTGGAAGAACTTGTGGAAGAACTTTGCAAATGTGGGTAAGAAGGTGAAATTATGGCAATTATTGTGGATAAATTAAATTATGTATATTCAGATGCAGGTCATCAGGTACAGGCATTGCAGGATATCAGTGTAGTAATTCCGGATGGCCAGTTTTTAGGAATTATTGGTCATACCGGTTCCGGAAAATCTACCTTTATTCAGCATTTAAATGGTCTGCTGAAAGCAAGCAGTGGAAATATTTACTATAATGGAGAGGATATCTGCCACAAGGATTATGACCGAAAGCAGCTTCGCAGTAAGGTGGGACTGGTATTTCAGTATCCGGAACATCAGTTATTTGAAGCAGATGTTTTTCAGGATGTATGTTTTGGACCGAAAAATTTAGGACTGGACAGAAAACAGACGGAACTTCGTGCATTCACAGCATTACGACAGGTGGGCGTACCGGAGGATTTATTTTATGTTTCTCCCTTTGAATTGTCCGGAGGTCAGAAAAGACGCGTGGCTATTGCAGGAGTGTTGGCAATGGAACCGGAAGTATTGATTCTGGATGAACCGACTGCAGGACTTGACCCTAAAGGGAGAGATGATTTGTTAGACCAGCTGGCAAAGCTTCATAAGGAAAGAAACATGACGATAATTCTGGTGTCCCATTCCATGGAGGATGTGGCAAATTATGCCGAGAGAATTCTGGTAATGGACAAGGGAAAAATATTGTTTGACCAGACTCCAAAGGAAGTGTTTTCCCATGTGAAAGAGTTGGAAGAAATCGGTCTTGGAGCACCTCAGGTAACGTATGTTATGCAAGAATTAAAGAATAAGGGGTTTTCTGTAGGAACAAAGATGACTACTATAGAAGAAGCGAAAGTGGAAATATTAAAAGTTTTAAAAGGAAGGTAAAGCAATGTTAAGAGATATTACATTAGGTCAATATTATCAGGCAAATTCCCGTTTGCACAGATTAGATCCAAGAGTTAAGCTGATTGCTACCTTTTTATATATTATATCATTATTTCTGTTTAAAAATATAACCGCCTATGTTATTGCAGCGTTGTGGCTGCTATTGGTGATTAAAATGTCAAAAGTGCCATTTAAATTTATGGTAAAGGGGTTAAAGCCTGTGATGACCATTATGATTTTGACGGTTGTTTGTAACATGCTTTTTACTAAGGGTACGCCACTGTTTTCCGTTTGGAAGATTACTATTACTTATGAAGGGCTGAAAATGGCATTTTATATGATAGTGCGTTTTGTGATGCTGATTGTGGGTTCAACCATAATGACCCTGACCACAACGCCGAACCAGCTGACCGATGGTTTAGAAAGTGTTTTAAAACCTCTGAAAAAAGTGAAAGTGCCAGTGCATGAAGTGGCAATGATGATGGCAATTGCATTGCGTTTTATACCTATTTTAATGGAAGAAACAGATAAAATTATAAAGGCGCAGATAGCCAGGGGCGCAGACTTTGAAAGTGGAAATCTGTTAAAAAGGGTAAAAGCCATGCTGCCTATTTTAATTCCCTTGTTTGTGTCGGCATTCCGCCGTGCCAATGATTTGGCAATGGCAATGGAGTCCAGATGTTATCGTGGCGGCGACGGAAGAACAAAAATGAAACCATTGATTTATAAAATAGAGGATAAAAAAGCACTTGTCTGTGTGGCACTTTATTTGTTTGTACTGGTTGCCGGTGGCATTGCAGGAAACTATCTTCCAATATAGACAGAGGTGACAAGCATGAGAAGAATTTTTTTACAAATTGCATATGACGGAACCAATTATCATGGTTTTCAGGTGCAGCCTAATGCAGAAACCATTGAGGGCGTGTTAAACAGGGAACTGTCCCGGATTTTAAAGGAAGATATCACGGTAATTGGAGCCAGCAGAACGGATGCAGGTGTGCATGCTTTTGGAAATGTTGCAGTTTTTGATACAAATGCGAAAATTCCCGGAGAAAAGGTAGCCTATGCGTTGAATGTAAGCTTGCCGGAGGATATTAAAATTCAGCACTCCATGGAAGTGGCACCGGATTTTCATCCCCGCTATCAGGAAACCGTAAAAACATATGAATATAAAATTTACAATGCAAAATTTCCGTCACCCCAGCACCGTTTGTATGAACATTTTACTTACTACAAAATGGATGTAGAACGAATGCAGGCAGCCGCCAATTATCTTATTGGCGAGCATGATTTTAAAAGTTTTTGCAGTATTCATGCGGAGGTGGAAAGCACGGTAAGAACCATTTATGACATCAAAGTCACGAAAAAGGAAGAGGTGATTACCATAAGAATCACCGGAAACGGTTTTCTTTACAATATGGTTCGAATTATTGCAGGTACCTTGATGGATGCGGGACAGGCTTTCTGGGAGCCGGAGCATATGAAGGAAATACTGGAGGCAAAAGAGCGTTCTAGGGCGGGAAATACGGCACCTGCCAAGGGGCTTACATTGGTGAAAATTAAATATCCGGAAGCGGATTTAGAAGAAATTTAAAGGAGAGAATACTATGAAGTTATTAAGGGGAACGAAAGAAAAGAAAATTAGAAGTTTAGGGTTACTTATTTTTTGTCAGTTTTTATTACTTTTATGTATACCGATGCAGGCAGAGGCAGGCAAGTATGCAGAAGAAGACCGTTATTACACTATGCAGTATAAAATGACAGAAAATGTAGATGGCTATACGAAAATGACCATTGACCCGGACAAGAAGCAGTTGGTAGTGGATACATGCCGAATCAACTGTAAGGCTGTTGGGATACAATACCGAAAAGGTATTTCGGGAGAGGAAAAAAAGCTGGATGTAGTTGGAAAAGTAGATGGTGATAATTACACTTTTGAAATTCCGTTGGATTCCTGGGAAGATGGAGATTATATCATTATTGTCTGGTATGTGCACAATGGTAGCGATTATTGTAATTTTTTTAGTGGACTCCATATGGTAATAGAGGATGGAGAATCATTTTTTCCCAAGGATACTGCCTACAAAATGGGAGAAAAGCAGTTAAATGTATTAAAAAAAGTGAATGAACAATCCATGCTTAGTGATACCAGCTATCTTGGAAGTAGTGAAGCGGAAATGAAAGCAAAGGCAGACAGTATTGTAGCCGGATGTACGAATGATTACCAGAAGTGTGAAGCACTATATCAGTGGGTTATGGACCATGTGACTTATACATTTAATACAGAAAATGAAGCGGTAGATGTATTTAAAACCGGAAAAGGAGTATGTTTTGGATATGCGAATCTTTTTACAGCCATGCTACGATTAGAAGGAATACCGGCAGCAACAATTACCGGTGGTACTTATATGTATGATTATTTTGACAAAGAACTGGATGATTATTATGCAGGGGGGGATATGAGCCCTCATGCGTGGACAGTTTGCTATTTTGATGGTGTGTGGCATTATTGCGATGCTACGTGGGATGATGGAATTGGCGGTAGGGATAGATATTGGTTTGATTTATCTATGGAACGAATGTCCCAAGACAGAGGTCAGTTGAAGCTTTATCATACCTTTGTTTTAGGGGATTATGTATATAGTTATGATCAGGCGAGATTATCCGTATCTTCTTATACAGGTGATGATACAACAATTACCTTGCCAACAGAGTTTCTGGGAGAAAAGATAAACAGCACCGGATGGAAAGGATTTTGCGGAAATCAGTTCACAGATGATAATAATACGAATATTGAAAAAGTGATAATTCCAAGAAGTACAGATTTTATCTATTTAGGGACCTGTTCATTTAATAATTATCCTAAATTACAGGCGATTGTGGTACCGGATACCATAAAACAAGTAGAAGACGGAGTGTTATTAGGATGTGGAAGCCAGCTAACGGTTTATTGTACCCCGGATTCTGCTATGGAAAAATATGCGAAAGAACACAACTTAAATTATGTGTTATATCAGGATAATTGCGAAGTGATTTATGCTTCGGTAGTGGATGGAAACGATTCTTATGATGCGTGGGTAAGCGATGGCAGTTTATCCGGCACAGAGGGACAAGGCAGAAGAATTGCAAAATTAAAAATTAATGGGTTATATAATGACGGAATTAAGATGCGGGCATACATTGGACAGAAGTGGACACAATGGCAGAATGGCGGCGAAATAGCGGGAGAGGGAAAAGACATTGAGGCGATTCAGCTTGATTTATATGGTGATTTAGAAGAAAACTATGATGTTTATTATCGGACTCATAACAGACATAAAGGTTGGCTTGGATGGACAAAAAACCAAGGGATGTCAGGAACTTTTGGGATAGAAGGTGCCATTGAAGGAATAGAGATTAAGTTAATTCCAAAGGGAACTACAGTAGCCGGAATTACAGATGATACCACAGCTGCCTATTTTGGAGTAGCACCAACAGCAATACCAACACCGACCAATACACCAATACCAACACCAACGAACATTCCAGCACCGACGAATACACCGGTGCCGACGGTAACTAGTACACCAATGCCAACCAGTACATTGATACCAACGAATACACCGATGCCAAGTAATACGCCGGTACCAAGCAATACGCCAGTGCCAAGTAATACACCGGTACCAAGCAATACACCGATACCAAGTAACACGCCGGTACCAAGCAATACGCCAGTGCCAAGTAATACACCAGTACCAAGCAACACGCCGGTACCAAGTAATACGCCAATGCCAAGTAATACACCAGAACCAACCAGTACACCAAGCCCAAGTGATACACCAGAACCAACCAGTACATCAAGCCCAAGTAATACACCGGAGCCAACAAAGCAACCGGAAAAACTGCAAGTGCTGAATTTGAAATTGAGCCATACCAGCAAAAAGGTTCATGTAGGCAACAAGGTTACAATGAAGGCAGCAGGAAAGGGCGGACAAGGCACATTAAAATATCAGTTTAGTTATAAATATGCAGGCAAGACAGTGGTGCTTAGCGATTTTAGCACAAAGAGTTCAGCAGTATTCCGCCCGAAAAAATCAGGTACTTATACATTATATGTTAAGGTAAAGGATGAAAGCGGACAACTTGCTGTCAAAACCATAAAATCTTATAAGGTATTGAAAAAGTATACAATCGATACGTTGACGGTATCGGGCAAAAATAAAAAGCTGCAAATAAAGATTGGTACAGTAGGTGCGGAAGGTACTGTAAAATACAAGTATGTAGTAAAATACAATGGAGAAGTGGTAAAGAAAAACACATTCAGCACCAAGAAAGCCTATACTGTTAAGGTGAAGAAAAAAGGAACCTACACCGTTACGGTATATGCAAAAGACACCGCCAGCAACGTGGTGAAAAAGAAAACAGTAAAATGTAAAATAAAGTAAAAAATATATGTGATACAAAGGAGAGAATAAAAAATGACACCACAAGGTTTAGTAATTATCGTAGTTTTTGGAATTATTTTAATAGCTGCTTTTATTGCAGATAACAAAAAATCAAAGAAAATAAGAGCGGATATAGATGCGAGATTTGTCAACGGTCATACCGCAGATTTTTAAAATGGTTATATTGCAGACAATACTTTGGTTATCAAAGGTTCTGGAGTAGGATATTACCTGATTGATTTAACTAAGGTGAAAAAAGTAGCGTTACGTGTTAGTAACGGTGCAGCGTGGGTTTCCTTTTGCGATGAAAATGGCAAGCAGGTTGATGACAGCAAAAAATTAAAATCTATGTTCTTGCCAGAAGCGAAAAAGCTGCTCACAGTAGTCTGCGAAAATGCCGATTGAATGGGTGTAAAAAGCAGAAAAACCTCACAAAATTGGAAAAAATCAGTTGACACACGGGGCAAAGTATACTATAATATTTTACTGTGCGAAGGTCAGTGACGGACACACTGATTCCTATAGCGTCTTTTCAAAGCCCCGAAAAGATGTAATCTTTGCATAATAAATTAGATGTAGTTAGTGGAACTTTACAAGGAGGAAAACCAATGAAAACATTTATGGCTAGTCCATCTACAATTGAAAGAAAATGGTATGTAGTTGACGCTACAGGATATACATTAGGTCGTTTAGCATCTGAAGTTGCTAAAGTATTAAGAGGAAAGAACAAAGCTATCTTCACTCCTCACATTGACACAGGTGATTACGTAATCGTAGTTAACGCTGATAAAATCAAAGTAACAGGTAAGAAATTACAGCAGAAAATTTACTACAATCACTCAGATTATGTTGGTGGTATGAAAGAAACAACATTAAAAGAAATGATGGAAAAGAAACCTGAAAGAGTTATCGAACTTGCTGTTAAAGGTATGCTTCCAAAGGGACCTTTAGGAAGACAGATGTATAAGAAGCTTCACGTATATGCAGGACCAGAACATGATCATGCAGCTCAGAAGCCAGAAGTATTAACATTTTAATCAACAAGGAGGTAATTCAAAGTGGCTAAGAATTCAAAATTCTATGGAACAGGTAGAAGAAAAAAATCAATCGCTAGAGTTTATTTAGTACCTGGTAAAGGAAACATTACTATAAATAAAAGAACAATCGATGAATATTTCGGTTTAGAAACATTAAAGGTTATCGTACGTCAGCCTTTAGCATTAACAGAAACAGCAGATAAATTTGATGTTATCGTTAATGTACACGGCGGTGGATACACAGGACAGGCTGGTGCTATCCGTCACGGAATCTCAAGAGCTTTATTACAGGCAGACGGAGAATACCGTCCGGCACTTAAGAAAGCTGGTTTCTTAACAAGAGATCCACGTATGAAAGAAAGAAAGAAATACGGACTCAAAGCTGCACGTCGTGCACCACAGTTCTCAAAGAGATAATTATTGGAATATTCAGAACCCTTGCAAACAAATGCTTGCAAGGGTTTTCTTTAAATGAAACCTATCTATAGTGAAATAAAATGAGGGTGAATTTTTCGATATTAGAGTTACTATGATAGAACCAATGAAAAAAAGGAGGAATATCTTATAAGTTTACAACCAAATAATTTCAAACTTGAACCAACAACAGTCTGGTCATTTCCGGACAGAGGTAGTTGGGCAACGCATTCAGGAAAGTATCGAGGGAATTGGTCACCATATGTACCAAGAAATCTGATACTTCGCTATTCTAATCCCGGTGATTGGGTTTTAGATCAATTCATGGGTAGTGGAACAACTTTAGTTGAGGCAAAACTACTGGGTCGCAATGCGGTAGGTGTTGACATCAATCCGCAATCCGTTTCAATTTCTGAAACAAATTTACAATTCCAATGTGAAACAAATTCAAAAATATTTACTCGAAATGGTAATGCTACAGATTTACATTTTATTAAAGATAGGCGAATTGATTTTATCTGTACGCATCCACCTTATGCCAATATCATCAAGTACAGTAAAGGAATAGAAGGGGATATTTCTTTGCTTGGTGTAGAAGAATTTTTAGCTGAAATGAAAAAGGTGGCTGAGGAATCTTTTCGTGTACTGAAAAAGGGTAAAATGTGTGCGGTTATGATAGGGGATGTAAGAAAATATGGGAAGGTTATTCCGTTAGGATTTCGTATGATGGAGTGCTTTTTACAGGCAGGATTTACAAATAAAGAGATTATTATTAAAGAGCAACATAATTGTCGTTCTACGGATTATTGGGAGAAATGGAACAATAATTTTCTTCTACTGGCGCATGAGTACATATTTGTATTTCAGAAGTAAATTAATTCACAAAGAGCTAAGTTTAAGTTGTTATTTTGTATGTTTGCAAGTATAATTGATGTGTAAAGAAAAGTCCTTTTGCGGACATAGAGAAGAGGAATCAGAATGAGTAATTCAAGTGTCGCTCCATTTGTGAAATGGGCTGGCGGAAAGCGTCAATTGCTTCCACAGATAAAGGAGAGAATGCCTGAAAAATATAATAATTATTTCGAGCCATTTGTAGGTGGCGGTGCGGTAACATTCGAATTGCTGCCTGCAAATGCTTTGATAAACGATATTAACAAGGCGTTGGTAAATGCATATAAGCAGATATGTAATGCTCCGGAAGCATTTCTAAAGGCTATAAAGAAGCTGGATGAGGAAATGTGGGAAGACGGAAAAGAGTATTACTATTCTCTTAGGGAACATTACAATGATAAGCTGATGAAAGCAGAGTTCGATGTGGAGTTGGCTGCATTGTTTGTATTTATCAATAAGCATTGTTTTAACGGCTTGTATCGTGTAAATGGCAAGGGACTTTTCAATGTTCCATACAACAATAGTCGTAGAGCTTCCGTTGATGAAAATGCCATCATGGAGATTTCAAAATATCTTCAGGGGGTAAAAATTATTGACGGAGATTTTGAAGTTGCTTGTAAGGATGCCAAGAAGGGCGATTTTGTATTTATAGATAGCCCGTATGCACCGTTGAATCCAACTTCGTTTGAATCATATACGAAAGAGGGATTTGATATAGAAAGCCATAAACGACTTGCAAATTTATTTGACGAATTAACAGCCAGAGGTTGCTATTGTATGCTAACAAACCATAATACGGATTTGATTAATGAGTTGTACGGTAACAAAGGATATAGAATAGATGTTGTAAGTGTTAAGCGTATGATTAATTCGGATGCATCCAACAGAGTTGGAGAAGAAGTAATTATATGTAATTATTAAGGGAGTCGGGATAATGGAGAACTTATTTACAAAAAAAGTGCCATTATACTTCGAGACAGAAGAATCACAATTGATACTAGGTGATTCCTTTAAAATTCTAACCAAAATGGAACCGGAATCTGTGGATATGATATTTGCAGATCCACCCTATTTTTTGAGTAATGATGGCATTACCTGTCAGGGCGGGAAAATGGTTTCGGTTAATAAAGGCTCATGGGATAAGCTTTCGGAAAGTGGAACCAGCGTCGAAGAGAAACACAAGTTTAACAGAAAGTGGATTAAGTTATGTAAGAAAGTACTAAAGCCCAACGGCACGATTTGGATATCGGGAACATTACACAATATATATTCGATTGGTATGGCATTGGAGCAGGAAGGCTTCAAGATAATTAACAACATAACATGGCAGAAAACAAATCCACCACCAAACTTAGCATGTCGATGCTTCACACATTCTACGGAAACCATTTTATGGGCAAAGAAGAATGAAAAGAAGTCTCGGCATTTTTTTGATTATCAGAAAATGAAAGAAATGAAT
>JAFQUB010000002.1 GCA_017408735.1 Lachnospiraceae bacterium
GACAGATAGTTTGTAAAAAAGTTATCCACACAAAAACAAAGTGCATACAAATCTGTAAAATCATACGTTTTTGTGTGGATAAAACTTGTGAAAAAATTTTTAAATTTCTCTCTTTTGACTAGGACAAGGCTGAACTGTTACGACTGTGGTGTACGGTGCCACCGTAATTTTTCCTTCTTGTACTTCAGTTCCTTTCGTACTTTCTGAATTATTATCATAAATCACCGTTCCGCCCTGCAGCAGTTCGTTCTGAATTTCTGCCGCATCTTTGGAAAGATTATGAATTACAATCAGTTCCTCAGCATCATTGCTTCTCTTATATGCAAGAACACTTTCTTTTCCTGTTTCTATCGCTTCATATGTTCCATCCGTTAAAGATGAATGTTCTTTTCTAAACGCAATTAATTCTTTGTAATGATAATATATATTATTAGAGCTTTCTGTTTTTAATTCCTGTAAGGAAAGAGTTTTTGTGTTAGAAGAAGCAGCTTCCCATGTAGTATCCATATCACTTCCGTCTGCACTCCACTTGAAAGGCTCTCTAATTTTTTCATCCGGCTTTTCACCGTACATTCCAATTTCTTCTCCATAATAAATAAATGGATTCCCCGGCAATGTAAGATAAATGCTTGCTGCCAATTTTGCTTTTTCTTCACTTCCTACTTGGGACATGATACGGTCCTGGTCATGATTTGTTGCAAAAATGCCATCGATATAATTTTCATCCTGCTCTTTATATTGCTGCAAAATATCTTCCAGACTTGCTGCCAATTCTTTCTCTGTAGAAGTTTTTTCTGTGGATTCATTTTTAATTACATCTATCATATCCTGAGCAAAGGTAAAGTTAAATTTTGTATCGAAAGGCTGGGCATATTCTGCTAATACTTTTTCATTTTGCCATGCCTCTCCTACAAGATAAACTTCCGGATTAATACTTTCACAAAAACAAGCAAATTCATTCCACCACTGCATATTGGACTGTAACTGGTCTTCTTGCTGTTTAAATTCATGGTCACCATAAATATGCATTGCCGCATCCATACGGAAACCATCCACGCCCATGGACAGCCATTTTTTTGCAGCATTTTTTATTTCTTCTCTTACTGCCTCGTTATTGTAATTTAAATCCGGCATATCCTGTGAAAAGATTCCATAATAATAATAGTCGCCACTTTTATACCATACCTGATTATCCCATGAAGATTCATCGGATAAACTATAATCTGTAGTATCTTTTTTGTTTACCCAACGGTAATAATTTCTATACTGGCTGTTTTCATCTGAAATGGCACTTTGAAACCATGGATGTTCTGAGCTGGTATGATTAATTACAAAATCCATAATCACTTTGATATCTCTTTTATGAGCTTCTGCAATCAAATTTTCAAAATCTGCTTCTGTTCCATAATCTTCATTCAGACTATTGTAATCTGTCACATCATAACCATGATAAGAAGGAGATTTATTTATTGGCATCAGCCAGATTCCATCGATTCCTAACTCTTTTAAATAATCCAATTTTGCAGTAACACCATTAAAATCTCCAATTCCATCTCCATCGGAATCTGCAAAGGAGCGTACAAAAATTTCGTAATATACTCCCTGTTTCTTTGACATATCACTTTTATTACGAAGCTGCATTTCAAATTCTGCAGTGTCAAACTCATCACTGCTATCTCCCTGATAATCCTGATTATCCTCTATAGCTCCCTTTAAAAAGGATTTTACAGACATTTTATATATTTTATTTGCCATAAAATTGTCCGATGATTCCTGAACGATAAAATAAATAATGCCATTTACACTATTGATGGAAATCTCATATATTTCTTTTCCTTCTAATTCTTCCGGTAATTGTATTTCTGTGGACTTTTTGCTCTTCCCGTCTTCTAATTCTGACAAAAATATACCTTCATAACAACCATTGTCATCTTTGATAACAGACATTACCTTATTTTTTTCTGCCCAGACTGCTTTTGATATGTATTTTCCACTAAAACCAAAATCCAACGCCTTCTTTTGATACTTGTCCCCTTCTTTGCTTGCGATATAAGTATCATACAAACTTTCTTCCTCATTAAGATTCAGAATACATAAGTTTTCTTCACTATCCACGTCACCTAACAAGTTATACAAGCTTGTATTTAATCCCTCGATTTTTTCTATATTTGTAAGTTTATGTTCTGCCAGATTTCCGTGATGAATTCTTATTCCCGGTTCTGTTTCATTTCCTTCCCAGGTCCATGCCCAAAAGTAAGCCTTTTCTCCATCATCTGTCACAGACATGTTTCCTATTACTAAATCCTGAGCATCTATTTCCAGCTTTTCTGCTACACTGTAACCATCTTGTGTTTTATCAAACACAAAATAATCATAAGTATCTCCATCATACCCCAACACATAAACCTGATTTGTTGCTGTAACTTCCTCTACTCCCATTGGTGAATAATTATCAGGCATTACAAATTCTGTACATTCTACCGGATTCGCTATCTCCGCTTCCTGCTTCCCGCATCCGCCCAGCATCATAAATGCTACGATAATACATGTAAACATTTTTATTCTTTTCATATTTTTTATATCCTCTCTTTTAACAGCGAATACTTCCCAAATAGTATTTAATATTTTTCATCTAGTTAATATTTCCGTAATAATTATTATCAAATATTGTAACATAAAACAAATAAAAATGCACCGAAAATCCGGTACATTTTTACTTTAATTCCTATTTAGTTTATTCCTCTACAGCCGTCTTCAATTCCTTCAACTGTCCAAACGTTCCTTCTATCATCTGTGAGAAGCCCTGCAAACTGTCATATACATTATCAAGAGTTTCTTTGCTGGTCTGAGCCCCGGCAGAAACTTCTTCGGATGAAGCAGATAACATTGAAATGCTGTCCACAATAGCCTTATTTGCCTGAAATACTTCTTCTATTTCGTGGCCCATGCTATCTACACCTGTATGTAATTCTTCCATTCCTGCTTCCATTTCCACAAAGCTTGCATTAACCTGTTTTACTTTTTCTCTCTGTACGTTAATGCTTTCTGCTGATTCGTAAATTCCTTCTTTTGTTTCATTGGTAACTGCAGTAAGTTCATTAATAATATCCGTAATCTTTTCTGTGGATACCCTTGTTTCTTCTGCCAGTTTACGAATTTCATCTGCTACTACCGCAAAACCTTTACCTGCTTCCCCGGCTCTTGCCGCTTCAATACTTGCATTCAATGCCAGCAAGTTTGTCTGGGAAGATATATTTAAGATAGATTCTGTGATACTGGAAACTTTCTCTACATTTTTCACCAGTTCTTCCACCGTATCTGAAATTCTGGATGTATTTTTATCTACCATCATAGACTGATTGTTTAATTCATCTGCAAGATTCTTTCCTTCATTGATTGTCTGTCTTAAAGCTTCTGTCGTTTTTCTTGCTGCTTCTGCTGTGGCATTACTGTTTTCCAATCTGGACTGAATCTGCCCTGTCATATCTGCCTGATGATTTACCGCCTGAGCAGTACTTTCGGAACTTCCGGCTATATTATCTATGGCATTATCTGCATTTTCCATGGATTCATTTATAACTTTTAATTCTTCCACTACGTTTTGGAAATTATTATTCAAATTTCCAACAATTTGTGAAACAGTATTTGCTACCTGTTCCTGCTCTATTACCTTATCTTCAATTACTTTCTGATCTTCCCTGCTAAACGTAATTAATAGGTTGATTGCACGCCATGAGCCATAAATACATATTATAATCCCCATAACAATTACATTTGATTGATTAAAACTTTCTATGTTTCCTGTGCTTTTAAATATTGCTGCACGAATCACAAAAACAACAAATGATGCTACTGCTCCGATAAGAATTAGTCTGGCATTTAAATAAATCATAAATACCAAAATTATTGGAAATACCATTGCCATTGCCCCCGGACCATTTCCAAATACTAACGGCACATAGACCAATAATACACCCATAGCCATAAAAATCATGGCAATTTTCTTGTCAGACTTCATTCTTACAAATACATTATTGGCTACTATAGCAATAACATCCAGTGCTATGCGCAATCCCCTTGCGACACCCATGCCACCACTCTTTACATTATTTAATTCTATGACAATAAAAATCACATATACAACTGATAATACCATCATTAGAACCCTGTTCGCCCGGCTGTATTGTTCCGGTGTTAGTTTTTGTCTCATCATAAAAAACCCTCCTTCATTATTATTTTCATAGTTTTTTTCACCCATTTTATTATATAACAAAAAGCAACTTTTTTCCAGTACTTTGGTACTGTTACAATAATTTTTAAAGGCAGCCGCTATTTCCCTGCGGCTGCCTTTTTTACCTTTACACTTTTCACTTTACTATAAGAACTCTTATAATTCTGTTTCAGTTTCTTCTTATAACCAGTATTCTTTTTGTAATTCTTTAAATCTTCAACATTTCATAAATTCCATATGCCACGCCATTTTCATCATGATGCTTCGTTATCATATCTGCTGCATTCTTACACTGGTCTGAAGCATTTTCTACAGCAATGCCGGTTCCTACGAATTTTAACATATCGATATCATTATCACCGTCACCAAAAGCTGCAATTTCTTCCCGCTGTAATCCCAGCAATTTCATAATAAATTTTACACCTGAATGTTTTCCTGCCTGTTCATTGGAAATCTCAACTAACTGCTCAATGCAGGAAGTAACATAAATTCCTTCCACATCCTTTTTAAGCTGTTCCATTAAAAACTCTTTTAATTCATTATTCTTTGTGATAATATCCATACAGTCTATCTCTTCTATATGTTCCCTTATAAATTCTTCAATATTATCTACCATATGTCTGGTTTCTCTGATATATATAATTGCCTGCTTATCGGCGCCAAATATTTCCGGATGCTCTATATAGGTACTGTCTGCATATGCTTTTCCATCAATAAATGCTTCATAGGTAACTTGTTCACTTTTAGATAATTCAATAATTTTTTCTATGCTGTTTTTATTTAGTTTATACTGGTGTAGACATTTCTGCGTTGGGATATGATACACAGCTGTTCCATTGGATGTAATCGCATATTCAATGCCTGAAATTGCAATTACATCCTTCGGCAGTGTGTGGAACGCCCTGCCAGAAGCCACCACAATGTGAACTCCCCGGCTTATGGCATATTCCAACGCTGCTTTATTTTCTTTCGAAAGCTTTCCGTCCATATTTAATGTTGTTCTGTCTAAATCAAGTGCAATACATTTTATTGACATTCTATTTCACTCCACATGTAGGCTTTATCCGGATTGTTTTACATATTTTTCATTAAGTTTACCATTTCAATTGCAGTACAAGCCACGTCATATCCCTTATTACCAGCCTTTGTACCGGCTCTTTCAATAGCCTGTTCAATATTGTCTGTAGTAAGTACACCAAAGATAACAGGAATTTCTGTTTCTAAAGATACACTTGCAATACCCTTGCTTACTTCTGCACATACATAATCATAATGAGAAGTAGAGCCTTTAATTACTGCTCCAAGGCAGATTACTGCATCATATTTTCCTGATTTTGCCATCTTTTTTGCTACCAGAGGAATTTCATATGCTCCCGGTACCCATGCTAATTCAATATCATCGGAATTTACACCGTGACGAACACAGGCATCTTCTGCTCCGCTAACTAATTTAGAAACGATAAATTCATTAAATCTTGCTGCTACCATTCCCACTTTAATTCCACTTGCTACTACATTTCCTTCTAATACTTTCATTTTCTTTTCTCCTTTTTCTATATTAATTTAATAGTTTGTCATATGTTCCATTTTATTCTGCTTGGTGATTAAGTAAAATTCATCATGCTTCTGAGGGGCAATCTGAATTGGAATACGTTTTTCAATGGTAATTCCATATCCTTTCAATCCTGTAATCTTCTTCGGATTGTTCGTTAAAAGATTTAATCTCTTTGCACCTAAATTATACAAAATCTGTGCACCGATTCCATAATCTCGCATATCTGCCGGGAATCCAAGTTTAAGGTTTGCTTCTACTGTATCAAAGCCCTGTTCCTGAAGTTCGTAGGCTTTTAATTTATTGATTAAACCAATTCCTCGTCCTTCCTGACGCATATAAAGTAAAATTCCTCTGCCTTCTGTTGCAATTGCTTTCATGGCAGCATCTAACTGTTCACCACAATCACAACGCTGGGAGCCAAATACATCACCGGTAAGACATTCAGAATGTACACGGCAAAGAACCGGTTCTCCATCCGCCACATCCCCCATGGTAAGTGCCACATGATGTTCTCCATTTAATTTATTTACAAATCCGTGAATCATAAATTCACCAAATTTTGTAGGAAGCTTTGCAGTAGAAACCTTTTCTACCAAGGACTCTCTTTCCACTCTATATTTAATCAAGTCTTCAATGGTTATCATCGTTAAACCATGTTCTTTAGAGAATTCTTTTAACTCTGTAGTACGCATCATGGTACCGTCTTCTCTCATAATTTCACAGCAAAGACCACATTCCCCAAGACCAGCCAGTTTTACAAGGTCTACCGTAGCTTCTGTATGTCCTGTTCTCTTTAACACACCGCCTTCTCTTGCCTGCAGTGGAAACATGTGTCCCGGTCTTCTGAAATCTTCCGGTTTTGCATCCGGTTCTTCTACCTTCATGGCAGTTACAGAACGTTCGTATGCAGAAATTCCGGTTGTAGTATCTACATGGTCAATGGAAACTGTAAACGCTGTTTCATGATTATCTGTATTTTTTTCTACCATCTGATTTAACTTTAATTTTTCGCAAAGCTCTCTTGTCATTGGCATACAGATTAATCCCTTTGCATATGTTGCCATAAAGTTAACATTTTCCTGTGTGGCAAACTTTGCAGCACAAATTAAATCACCTTCGTTTTCTCTGTCCGGATCATCGGTAACTACAATAATTTTTCCATTTTTTAAATCTTCTAATGCCTGTTCAACGGTTGCAAATTCACTCATTTAAATTTCTCCTTACTTTTTATTTTAATTAAAATCCATATTTTCTTAAAAATTCTTCTGTAATGTTGCTTTGCTTTTCTTCTTTTACTTCCACCGGAGTCAGCAGTTTTTCTACATATTTTCCGATGATGTCACATTCTAAATTTACTTTATCTCCAACGCCCTTGGAGGAAAGATTTGTTTCCTGTCTTGTATGAGGTATGATTGATACTTTAAAGCAGCTTTCGTCTACATAGGCTACGGTAAGGCTGATTCCATCTATGGTAATAGAGCCTTTTTCTACAATGTAATGCAATGTTTTCCCATCTGCATTTATGGTATACCAGATAGCATTGTCTTCCGGCACGATAGATGCTATCGTTCCCATGGAATCCACATGACCGGACACAATATGACCGCCAAATCTTCCATCTGCTGCCATAGCCCTCTCCAGATTTACAGGACTTCCATTTGTTAATGTTCCCAAAGAACTTCTTCTTATGGTTTCTGCCATCACATCTGCTGTAAAATAGTCTGTTCCCAGTTTTGTAACTGTAAGGCATACACCATTTACGGCAATACTGTCGCCTAATTTTGTATTTTCCAAGACTTTGGATGCTCCAATAGTCAGAACTGCGGAGCTGCTTCCCATAGAAATTGATTTAATTTTTCCAACTTCTTCTACAATTCCTGTAAACACGATTTCACTTCCTTTTTCTTACTCGATATAATATTTATAAATATCCTGTTACCAGAATGTCCTCTCCAAGCTGTTCTATCTGAACATCTTTTAACTTTCTGGCAGCTTCCATCTTCTCAAATCCCTTGCCGCCTATCGGTGTTTTCGCCGTAGCTCCACCTACCAGCTTCGGTGCTATATAGGCATACACTTTATTTACCAGATTTTCTTCTAAGAAAGAACCGTGAATTTTTCCGCCGCCTTCTACCAGAATGCTGTCGATTCCCATTTCACCGATTTTTTTCAATAAAAGCTTCAAATCTATTGTTTCCTTGTCACCTGCCTGAACCAAAATAATTCCGGCTTCGTCCAATGCTTTTTTCTTTTCTTCTGTAGCCTTCACATAGGCAACGATTGTCTTTATCTCTTTTGCGGTTTTTATAATATTGCACTGCATATTCTCTGCAATAGAAAGGCGGGAATCACAAATAATTCGAACCGGGTCTACGCCTTCCTCTATTCTACAATTTAACATAGGATTGTCTTCTTTTACAGTTCCTATTCCTACCAATATTCCGCTATATTTCTTTCGTAAAATCTGCACATGGTTTCTTGCCGCTTCAGAGGTTACCCATTTGGAATCCCCTGTGTAGGCAGCAATTTTTCCATCTAATGTCATGGCATATTTCATTGCCACAAAAGGTGTCTTTTTTTCTATATAGTGAAAAAATACTTCATTTAATTTGTCACATTCTTCTTTTAAAATTCCACATTCCACTTCCATGCCTGCTTCCTGTAAAATTTTTACGCCTTTTCCGCCTACCAACGGATTGGAATCCATACTTCCTATATAAACTTTTTTAATGCCTCGTTCTATCAGAATTTCTGTACAAGGCGGAGTTTTTCCATGATGACAGCAAGGCTCTAATGTTACATATGCCTCTGCTCCCGTAACATCTTCTTTGCAACGCAACAATGCATTACGTTCTGCATGGTATTCACCACATCTTTCGTGATAGCCTTGGGCTACAATTTTTCCATCCTTTACAATAACACAGCCCACCATAGGATTGGGAGAAGTATATCCCATTCCCTGCTTTGCCAGCTCTAACGCTTTTCTCATGTAAAATTCTTTGCTATTTTTCATATCAGACATTTTTCTTCTCCTTATTATGAAAAATTTTTTTGCTGTGAAAACTTATTTTATATCAAAAAAGGCTCTAAGCATTACACTCAGAGCCGGATTTATTTCCTGGTTACATTTTCCTTACTTTTACATGTTACCCGCCATTTTGGTTTTACAACCTGAAATAACAAGTAAATGCATCATAAGCAATCTGTTAGTTATTACCTTCTTTCATCCAGACTTTAACTGTCGGCTTTGGAATCACACCAAATCTGCACATTACTGCTCGCGGGCTTTACCGCCGGTAGGGACTTACACCCTGCCCTGAAGTTATTGTTAATTATATAACGATATGTACTATTTTTCAAGTAGCTTGTTGATAAAATTCATTATTTTACACTTTCCTTTAGTAGCTTTTCATATTCGCTTAAACGCTTGCTCAATACTTTATCTACCTTCTTCTCAATTTCTAAACTAAGCGTTTGATTATTATTGACCCACGTTGCTAAACGTTCATACTCTTTTTCTGATAAAATCACCAGATTTTCTGCATCTCTACGTTCGATTAATAAAGGTTCTTTTTCTGCTTTATTCATATACTCTTTCAAATTTGCTCTAAAACTGCTTCCATACACTTTTTCCATAATGCCCTCCAAGTTGTACATATATTTTTGTTTTTCATTTCATTGTCACACATTATATTGTACAACTTTCACTTTTATGTTACAATAATTCTGCTGCCACTCCTATACTGGCACCAGAAAGGAGGTGCATAATGCTTTACATAATATCCTTTCTGATATCTGTCGGAGCAGGAGTAGTTAGCTACTACTTATGCAAATGGCTGGACAGATATCTTGAGCGGCAACAGCATAAAAAGGCTTAAACCACCTTAATAAATGGTATAGAAAAGGTCAGGGACTGCGACTCCCTGACCTTTTCGCGTGCATAATGCTACATATATCCTTCCTAGCTAGTGCCATTATAGCATACAAATCTTTCTTCTTCAATAGTGTTTTTTCATCTTTTCATTGCATTACATCTTAATTTCTATCTGCTTCTCCATCAGTTCTGTATATATTTTATCTACAATTTGCTGCTGTTCTTCTGTCTTCAAATCAAATTTTCTTGCAAACAGACAGCCACTATTCATTAATTCCTCATAGTCATTGATGGTAAAACTATATGGATTTCCTCTCTTCCAATCAATATATCGCATACATGCAATATAGTTATCATCCATCTTGTCATAATACAAACGTTCTTTAAATTTTGAATTGTATGCAAGCGTTTGTACATACATTTCATCCGGTGCAAATGTATGTTTAAAAGAACTCAACAAATAATCCCAGTGCTCTAATATATGAAAAGCAAATTCATCTGTAATACTAAACCAGGAGGAGCCAAAACAGAATTCGTATGGATTATTTTTCTGCCTGTCCACTTTTAATGCTTTCTGAAGCCCCACATAAAGTTTCTCCATAATAACACCAAACAAAACTCTCTTAATTAAGCTGTTTTCTCTGATGTGTTTATGAAATCTATGGTCATACGCATATCGGTCATAAATTCTACGTTCTATTGGTGGCGGACATGTAAAATGTACAAATTCCTTGCCATCGTTTTCATCAAAAAACTTATGAATCTCATCCTGTGTTTTCAAAGGCAGACACGCGCCTGACAATACATGATAATACTGATAATTTTCAATTCCATGAGCCATTTGTAAAAAGTACATCTGTGCAACCATCAGCCTTGGTGTTCCCCATTCTGTATTAAATCGTTCGGTATAATAAACTTTAGACTTTTTTGCAAGTCCCTGAAAATAATCAAAATCAAAATCTCTTATTTTGCTGTTAATATGAATATAGATATCGTTTCTCTCGTGATCTAATAATCGAATTAACTTTTCCAAAATAGGCCAGTTGTTGAAAGCGATAATTAAATAGGCATGTCTGTTCGTCTTACGCATTTTTTCCCCTCTTCACTCAAACTTATTTTTAAGATATATTATATCACAATTTGCCGGTAGTTTATCATTTTATATGAAATTTGTTTTGGGATTGCTCATGGGCGTCCTGTCAACCCAAACCTAACTTTACAAATTTTTTAACTTTTTTTAAAAAAGTACTTGCTTTTTTTATTTTCTTCATATATAATATTTTTTGTGCTTACGAAGTACATCTAGTAAGCGCGATTAGCTCAGTTGGTAGAGCACCTGACTCTTAATCAGGGTGTCCAGGGTTCGAACCCCTGATCGCGCACTACGAAAGTTCCAGTTTGGCAGTTTTAACTGTTGGGTTGGGGCTTTTTTTGTATTTAATATACTTTTCTTAATTTTTTCTTTACCTTTCTTAATAACTGATGAAAGCAATTGAAGAGCATCCTTTTATATATTAATATTAATTACATAAAACACAATGAAAAGGGGTATAAATACGATATGAAACAGCGAATTTCAAATTTTATGGAAAAACACAATATTTCCGGTCAGACTATTGCGAAAGAAATTTTCAGTTACTCCAAAATTATCTTAACAGCAGCAGCGATTTCTTTTGGCTTAAATCATTATGTAATTGCCAATGCAGTGGTTCCAACAGGTTCTATGGAATCAACCATTCAGCCGGAGGACAGAATCGTTCTCAATCGTCTTGCTTATATCTCCGTCGAACCGGAAAGAGGGGATATTATTTCTTTTTGGTATCCGGATGACGAAAGCCAGAATTTCTTAAAGAGAATTATTGCACTTCCGGGAGAAACTATCGAGGGAAAAGATGGGGAAATTTATATTGATGGAGAACTTTTAGAAGAAGATTATATCAAAGAAAAATCCTATATAGATTTTGGTCCTTATGAAGTTCCGGAAAACTGCTATTTCGTTATGGGGGATAACCGAAACGACTCCCATGATTCCCGCTTCTGGCAGCACAAATTTGTTTCAAAAGAAAAAATCGTTGGAAAAGCAATGATTAAATATTATCCTCATTTTGAAAATTTATGTGAGGAGTAACTATATGAAATCTTACCAAATAACAGAATTTGTTCATCATTTTTTGGAAAATCATATAAAAACCGGCAATATCTGTATTGATGCTACTATGGGAAATGGAAATGATACATTAAAGCTTTGTGAACTTGTGGGAGATCAAGGAAAGGTTTATGCCTTTGATATTCAAAAGCAGGCTCTCGAAAATACAAAAAAATTATTAGAGGATCAGAAAGTTATCCACATTGCCTCTCTGATTTTGGCCTCTCATACACATATGCACAACTACGTTGAGGAAAATCCGGTAGATTGTATTGTTTTTAATTTTGGTTATCTGCCTTCCGGCGACCACAATCTCGCCACCAAGGCAGACACCAGCATAGAAGCCATCACTCAGGGACTGTCCTTGTTACGAAAGGGAGGACTGATGTCGCTTTGTATTTACAGTGGCGGCGACTCTGGTTTTGAGGAACGGGATGCGCTTCTTGAATTTTTGAAAAACTTGGATGCTAAGAAGTATCTTGTAATTTTATCAAGTTATTATAATCGACCTAATAATCCACCGATTCCGGTGATGGTTATCAAGCGGTAGAAAGATAGCGTAGCAGTGCAAACTACTACGCTATCTTTTTACCCTTTTTTATTTATAGATTGGCTCATTAATTCTTCATACCTTTTTTTTGCAGCATTGTACATACTGCTTGGTATACACCACATGTTTCCTACTTCACGGATTCTTCCATTTACAATTTCACATTGTGTTTTATTTACGGTAAATGTTTCTTCCGTATTCACACCAAGTTTTTGTAAAAAGTCTATAACCACTTGATTAATCTCGTCTGAGCTTTCCATAGACATCCACTGTTGATCCGCAAAATGAATAAAATCACTCAATGCCAACGAAAGATAATTTACTCTATCCCATTCTCTAGGATCTGCTCCTGCAGTCTTTACAACATCAACAGAATTATTTCCTATCACTAATTTGTATCCATTTCCTACATCATATTCATCTCCCACAGCAATCTGAATGCTATTGTTTGCTGCATTATAATCTTGATGTACGGTAGTCGCATATGGTACATTTTCACCACAAAAAATCTTTTCATCTTCTGGTGAACAGAGAACTGGTGAATAAGATGTTATTTTTATGCCATTTACGTTATACTCAATGCAATCTACATCCCTTATATGGACTGTCACCTGCACATCATTGTCTTGCATACTTTCCTCGCTATAGCCCTCTACACCACTTCTTTGTGAATAATCTGAAAGAATCGTTTCTAAGTCTCTTTTTACATCATCGTCAAATCCATTGATTTGTGCCGGTAATTGTTCTTGATTGATTTCTCCATTGTACCATTTTACAAAAGCATCATCGCTGTTTTGAGTTCCTAATTTTTTTGTTGTCTGACAATATGTATAGCTCCTCGTAGTTCCTATTCCTGTAATATCCATATTTTCCCCTCACATTCTTTATTACTCTATTTCATTTCCCGGAAATGGTGCCATTTTGCATGAAACTCTTCCGTTCATTCTTGCACTCCATTTAGCCCTGTGAGTTCCACTTGTACAACGTGCACTAATTTTCCATAACTGACCTAAGGATGCACCTTTTATACCATTTATTTGTTCTCTTCCCACTGTATTATAATAGCTACGTCCACCAGCCGTTAAACACTTACTCATATTACTGCACGATGTTCCGGAAATATATTTATCTGCTAATGATAACTCAATAATTTTTGTATTTTTTGGAACTGCATTTCGTAAATCAAAAGAATAAGTAGCATAACTTGAACTCAACCATACATTTCCTCCGGTTGCTAAATTTTCAATTTCAAATTCCTGCCAGACAGGTCCGACATAAAAGTAATAGTATAAGCTACTTTTCCACTCACCCTTGCTTGCCACTTTGATATAATATGTTCCTGTTTCCTTAGCTGTAAAATATATATATTTTTCAGGTCTTCCATTATATTTTTCTTTATTCGTAGAATAACTATAATAATCCCCCGTTTTGCCTCCCGAATAATAATAGTATAATTCAATATACCAATCCTGACCACCTATATTTCTCAAATCCATAAAATATTGCTGACCTTCTGTAAGATAAATGCTATACCAGTCAACATCTGTTGCAGAATCTAAACTTGCATTTTTCATTCCTAATGTAAATAAAGAATTTGTATTTTTTATTTTCGTTGATATCGTATTTACTTTTTCATACGGATACGCTGTATCGACTGTATCATTTGGTTCATAATTATCCTTAGACGCAGCTTCCGTTGTAATAGAAGTTGCAAACATAACTCCTAATAATACAAATGTACTTATTATTTTCTTAATTGTCATTTTTTCCCCTTCCTTTTGCTCTCCATCAATATTATACACACTATTATTTGTTACTTAATTATGTAAGTATTGATATTAAAATTTCTACTATACTATATACATCCATTTGTTCCACCTCCCAAACTAACCATAACACCGCTCCCCATTTATCTCAACTTTTCTGTGATGAACTGTATGTTTTTTGTGATAAAATGCATCTTTTTTAGTTTTTTGTCGCATGGAACAATATGATATTGGCAGATACCTCTCCCTGCCCATACTGATACTCTAATTCCCCGTTATACTTTTTTATACAGTCCCTGACATTTGCTATTCCAAACCCGTGACTTTCCTGCTTTTTCTTTGTTGTTTTTAAGTTCTTGATATTTTTTATATTAAAATCTTCATGTACTGTATTTTTGAGTTCAATTAATACATTTCCATTATCTTCTTTCATTTGAAGACAAATTTTCCTTTTTCCATCTTTGATTCTATTACATTCCTCCACTGCATTCTGAAGCAGATTATACAAAATCGTACTTAAATCCATTTCCTGTATTAATAATTCTCCATATATATCATACTGAAACTTAAACTCTATTTTTTCTTTCTCCATTGGAAGTACAAATTGATTTAATATAGCATCCACAACATAATTGCTGCATTGAAACTTTGATTTTCCAATTTCATTAAATTCTCCAATTATTTTTTCCAGATATTCTTCTGCTTCCATATATTTTTCAAGTTTCATAAAATGATAAATGCATTTTAAATGATTATTTATGTCATGTTTAAACCCTCGAATTTTTTTGTTATTGGAAAGCAAATTTTCATAATATAATTTCTGAATTTTTTCATACTTCACCATAAGTTTTATTTTTTGTTTTTCTTCTTGAAGTTTGATAAATACTTCGTACACAAAGCCAACTAATGTCAAAAAAATGATTGCACTAAACACGGAAATCATTTTAAAGAAATTTTTCTTATAACTATTAAATTCTTGTATGTACAAATAATTCCATATAATAAATGTAGTAAAAATTAAAAACGCAAATATAATTGCTATATATACATATGGGGGCATACGTGTATACTCTGTCACTTTTCTATATCTTATATTTTTTATTATAATTCCAACTATAATTATTAGAATGAGCATTACTATCCATGTATAATTAACCCCCTGCCCATGCAAATTTGCTGAAATATCAAAATCTAAAAAGATAATCACAATTATATTAAAAAAGGCAGCAATAACAGGTGCTGATACACTGTAAAAAACCTTGCTTTTTATGGTTCCATCTATTAAGAAAAATAGGCATATCATTTGAAATGGTGTACATACCCATGCCTTATAAAAAGATATATCTACCAAACCTTTACAGCACACTAAAACTACAAAAGCCACCAAAACACTTGCATATATTTTAATATTTCTAGTCAACGATGCTTTTGTAAAAAAATAGATTCCACATAAATAACATAGACATTCTGATATTTGTTCTAAACTAAAATATAAATAAGACATACCATTTCCTTTCTGAAATTAGAGCTTTCTTTTCAGATACTCCATATAAGCACTTTTAATTAAATTGCACTTTCCCCTTGCTATCGGTATTTTTATATTTCCATTTAAAATTATTTCTTTTTGGTTTACTGTTTTAATATATTTAAGATTTATAATATAAGATTTGTGAACCCTGCAGAAATCCCTTTTATTAATTTCCATTTCACAGTCATTCATTTTTTGTCGTTTTAAATAATGCTCATTGTCAGTAAATATGTCTATATAATTTCCAGCTGCTTTAATATAGTAAATATCTTTCAATTTTATTTGCTTTTTTTCCTTAATATCATCTACAATAAAGCCAACTTTTTCTTCCTCCACTTCACGAATTACCGGCAATATGATTTTTTCTAACTCCTTATAATTATCTTTCTCCACAAAACCGTACACATACTTTCCAAATGCCTCACGCATCCGCTCTGTGTGACTGGTCATAAATATTATTTTTGTATCACAATTACATATTTTTAATCTTTCTTTCACATCAATTCCAGATAAATCTTTCATCTCAATGTCCAACAAGAGTATATCTGTATGCTGGTCTAACTGAAAAAACTCCTCGCCACTTGAAACATAAATGAATTCAATCTGTTTTTTATCCTCTTTCAACAATATATTTTCGCATAATTCTTTCACTCTTTCTGCGAAAATAGCATCATCATCGCATATAGTAATTATCAATTTTACCTTCCTCCAGAATCCTTTCTTCCATTAAATCCAACTGATTATTAACATATTCATCCGTCTTCTGTATATCAGATGGAATGATTTTTTTGTAATCTTCCTGATATGTAAATGCCTTTGTTTCTGTACTGTATTTTACTTCCCCATCTTCAATACCTAGCAATAAAATTCCATTTGATAAATACCTATTTAAGTTATCTCTAAAACAACTCATATCAGACGAACTGAAATTCCTATCATATTTTTCTTCGACATACGTTTTGAATGTTATATTATCAGAGTACACCAATTCTTCTCCTTTTTCATTCAGATTAAATACTTCAAAGGAATAATTACCCCTTCCTTCTATAAATTCCGGAATATATCTCAAAAGATAATATTTTTCATTTTCTTTACAAAGATAGTAAGCTATATCCTTTTCGGACACTTCCATTTCCTCACGCCATATTTCATTTCCATCGGATTCTTCTACCGAAATGACCACCTTCTTGTTCCATAAACGTTTTGTTTTGGAACTATCCACGATAATGGTATCTTCCGTTCCATCCCCTGTTACATCAATGTTATATACAACCTTATCTTTTTTCTGAACCGGTATTTTTGCCAGTTCCATTTGCCAAAGTTGGTTATCTATGCCACTATAATTCCATGGAATATCGCTATTTTTATCCCTATCCCAATACTCATCCAGAAACTTATTAAATTCTTCTTCTGTGACCCTTTTTCCCTTTACATACCATACTTTTTCAAATTGTCCGGATTTTGTTTCTTCAGATGTTTTATCCAAAATAATCGTTTCTTCCTGCTTATTTTTATCGAACTTTACTTTATAAATCATAAATTGATCTGCTGCACTGGCACCATATATACCACCGTCTTCATATACATGCAAAAATCCACGATAGACAAAAGGGTACGCATATACCATATCTTCTTGTTTATCAAATACTCTCACAAAAGGGTCGCCGCCCCCTACGTCTAACATCACAACTAATTCTTTCTCTCCATCGTCATCAAAATCAAATACCATATACTCTGACCATTGTAACTGTTGATTTAATTCCTCATTGTCCGTTACCTTATATGATTCTTTTGTATATTGTTTTTGACTTTCTACATCAAAAAAGGTTGCATTATTGTATATAATGTCTTGTATTTCTTGTGGCAATGGACTTAAATCTTCATACAATGAACTTTCTCCTAACCTCAATTCTCCATATAAATTATCTGTAGTTGCATTTTCTTGCAAAGTACAACTACTTAAAATCATTATAATTGCACAAAATGCTACTATGCATTTTTTCATATATTACTTCTCCTTACTTTCCTCCAAAATTTTCTCCCTCATGATTGCAAGCTGCCCTTCTAAATATAAATTTTCTTTTTGTATCTTCTCTGGAACAACCTTCTTATATTTTTCTTCATAAGTTACTGGTATATTGTCTGTAGTATACTTAAATTCTCCATCTTCTACTCCTAGCAAAAGGATTCCATTGTAAAAATAATCATTGACCTCTTCTGCAAAATCATACATATCTGATATAGGTAGATTAACCTCATATTTTCCAATAGGATATGTTTGAAACTGAACTTTTTGGGAATCTATTACTTTTTCCTCTTTTTCTTTTGGATAAAAAACTTCAAATGTATAACTTCCATCGCCCTCCTGATACTTTGTAATATATCTCAAAAGACAATATTTTTCATCTTTTTTACATAAATAATATAATTTACAAGATGTATCCGACAATTCCATTTCATCACTCCATATTTTATCACCGTTAGAGTCTTTTACCGAAATGACCGCCTTCTGTTTCCATATGCTTTCCGTTTTTGAAATATCCACTGTAATGGTATCAGCACTCCCATCTTCTGTTATATCTACGTTGTAAACTATTTCATTCTTTTTTCGAATCGGAAGTTTTGAAATTTCTTCTTGTAATAGTTTGCTTTCTAATGATGACGAACTCCACAATATTTCTGTATTTATTCCATAGTTTTTGTTAATAAAATTATAGAATTCTTCTTCTGTAACTTTTTTTCCCTCTATATACCAGACTTTTTCATCTTCTACCCATGTAGAATCCGCTATCACAGTTTCTTCACATTTTTCTTTATTAAATTTTAACTTGTAATAATAAAAGGTATCTGCCGCACTTGAACTATCTATCGTCCCATCTTCATATACATGCAAAAATCCACGATAAACAAAAGAATAGGCATACACCATATTCTCTTGTTTATCAAACACTTTTGTGTCCAAACAATACCCTTCCATGTTTTGTAGCCTGACTACTAACTCCTGCTCGCCATCTTCATCAAAATCACATATGAGATATTTTCCCCACTTTGTTTCCTGCATAATATTCTCTAAATTCTGTACTTTATAGGATTTCTTTGTATACTGTTTTTGACTTTCCACATCAAAGAAAGTTCCATCGCGGTAGATAATATCTTGTATTTCCTGTGGTAGGGTATGTAAATCTGTATGGATATCATTCGGTACTTCCTGCGTTACAATATTTTCCAACATTTGATTTGATTCTTTCTGTAAAGTACAGCCACCTAATGCAATGACTATAATACCCAGTATAAGAATTGTCCTTTTCATATCATACCTTTTCCTTTCTTCTAAGATTTTTATTTTTCCTTTTTCAAAAACTTCCCCTATAAATAGAAGCCAGGCTTCCGCCTGACTTCTACTCATTCTCTCTTTTTCTTATTTTTCTTCCGTATTATCTTTTGCAGAATCCTCTGCTTCTTCGTTCTCACTCTGTTCTACCACAACCGCATCTTCGCCCTGATCCTTATCTTCTTCTCTAACCTTTGACATGCTGGCTACAGTAATATCATCATCCATATTAATTAACTTCACACCGGAAGTAATTCTTCCTAACATGGAAATATCTGCTACTTCCATACGAATTACAATACCTTCTGTGGTAATTAACATAATCTCTCTATGCTCATCTACCGCCTTGGCAGCAATTACATTTCCTGTCTTTTCTGTAATCTTGTAGCATTTTACACCTTTACCGCCACGGTTCTGTCTTGTAAATTCTTCGATAGAGGTACGTTTACCCATACCTTTTTCGGATACAATTAATAAGGCATCTCCCTGAGTATCCATCTGCATTGCAACTACCTCATCTTCCGGAGATAAGTTCATACCAATGACACCCATAGATACTCGACCTGTTGCTCTGACATCCTTTTCTGCAAAACGGATACACATACCATGCTTTGTAACAAGTAAAATATCCTTTTTGTTGTTCGTAGATTTTACTTCAATCAATTCATCATCTTCACGAAGATTAATTGCCGCAAGACCTGTTTTTCTTACATTTGCATACTCTGTGATAGGTGTTTTCTTAACAATACCTTTCTTGGTTGCCATAAATAAGAATCTGTCTTCCTTGTATTCGCGAAGTGCGATGGTTGCAGTAATCTTTTCACCCGGCTGTAACTGCAATAAGTTCACAATGGCAGTTCCTCTTGCTGTTCTTCCTGCCTCCGGAATTTCATATGCTTTCAAGCGGTATACTTTACCTGTATTGGTAAAGAACATAATATAATGATGTGTTGTTGCCATCATTAACTCTTCTATGTAATCCTCGTCCAAAGTCTGCATTCCCTTAATTCCCTTACCGCCTCTGTGCTGGCTGCGGAAATTATCTACCGTCATTCGCTTAATATAACCTAAATGAGTCATGGCAATTACGGTATTTTCCTTTGGAATCAAATCTTCCATGGACATATCAAACTCATCAAAGCCAATGCTTGTTCTTCTGTCATCGCCGTATTTATCGGAAATCATCATAATTTCTTCTTTGATAACGCCCAATAATTTCTTTTCATCTGCTAAAATTGCCTTTAATTCTGCTATTTTAGCCATTAATTCTTCGTATTCAGATTCCAGCTTTTCTCTTTCCAAACCGGTAAGAGCACGCAGACGCATATCTACAATCGCCTGAGCCTGAACATCGGTTAAGCAGAATCTGTCTACTAACTTTTCTTTTGCTTCCTGAGTATTCTGGGAATTACGAATAATATTAATCACTTCATCAATATTATCCAAAGCAATCAATAAGCCCTGTAAAATATGAGCTCTTTCTTCTGCCTTGTTTAAATCGTATTTTGTTCTTCTTGTCACTACATCTTCCTGATGTTTCAGGTAATAGTTAAGCATATCAAGAAGACTTAACACCTTCGGCTGATTGTCTACCAATGCAAGCATAATCACACCAAAAGTATCCTGAAGCTGTGTGTGCTTATACAACTGATTTAACAATACATTGGCATTTACATCTTTTCGAAGGTCGATGGAAATTCTCATACCTTCTCTGTCAGATTCATCTGTAATTCCGGTAATTCCATCAATTTTCTTATCTCTTACTAATTCTGCAATTTTTTCAATCAGTCGTGCCTTGTTTACCATAAATGGCAATTCTGTGACAACGATTTTACTCTTGCCGTTTGGCATAGTTTCAATATCTGTCACAGCACGAACTCTGATTTTACCTCTTCCTGTGCGGTAAGCCTGTTCAATTCCTCTGGTTCCCAGAATCTGAGCACCTGTTGGAAAGTCAGGACCCTTCACAATCGGAAGGATTTCTTCGATAACGGTATCTCTTTCTTCCTCGATTCTGTTATCAATGATTTTTACCACTGCTTCGATAACTTCACGAAGATTGTGTGGCGGAATATTGGTTGCCATACCAACCGCAATACCTGTAGTTCCGTTTACCAAAAGATTTGGAAAACGGGAAGGAAGTACTTTTGGTTCTTTTTCTGTTTCATCAAAGTTTGGCTCAAAATCTACGGTATTTTTATTGATATCCGCAGTCATTTCCATGGAAATTTTACTTAATCTTGCTTCTGTGTATCGCATGGCAGCAGCACCATCTCCATCCACAGAACCAAAGTTTCCATGACCATCCACCAGAATATATCTGGTAGACCAGTCCTGTGCCATGTTTACCAATGCACCATAAATAGAGCTGTCACCGTGTGGGTGATATTTACCCATGGTATCACCGACGATACGGGCACACTTTCTATGTGGCTTGTCAGGACCATTATTCAATTCAATCATAGAATATAAGATTCTACGCTGTACCGGTTTCAATCCATCTCTTACATCAGGTAATGCTCTCTGGGCAATAACGCTCATGGCATAATCTATGTAGGATTCCTGCATTGTTTTCTTTAAGTCAACCTCATGCACTTTGTCAAATATGGTATCGTCCAATTTTTTCTACCTCCTACACATCTAAATTCTTAACATATATCGCATTTTCTTCGATAAACTCACGGCGAGGTTCTACCTTATCTCCCATCAATGTGGTAAATACCACATCAATTTCCGGGTCACAATCGTCCATGGTCACTCTCTTTAAAATACGTTTTTCCGGGTCCATGGTTGTTTCCCAAAGCTGGTCTGCATCCATTTCTCCAAGACCTTTGTAACGCTGTATTTTATTATTATTGTCACGTCCCACTTCCAGCAAAATCTGATTTAATTCCTCATCAGAATATGCATACCAGACTTTTTTGTTTTTCTCTAACTTATAAAGTGGCGGCTGTGCCATATATACATGACCTTCCTTGATTAAGTCCGGCATAAAACGGTAAAGGAACGTAAGCAACAAAGTACTGATATGAGCACCATCCACGTCGGCATCTGTCATAATAATAATTTTGTTATAACGAAGCTTGCTGATATCAAAATCTTCATGAATACCGGTACCAAAAGCGGTAATCATTGCCTTGATTTCGGCATTTCCATAAATCTTGTCCAGTCTTGCTTTTTCTACGTTTAAGATTTTTCCACGAAGCGGCAGAATTGCCTGAGTTGCACGGCTTCTGGCACTTTTTGCAGAACCACCCGCGGAATCACCTTCTACGATATAAATTTCACAGTTTTCCGGATTTTTTTCTGTACAGTCGGCTAATTTTCCTGGCAAACTCATTCCGTCTAAGGCTGTTTTTCTTCTTGTTAAATCTCTGGCTTTTCTTGCTGCCTCTCTGGCACGCTGTGCCATAATGGATTTTTCCAGAATAATTTTTGCAACCTGAGGATTCTGCTCTAAAAAGTAAGTAAGCTGTTCACTTACAATACTATCCACTGCACCTCTGGCTTCCGAATTACCGAGCTTCTGTTTTGTCTGACCCTCGAACTGAGGTTCGCCAATCTTAATACTTACAATCGCCGTCATACCTTCTCTAATATCTTCACCGGATAAATTCTGTTCACTTTCTTTTAACAGTTTATTGTTTCTGGCATAATCATTGAATGTTTTTGTCAATGCATTACGGAAACCAGCCAAATGAGTACCACCCTCCGGAGTAGTAATATTATTTACAAAGCTGTAACAGCTTTCATTGTAGGAATCGTTATGCTGCAATGCCACTTCCACATACACATCATCCTTTGTTCCCTCACAATAAATAATTTCCGGATAAAGAGCTTCTTTACTTTTGTTCAGATATCCTACGAATTCTTTAATACCACCTTCATAATGGAATTCTCTTACCTTTTCTTCTTCACCGCGGTTATCATGAAGTACAATCTTTAAGTTCTTAGTTAAAAATGCAATTTCTCTCAAACGCTGCTTCAAAGTACCGAAATCAAATACAGTTTCTTCAAATATCTCAGCATCCGGTTTAAAAGTAACGGAAGTTCCTGTTTTCTCTAAAGAACATTCGCCAACTACTTTCAGTGGATACATTACTTTTCCGCGTTCATAACGCTGCTTGTATACTTTACCTTCTTTGTAGATAGTTACCTCTAACCACTCAGAAAGAGCATTAACTACAGAGGCACCTACCCCGTGAAGACCACCGGATACCTTGTATCCTCCACCACCAAATTTTCCGCCTGCATGAAGAACCGTAAATACTACTTCAACTGCCGGTTTTCCCGCTTTGTGATTGATACCAATCGGAATACCACGTCCATTATCTACAACAGTAATGGTATCGCCTTTGTTAATGGTAACATCAATAGTATTACAGAATCCTGCCAATGCTTCGTCTACTGAATTGTCCACGATTTCGTATACCAAATGATGCAATCCACGAATGGAAGTACTGCCGATATACATACCCGGTCTTTTTCTTACCGCTTCTAATCCTTCCAATATCTGAATTTGATCTGCTCCGTATTCAGTACTCATATTTTTCCTCCCATTTAATCCGGTTAATTACTCTGACTAATTGAACCATTTACAATTTTATAAATCTTATTTATCTCAAACCTGTTATTGATAAATTCATCTAACCCGGTACAGGTAATCACCGTCTGCAACTCACCTATGGTGTTAAGTAAATAATTCTGTCTGTTACTGTCAAGCTCTGATAGTACATCATCCAGCAATAACACCGGCATATCCTGAATTCTTCTTCTCACCAGCTCAATTTCCGCAAGTTTTAAAGAAAGTGCCGATGTTCTCTGCTGTCCCTGAGAACCAAACTTGCGGATATCTATACCATTAGCAAGAAAACAAATATCATCCCGGTGGGGACCCACAGAAGTCATTTTCTGACGTTTATCCCGCTCCAACGCTTCTGCTAACTTTTCCTCCATCTGGTCTTTCTCTACATTGGGCTCGTATTTCACTTCCAAAGTTTCCCTCCCACCGGAAAGTTTTTCGTGAACTCCGGAAGCAATCTCATTTAATTCCTCCATAAAGTCCTTTCTTCTCCGGATAATTTCTTTGGAATAAGCCACCAGCTGCATGTCCCAGATAGAAAGTGTATCCTCCAGCTGTGGTTCATAATACATACTTTTCAGTAATTTATTGCGCTGGTTCAGCACTTTATTGTAATTGGTTAAATTATGCAGATAAATTTTATCTAACTGGCACAACTCTAAATCCGTAAATCTTCTTCGCTCTGAAGGACCTCGTTTAATAATATCCAAATCCTCCGGAGAAAAGAAAATAATATTCAAAATCCCAAATAATTCAGCCGCTTTTTTGATAGGAATTCCGTTAATGGCAATTCCCTTGCTTTTATTCTTGCGAAGATGCATATCAATCCGGTAATCCATTCCTGCTTTTTCTACGATGCACCGGATATGCGCTTCGTCATTTTCGAACTTTATTAATTCTCTGTCCTTGCTGCCCTTGTGGGATTTTGTAGTTCCGCTTAGGTAAAGAGCCTCTAGTATATTGGTTTTTCCCTGAGCATTGTCGCCATAAAGTATATTGGTTTTTTCATCCAAATCCATTTTCAGGGAATCGTAATTTCTAAAATTCTGCAATTCAATTGATTTTATAATCATGATTTTGTTACTTTAACGTCTTCTCCGTTGAAAGAGAATACATCTCCTTCATACAATTTTTTACCTCTCTGAAGTTCCTGTTTTCCGTTAACTTTCACAAGACCATCTAAAATTACATCCTTTGCCATCACACCGGAATCCACTAATCCCGCCAGCTTTAATGCCTGACCTAACTTAATAAACTCATCTCTGATTTCAATTGTTTCCATAGTCCACCTCTTAACTTACTGTGTTAAAATTTACAGGAAGAATCAGATAAATATATTTGCTTTCTTCATCACGGATAAAGCAAGGCGCCTTTGGATTTACCAGATAAATATTAATTTCCTCATCATCAATTACACGCAATGCATCAATCAGGAATTTCGGGTTAAATCCAATGAGAATATCTTTTCCATCCTTCACAATATCAATTGTTTCATTCATAGAACCAACCACGGAATTAATCTTTAATTCCATACTTCCATCTGTCACATTAATGATAATTGGCTTCTTGTCCCCTTCTTTTACAAGAAGAGTTGCTCTGTCGATACAGCTTAACAGCTCTCTTTTATTGATTTTTACCTTAGTGGCATAATCGTTGGAAAGCATCTGGTCAATCTTAAAGTATTCTCCCTCAATTAATCGGGAAACTACTGTGGTGTTATCAAATTCAAATAAAATATGCTTGTCAGTGAAGAAGATAGATACCATCGCTTCCGCTTCACCGGATAAAATCTTGCTGATTTCATTTAATGTTTTTCCCGGAACAATCACCTTCGTGTGAGGGTAATCTTCCTTCAATTCAATCTTACGAATAGAAATTCTATGTCCGTCAAGAGAAACGACCTTTAATTCCTTTTCATTAATTTCGAAAAGTTCACCGGTCATCATCTTGTTGTTATCATTATCAGCAATACTGAAAATCGTCTGACGAATAACTTCTTTCAAAGTAAACTGTGAAATTGCGATAGAAGTATTCTTTTCAATCATTGGAAGATAAGAGAAGTCATCTCCTGATTTTCCGATAATTGTAAATTTTGCTTTTTCACAGGTGATTACTGTTTTATAATTTTCATCTGTTTCAATCACTACATCATTGTCCGGAAGCTTTCTCACAATTTCAGAGAAAATTTTCGCATCCAGAGCTATAATACCTTTTTCGATAATGTCGCCTTCTACTTTTGTTTCGATGCCAAGTTCCATATCATTGGCTGTAAATTTTATTTCATTGGTAGATGCATCAATCAAAATACATTCCAGAATAGACATAGTTGTTTTCGAAGGCACTGCCTTCATAACTATGTTTACACCGTGTAAAAGATTCGCTTTACTACAAATAAGTTTCATTGTGAATAACTCCTTTCGAGGCTTGCCATGAATATATATATTTTAAAAATCCGTAATATTATTATTAGGGGGTGTGAAAATGTTAATAACTCCTAGAACCCTTGATTTTCAAGGAGTTTGTCCAAGGAAAAGTCCGGTGTAAAACGACACGAAAACCAAGGGACAAATTTGGAATAACTTTTTGGCAATTTTTTCAATCACAGCCGTTCAACATAGTTTTAACATTTTGTAAACACCTTAATGTGGATTTATTTTTTTCTTAATGGTATCGATGGTGCTGCTTAAGGATTCTGACTTCTGAATTTCAGCTTCAATCTTATCAGCTCCATGAATAATTGTAGTGTGATCCCTTCCGCCAAGGAACTTACCAATATTCTTTAATGAAAATTTTCCGGTATCTCTGCAAAGGTACATTACAATCTGGCGTGGCATAACGATTTCTGACTGGCGTTTGCTGGAAATAATATCATCCGGCGATACGTGGAAATGGTCTGCTACCACATCAAGAATCAGCTGCAGAGTCACTTCTCTAGGTGTATCCGGAGAAATAATATCCTTTAATTCGGATTCAGCCAGTTCAACAGTAATCGGTTTCTTTTCTAATTTATATAATGCAATCAATTTATTCAGAGCGCCTTCCAGTTCTCTGATGTTTGATTTAATATTAGTAGCAATGTATTCAATAACCTTATCATCAATATCAAAGTTATCTAATTCTACCTTTTTACGAAGAATAGCCATTCTTGTTTCGTAATCAGGCAGAGAAATATCAGCTGTTAAGCCCATTTCAAAACGAGAACGAAGTCGTTCTTCCAAAGTTTCAATATCCTTTGGCGGTTTATCAGAAGATATAATAATATGTTTTCTTAAACTGTGTAAGTGGTTGAAAGTATGGAAAAATTCTTCCTGTGTACTTTCTTTACCTATAATAAACTGAATATCATCGATTAATAAAACATCAATGTTACGGTACTTGTCCCTGAATTTACTCATGGAAGAGCTGTTACCGTTTCGAATAGATTCAATCAGTTCGTTGGTAAAAGCCTCACTGGTAGTATAAAGTACTCGGGCTTCCGGATTTTTTTCCAATATATAATGAGCAATGGAATGCATCAAATGGGTTTTCCCTAATCCGGCACCCCCGTAGAGAAACAGAGGGTTGTACAACTGTCCCGGTTCTTCCGCAACAGCTAAGGCCGCAGAGTGGGCAAAACGGTTATTGCTTCCTACAATAAAAGTATCAAATGTATATCTTGGATTTAAGTTGGCTTTTTCCGCAGCCGTTGCCACAGAAATAGAACTTAATTGTTTAGGTTCTTCCTTCGGTGATAAATCCTTTTTATCAACATCTTCATTGCTAATGAAAGAAATCTGATATTCCATACCGGTAAATTCGGCTACTGCCACCATAATAGCTAAAGAATATTTTCTTTCAATATAACTGATGGCAAGTTCCTTTGGTGTAAGAATAAGCAAAGTATTTCCTTCCAATTTATATGGTTTTAATGGAACCAGCCATGTGGTAAAGGCAATATTAGATACCTCGTGTTCAATTTTAATAGATTCAATAATTTCATTCCATTTTTGTAATATGAGTTCCATTTATGATTCCTACTTCCGTTTCTTCAAATTTCTTGTTGCATGATTAATAGTGTATAAAAAATACGCAAGGCGTTCTTTTCCACACACTTCTGACAGATAAAAACAATTCATCTACTCTATATTATACTATTAAACTTAATTTCGCAATAAAAAACTTTAACCGATGTGTGGAAAAAGATGTGAAATGGGAGTGATTTTATGTGTTTTATACACAAATTCAAGGTAATTTTTAAGTTAAAATGAGGATTAATGTGAATAAGTTGGAAAAAATAATCAACATAGTGGAAAACCGCAAAAAATAAGCGGATTTTTAAAGTTGTTAAATGATTTAAACACATTTTACTAACAGTTATCCACATTTTGTTAACAACTTGTGGATAAAGTGGATTAGGATGTTCACATTAATTAAAAATTTTTTAATTTTAAGTGAGTTTTACACAAATTAACCGATCACTTTTCACAGGGTGTGAATGAAAAATAATTAAAATTTTTATAAAAATAAATGATTTGCTTGACTTGGGGGCGGTTTATGAATATAATTGGAGTGATGTTTTTTAAACAGGGAATGGAGGTGCAATCGATATGAAAATGACATTTCAGCCTAAGAAAAGATCTAGAAGCAAAGTTCATGGTTTCAGAAGCAGAATGAGTACACCAGGCGGAAGAAAAGTTTTAGCTGCAAGAAGAGCAAAAGGAAGAAAGCAATTATCAGCGTAGGCCGCATTTTATGTGGTCTTTTCTTCTATATTAATCAGTAAGCAGTAAAATTTGTGCATGATAGAAAGGACCGCTAAAATGTTATTTACAGAGTCACTGAAAAAAAGAAACGATTTTCAAATTGTGTATAGGAATGGAAAATCCTTTGCAAACCGCTATCTGGTTATGTATAAAAAGGAAAATCATACAGACAGAAACCGTCTTGGGATTTCTGTTAGTAAAAAAGTGGGAAACAGTGTGGTAAGACACAGGGTGACACGCTTAATCAGAGAAAGTTATCGTTTAAATGAAGAAAAATTTGAACAAGGTTATGATTTTATTGTAGTGGCAAGAGTCAATGCAAAGGAAATTAGCTATTTTGATATGGAAAGTGCTTTATTGCACATAGCAAAATTACAAAATGTAAGAAAAGATGTGAAAAATGAAAAAAATATTAATCTTCATGATTAAATTTTATAGAATATATATATCTCCAATGAAAAGGACAAAATGTCCGTATTATCCATCCTGCTCCCAGTATGGGTTAGAGGCAGTGGAAAAGTATGGTGCAGTTAAAGGAGGAATTCTTGCTGCATGGAGAATATTAAGGTGTAATCCATTTTCAAGAGGTGGAATCGATCCTGTTCCATAGAAGGAGGAAAAAAGTTGACTAGCATTTTATTGACACAAAATTCAACTTTTATTATTGGACCGGTAGCAAAGCTGTTAGGTTTTTTAATGAATGGTATATTTGAACTTTTGTACAAAATTGGAATACCAAATGTTGGTATTTCTATTATTCTTTTTACGATTATTATTTATTTGTTAATGATGCCATTAACAATTAAACAGCAGAAATTTTCAAGACTTTCTGCAAAAATGAATCCTGAAATTAAGGCAATTCAGAAAAAATACGCAAATAAAAAAGACAACGAATCTATGATGCGCATGAATCAGGAAGTGAAAGCTGTTCAGGAAAAATATGGAGTATCTTCAGCCGGAAGTTGTTTACAGTTGTTTATTACTTTGCCGATTATGTATGGATTATATCGTGTAATTTATAATATTCCGGCGTATGTTACAAAAATTAAGCTTGTTTATGAAGGTCTGGTAGGTAAACTGATGGCATCAGACAGTGCTGTAGCATATATCCAGGAAATTGGTGCAACAAAAGGATTTGCAAAATCAGATTATACATTGTCTAATACATTTATTGACGTATTATATAAATTCAATGAGAATGAATGGGCAGCATTAGCTGAGAAGTTTCCCAATCTGGCGGGGGACATTACCACAACAATCGAGCAGTTGGAAGAATACAATACATTTTTAGGGATTAATATATTAAATTCTCCATCCAGCATTATTTCAGATGCGTTTAAGACAGGCTCTTTTGTTTTGGTGATTGGGGCAATTGCAATACCGGTACTTGCGGCAGTAACACAGCTGATTAATATTAAGTTAATGCCACAGCCGCAGATGGAAGGTCAGGAAGATAATCCAATGATGTCTTCCATGAAAATGATGAATTATACCATGCCGCTTATGTCTGCGTTTTTCTGTTATACCATGCCGGTGGGTGTTGCACTTTACTGGATTGCGGGTCCGTTGGTTAGATCTGTAATTCAGATAATTACAAATAAGCATCTTGACAGTATTGATTTTGATGAGGAAATCAAGAAAAACATAGAAAAAGCAGGTAAGAAAAAGCAGAAACAAAGCTTTACAGAGAGAGCATTGGCAGAAGCCGCAAAAATGAATACAAAAGCGGTGGAATCTTCAGGCTTATCTCAAAAGGAAAAGGAAGAACAGTTGCGTAAAGCAAATGAGTATTACAAACAGGCATCTGCAAATTCGGATAGTATAGCAGCAAAAGCTAATATGGTGAGGAAGTATAACGAGAAGAATAAAAAATAGGGGGTAGTAAATATGGAGTATATCCAGATTTCAGCAAAAACAGTAGATGATGCAATTACAGAAGCTCTTATTCAGCTGGGGGTAACCAGTGAGCAGTTGGAATATGAGGTTATTGAAAAAGGCAGTGCAGGATTTTTAGGAATTAACAGTAAAAAAGCCATTATTAAAGCAAGAAAGAAAGAAACTTTAGAAGATAAAGTACGTTCTTTCTTAGATGAAATGTTCCGTGCCATGAACATGGAAGTTGTTGTGAATTTAACTTATGATGAAGATTCCAGAAATATGGATATTGAATTAAAGGGAACAGATATGGGTATCTTAATTGGAAAAAGAGGACAAACACTGGATGCCATTCAGTATTTGGTAAGTATTGTAGCGAATAAGGATACCGAAGAATATATTCATGTAAAATTGGATACGGAAAATTATAGAAAACGCAGGAGAGAAACCATTGAAAATCTTGCGAAAAACCTGGCTTATAAGGTAAAGCGTACAAAGAAAGCGGTTACTTTAGAACCAATGAATGCATATGAAAGACGTATTATTCATTCGGCATTACAGAGTGATAAATATGTTTCTACCTACAGTGAGGGAGAAGAACCATATCGTCATGTTGTAATAGGATTGAAGAAATAGAGAAGAGAGCAGGCTGTTTCAACAGTAATGTGAAACAGCCTGCTTTTTAGATTGGAAAAAATTAAAATATTATGTATTGTAAAAATTTTAAAAAATTTGTCCGATATATATATATAAAGCAATGAGGGATTGTTTGAAAATAACCAATGGGAGAAAGGATGTAATGGCATGAAAAGAAAAGTAATTGCGCTTATACTTTCTGTAGCAACAATGAGTATAATGCTTACGGGATGTGGGGGAAGTCAAAAAGAGTCTGGTGAAAATCAGGAAGCACAGACAGAAGAAATCTCAACAGAGACAGGTGGAACTGTTACTTTAAAAGTATGGGGGGCAACAGACGATCAGGAATTACTGGCAGAAATGGTAGAAAGCTTTAAAGCCAAATATGCAGGGGAAGCAGAATTTGATATTACCATTGAGGCAGTAGAAGAAGCTGATTGTAGAAAAATATTATTAGCGGACGTTACCAATGGAGCGGATGTATTCTCCTTTGCTGATGACCAGTTATTACAGATGGTAGCAGGTGGAGCATTGACACCGGTAGAAAATGCAGAAGAAGTGAAGAAAGCAAATGTAGAAGGTTCTGTGGCAGCAGCTTCTGTAAATGATACATTATATGCTTATCCAATGACAGCAGATAATGGATATTTTATGTATTATGATAAAAGTGTATTTTCAGAGTCAGATTTAGCAAGCTTTGATCAGATGCTCAATGTGGCTGCGGCTGCCAATAAGAAAGTTACAATGGACTGGACCAGTGGATATTATATTTTCTCGTTCTTTGGAAACACAGGTCTGACTTTAAAAATGAATGATGATGGAGTTACGATGCACTGTGACTGGAATACTACAGAAGGAGAAATTAAAGGTATTGATATTGCACATGCAATGCAACAGATAGCACTTCATCCGGGATTTTTAAATACAAGTGACGCAGGTCTTGTAGAAGGTGCAAAGAATGGAACTGTAGCAGCAGGTATCAGTGGTGTATGGAGTGCTAATAGTTTAAAACAAGCTTGGGGAAGCAATTATGCAGCAATAAAATTGCCAACATATACTTGTGCTGGAAAACAAATTCAGATGGCATCCTTTAGCGGATATAAAATGATGGGAGTCAATGCGTATTCTAAACATAAGGACTGGAGTTTAAAACTGGCAGACTGGTTGACAAATGAAGAAAATCAGAACCTTCGTTTCGCAAAAAGAGGATTGGGACCTTCTAATATTAATGCATCCAATACAGATGAAGTACAGAGTGATCCTGCAATTAAAGCAGTATTATCCCAGACCGAATTTGCAACTTTGCAGCGTGTAAGCGGTAAGTATTGGGAACCAATGCAGCAGTTTGGTATCACAATGTCATCCGGAAGTCAGGATATTGTTTTACAGGAATTAATGGATGAAACGGTAGCAGCGATTACGGCATCGGCAGCGAATTAAGATGTTAGGGGGAATTGGTATGAAAAAAAATAAAAAAATGAGTATAAAGATATATATTCTCGTACCTGTTATGGTACTTGGATTTGTATCTATAATTTCTAATCTGCTGTCACTGCAGAATGTGCGTAAAGTAAATAGGGATGCAACAAATATTGTTGACAACTATATGCCGGCAATTTCTGAATTGGAAGAAATTCAGCTTGATACCAAAAGTCTTCACAATGAAGCGTTGTCGCATATTATTGCAGTAGATTCCCAGACTATGATAAAAATTGTTTCCAGTATTCGAGAAGGTGAAGCAGAACTGGAACAAAAAATGGCAGACTACGAAAAAAATGTTACAGATAGTGATGCTCAGGCATATCAGGATATGTTAGCAAATTACGATACAATGAGGAATGCTATGATAAATGTAATGGCATACAGTGCCAATGGGGATAAAGATGCGGCTTATGCCTGTGCAAATAATGAATTGGCATCCAGCGTAGTAGCTATACAGGAAAATATTAAAGTAATGGAAGAAACTTCAAATACAGGTGTAGCAAATGCCAGAATTCAGTTATCCAAGGTATATAAGAGTGCTTTTGGAATTAATGCTATCAATATTGTAATTAGTATAATTACAATGCTCGTTTCTGTATTTGGGGTTATGGTACTGATTATTAAGCCAATTGTTGCCACAGAAAAACAAATTACACAGATTATTAAGGATATCGATAGCAGAGAAGGAGATTTAACAAAAAGAGTTAAAGTTTTTTATCATGATGAAATTGCAGCTCTTGGAAATGGGTTTAATATTTTTATGGAAAAGCTTCAGAGCATTTTCAGTATGATTACAAACAATTCTCAAAAAATGGAAGTTGTTGTTTCTGAGGTAATGGAAAGTGTTAAAACCTCCAATAACAGTGTTTCTGATTTGTCTGCTTTGACAGAAGAACTTGCGGCAACTATGGAAGAAGTATCAGCAAATGCCTCTGTTATTAATAATAATACAGGTGATGTAAGAGAAGAAGTGAATGAAATTGCAGAAAAAACTTCAGAAATTAATAAGTATTCCAAAGAAATGAAAGAACATGCTGAAAATATGGAAAATACAGCACGTATGAACAGGGAATCTACAGAAATAAAAGTAAATGAGATTCTTGATGTATTAAATCAGGCAATTGAAGAAAGTAACAGTGTAAATCAAGTTAACAGCCTGACCGATGATATTCTTAATATTGCAAGCCAGACAAATCTGTTAGCTTTAAATGCATCAATTGAAGCTGCCAGAGCGGGGGAAGCAGGAAAAGGCTTTGCAGTTGTTGCTGACGAAATCAGCCAGCTTGCCTTTGCCAGCCGTGAAGCTGCAAACAATATCCAGCAGATTAACGGTGTTGTTACATCAGCAGTACATAACCTGGCAAATAATGCAAATGATTTAGTAACTTACATGAATGAATCCATTCTTCCAGAATTTGAATCCTTTGTAAGTGCAGGAAGTGAATATAAGAAAAATGCAACTTATATTGAAGGCGTTATGGATGAATTTGCTACAAAAACCGATAACTTAAAATCTTCTATGGATGGAATTGCAGCATCTATCGATGGTATTACAAGAGCCATTGAAGAAGGTGTTGCCGGAGTTAACGGAGCAGCCGAAAATACTCAGATTCTTGTAAGTGATATTGATAATATCAGTATTCGAATGGATGAAAATCAGGAAATTGCAGGAGCATTGAAACAGGAAACAGAAGTATTTAAAAAGTTATAATGATATGGGAATGAGGTGCCGGTTATGGCACCTCATTTTTACACTCAAAATAAAAGGTTAAGATTAATTGAAGTTTATTATTTTTCAGGAGTGCAGTTGCAGTACCTCCCATAGCTTCCATCAAAAGTCTAGCAATGGTAAGACCAAGACCGGTGCTTTGAGAGGTACGAGAAGCATCCTTCACATAAAAGCGTTCAAACATGTAAAATACATCTTCCTCAGATAACGTAGAGGTATCATTTTCAAAAATGAAAGAAACAGAATCATATCTTTGATTTAAAGAAACATGAAAATAACTTTCGCTATAACGCAGGGCATTTTGAATAATATTAGAAAAAATTCTTTCCAATGCACCATAATCCGCAGAAATAAAAACAGGAGTATTATCGAGATTTAAGTTCACCTGCAAATTCAGTTTTTCAAATTCCTGAAAATGAGAGAGCATAGTTTCTCTGGCAAATCTGGTTAAATCAATGTTTTCCATAAAAAGCTGATAATCATTCAATTCAAGTCTGGACAAGTCATAGAAATTAGTTATCAATCGCTGAAGATATTGGGATTTTTTCTCTATAATTTTAAGGGATTCCAGATTTTCTTCTGTCAAGTTTGTTGTGTCTAACAATTTAATATAGCCCAGAATTGCCGTCAAAGGAGTTCTTAAATCGTGACTGATGTGTTCGATTTGATTTCTTAAATCCTGTTCACGATTCATGGAAGTTGTATACTGTTGTCTACAAACCATAATATATTCATTGATGGTGGTAAGCAGTTTTTCCAGATTTTTATTAGGACAGGAAAAAAGCAGAATCCGGTTTTGAACCGGACTTTGCTTTATTTCAGATAGCTCTTGTTGAATCTTTTTTAAATTTGAAGTTAATAAATAGTATTTTGTGATATAAATGACTGTAACACAGCAAACAAATATCAATAGATATATCATAGGAATACCTCTTATAAAGCTTTTTTTCTAAATTTAAGAATACCAACAATAAGGAAGACAATGGTTCCTAAAAATCCTGCCAGTAAACAGTGTAACATACCTTCTTTGGAGGACCAGAGATAAACAAGGGAACTACTTTGCTCATCAAAGGTGTAAGATGCAGTGACCGAGAAAATAAGCCAACTGTCCAACCATTCAAAGAATTGGAATTTTAGTCCTAGTACAGAAGTAATCATTGGAATACCCACAATAAATCCAATCCAGTTCCATATAGCAGAAGCTATGCTTCCTGAAATAAAATACATCGTAATAAAGGCTGTACAACCTGCGATAAAAGACGGAATACATGCAACGGTGGCGTTGAGCAGATTTCTTAATGCATGGGAATTGTCGGTGTCTAACAGCAAATAACCACTTCCAATAAAAACACTTTCAATAATAAATAAGCTTAAAAAACAGGCAAGTAATGTAATTAAGAGTTTTGAAATGTAAATTTGGGTTCTTGAAATCCCAAAAGCGACACTATTAGTTAGTGTGCGAAGTTTAAATTCATCAACTACAATAATAGAAGTCAGTGTAGCAGTTAAAAACAGTACTACATACATATTGGTATCTAATGTCGAAAAAGAATATTTAATAGTAGCCCAAGGAAAATTGGTAGTTGTGGAATCGAATGCCCATAAAATACAATTAAAGCTTAGTGCAAATAGAGAACAAATACCAATAAAAAGGTACAGTCCGGAGGAATGAAATACTCTGTATAATTCGCTTTTTAAATAATTTAACATATTAAACATCTCCTTTTTTGGGAATCATAGCTTGATTTTTTGAAGTAATCAGTTCCATGTAGTAGCTTTCAAAAGCCGCCTCTTTTTGGGCGAAGGATAATAAGCCATTGCCGGATTTAACAGCGAGATGGCTGTAACTGGAAATATCCTTTATTTCACCGTAAATATGAACAATATTGTCAGGCAATATTTTGTAATTTGTGCAATGAAGTCTGCTTTCCAACAGGGCAGCATATTTATGAGCATCCATTACTTTGACTTCCAGATAAGATTGGCATTTTTCACGTAGTTGCTCAGCTGTAGTTTCTTCTAATAATTTTCCCTGACTTAAAATACCGTAATGAGTTGCAATATGTTCCAATTCGGCTAAGATATGGCTGGAGATTAAAATTGTAATATGTTTTTCATGATTTAACTTAAGTAGTAAATTTCGTATTTCAATAATTCCCACAGGGTCTAACCCGTTAATGGGTTCATCTAAAATCAGTAATTCAGGCTCTCCTATAAGTGCTAAAGCAAGACCTAGTCGTTGTTTCATTCCAAGGGACATAGCTTTAAAACGCTTGTTGGATGCTTCCGAAAGACCTACTAGTTTCAGACAATTAGTAACAGTATCTTTTCCGGGAATGCCTCTTTGAATGCGATAATATTCTAAATTCTGTTTTGCAGTCATGTTTGGAAAAAAGCCTGGTTTTTCTATTATGCACCCACATCTTTTACGGAGTGCAGTAAAATTGCTTTCGTTGCCTGCACCAAGTAACGTAAAATTACCGGAAGTAGGGAATATATGCCCTGCAAGAAGCTTAAAGAGTGTAGTTTTACCGGCACCGTTATTACCTACCAGTCCGTAGATGCTTCCTTTGGGAATTGTAATATTTACATGGTCTAACGCAGTTGTATTTCCATATATTTTGGTCAATTGGTTAGATTGAAAAATAATTGATTGGTTCATTTGAATACTCCTTTTTAAAGTTTTCCGTAACATGCCCGGTTCATGTTACCAGTATAGCTTTAAAGGATTTAATAAGTCCTCAAGAAAGTTTAAAGAAATTATAAAGAAGAAGCCAGTTTGAAGCCAATTCCCCATACCGTGGAAATGTATTCGTCACTGTCAATGGCAGCAAGTTTTTTTCTGATGTTACTTACATGTACGTTTACAGTATTGTCTTCTCCATAATATCCTCCCTGCCAAATTTCTTCGTATAAACTTTCTCTGGAATAAACCTTTCCGGGATGTTTCATCAGTAAGGCAAGAATGTCAAATTCGTGAACTGTAAAAGAAAGAGGGATACCATTTAAGGTTGCATCTCTGTGTTCCACATGAAGTTTTAGATTTTTAAAAGTTAATATTTCAGGAGTAGAAGTTATGGATTGGGAAGAATAACATTTGCAACGACGCAAAGCTCCATTTACCCGTGCAACAACTTCTTCTGTTTCAAAAGGTTTTGTTAAGTAATCATCGGCACCAAGATTTAGGACTTTGACCCGTTCCTGCAAAGAAGATTTTGCAGAAAGTACAATAATAGGAATGTTACTGTTTGTGCGTAAATCCTGAATCAATTCTTCACCCATAATACCAGGCAACATTAAATCTAACAGAAGCAAATCAAATTTTTCCATGGAAAGAAGAAGTTTCCCTTCAGAACCGGAAAAAGCCTGTACCGTTTCGTAACCTTGTTTTTTCATAATTTTAGAAAGAAGGTGATTAATATCCGGGTCATCTTCCACAATTAATATTTTAATAGTTTCCATAAAAATCCTCCGTTGAGTTAAATTAAATATAGTATACAGAAAAAAAGTGAAAAGATAGAGTGACAAATATTATGCCACTCTACTAGGAACTAAGAATTTTTATAATTTTTCTAACATTCCTTTTACTAAATTTACAGAATGTTCAATAGCCTTCTTTTCAAAGGTTGGGTAATCCACAGTAGCACTGTCATCTGCCTTATCTGAGATTGCTCTTAAAATTACAAACGGAATATTATTTAAGTAAGCAGTCTGAGCAATGGCAGCTCCTTCCATTTCCGTACAGTAACCTTCAAAGTTAGTCACAATTCGATTCTTGACTTCTTTATCAGAAATAAACTGATCCCCACTGACAACACGACCGATATGAGTATGAATTTCCGGATTAACCGTTTCACAAACTTCCTTTGCAGTTTCAATCAATGTTGCATCCGCTTGAAATGACAATACATCCATACGCGGAATCTGTCCTAAAGAATAACCAAAACCGGTAGCATCCATATCATGATGAAGAACATCAGATGAAATAACAATATCTCCAATATCAATTTTGGCATTTAAAGAACCTGCAATCCCCGTATTAATAATAGCATCTGCTTTAAAAATTCCTGCTAAAATTTCAGCACAAACAGCAGCATTAACCTTACCAATACCACTGCGTACAACAACCACTTCTTTTCCAAGGAGAGTACCTTCTAAAAATTCCATAGAAGCAATCGTAGTAGAAGAAGTAACATTCATTTCCTTCTTTAATCCGGCTACTTCTTCATCCATAGCCCCAATAATTCCTATTTTTTTCATAGCTAAAATCCTTTCTGTTAGATGATATCAAGTTAAAATCAGTATTGATATAGGTATTATAAATTAGAATGGGGAATGTGTCAAAGGGGGCAAAGAGTTGGGAACGTGTGACAAGAGTCCGAAGGAACTGTCGGTTTCCCTATGGGGAGTCGCGTAAGGCACCTGCGACTAGTCCACGAAGCTGTAAGAGTGTGAGGCGTTTCGCCCAGAGGGGCTCGCACCTCACGCTCTAACAGCTTCGGGACGGATTCTCCGGTGCCTCCCGCTAAAATCTCCCCATAGGGAAACTATTGGCACACTTTAACTGCTTTGCTGGAAGGGGGCGGGCTCATGGTATAGGCAAAGATAGTTTGTGGAGGGGAGAAAATGTCCCAAGGCAGCCATTATATTTTTTGCAAGCAAGCTTGTAGTGCAGGGCTGTGCCAACGCGCAGAAAAAAGAGGCTGGAAAGTGCTGGGGAGGGTCTAGCGGGAGGTGACGGAGAATCCGTTCCACAGTCGTTAGTTTGTGAGGTGCGAGCCTCTCAGGCGACACGCCTCACAAGCTTACGACTGTGTGAACTAGTCGCAGGCACCGTACGCGGCTCCCCAGCACTTTCCAGCCTCTTTTTTCGTCCCCTTTGCCACACCCTCCCCTCACAACCTCTTGAGAAAAAAACATACATCTGCTATAATCAAAAGTTGAGAATAAAACAACCCCATACATTATGAAAGGAAAATCTATGAAGCAGGATACAATTGCAGCAATTGCTACAGGAATGACGAATTCCGGGATAGGAATTGTGCGAATAAGCGGTGAAGAAGCTTTTTCCATAATAGATAAGATTTATAAATCCAAAGGAAATAAAATACTTTCCAAAGAAAGCTCTCATACTATTCATTATGGCCATATTTATGACGGCGACGAGATGGTGGATGAAGTGATGGTTTCGGTGATGAAAGCACCAAGGACTTATACCGGTGAAGACACGGTGGAAATTAATTGCCATGGCGGTCTTTTTATTGTGCAGAAAGTGTTGGAAACTGTTTTGAAATACGGTGCCAGAATGGCGGAACCGGGAGAATTTTCAAAACGGGGATTTTTAAATGGAAAAATGGATTTGTCAAAAGCAGAAGCTGTAATGGACTTGATTCATTCCAAATCAGAGTATGCCTATAAGAATTCTCTGAATCAGTTAAAGGGGAATTTAATGGACAAGATAAAATCCTGCCGGGAAAAGGTGATTTATGAAATTGCATTTATAGAATCTGCATTAGATGACCCGGAACACATAGATATTATCGGTTATAGTGAAAAATTGCAGGTAACAGTAAAAGAATTACAAGAAGAAATTTCAAAAATGATTGCTTCTTCTGAAAATGGAAAAATCATCAAAGAAGGAATCAAAACAGTAATTTTAGGAAAACCGAATGCCGGAAAATCTTCTCTGCTCAATGTACTTTTGGGAGAAGAACGAGCCATTGTAACAGATATAGAAGGCACCACCAGAGATGTACTGGAAGAAAGTGTAAATCTAGGTGGAATTAAGCTTGTAATTATGGACACCGCCGGAATCCGCTCCACAAAAGATGTGGTAGAAAAAATAGGCGTAGAAAAAGCAAAAGATTATGCAAAAGAAGCAGATTTCATCATGTATGTGGTAGATTCCTCCAGACCACTAGATGAAAACGATGCAGAAATCTGCGACCTGTTAAGAGATAAAAAATCACTCGTATTATTAAATAAAATGGATTTAACTTCCGTAATAAGCGAAGCAGAAATGCAGCAAAAAACAGGAAGCGAAGTTATATCCATATCAGCCAAAGAAAATTTAGGAATAGACAAATTAGCACAAAAAGTGAAAAAAATGTTTCTTCAAGGCGAGATTAACTTTAACGAAGACATAATGATAACCAATCTCCGTCATAAAAACCTATTACAAGAAGCATTAGAAAGCCTGAAAATGGTAGAACAAAGCATAGCAAACGAAATGCCGGAAGATTTCTATTCCATAGACCTAATGAGTGCCTACACATCCCTAGGCTACATCATAGGCGAAGAAGTAGAAGATGACCTTGTAGAAGAAATATTCAGTAAGTTCTGCATGGGAAAATAGGCGTTAGGCAAAAATGTAAAATCAAGTGAATATCCAAATAACTTGCTATAAACAAAGAAAAGAGGAATAAAAAATGCCCGTATTAGAAAAAACATGTGATGTTGTAGTCGTTGGTGCCGGTCATGCCGGATGTGAAGCAGCGTTAGCATCTGCAAGACTTGGCTTAGAAACCATAATTTTTACCGTAAGTGTAGACAGCATTGCGTTAATGCCATGTAACCCTAATATTGGTGGAAGCTCCAAAGGGCATCTGGTAAGAGAAATCGACGCTTTGGGCGGTGAGATGGGAAAAAATATAGATAAAACCTTTATACAGTCAAAAATGTTGAATGTGTCCAAGGGTCCGGCGGTGCATTCTCTAAGAGCACAGGCGGATAAAGCAGAATACAGCAGATGCATGCGTAATGTATTGGAAAACCAGGAACATTTGACAATCAAACAGGCAGAAGTTACGGAAATTATTGTAGAAGATGGAACTATTACCGGAGTAAAAACATATACCGGAGCAACATATCACTGTAAAGCAGTGGTGCTTTGTACCGGAACATATTTAAAGGCAAGATGTCTTACCGGTGAAAGTATTACGCATACCGGCCCGAACGGACTTCAGGCAGCAAATTATCTGACCGATTCCTTGAAGGCAAATGGTATTGAAATGTTCCGTTTTAAGACGGGAACTCCGGCGAGAATGGATAAGAACTCCATTGACTTTAGTAAAATGGAACCACAGTACGGTGATGAAAAAGTGATACCGTTTTCCTTCAGTACCAATCCGGAAGATGTGCAGAAAGAGCAGATAGCCTGTTATCTTACTTATACGAATGAGGAAACCCATGAAATTATTAAAAATAATTTGGATCGCTCTCCGATTTATGCAGGAATTATCGAAGGAACCGGCCCAAGATATTGTCCGTCCATTGAAGACAAGGTAGTGAAATTTGCAGATAAGAACAGACATCAGGTATTCTTAGAGCCGGAAGGAATACATACAAATGAATGGTATGTGGGAGGTATGTCCAGTTCCTTACCGGAAGATGTTCAGGAAATGATGTACCATACCGTGCCGGGTTTGGAAAATGCAAAAATCATAAGAAATGCATATGCCATTGAATATGACTGCATCAATGCAAGACAGTTAAATCCTACGTTGGAATTTAAAAACATTAAGGGATTGTTCAGCGGTGGACAGTTTAACGGAAGCTCAGGTTATGAAGAAGCGGCAGCACAGGGCTTGATTGCAGGTATCAATGCAGCATTAAAGACTTTAAACAGAGAAATGATTGTGTTAGACCGTTCCGAAGCTTATATTGGTGTATTGATTGATGATTTGGTTACCAAAGAAAACAGAGAGCCATATCGTATGATGACATCCAGAGCAGAGTACAGGTTATTGCTTCGTCAGGATAATGCAGATATGCGTTTGTCCGAAAAAGGTTATGAGATAGGTCTTGTTTCACAGGAACAGTATGATTTGCTGATGAAACGTAAAAAAGAAATTGCGGAAGAAATTGAGCGTTTGGAACATGCTAATATTGGTGCAAATGAAGAAGTACAGGCTTTACTTCGTGAATGTAACAGCACCGAGTTAAAATCAGGTACAACCTTGGCAGAATTAATTCGCAGACCGGAATTAAATTATGATTTACTGGCACCGATTGATAAAAACAGAACCAATACCGATTACCGTGTGGCGGAACAGGCAAATATATCTATTAAATATAAGGGTTACATTGACCGTCAGTTAAAACAGGTAGAACAGTACAAAAAACTGGAAACGAAAAAAATACCGGAAAACTTTGATTATGATAAGGTAGGAAGCTTGCGTATCGAAGCAAGACAGAAACTAAAATTATTCCAGCCGGTATCAATAGGTCAGGCTTCCAGAATTTCTGGGGTATCACCTGCGGATATTTCTGTACTTTTGGTATACATGGAACAGTATCGTGGAAAATAGGAGAAACAGATGAGCAAATATGACATTACTTCTTTAAAAAAAGGTTGTAAAGAGCTGGGAATAGAATTATCAGAGCAACAGGTAGAACAGTTTTTAAAGTTTTATGAGCTTTTAGTAGAATGGAATAAGGTTATGAATTTAACCGGAATCACAGAATATGAAGAAGTTATCAGCAAACATTTTTTAGATAGTCTGCTTCTAGTAAAAGCATATGATATGAATTCTGTGGAAAGCATTATAGACATCGGAACCGGTGCAGGCTTCCCGGGTATACCGTTAAAAATAATTTTTCCGGAAAAAAAGTTTGTATTATTGGACTCTTTGGGGAAAAGAATCAAATTTTTAAATGCAGTTGTGGATAACTTAGGCCTTGATCAGATTGAATTAATACACGGCAGAGCAGAAGATTATGCAAAAAAAGAAGAATACAGAGAACAATTCGACTTGGCAGTATCCAGAGCAGTAGCAAATCTAGCTTCCCTTTCTGAATACTGTATTCCGTTTGTAAAGGTAAAAGGAGCCTTTATTCCTTATAAATCAGGAAGTATTGAAGAAGAATTGCAACAGGCAGAAAAAGCAGTATCCATTCTTGGAGGAAAGAAGAAAGAATGCAAAGAATTGTTGCTTCCTGATACAGATATTACGCGGTCTTTTGTGTTGATTGAAAAGATGAAGGGGACTTCGAAGAAGTATCCTAGAAAGGCTGGATTACCGACGAAGGAGCCGTTGGGGCAGGCGTAACGGGCTGTGCTTGGCAAGCCATACATAAAGTTACGCTGTACCCGAACGTAACAAAATGAATAAGTTCATATAGTTCTAAAAATTCCGTGGTTTTTATCACGGAATTTTTTGTAGGTGGATAATATATCTTCTGTGTATTTCTTATGATAAATCTAGTTACATATAATTCTTGAAGCCATTTATTTTAGCAAATGACTTTTTTAAACTTGGCGGTTTCCAAGAACAGTTGCTCCACTTATGAGCGTACTGTCAACCACCAATAAAAAAAGCAAGCCTTAAATGACCTGCTTTTATATTTAAGTTAAATTTCCCTTATGATGAATTATCCAAGAAAAATTTCCACCTGCTCTAACAATTTATCCGGAGCCTCCAACTGTGGAAGATGTTTTGTTTTCTTAATAGTATAAGATTCAATGGAAGGATTATAGTAAGAATAATTATCAATGGTAGTCTGAATATCTGTTTCTTCAGAACCACCGATAATATAAATACTATGATTAATATTTTTCAAGGAATGAATAATATTAATGTTGGTATATCGTCCTTTCAAACTTGCAAATAAATATTTCGCATTTCCAAGATTGGATGATTCATAATAGGTATCAATGTAACTTTGATTCACCTTAAATGGATTAAAGTAGTATTCTTCAACAAATTTATGCTCCATGTTGTGTTTCATGGCATATAAATTGTAAAGTAAAGTTCCAAAAATCGGTGTTTCGATTAATAATTTCAATGTCTTGGTGCGTTTGGATGGAATTTCATTCAAACGATACAAACTCATCGGATTAATTAGAATAATTTTGTTAAAAAGAGAAGCATCGTTTCCGCAGGCTGTAATGATAAGCGGAGCAGAATCTCCGGTAACCATAACGTCTGTTTTGTGACCAATGATATTTTTAACAAAATCAGAAATTAATTGTACATATAAAAAATTTGTGTAAGTCAGATTTGGTTTGTCGGAACGTCCACAGCCAAGTAAATCAATGGTATAGACGGTGTGCTTTTTTGCTAAATCTGAAATCATTTCGTTCCATTCGCAGGAAGAACTCCCTGTAGTTAAATCATGAATTAATAACAGTGGAGAACCTGTTCCCTGTTTTGTATAGTATATTTTTCCAAATCTCCATTCGTAAAAGAATCCCAATTCAGATTTTAATAATTCCCGGATAGTCGCTGTAAAAGTTAAAAATTTATTCAAAAGATGTATACTTACCACACTAAGTGAAGTAAATAGAAATAAGTTTTTAAACTTTCTTTTCATAAGAAACTCCCTTTCTATAGTTGTTTTTACAAGTACTTATATTATAGTCCAAGATGATGATATATACAAGGATATAAAAATAAATTCCTGTGAAAAAGAAATCTATTTGTTTTTTGGGCTCCTTAAAATTATATGGAAAATTTGCACAATAATAGAGGAAAAAGAAGCGAAGATGGACAAATAATATGGATTATTCGTTGAATAAGAGCAAAAAATGGAAAAGGAAATGGGGAGCAGTTAGAATATAAATTAATATAAGATATAGAAAGATTTTTGAGAATTATCAAGAATTTTGCAGATAAGGAAGGAGAAAGAGATATGAATGATAAACAAAGAGCGATTTTTAGAATTATTATAGCTGTAATATTTGTAATAGGTGGAGGCGTGTATTTGTTTCAAAGGGAACTTTTATGTGCGGCGGTATTTATCCTAGTGGGAATTCTGTTTGGCTTTAAAGCAATAAAAGGCGGCAATAAGGAGGGATAAGTAATGTTAAATATCAAAAATCTTTCTATATGGTATAAAAAAGAAAAAAACATAATTGACAACGGAAACTTTAGTATTAATTCTAATTGCATTATTGGTCTATTGGGAATTAACGGTGCAGGAAAAACAACACTGATGAATACCATCAGTGGAATACATACTAAATTTGAGGCTGAGGAAATAAACAGTAATGGAAAAGAAGTTTCCTTTTCTCAGGATGAATTTCGAAGAATGCGGTATACCGTATTCACCGATGAACAGGCATTTAAATATTGGACGTTTGCTGAATATAAAAATTATATCGAAAAAGTGTATAAGAAAAAAATGGAAAAGGAATATCTTCAATATTTGGTGGAAGGTTTTCAATTTGGAGATTATCAAAACCAATATATTCAAAATCTGTCTACCGGAAATAAGAAGAAAGTATTTTTAATTGCAGGATTTGCACTACAATTGCCATTATTAATTTTGGACGAGCCTTTGGATGGTCTGGACTTTGCGGCGGCAGAATTTTTGTACCAGCTTTTGCCACAGCATAAAAAGTATGGAAGTGTTTTAATGAGTTCACATATTGCAGAAAGTTTTGAGAGAACCTGTGATAAAATCTTACTGCTAAATCAGGGAAAGCTTACCACAAAAATGGTTTCTGACAATATGGATATTCGAAAAGACTTAAAGGAGTGGTTGCATGAGGGAAAGTAAAATGTTTTTATGGGATTTTATTACCCCTAAAAAGATAAAAAACTATGTGCTGTATCTTATTGTGTTTGCCGTACTTACCGGAATTCTTTTTGAAGATAAAGAGATATTTCATATAAATAGTTTTGCTTGTAGTACAATTGGAATCGGCATTGCATTTACATCCACTGCTTATGTGATTTATACGTATTCCATTTTTGAAAATATTAAATTATATCTGACGTTGCCTATAAGTAAATGGAAGTTATTTGGTGCATATTTTGCTGCATTATGGGTATGTACAATAATTCAGAGAATTTCTTTTGTAATTGTTGTTCTTGTGAATTATGGAAGTAATATTTTAGAGAACAGTATTTTACTAATAGTAAATTCAGGGGTAGCAGTATTAATTAATATCGGTATTTTATTAGGCAAAAATGGAAAACGAAAAGTAATAGTATTTAAAAATACTATATTGCTTATTTTGCTATTCCTTTTTGGAGGAATGAATTTACATTTCGGATACAAATTAGTGCTGGTATTTTTCATAGGTGTGGGTGGAATTGTTACTTGGCGAAAAAGTGTGGTTACAGATTTGATTATCACCCACGAACCGAAAAATAAGCTTTTAGCTCAAAAAGGAATTAGGAACTATTTTTTAAAGGTTGTTTTTGCTGAAAAAATATACATAGTTAATACTATCTGTATTGTGGCGTTTATGCTTGTATTGTGTTTGATTAGCAGGGAGAATCCTATTCTATTTCAGCTAGTTTGGTGTATTGGTGCCATTAATACCCCTTTTGTCACCATGATTTCCAGTGATGTGTGGGTTGCAAGACACATTGATATGCTTCCCGAAAAACAAAATAATATTTACCGGCAGTATGGAAGATTTTTATGCGGCTATTTTCTAGCAGTGAATATGGTAATTATAGGAGCAAAAAGTGTGGTCAGTGAGGTTGTAGCATCGGATGTGTTTTTTGCATTGTTTCTTGCCATTTTAGAAACAATATCGGCAGTTTTTATTGAGAAGAAGTATCGGATTACAGGTTGGCAGACCAAACAGGAATTGTGGAAGAACCCAAGAAAATATGTGCTTCCGCTCATAGTGTTTGTGGTGGTTTCCATTTACTATGCTATCATATAAAATGCACTTTAAATGTCAGTGAAGCAGTATCTGACATTTAAAGTGTATTTTTTTAAAGGGGACATAAAGAAATTACCGACTATTGGTATGTAAAATAATACGAAAAATATGTATTATAGATGGAAAAAATTGAAAGATGATGCAGAGCAGGCTATACTCCTAAATATATGAGAAAAATATAAGGGAGGAAAAGGATGTATAGAAAAATATCAGAAAAACTGGTAAATTCCTATCCTTGTGATTGGGAGAGTAATATACGGATGAAAGAAACCTGTATTTGTGGAGTAGAAATTGTATGTTCCACAATTGTGAATCTATTGCTCATTATTATACTGGCATGTATTTCTTCGAAAGAATTAGAAGTCTTCTTGTTTTTTATGGTATATGGAAGTATGAGATTATATTCCGGTGGAATTCATGCAAAGAATCACTTTAGATGTATTCTTTATTATAGCACTATGCTTTTTGCCAGTGTGTATGCAGCAGAATATCTGGCAGAATTTAAAGGAGGAATTTACATTTTAGGAGTTCTGGTACCGGGAATAGCGTTGGGAAGTAATTATGTATATGGTGGAAAACAAAAAAAATTAGAAGAAACGGAAAGTAGAAAATATGCAAAAACCTGTAGAGTTATAACTGCTATTTTAAGTGTACATTTGGTTATTGTGTGTATGGTGCAGTGCATCTGGTGGGACAGTATTGCTTTAGAATTTCGAAGCTATTTTTATATTCAGGCTTTTGCAATGCTGTTTCAAAGTATTTCTTTATTTTTAGATAGAAAGCAATGTAAAGGAGGTGCATTACTATTCTAAGGATGGAATTAGACACAAAGGAAAACGGTGATAAATTAAAACTAGAACTAGAAGGCGAAAAAATTGTGGCAATTATATGTTCGGATGAAAAAATAAGGGAAACAATACTTCAATTGTTGTCAGGAAAAAATATTGCCACAGGAGAATGTATATTAAATCATATCAGTACGACAAAAAGCATTAAAGAGTATAAGAAAAAAGTGGATTGTATTAATCCAAAAGAGATTTCTTCCCAATTGACGGTTCGTAATTATCTGATTTTTTATGGAATGGTTTCCGACATATATTCTGAAAAACTGGTAGAAGAATTTTCAGATATTTTCAAAGCATTGCAGATGGAAGAAGTGTTAGATAAGAAAGTTGATGAGTTATCTTGTTTCGAACGGATTTTAGTTAGGTGTGTTGCTGCAAGGCTAAAAAAAGTAGAATTACTTCTAGGCAATCATATTCTGGAAAACAAAACGGCAGAAGAACAGATACAATTATTAAATTTTTTAAAGCAGTATTTTGTGAAAAATTCATGTAAGTGTATACTATTTGAAAATGAGAAGGAGAATATAGATAGAATTATTGATGAAGTGATGGTAATAGAAGATTTGCTTGAATGCAGAAAATAAGCTATACTAAAGCCAATGAGAGGAAAAGGAGAGAAAATAATGGCATATCAAATAGGGTTATGTGATGACGAAGAATATCAAATTAAATTGAATGGATTATATTTGAGGGAGATTGCTTCTAAGAAGGACTTTGATATAGAATGTCATGGTTTTAAGAGCGGAAAACAGGTTTTAAAATATTTATCTGTAAAACATTTAGATGTTTTGTTTCTGGACATTGATTTAGGAGATGAGTCTGGAATTGAAATTGCAGCTCAGTTGGCAGCAAGATATCCGGAATTGGTTGTTATTTTTGTAACAGGACATAGAGAGTTTACAGGAGAAGCTTTTGAAGTAGAAGCTATGGGATATCTTGTGAAACCATTTGATATAAAGAAAATGGAAAGTATTTTATCAAAAGCTTTGCTTCAGGCATCGGCAGTGAAAAGAAGCCAGGAAGATAAAGAAATTGTAATTACAGATGAGAATTTAAAGAAAAAAATAAATATAGGGGATATTATGTATATTCAAAGACAGCAGTCTAAAAGTATAATATACACCAAACAAAGAACATATAATGTATATGAAACATTAACTTCCTTGTGCGAAAGGTTGGGAGAAGGTTTTTTGCGAATCAATCAGGGAGAGGTAACAAGTGTAAAGGAAATCAGGGAAATTAGGGGGAATGTAGTAGTATTAAAAAATGGTGAGGAAATGTCTATTGGCAGAACCTATCGAAAAGAAGTAATGGCAAAATACTTTGGAAAAGAAACAAATAGTTAAGAAATGTTGCAGTTTAATCAAGGAAATACATAGTGGGGATACATTTTAAGATAGAAAAAATGTGATATAAAGGGAATTTATTTCATCCAAACAAGGAGTTTTGTATAATATATATGGAAAAGCAATACACCATATAAAAATTTTAATTGGAGGAATATAATAATGAAAAAAGAAATGGGGTTAATGGTAGCAGAAACAGTTTCAAAGGCAGCAGTTGGTATGGCTGTGAAGGTAGCAAAAACGCCAAATCAGTGTTGTTTACTCTTTTTAGGAGAGCCACATTCTGATTTGGCGATTGAATCTAAAGATTACAAAAATTTACAAGATTTTATAAAATATCATAAAATTTAATAAGGAATAATAATGGAAACACGGAACAATTCATCAAAAAAGAAGTCTGTTTGTCCCTGATATTTTTTTACGATAGATTTAATATTTTTGGTGCCGATTCCATGATATTGTTTCTCAGCTTTTGTGGTAATAAATTCACCATTTTGAATAATAGGAGTCACCAGAAAGGTATTCTCGCACAGGATACATAACTGGTGATTTTCTTTTTTTATAGAAAAAGTGATATTTGGGCTTTTTGCTTGTTTTGCCGCTTCTATGGCATTTTCTAAAATATTCCCAATCAAAGCACAAAGGTCTTTTTCATTTAATGGAAAATCATTGACAAGTATCTCTGTTTCAATAGGAATTCCCAGAGTGCTTGCTTTGTCAATTTTGCTATTAATCAATACAGATAAAACTTTATTTTCTACGAATATAAACTGGTTTGCTACAGACAATTCAGAAGATATGGAGTTGAGATAATTGGTAGCCTCCTGATATTCTTCCAGAGAAAGTAATCCCTGTAAAATACTCATGTGATTATTCATATCGTGTCGTAGACTTCTTAAATTATTCACAACATCGGCTAAATCTTCGGTCAATTTATGCTCCATTTCAATTTGCTGTAATTTCAAATTTGTTTCCATCGTTTCTTTTGATTTTTTTGCAATCTTATATAGCGTGAAAATGGATATGCCGGAAATTAGCACAATGGAAAAAAGTGCAATATTTAAGGTGGTTTTAGTAGTTAAAAAAAAGTTGTTATAGTAGAAAAGTCCGCTAATGATAAAAATAAAAGCAATATTTATAGAAAGCATTAGCAGAAGTTCTGTACGAAAACTATTAAAAATGGAATCATCATTGCTTTTATAACGAATGAAAAGTTCTATTAAAATCAAAAACATAGATTCTGCAAAAAAGATTGCGACACGCTGTTGCGTGGTAGCGGAAACAAGGGTTGAGTTATCAGAACCCAGAAAAAAGGACATAACAAATATGACTAGCAGTTCGCATAGTGCGTAAATAAAAGTTGGAAAAAGTACAAAAAAGATTCGTTTCCACCAACTGTCTTTATGTAATAGAATTAAGTAGAATATTAGTAATATCAGTACAAAAAATTTCAATGGAATATTGGGAAGCCATTTACTAATATATCCGGTTACTATAAAAAGAAAAAATGCAATTATGTAAGCTGGGAAAATTGTTTTTTTGGAAAAACGATAGGTTAGTGTTTTACTGTGTAACCTATAAAAAGAAAAAATTAAAATACTATATAATATTTCTGTCATAAAATTTCTCTCCCCCCCAGTGTCCTTTAAAGTAAAATAATTATATTATAAGTTTTGTTTTTATGTCAAGAAGCACAAAGACAAATGCATATGATGACAAGTTGTAATAAATTGTATTTGTCATGTTTGAGTAAATTCCAAAGAAAATCCCCCGAAAATGGTTGTATTTGATTTTGGTTTAATTTATAATAAATTTATTGGGGTTAAATCGGAAACGATAGGAGTACGTGCAGTTGGAAGAAAAAATTATGACATCTGGTCAAAAGAAAAAGCAGATAGAAGAAAAAATTTTTGCTTATTATAAAGAAATTGCAGATGATAGAATTAAAGAAGAATTTGCACTGGAATCTAAAGAGAAACATTTGGAAGAACTGAAGAAACATATTGCATACTTTAAAGAAGAAGTAAGTGAATTGGAAATATTTACTCCTAGAGCAAATTATTCTTTAGATGCAGAAAAAAAGCAGAATTATATCAAAGAAAAGCAGCAGTTGGAAGAGGAAATCAGTATTGGAAAAGAGAATCTGGAAGTGCTGATAAAGAAAGAAGCTGATTTTCGAAATACTTTAAGCTGGTTGAAAACGATTCAGTTGGTGGAAGAGAAAAAAGATAAATTTGAAACCGACAATGAAAAATTAATGATGTTAGAAATTCAGGAAATAGAACGTCAGAGAATTGCCAGGGAGTTACATGATTCGTCTACACAAAATATGATTGCGTTGATTAATAAACTGGAACTATGTAGTAATCTAATGGACGTGGATATAATCAGATGCAAACTTGAGTTACAGTCAACCATGAATTATTTAAAGACTATTATAGGAGATATTCGTTCTACGATTTATGATTTGCGGCCCATGTCATTTGATGATATTGGAATGGATGTTGCAATCAAACAATTTATGGAAAAAATAAAAAATGAACACAGTATAAAAACAGTGTTTATAGACGAAGAAAATATTTTTAAACAAAATAATTTGAAATCAATTTTAAAGCTTACTGTTTTTCGTATTATTCAAGAGTCTTGTAACAATGCCATAAAGCATGCAGAAGCTGACAATATTCAGGTTATTGTAAAAAGAGAAAAAAACTTTTTGCTTATTGAGATTAATGATAATGGTGTGGGATTTGATACAACCCAATTAAAGAATATTAATAGAGAAGATAAGTCCGGATTTGGATTATCTATGATGAAAGAACGAGTATACTTACTCTCTGGCACTATTAAAATAAATTCTGAAATTGGGAAGGGAACGAGTATACTTGTGAAAGTACCATTTGTAGAGGAGGATTAGCGATATGCCTGTTAAAGTTATACTTGCAGATGACCACTCAATGATTCGTGAAGGAATAAAACAATTATTAGAAATTAATGGAGAAATTCAAGTGGTAGGTGAAGCGGCCGATGGTATAGAATGTCTTAACCTGCTAAAAAAAGTAAAAGCGGATGTGGTATTACTTGATATTAATATGCCAAAGATGAATGGTTTGCAGGTTCTGGAAAAGATAAATAAAGGACAGAAAAATATAAAAGTTTTAATGCTTACTGTTCATAATGAAATAGAGTATTTAATTAAAGCAATAGATATTGGAATCGACGGATATTTGTTAAAGGATTCCGGTTCGGCAGAATTAAAAAAGGCCATTTTCAGCATACATAACGGTGAAAAATATATACAGCCGGAATTAACGCCTTTACTGAATCAGAAACTTGTAGAGAAAGAAAGTGATTTAGATAAATTACATTCTCTTACTAAGAGAGAACTTCAAATATTAAAATTGATTGCAGAAGGATTATTTAATAAAGAAATTGGAGACAGATTAGATATCAGTGAACGTACTGTGAAAAATCATGTTTTTAATTTATTTAAAAAGATAGATGCAGCAGATAGGACACAGGCTGCGGTGTTTGCAATACGAAATAATGTTGTCGAAATAAAATAAGGTACTCATATACTTCCTGCTATTGGACATTAGAAAACAGTTGTTATAGTTTAGCGAAATGTCGCGAAGACTGAAACAACTGTGGAAAGTCCAACCGTAGGAAAGTATATGAGTTTTTTATATAAAAAATGTTTCACGTGAAACATTAAACTAAAAAATAGAATTATATTTTGCATTTTGCAAAACTTAAAGATAAAAAATGGGAAACAAAAATGTTTCACGTGAAACATTTTTGAATTATAACAGTCCGTTGTTAAAACTCTGCAAAACTCCATTGCGAATCAAAAACATATATTGTATAATAAAATAGATGTACGTTGTTACTTAGAGAAAGGCGATAAAAATGGGACGAATTATTGCAGTAGCAAATCAAAAAGGCGGCGTTGGTAAGACCACTACAGCCATTAATTTATCAGCGGCTCTTGCTGAATTGGGACAGAAAGTGCTTGTAATGGATGTGGACCCACAAGGAAATACCACAAGCGGATTTGGTTTAGACAAAAATGAACTGGAAAAAACAATCTATGAACTGATGTTGGGCGAGTATAATATAGAAGAATGTATAGTAAAAGATGTTTTAGATAATCTTTCTATTTTACCTTCCAATGTGGAACTTGCGGCGGCAGAAATTGAATTGATTGGTGTAGATGAAAAAGAATACATATTGAAAAATGCGGTGGCAAAGATAAGAGAAGAGTATGATTTTGTTATTATTGATTGTCCACCATCTTTAAACATGCTTACAGTAAATGCTATGACTACGGCAGATACGGTGTTGGTTCCGATTCAGTGTGAGTATTATGCGCTGGAGGGATTGAGCCAATTATTGCATACTGTAAACTTGGTGAAAGAACGATTAAATCCCACACTGGAAATGGAAGGTGTTGTATTTACTATGTATGATGCCAGAACTAACTTATCTCTTCAGGTAGTGGAAAACGTGAAAAACAATCTGAACCAGACAATATATAAAACAATTATTCCTCGAAATGTCAGATTGGCAGAAGCTCCGAGTCATGGTCTTCCTATTAATATATATGATCCAAAATCAGCAGGAGCAGAAAGTTATCAGTTACTGGCGGAAGAAGTGATTCATAGAGGAGAAGAAATAGAAAATTAAAGGAGAAAAAGTGATGGCAGCAAAGAAAGCCGGTTTGGGAAAAGGCTTGGGAAAGGGATTGGATTCTTTGATTCCAAGTGGAAAAGAAAATACTGCTTCAACTAAGGTTGAAAATGTAAAAGTAAAAGAAGTGGTAAAGGAAGTAGTGAAAGAAGTCGTAAAAGACGAATTTTTTGTAAAAATTAACATGGTAGAACCAAACAGAGAACAGCCTCGTAAAGACTTCAATGAAGATGCATTGATTGAATTGTCAGATTCTATCAGGCAATATGGAGTTATTCAGCCTTTAATTGTAAAAGAACGAAATGGATATTATGAAATAGTTGCAGGTGAAAGAAGATGGCGTGCAGCCAAAATGGCTGGATTAAAGGAAATTCCTGTTATTGTTAAAGATTACACTGAACAAGAAATAGCAGAAATAGCACTGATTGAAAATCTTCAGAGAGAGGATTTAAATCCGATTGAAGAAGCAATGGCTTACAAACGTTTATTAACAGAATTCAACTTAAAACAGGATGAAGTGGCAGAAAAAGTTTCAAAAAGCCGTACAGCAGTAACGAATTCTATGCGACTATTGAAATTATCAGAAAAAGTACAGCAGATGTTAATTGACGATATGATTAGTAGTGGTCATGCCAGAACATTGCTTGCTATTGAAGATGAAGAGTTGCAGTATTCGATTGCTACAAAAATATTTGATGAAAAGTTAAGCGTTAGAGAAACAGAGAAACTTGTAAAAAATTTGGATAAGCCTAAAAAAGAACCGGTAGTGTTGGAAGATGGTGCTATTTATGAAGATTTACAGGAAAAGATCAAGTCTATTATGGGTACAAAGGTAGTAATCAACCGCAAGAGCAACACCAAGGGGAAAATAGAAATAGAATATTATTCTGTAGATGAATTGGATAGAATTATGGATTTGTTTAGAAAAATAAAAGAGCAATAAGGGAGATACGATACAAAATGAGTTTAGATTACATTAAGAATTTGCTTGGAGAATATATTGTTGTAGTTGCAGCGGTGGGTGGAGCTGTAGTTTTGGTTTTGCTTATTATGAACATTGTTTCTTTAGTAAAAATCAACAAAATGAAGAAGAAATACGATTCCTTTATGGAGGGAAGCGATGGAAAGACGCTGGAAGATACAATTATAAGCAGATTTCGTCAAGTAGATGATTTGAAAACAAATCAGGAATTACAGGGGAAAGACATTGAAGCATTGAAAGCAAATATTTTGAAAACATACCAGAAGTTTGGGTTGGTAAAATACGATGCATTTAATGAAATGGGTGGTCAGTTAAGTTTTTCTTTGGCCATGTTGGATAAGAACAACAATGGTTTTCTATTAAATACGGTGCATAACAGAGAAGGAAGTTATACTTATGTAAAAGAAATCTTTGATGGAAAATCAGAGATTAATTTATCGGAAGAAGAAGAAAAAGCGTTGAATAAAGCGGTTAATGTAAAATAATGTTAGGAATGTGCGGGGGGACGTATGAAGCGAAAAAAGGTAGAAAAACTGGAAGGTGGCGAGCGTCTTGCAAAACCTATTTTGCTTGATGTGGGAACTGTCCTGATATATGAGGATACTATACTGAAAAAGGAATATATTGATAAATTACTGGAACTTGGAATTGAAGAAGTATATATAAGAGAAGTAAAAGAAAATACAGCAACAGAAAAGGCGACCATTGAAGAACAGGTTCGTCAGGAATACAGTGATAGAGTAAAAGAACTGTTGGAACGTCATGTGCATAATAACAATAGCAATATTGGCGAACTGCAGAGTGTGGCACAGAGTATTTTTGATGAAGTGATTGAACAAAAAGAAGTAATTAACTGCGTCATTGAAATTCACGAGAGAAGTGCTGATATTTATGAACATTCGGTTTCCACCTGTGTGTTGTCTGTACTTACAGCCTTAAAACTGGGAATATCTCAGGAACAGGCAAAAGAAATTGCGGTGGGGAGTTTGCTACATGATATTGGAATGCGCTATATTGAAGTGGATATAGTAAATAAAGATTTAGATGATATGAGTGCTTATGAAGTATCAGAATATAAAAAGCATCCGGTTTATGGTTATTCAGCAGTAGAAAATGAGGAATGGATTTCGCAGACGGCAAAATCAATTATTCTTTCACACCATGAATGCATTGATGGAAGTGGTTTTCCGCTTCGTACCAGAAATAACGATATAATAAGACAAATTGTAGCAGTATGTGACATTTTTGACAGAATGATTTGCGGGCTAGGGAACAGAAGAAGAAAAGTTCATGAGGCTATTGAGTATATTCGTTATAACAGTGGAACCAAATTTAATAGAAAGGTTTGCGAAACCTTTCTGGAATTTATTTTCCTTTATCCAAATGGTACAAAAATTCGTTTGAATACCGGAAAAAAAGCAGTAGTGGTCCGCCAAAATAAATATATGAAAGAGCGTCCAGTGATACGGATGATAGAAACACAGGAAACAATAGACATGATGAAAGAAAATACGATTTTTATAGAAGAAATTTTATAAAATAAGTGTAAAATCAAATTCTTTACTTGTCATTTAATCTGTTGTATTATATAATATTGAATTGTCGGTAATACATTGAATCAGAGAATAAAAGTGATGTGAGCATATGCATAAGTATTTGAGAGCAATAGGATTTAGCAATGTAAAACTAAAAAAAGAGTTGAAACCTTATATAAAGGAAACTGTAATGTCACCGGACAAAACAGAGATAACAGAAAATGACGGTGAAGATATTTTAGTACAGATATATAAGGAATATGCAGATGGAATGGGACTCATGTTATGTGGTCTGGTTAATGATGAGGACGAATTTGAATTGGAATATTGTTATCCTCAATTTAATGGAACAGGTGTTACATCCAAAGAAGATATTATAGTGGAACAACATGCAGATAAGGAATCTTATGCTGGTGTATGTGAGGATGTAAAGGTGGGAGTATCTTTGATTTTTTATTTGCAGAATGTATGTGAATATAAAAACGAAAAAAGACTGCATCCGATAAAAAGTGTAGGTGTTGACACTACATTGTCAGCCTTGTCTTTATCAGGAAAGATTTTATTTCCAATTGATAAAACAGAAAATCAAATAAAGGTAACAAAAGAAGCTTCTAAAAACAGAAATCATTTGATTGAGGCGGCAAGAAAAGGTGATGAGGATGCTATTGAAAGTCTTACTTTAGAAGACATGGATACATACTCTATGATTTCCAGAAGAATCTTAAAAGAAGATATTTTAAGTCTGGTAGATAATTACTTTATGCCGTATGGAGTAGAATGTGATAAATATTCTATCATGGGAGAAATTGAAGATGTATCTCTTGTAAAAAATAAGAGCACACAGGAAGAAGTATATAAGCTTACAGTAAATACCAATGAGTTAGTGTTTGATGTATGCATTAATAAGATAGATTTACTTGGGGAACCTAAAGCAGGCAGAAGATTCAAAGGAACTATCTGGTTGCAGGGAAAAATTAATTATAAGCAATAGAGGGCGTCCAAAAAGTCATGAAAGGACTTAGAGGGACTGCCCTTTCTATAAAAGAATAAGTTCTCTTAGTTAAATGGATATAACAGACCCCTCCTAAGGGTCAGTTGCAGGTTCGATTCCTGCAGGGAACACTTAAAAGAAGCGAAAGTGCAAATATTACATTTTCGCTTCTTTTTTTTGAAATAAGTGATAAATATATTTAAAGTTTTACCGATAAATAGAAGTGAAATTGAAAAATTTCGAAAAAAATAAATATAACAGCAATAATTTTGCTATAGTTTTTATTATAGCTAATTTACATAGATAAAATAATAGAAGGAGAGCAGAGGACACTTTATGGAAAAAATCAATTTAAGAAAATTGTGGGAAGCCGGAAGAAGAATTTTGGTATTAGTTGTTATTGCCAGCATACTTTGCGGTCTTATAAGTGAGTACAGTAATGTATACGCAGAAAAAAACGACTCCTTAGGTAATACAATTACCAAAGATGTTCCAGAGGACATTACAGGGGAAATTGAAGAAAATGATATTTTAGCCTCCAGTGGTTCGAAAACCATATATTTTGATACGGTAACCAATGGTAATTGGAGCGGTAATACAGATGGCTGGACTCAGAATTGTAATATGTACATTTATCTGATTGGTACATCAGGAACAATTCAACCAATGTCAAAATCTTCAAAAGAAAATACATTGATGGAAAATTCATCAGGAACATTGTGGGAATATACTATCAGTGAAGCTGATGCCAGCAAATGTACCGGAGTGATTTTTATAAATCAATCCAGTTGGGGAACCAATAATAATGCAGTTCAGACAGTGGATGTGTCACTTACTACAGGGAATGTGAGCACAGATTCTTATCCGTGCTTTAAATTAAATGGAGGAGCAAGTTCAGAAGGCAAAAAGACAGTGGACTATTTGGGAAGTCTTGCTACAAAATCTTATGGGGGAAGTACCATGTACTTCTTTGACATGACAGGAAATTTAGATAGCGTTCTTGCTAAGTTTGGCAATGAAAATAACGGTACAGTTATTACAAATATGACGGAAGATGCAGGCATAGAAGGATTGTATAAGGTAACTGTTCCGGCAGACGACCAGGTGGCTTATAGCACTGTGGAATTTTATGATGCAGATACTTCTTTGGGAGAAAGTTACAATTTTGCAAATGCAGGTGCTGATGGCTATGATGTTACAGCAAGAAATACCTTATATTATGGGGCAAGCGAAATAAATAAAGCAAAATATAGTTTTTGGGGTAAAAAAGTAACAGGAAGTCAGTCTTTAGCAGGAAAAACATTATATTTTGACAGATTGTATTTCCCGGTAACAGAAGGATGTCAAATTCAGGCGGGCAGCCAGACAGCGATTGATTTGCCGGCAACAGGAAGTGAATTTAGCTATACATTTTCAGCAAATTCAGCAGCGACCCAGCAAACAGTACTTACTTTTATCAATAAAGAAGGTACAAAACATCATTTTTTCTGGAGTGATTTAACTAAAAATGAAGTGACAGTAATAGATAAGTTTGCAGGGGTAAATAAGACATACAGTAATGCTTTGACAGTGTACTTTGATGCTACATTGTCTAAATTGACATATAGTTATGCAGATGGCACTAATGGCGGTGCTAATGGTAACAGTGATTATGGAATTCCTAATAAATCAGGTAGAATTCGTTATTATGCAACCGGAGCAGGAAAGACAGATATTGAAGGAGATATGCAGTTAGTTCCTGTATATTCTAATGGAACAAATACATATTCTGATGTGTATAAAGTGGAATTGCCGGAAGGCTATACTAACATTGCCTTTTCGTCTTTTGATATGAGCAATATTACAAATCATGGTGGACATGGTGAAAGTACAAAGCAGCTTACAATTCCCACCAACCTCAGCAATCCGTGTTTTTATGCAGATTCCAGTGATAATGTGATTTATGATGGTGGGCAGAGAGATGGATACTGGGGCGAAGTGTATACAGTCCGTAATCCGGAACAGGAAGGTTCTGCTTCAAACACAATAGTAGATATTCCGAAAGAAAAGGAAGTAAAAGATGTAAATAAATTATATTTATCTACTACATTTTATGATTTTTATACAGATTATGAATTAAATGGTTGGAACCGTGACAATTATGGATATGATGCCAATAATCACAGAATATATCAGCCTTTCCGTCAGTTTGACCAGGCATTAAGTGAATTTTATAAAGCAAATAATGCGGCATCACCATTATATTGGGGTAACTTCCAAAATTACACAGGTTCCCCGTTTAGCGAGATTACAGCAGATTTAAATCTTTATGGTTCAGGTGATACCAAAAAGTTTTTCTATGAAAACAACTCCATGTGGGACCGCAATGGTGGTGACCTTGATAAGCAGGGAACCAATGGTGAAAATGCAACCTTAGGGTTAGTAAGTAATACCTTATCCAATGGAAATCTGATGCTTAAAACTGCATCAGGGGGAACTGTGCAGGCTCCATTTTTAAACGAAGAGTTTTTAAATGGAAATAATGCGAAAAATACAGTGTTGGGAAAAGTTTATAAGAATGTGGATTTTCCATTTTCAAAACAGGAATTAAACAGTCAGAGTGCACCGGATGTATCCGGCAAGGTAGCTTACTGGGTGTTTGACAGTAAAGATGCATCTACCAACCTGCGTCTGACTCAGGATCCGACTACAAACAATTATTATTTAAATTGTACCAATAAAGTAGTAAAAGGAAAAACTACGGAAGGAATTACAGCAAGCGGAAACTTCTTTCCATTTAATGGAACAGAGCAGAGTGGAAATTCAGGTAAATTGAATTACGGTTTTGCTTCTAAACTGGAAATGAAATTCCGTTTAACAGAAGATGGAACCGTACATACTACCGATGGAGATGAAGCTCCAATTGAATTTAACTTCTCCGGTGATGATGATGTTTGGATTTTCATCGATGGAAAGCTGGCGTTGGATATCGGTGGCGGACATGGTGTGGTAACAGGATATTTGAACTTTAAAGACTTAACCTACTATGTCAGCAGAGTAAAAAATACAGATACATCAGGGGGGTATAGAAATAAGTATACGGGAAGTTTTTCACTCAATGGTGATAAAACAGAGGAGCATACGTTAACCATGTTCTATATGGAACGAGGTATCTGGGAATCTAACATGTATATAAGTTTTAACTTCCCGGATGAAAATACATTTGAAGTAGAGAAAGAAGTAGATGATTCAGGAGTAAATCAGGATTTATTTGCAGGTGTATTTGATAATGCATCTATTTTCCCGTTTGAAATTAAGAATCTGGCAACACATTATGGACCGCAGGAAGTTGATTATGGTGATGAAAAGAAACCGGTTACCTTTAACGATACTTTTGCCAGTGGAACATTAAATAAGGGTTCTGTGGGAAATACTTTTGAGCAGGTGGCAGAGTTTAATGGTCAAAGTCAGGCAGTACATTATAAAGCAATGTATTCTGATACTGCGGGAGCATATAAAGATAAGAGATTTGGTATTATAGCACCGGCCAGTGGACAAACCATAGACGTATCAGAAGTGAAAAAATATTTAAGGTTCCAGTATTACTATGATGAAAACGATAAACCGGCTTTAAATCATATGTATATGGAACTGGAGGATGCCAGTGGAAATACCGTTGGCGGTTACTTGAATGGTAAGACATATATTACTACCGCTATGCGTTCGAAAGAATGGTCAACAATTACCATAGATTTATCGAAGCTAACAGGTTCTTTGAATTTTGATTATTCTAAGTTAAAGTATATTAAGTTTGATTATAATTATGATGGAGATTTCTATTTAGATGGATTTGAATTTTTTGCCCAGTCAGATGAAGATGGGATTATTGGATTTACCACAAAGCAATATGAAATTCCAGACTATGGTTCAGCAACTTCGGGTAAATTAGAGATTCCAAAAGGAGCAAGATACACTTTAAATTCTGAGGGAAGTGCCACATATTACAGCCGTCTTGGAACAGATGGTATATTTAACTTAAAAAATGGCGAATGGGCAACGTTCAATGATCAGTTCCGTGTGGGAAGTTATATTTCTCTAAAAGAAAATATAGATACCGATGTATTTGATTCTTCCTATACAGTTTATGAAAACGGTTCACCGGTAACAAGTATGGCTGACGGAGCTACAGTAAATCTTGGAACGACAACTAATTTAGCTAATATTAAATCCGTGGCTGTTGATGATGGAAGAACAGAAGTGTATTTGTCCGGTAAGGATACAGAAAGTAAGGATTATGGAAATGCCGGATATACCAAGACACAGAAACCATCAGACAACACAATTGTATTCCGGTCTTACACCAATCCGGATAGTAATATGGGTATAACGAAAATTAAAATAGTATATACCAATACAGTAAAAACCGGGGAATTAACTATCCGTAAGGCAAATGCATACAACACAGATAATTTGACAGGTGAATATAAATTTAAAGTTACCTTCAGCAATGTGGCAGGTCTTGGTCTGGAAGGCGAAAATGTGATTACAAAAGAAATTACATTAAAAGCTGGAGAAAGCGAAACTATCAGTGGTATTCCAATCAATACAGATTATGAAATTGAGGAAATTGTACCAGAAGATGGTTCTGTTTTAGACAGTGTGACAGAAAAAAGCGGATACGATTTTGATATGGACGTACAGACAAAAAAAGTAACGGGTACTATAAGTGCATCTGCAAAATCCTATGATTTTACATTTAAGAATACCCAGAAACCGGTTGTTAGTATGAAGCTGGTGAAACTTTGGAAGGATTCACAAGGAAATGATATGAAAGAAAATATTCCGGATTCCATTGATGTTCAGATTCAGAGAAGAGCAAAAGGAAGCACAGGAAGTTACAGTGTGGTTTCTATAAATGGACAGAATAAAATTACCATGCAGCCGGGATATGATGTGTGGGAATACTCTTTAGAAGGTTTAGACCAGTACGTTGATTATACAGTAGACTCACCGGTAGAATGGGAATACAGAGTAGTTGAACTAGATGCAGATGGAAACGTAATAGAAGAAGGAGGATTTGTCGGTTCTTATAAGGTTTCCTATGAAATTAATGAACAGACAAAGACAATTACCGGAACAATTACAAATACCTACCAGAGTACTCATGTAAAAGTAATTAAGGTGGATGCAACAGATAATAGTATTAAGCTTTCCGATGTGGAATTTACTTTAGAAAAATTAAAAGACGATGGGACAGTAGATAATACATTTACAAAAGTAACAGCAAAAACAGAGATTGATGGTACAGCAGTATTTTCAGACTTAAAAGATGGTACATATCGCCTGACAGAGACTAAGGCAAAAGAAGGCTACAGCCTGCTGAAAAAATCTATTAGGATTGTAATTAACAGAAGTGGACAAAGTACTATTGATGATAAAAACTGTTCTGTAGAAGCAGACATAATATCTGTAACTATTGCTAACCGCCAGAAATTCAGCTTACCGTTTACCGGAGGCTATGGAAGAACTGTATTCTTCCTTTTGGGAATTATATGCATTGGAGTTGCAGCAGCAGTCTATCTGTACAAAAAGAAAAATATAAACATTATTGTTTTAATTATGTCTAAAATTGAGAAAGTGAGGAAGAGTTATGAATAAACTTAAAAAGGTTTTTGCGTGGATACTGGCTATGACTATGGCTTTATCCACTCTGACTGCCTTTGCAGCAGAACCAACGATTAATACAGATAAGCAAGTATCTCTTACTATTTATAAATATCGTTATGATGGAGATGAGGGCGTGGAAGGAACCGGTGTTATCGGAGATGAAAGCAAGGTTCCGGCAGAAGCTGTATTATTAAATGGCGCTACTTTTTCCGTATATAAAGTAGCTGATATTGCGCAAAACGAAAACGGTTTAGTATATACTACAGTAGCAGCACTCAGAAGTGATGTGGGAGCCAACATTAACGGTGGTATGTCAGCTGCTGATATTGCGACTCAGTTTTCAGATTCTGTGTTAAGTAAAATACAACCGGTAGCAACAAAGACAACAGCTACCGTAAATGGAAAAGATGGTGTTGCAAAATTCACTAACGATGATTTAGGCGGACAGGGCTTATACCTTGTAGTTGAAACAGATGCACCTGATACAGTGGCAAGTATGGTAGACCCATTCTTAGTATCCCTTCCTATGACAAACGCAGAGGGAACCGATTGGATTTATGATGTATATGCATTTCCTAAAAATACAACGGCAACAAGTACCATTACTTTAAGAAAATATGGAAAAACAGGAAATGGTAATGCAGTAGGTGTTACCGGGGCAAAATTTGTACTACAGAAAAAAGAAAATGGTGTATGGACAACCCAGACAAAAAATGACGACGGAGAAGATATTGGGACAAATGGTGTAATTACCATGAGCAGTACATCTGTAAAAATAAGTGGATTGGCTGAAGGAGAATATCGTTTTATCGAAACAGGTGCACCAGGTAACGAATATATTATGGACGGTACAGCAACTTATGGATTTACCGTAGCGGCAGACGGTGTGGTTACAGTGGATGGGAAGAAAACAGCAACTGTGTCTGTTGTTAACTTTAAACCGGAAGTAGAAAAGAAAGTTCTTATAAAGAACGGAAGCACGGATAAAGAAAGTGACTGGCAGGATGCAGCAGATTACAGCGTTGGTGACAGAGTTCCATTTAAAGTAAGCTCTACAGTTCCAGAGAACATTAATGACTTAAAGCATTACGTATTAGTAGATACCATGTCAGCAGGTCTTACTATGGATAGCACAGACCAGGCAAGCTTTGTAGTATCATATTATGTGGGAACTTCAAAAGTAACAGATACAGGAATTACAACAAAACCGGTATATAATGCAGCAAAAAATCAGTGGACATTAGACTTAAGCGGAGATGTTGAAAAGTTATACAATAAAGGTGTTTCCAGCGTAGAAGTTACTTTTACAGCAACATTAAATGCAGCTTCCATCACAGCAGGAAATGGTAACCCGAATACGGTTGGATTAGAATATACCAACAAAATTTATCCAAAGCCGGGGGATGATGCTCAGAATCCAAACACACCGGAAGATGACAGTAAGCCATACGAAGAAACAATAACTATTACAGATAAAGTTGTAGTTTATACTTTTGGATTAGAGTTAGTAAAAACATTTAATGGTGCAACACCAAGTGGCAGTATCAAAGCTACGTTTGACTTATACAGACCTTTAGTGGCAGGAGAAACAAAAGAAAATACATTAAAGGTAAATGGAACTAGTGTGGATGTGAAAAAAGTTGGTACTTATACAACAGATGCCAATGGAAAAATTAGCATCAATACAACACAGTCAGGTGCTAACGATAAAGCATTTTCTAACGAAACATATTATTTTGTGGAAACAGCCACAGCAGCAGGATATAATTTATTAAAAGAGCCTGTTCCAGCAAAAATTCAGCTTTATTATGACCAGACTTTTAAAACAACAACTACAGAAACAAAGTATGATAAGAATGGAAATGTAATCGGAACACCAATAGTAACAGAAAGTGGTACGGATAAAACAACTTATTATACAGATTCCGCAAAAACATCTGCGACAACTGCTACTACAACTACAGTAAATGTTGTAAATAAAAAAGGATTTGTACTTCCGACTACCGGTGGAGCAGGTACTCTTGTATTTACTCTTGTGGGAATTGTTTTAATGGCAGCAGCAGTGATTGTTTTCTTTGGAGCAAGAAAGAGAAACCATGCTTAAAAAAATAAAAGGACCAAGAATTTGGTTTAGTGGTATATTATTTATTTCAGGAGTGTTAATTCTTCTGTATCCTTTTGTCAGCAATATGATAGCGAACCGCCACGCATCAGAGGTGGTTCGCAGTTATGAAGAAGAAGTGCGTCAAATGGATGGACAAGAAATTGATGTGGCAAAAGAAACTGCAAGACAGTATAATGAGCAGTTGAGCGACATTATCTCTGTGGAAGAAGAGGAAACGGAAAGTAAATCGGTAAAGTATCTGGATATGGTAGATGCAGGGGTATCCCTTGGGTATATTGTGATACCTAAAATAGATGTAAATCTGCCTATCTACAGTGGAATCGACGAGGAAGTGCTTAAAAGGGGCGTAGGCCACTTAGAACAGTCTTCCTATCCATTAGGCGGGGAAAGCACTCATTGTGTCCTTACGGGGCACAGAGGGCTTCCTAGCGCCTTATTATTTACCGATCTGGACAAGCTAGAACAGGGAGATGAATTTTATCTTCATGTGCTGGATGAAGTTCTCGCCTATAAGGTAGACCAGATTAAAGTGGTAGAACCAAACGAAGCAGGAGATTTGGATATTGAGGAAGGAATGGATTACTGTACACTGGTAACCTGTACTCCATATGCCATTAATACCCATCGTCTTCTGGTTCGCGGTATAAGAACGGAATATAAGGAAGAGCAGGAAAACAAAACACAAAGTCAGATGCAGTCCGGTTCTTTTACAAAACGTATTGTAGATGTATGGGCATGGGTTTTGCTGGCATTTGTGATTGTCTTTGCTGTGGAAACAGTCATATTCCTTGTGATTATGAAACGAAGAAAGCAGACAAGAGAGGAGTAATGCATGGAATATGTAGAAAAGGCCCGAAGGGTAATGGAAGAAGTAGAAAAAGTTATTGTTGGAAAGACCCATTGTATTGAGAAAATAATGGAAGCCATACTTGCAGAGGGACATATTCTGATAGAAGATATTCCGGGCGTGGGAAAGACCAGTATGGCACTTGCTTTTGCAAAAGCAATGGATTTAGAGCAGAACCGTGTACAGTTTACACCGGATGTTCTTCCAACAGATATTATTGGCTTTTCCATGTACCGCAAGGAGTTGGGCAAATTTGAATATCAGCCGGGAGCAGTTATCTGTAATCTGTTTTTGGGAGATGAAATTAACCGAACCTCTCCAAAAACTCAGTCTGCATTGCTAGAGGTAATGGAAGAAGGTACCGTTACGGTAGATGGTGTTACCAGAGAAGTGCCAAAGCCTTTTCATGTAATTGCCACAGAAAACCCAATTGGTTCCGTAGGAACCCAGATGCTTCCGGAATCCCAGTTGGACCGCTTTATGATTTGTATTTTTATCGGTTATCCGGATAAGCAGGATGAGCTGCAGATTTTAATGGACAGAGATAAGCAAAATCCTATCGACAGTTTATTGCCTGTTATTCGCAAAGAAGAATTATTGGCAATGCAAAGGGAAGTAGAGCAGGTCTATATTCATAAAACCGTGTATGAATATATTATTGATCTGGCAGATGCCACCAGACACCATGAAATGATTGAGCTGGGTATCAGTCCCCGTGGTTCTCTGGCATTGTCAAAAATGGCAAAGGCGGCAGCATATGTCAAGGGACGGGAGTTTGTACTTCCAAACGATGTGGAAGAAATTTTTCCGGATGTGGCAGTGCACAGAATTCGTTTGAATTCCAAAGGAAAATTAAATCATCTTACCGGCAAAGATGTAATTGAAGATATTTTAAAAAAGGTAAAAAAACCGGTACCTCAACAGGCATAAGTAAAGGATGGATTTTATGAAAAATAAAATATTATATGTCATGATTGTAGTGGCAACCCTCCTGGGCTGTATATTGTCTGCTTCAGAAATCATCATATTTTTACTGGCGTATGAAATTATTTTGTTGCCGGTGCTCTGGCTGTTAACAGAAGCATTGAAAAAGCATGTGAAGGCAGAACTAAGAATTCCTACAGCACATATTGAAAAAAATCAGGAATTTGTTGTGGAAGTTCTTTTACAGAATACATCTGTATTTCCCATGCCAGTCATATGGGTAAGATTAAGCTGTGAAAATGAGTTTACCGGAGAAAAAATCTATTTAGAAGAAAGAGTAATGACAGATGCAAAGGGCGAAGCGTCCCTGCTACTTTCCCTGAAATCAAAATATTGTGGGAAAATGCGTATTACTCTGGAAGAAATAAGGGTGCAGGATTATCTGCGCCTTTTTTCAAAAAAAACACCGGTACAGGAAATATCCAAGGAAATTATTGTGCTTCCGAAGATTCACAAAATCTCATTAAATGCTATAACCTGGGTGCAGGATAAGCAGGAGGGAGAAGATTTTTCCCATGCAAGAAGCGGTGAGGATACTGCGGAAGTGTTTGATGTGCATGAATATAGAGAAGGAGATACGTTCCAAAGGGTTCATTGGAAATTAACAGCTAAGGCAGAAGAATATCTGGTAAAAGAATATAGTCTGCCGATAGAGCAGACCATTTTGGTTTTTTTAGATTTTTACGCAGAAAAAGAACAGGTGACACAGGCTCAATTTGACTGCTTTTTAGAAATTCTGGCATCCTTGTCCTGGTCTATGGCGGAACAGAGTTTAAATCACATGATTTTGTGGTATCAGGAAGCAGAAGGACAGTTAAGCCAGATTAAAATTGAAGAAGAGCAAGACGTTTATTACATGCTGGAGCAGGTGTGTGACAGCAGAAGAAATCAGAAATACGCTGATGTACTTAGTATGTATGAGCATCAGTCCGGAATGCAGAAGGCAGACACGTATTTTCTTCTTAATGTACAAGGCGTTTTATATAAAGATGGCGTTTGTGAAAAGAAGTTCAGTCAGAAGGATTTAGAAGAGGAATTGATAGAATGGAAACTGGAAATCTAAAAGAAAAAGGTGCAATACAGGTGGTTCGACGCCGGCTGGTGCAAAGAAAACAGTCAGAACTTAATGAAAAAGCAGTGTTTGCAGTAAGAGCAGCAGTGCTGTTTTTGGCAATGGCTTCTTTGGCGGGAATGATGGTTTCCGCTTTTTCTGTTTCCTGCAATTCTTTTGTACTTTATATCTTGCTGGGAGTCTATAGTATACTTCTTACCTGGTACTATGAAAAAGATAAAACAAATCCGGCGTTTCGCTATGTACTTCCCGGTGCAATATGCGGAAATATTTTATTGATTTTTATTACAAAAGATAGCTTTCTAGGAAGCTTTTATTGTTTTATGAATGATATTATTGGCAGCTTAAATAAAGCCTACAACGGCAGTCTTGAGCTGTTTCCGGAATCGCAAATTACCGGTACCTATTTTATCTGTATAGTATTTATCTGGATTGGTATTTTTCTGGCAAAAGGAATGATAGAAAAGCAGGAAAATTTCCATTTTATTTTTGTGGCATTTCCTGTGCTTATACTTTCAGTTCTTGGAGGAGGAAAGCCTTCCAAAAGTTCCATGGCAGTATTATTACTGGTATTCTTAAGTATTACCTCCTTTGCAGGAGTAACCATGCGGAAGAAATTCTGGTGGGTGGAAAATAAAGAAGAATTTAATAAAAACAGAAGAGTCAGCAGAAGAATTCAATTTCGTCTGGCATTGTGTACTGCTGTTGTGGGAACTGTGTTAATGGCTGCTTCTTTTTATGGATTAAGACCGGTTCTTACTTTGCCAATGGAAAAAGTGGCACAGGCAGTATCTCCGGTAAAGGTAAGCGGTTTACAGATGTTGTATGAAATTCTTCCCAAAATTTCAGGCGGAAAATTAAGTTTTTCCATGGAAGGTGTAGGAGGCGGTGTATCTCAGGGAAAGTTGGGTGAAGTGTCTGGTTTCTCTTATGATAACACGGAAGCCTTGCAGCTTACCTGCTCCAGAAAGCCGCAGGAAACGGTGTATTTAAAAGGTTTTATTGGTACAGAGTATACGGGAAGCCAGTGGAAAGAACGAGAAGACGGAGAGTTTGAAAATGTGGTAAAAAACTGGGAGATGGAAGAAAATCCTTTAATTTACATCCAGAATCTTCCGTTTCTTCGTATGCTGTATGCCCAGAAAATGCTGGGTGAAGACGATGGAAGCAGATTAAATAATCCTATTGAAATGACCGTAAAACGTCTGGATGCCAATGTGGATTACACTTATGTGCCATATCAGACTTTTTTAAGTGATCGCTATGTGATGAAAAATGGAGACGGAGCTGTGGCAGGTCAGATAGCCGGTGAAGATATTTATTCTTGGTTTCCGATAAAAGAGTATCAGAGCATAATTACCCGTTGGAAAGCACAAGATGCCTCTCAAAGCCGTTTAAATGACCTTGAGGAGGTTTATAAAAGCTATGTAGGTGTTGCTGACACCCAGGTGGATGAAAGTGGCTTAGAAAGCCTTACAGAGCTTTGTAAGGGAAAAAGAGAAGAATGGGACAGCAAAATTACCGAAGAACTGACGGAAGAACAGTTAGAGGTATTAGAACAGGAAAAGTATGCAGATGTAAAGAAGTTTATTATAAATACTTTATGGAGCAATTGTACTTTTACCACAGAGGTGTGGAAACTGCCAAAGGGCCAGGACTTTGTGGATTATTTCTTTCATGAAAAGAAACGAGGAGATTCCACCGCTTTTGCATCTACTGCTGTCTTGATGTACCGGATGTGTGGCATTCCTGCCAGATATGTAGTAGGGTATGCAGCTCCTTCCAGCTTATTTATAGGAAATGGGGATGGAACTTATACGGCTGTTCTCCAAAATGACAATGCCCATGCATGGGTAGAAATTTATGTACCTGAAATGGGATGGACACCTGTGGAAACCACACCGGGCTTTGTAGGAACGGTGGTTGATATGGAAGTGTCTGAGGATGATTTAAAAGAACAGGAAAAGGTAAAAGAAGAGCAGAAAAAAGAAGATGCAGAGAAAAAAGCCCATGAGCATTCACAAGGAAAAGCAGGCATTTTCGGAAAAGTATTGATGATTTTACTGGTATTTGGTATAGTTTTATTGGTAATAACCGTAAGATACCGCTATTTGTGGAAAAAGAGAAGAGGAATGCTTCCTGGAATTCTTAAAGAAGAACAGATAAAAGAGGTGTTCTACAGCTTCTATCAGGTGCTGCAATTTACAGGATTTCCGGAAGAAATTGATACTACGACACAAGAGTTTGTAGAAGAAGTTGAAAGATTGTATCCCCAGATAGAAAAGAAAGATTTACAGCGCTATATGGCACTGGTATTACAGGTACATTACGGACAGAAAACTGTGACAAGAAAAGATACAGAATTTTCTACTGCCATGTACGAAAGACTTGTAAAGCAGGCAGCAGCCGGCTTGGAAAAAAGGAAGAAGCTGCTGTTTTATTACTGGAAAGTTTTTTAGGAGGAAACCATGAAACAAAAAGTGCTTCAGGCAGCCATGGTGTTAATTTTTCTATGTGGATTGGGTGTATTTCTTTATCCTAAGATGACAGAATGGTATGCCGCAGAACGCCAGCAAAAGGCCATGGAAGAATTTGAAGAAGTGGTGATGGCGAAAGAAGAGAAAAATTCCCAGGCAGCAGATGGTGATGTGGAGGGAAATCCTCAACTTAATTTAGAGCAGCTTTACCTGGATATGCAGGAATATAACGAAAGAATTTACAAAGAAGGACAGGAAAACTTAAAAGATCCTTTTGATTATGAAACGCCTTCTTTTGATTTAACAGAATATGGATTTGAAAAGAATGTTATTGGAATTATCCGTATTCCTGTCATGGAAGTGGAATTGCCTCTTTATCTGGGTGCAGACAGTGAAAACATGAAAAAAGGAGCCGTGATTATGGGCGAAACGTCCATGCCTCTGGGTGGTGAAAATACCAATGTGGTAGTGGCTGCTCACAGAGGATATCAGGGGACGCCTATGTTTCGTGAAATAGAAGTGCTGACACCCGGAGATAAAATAGAAGTTACAACTCCTTTTGAAGTTTTAAGTTATCAGGTGACGGAAACAAAAGTTGTGCTTCCTGATGAAATTAACGAGATTCTTATTGAAGAAGGGAAAGATAAAATCACATTGTTAACCTGCCATCCATATACCCGGAATACCCATAGATATCTGGTATATGGGGAACGGTGTGAGAATATGAAAGAACCAGAGCAGACCCCGGAAGTTACACAGGCAGATTCCCTGGAACAGGTGGAAGAAAAAAGTATATCCGGTCAAAAGATATGGCTGGAAACATACATTCCTCTTGTAGGAGCCGGTGTGATTCTTTTGCTTATTGTGTGCGGTGTGTTATTAACAAGAAAGAGATAATAAGGTGGTCGTATGAACTATATCGTATTGGATTTAGAATGGAATCAATGTCCTTACGGAAAGGAAATGGAAAATAAAGAACTTCCATTTGAGATTATAGAAATAGGTGCAATGAAACTGGATAGCAAAAAGCAGTGTGTGGGAAAATTTACCCGCTTGATTAAACCTGTGGTATATAAAGAATTTCATTCCTATACCCAGAATATGCTTAGTCTAACCATGAAGGATTTGAAAAATGGTGAAAGCTTTGTCAAGGTAATGAAGGATTTTTTAGAATGGTGTGGGGAAGAGTATATCTTTTGCACTTGGGGTTCAACAGATTTAATAGAATTACAGCGAAACATGAAATTTCATGGGTTAGAACCTTTGGCACAGGGCCCATTTAAGTTTTACGATGTTCAAAAAGTTTTTTCTCTTGTTTTTGAAGAAGATGTGAAAGCCAGACGTTCTTTAGAGTATGCCGTGGATTATCTTAATATATTAAAAACAGCCACATTTCACAGGGCGGGAGAAGATGCCATGTATACCATGCAGGTAATGCAAAAAATGAGTTATTCAGATATGGAACGATATTATTCTATTGATACATTTCAACGTCCAAAAAATAGGAAAAGTGAAGTATATGCCATATTTGAAAAATATTCCAAATATATTTCTAAAGAATTTTCCAGCAAAGAGGAAGCAATGGCAGACCGTGAAGTTGCCAGCACCAGATGTTATTTGTGTGGAAAACCGGCCAGAAAGAAAATTCGATGGTTTTCAGGGAATGGAAGAATGTATTTTTGTCAGGCCTATTGTGAAAATCATGGATTTCTCAAAGGGAAAATTCGTATGAAAAAGGTCAGCGAAGGAACCTTTTATGTGATAAAAACCCTGAAGCTGGTATCGAAAGAAGAAGCTTTAGAGATAAAGCAAAAGCAGGAAGAAGTAAGAAAAAAGAGAAGAGAGAAAAGAAAAAATCAAACGCCGTAGCGAAAAGCTACGGCGTTTTTTAAACGATTAAAATTTTAAATTTTTATATTTAGATGGATATTTTCTCCGGCCTGAGTGGGAACGTTTCTTTTCGGGCTTTATTTTTTTTCCAACGTAATCACTGTTAAAATTTGAAAGGAAATTAAATTTCTTTAAAACAATTACACTAATAATCACTAATAAAGCAAGAATAATAATGCCAATTAACAGGAAAAGAAATAGTTTACTGTTGAATTTCTTTTCTTTTTCAATGGTTACTGTGTCATTTTCCGTATCGATAGCAACGGATTCGCCATCTTTCATAGCAGAAGAATTGGTAGAAAACTGAAAGGATTCGCCATCGGTCTTTAATAAATCAATGGAGGTATATCCTACATAATGATTATTAAAAGAATAATCCAGAGTTGCCACAATATTGGCAGATTCATCTGCTTTATCAAAATTTAAAGTTGGCGTAGCTTCTTCAAAGGAAGCGTTTTTAGGAAGAATAATACTTCCGGATTTGTTTATTTCAATCAAAGGTTTTGTATTTCCAAAAATACTGCTTTCTGTCTGGAAGAAATTAGCATTATCAATGGAGAAATTCTTTTCGTTCTCAGAGATATTTAATTTTTGGAAATTCTGAAAACCATAGTCTAACAAAGTAGCCGTATCTGTCCAGTGACAAGGCTTGTCTTCTCTCATGACCACACAGATTAAAGTCATGCCATCCCGTTCTGCAAAAGTTACTAAAGTCTGACCGGCGTCTGAAGTATAACCGGTTTTACCACCGATACAACCGTCATATTCATAGACACCGCCTTCCATCATTTTGTGATGATTTCGTGTATCGTAACGAGTTTCACCTTTGGATGTAGGCGGAAACTTATAAGTGACAGTACATGCAAATTTTTTAATGTTTGGATTTTGTAAAACAGCCTGTCCAATCAAAGCCATATCATAGGCACAAGTATAGTGGTTGGTATCATGGAGTCCATGAGGGTTTAAAAAACGTGTGTTTTGACATCCTAATTCAGCAGCCTTCTGATTCATCATATCAGCAAAAGCATCGGTGCTGCCTGCCACATGTTCTGCAATGGCTATGGCAGTTTCGTTTCCAGATAAAAGCATCAGACCATAAAGACAAAATTCCATGGAATACTGATCCCCCTCATCAATCCCGCCAACAATACTGCTGCCTGCCGGAATACCGAAAACGGAATTGTGGGAAAAAGTTACTGTTTCATCCAGAGAAGAATTTTCAGCCGCCAAAAGTCCGGTCATAAGCTTGGTAATACTTGCCGGATATTGTTTTTGATGAGCGTTTTTCTCATAAAGAATGGTTCCGGTAGAAGCTTCCATCAAAATAGCTGATTCGGCATAACATATGGGTCCGTCCGGCCAGTTTTCAATGTCATTACTTTCGATAGGAAGAGTGGCACGTACCAAAGCTTCTTCCGTATAAGTGGTTTCAGTAGCAGCAGCTGTTACTGTTGAAGAAAAACACATAGTAACAGCTGTAATAATCCCAATTAATTTTTTAAATCTCATTTTACTCTCCTAAAGACCTACTGTACAGCATCCAATGCTTCTGTAAATGTAGTAACATCTACCACTCCGGTGGTCGGAGTGCGGTAAATTGGGACATCGGAATTATATGCTGTAAAATAAGTATAATTTTCTGTAATATTAATGTTATTGAAGACACCACTTTGAATTAATTCTACATTGCTTCCATCTGTTTTCATTCGTTTCAGACAAGGGTTGTCTGCATCGCTTACTTGATAGAAAATGGTATCTCCATATAAGTTGTATGTATCAAGACGTTCTGTAGTTAACGTGGTTTTTTCATTGGTAGTTAAGTCTACTCTGGCAAGGGAATAATTATTTTCCATATCCATAAAATACAGATAATTGTCCTGAATGGTTGGGAAGTAACAGTTTCCTTCAAAGACCAGCTCTTTTTCGTAGCTTTCCGGATTCATTTTCATAACGTTATGATTTTCATTGACATTGCAAAAGTAAAGCATATTGTCAAAATATCCGGTTGGATTCACTGCTTCCTGAAGTAGTTCGGTTTCGTTCTTTCCATCAATGCCAATAGCATATAAATAGAAACCGTAATCGTTAGAATAATTCTGGAAAAACAGTTTGTTGTTGATTAACTGTACATTTTCCACGCTGCCGTTGTAAAGGCAGGTTTTATGTTTTCCATTTAAATCCATGCGGTAAAGACCTTTAAAGGTAGAAGAAGAGAAACCAAAAGTTCCTTCTGTCTTGGAGGCTTCCCTCACATAGTAAATGTAGTGAGAGTCCGCATTAATGCTTTTAATTGGTCCGTCTGTAAGTTTTTTACATTTTCCATTGTCTGGATTGTAATAATACAGGGAATGATGATCATAAGCATTCGCAAAATATAGTATTCCGTTACTTTCACAAAATAGTCCGGAATTATTTAAATTTCCTGTGGTATTTCCTGAGATGGGAAGATCATTCATGTGTACTTTCTTTGAAAGTTCCATAAGCATCACAACTGTGCATATAAGTAAAAGAATAATAATTGTAATAATTGCTATAAATCCTTTTTTGCTTCCGTTTTTCTTCATAATCCATTTCCTCCCCATAAAATAGCTATTTATTCTCTATTATAATGGTTCTATAAATAGATTGCAAGACACAGAAAAAATGTTTTTTACTTGATTATAATAGGGAAGTGCTGTATTTTATTATTATATAGGATATTGTACAAATAAGGAGATATTTATGGCACACTTACAAGAATTGAGAAAAGAAATTGATCGGATTGACAAAGAGATGGTACGTCTTTTCGAAGAGAGAATGGAGATTTGTAAAAATGTAGCAGAATATAAAATTGAAACAGGAAAAAAGGTCTTTGACCGTCAGAGAGAAGAAGAAAAGATTAAAGCAGTTCAGGAATTGACAGAAAACGAAATTAACCGTATTGGAGCAGGAGAATTGTTTGGACAGATTATGTCTGTCAGCAGAAAGCTTCAATACAAGCTATTGGCAGAACACGGAATTCTGGAAACACCATCTTTTGAGCCTGTAGATACACTGGATAAAGAAAATGCCACAGTTGTATTTCAGGGAATTGAGGGCTCCTACAGCTATGCTGCCATGAAAGAATATTTCGGTGCAGATGTAAAGAATTTTCACGTAAAAACCTTCCGCAATGCCATGGAAGCTATTGCAGAGGGAAAAGCAGATTATGCAGTGCTGCCGATTGAAAATTCCACAGCAGGCGGAGTCAGTGAAATTTATGATTTACTGGTAGAATTTAATAATTATATTGTGGGAGAACAGATTATTGAGATTAAGCATTGTCTGTTAACCGTGCCGGGAGCGTCTAAAGAGGACATTAAAACAATCTATTCTCATCCACAGTCTTTAATGCAGAGTGCAGGATATTTAAGACAGCATGAATGGAAACAGGTCAGCATGGAAAACAATGCCTTTGCAGCGAAAAAAGTAGCAGATGAAAGGGATAAAACCCAGGCTGCCGTTGCAGGGAGATATGCAGGTGAATTGTATGGGCTGAACATACTGGAGGAGGGAATTAATGACAGTGAATTAAATTCTACCAGATTTATTATTGTAAGCAACCAGAAGAAATTTTTAAAGAATGCAGGTAAGGTAAGCGTTTGTTTTGAAATTCAACATGAAAGCGGTTCTCTTTACAAGACCTTATCTCATTTTATTTACAATGGTATCAATCTTTGCAATATCGAATCCAGACCAATTAAAGAAAAAAACTGGGAATATCGTTTCTTTGTAGATTTTGAAGGTAATTTGGAAGACAGTGCAGTACAGAATGCATTAGGAAGCTTACAGGAAGAAACAAGAAATCTGATTATATTTGGAAATTACTAGACAAAAAGGAGTAAATACATGCGTCTTCGAAATATTAAAGGTGCCGGAGAGGTAATTGAAGCAAATGAGTTTGTTATCAAGAATCCGGAAGAACACAAGGGAAAATGGAATGAAGTATTTCAAAACGACCACCCAATCCGGATTGAAATCGGAATGGGTAAAGGACAGTTTATCATGGAAATGGCAAGACAGAATCCGAATATTAATTATATTGGTGTGGAGCGTTATTCCAGCGTGCTGTTGCGTGCATTGCAAAAGCACCAGGAAACAGAGCTGACAAATCTTTATTTTTTATGTATCGATGCAAGAACAGTGGAGGATATTTTTGCACAGGGAGAAATTGATAAAATTTATCTGAATTTCTCAGATCCATGGCCAAAAGACCGTCATGCAAAGAGAAGACTTACATCTAGAGAATTCTTGACAAGATATGATAAAATATTAAGAGCAGACGGTAGACTGGAATTTAAGACTGATAACCGTGGTTTATTTGAATTTTCCTTGGAAGAAACGAAGGAGGCAGGCTGGAAAATACAGCAGCATACCTTTGACCTTCATCAGGATGAATCGATGAATGTGGGAAATATTATGACTGAATATGAAGAAAAATTTTCATCAATGGGGAACCCGATTCATAAAATGATTATATATAGATAATATAATCAGGAGTGTTGGGGATGAAAAAGAATTTCAAGCAGGCTTTGGTCAAGGCAACTTATCAGATGGGGAATTTAAATAAGATATTTTTAGCGGCGAATAAATCCTATAAAGAGGTAAAAAACATATTAAACCAAAAAGAAAAGTAAAAGGTATAATTTTAGGGGATGGTAAACATGTACAAAGTAGCAATTTTGGAAGATGAAAAGGTTTATGTAAGAATTTTTCAGGATTATTTGAAAGAACTTCTCGAAATCGAAGAAATGGATTATCAGATTGATATTTATGAAGGTACAAAAGAATTAGAGAAAAATATAAGCAACAATTATCATTTGTTTGTGTTGGACCATTTACCGGAAGATATGAACAGAGTCAATTTTGCAAGAAAATTGAAAAGTACTGGAAACAATGCAGATATTATATTTGTAGGAGGGAATGAAGAACTGAAAAAGAGTGAAGAAATTCCTGAAGCAAATATATTGGTAAAGCCGGTAGATGAAATTGAAGTAAAGGAAGTTTTCCGTAAATGTATTATTGAGTATTTTTCCAGAGATTCCATTACTGTTATAGAAAATGACGTGGAACTGGAGGTACGTCCGGAAGACATATACTTTGTTGAACATATATATAATGGCATTAAGGTGCAAGGGGAAAACTATTGTATCTGTACCTTAGATTCTGTGGAAGATTTATTTCCGTTGATTGAGGGAAGACAGTTTTTTCGATGCCATAAAGATTATATTGTAAACCTGAAATACGTTCAGGAAATTGAAAAATACGATTTTAAATTAATGAATGGACAAGTAGTTCCTATTGTAAAAAATATGTATAAAACAGCCCAGAAGGAATTACTGGAATATATAAAATAGAAGGAGCCAATATGCAGGAAAATACAATTTATTTGACAAAAGAGTTTGAAGAAAAATATACTTATACCGGAAATGATTTAGGAAGTACCTATTCCAAAGAAAGCACATCTTTTCGTGTATATGCGCCAACAGCAGAAAGCGTAACATTAAATTTGTACGAAGATGGATTGCAGGGAGAATCATATGAAACCATAGCTATGGAACCGGCGGAAAATGGGACTTATAAGGTTACTGTTTCCGGGGATTTGCATAAGAAGTATTATACTTACACGGCAAAGGTAGATGGAAAGGCAAAAGAAGCAGTGGATCCATATGCCAAAGCAGTAGGTGCAAACGGAGTAAGAGGCATGGTAGTAGATTTAAGCACAACAAATCCGGAGGGCTTTTTGGAAGAAAAAAGACCTAAAAAAATCAATACTACGGATGCAGTGATTTATGAGCTTCATATTAGGGATTTTTCTATTGATGAATCTTCGGGAATGAAATATAAAGGAAAATACAAGGCATTTACAGAAGAAAGTACTGTAAATGATGATAATTTGAAGACAGGAGTGGAACATATCAAAGAACTGGGGGTAACCCACGTACAGTTGCTTCCATCTTTTGATTACGGCTCTGTAGATGAAACAAAATTAGATGTGCCACAGTATAACTGGGGCTATGATCCTCTAAATTATAATGTACCGGAAGGCTCTTATTCTTCAGATCCGTTCCACGGCGAAGTGCGAATCAAAGAGTTTAAAGAAATGGTACAGGCACTTCATAAGCAGGGTATCTGTGTGGTAATGGACGTGGTTTATAACCATGTGTTTAATGCAGAAGAATTTTGTTATCAGAAAATTGTACCGGATTATTTTTTCCGTAAAGACGGCGATAAATTTAGCGATGCATCTGCTTGCGGAAATGAAACAGCTTCCAATCATTTAATGGTGCGCAAATTTATGATAGATTCCTTAAAATATTGGGTTGAAGAATATCATATAGATGGTTTCCGCTTTGATTTGATGGCAATTCATGACATAACAACTATGAATGAAATCAGAAAAGCTTTAAACGAAGTGGATGAAAATATTATTATTCATGGTGAGGGATGGGCAGCAGAAGAATCCGTACTGCCGGAAAAGGAGCGTGCATTAAAAAAATACACTTACAGAATGCCTGGAATTGCCACATTCAGTGATGACATCAGAGATGCCATAAAGGGAAGTGTATTTGAAGAGTTGGAAAAAGGTTTTGTCAGTGGCGAACCGGATTTAGAAGAATTAATTCAGTTTGGTGTTACCGGTGCCGTGGGACACAGTCAACTGTATAGAAAAGATGTTACCTATAAGCAGGAAATACCAGAACCTTGGGCATTAGAGCCGGCACAGTGTGTGAATTATAATTCATGTCATGACAATTATACATTATGGGATAAGTTAGCGGTATCTAACCCAGACAAATCACCGAAACAGTTGAAAGATATGAACAAGCTGGCGATTGCTATTGTGTTTACATCTCAGGGAATTCCATTTATCCATGCGGGAGAAGAAATTTTAAGAAGTAAACCGGATAAAACTAAAGAATATGGATATGAAGAAAACAGCTTTAAGAGCAGTGACGAGATAAACAGCATTAAGTGGAACACCAAAAAAGAAAATTTGGATATCTTTAAATATTATCAGGGATTAATTGCTTTCAGAAAAGCGACAAAAGCGTTACGTTTAAGCACAAAAGAAGAAGTTGAACAGAGTATTGAGTTTCTTCCAATTCTTCCGGGGGTAGTTTCCTATAGATTGAAAACAACGGAGGAAGAATTATTTATTGCTTATAATGCAGGAGAAAAAGAAGTTACGTTAGAACTTCCGGAGGGAACTTTCGGCGTTTATGTAAATAAGACACAGGCAGGAGTAGAACTGTTAGAAAAAGTAGAAAAGCAGGTTGTAGTAGCGCCGGTATCTGCAATGGTATTAAAAAAGGTAAAATAGGATATAAACCCATGGGTTAACAAAAGAAATATGGAGTAGAATATGTATGAGAAGTGGAAAAAGGTATTAACCAGAGTATTGTGGGTGCTTACACTGGGAATGACAGGCGTGTTGTTTTTTTCTCAGATATGTTCTGAAGGAACCCATTCTTTTTGGTCAAGAGATTTTCATACGATGAATCAGTCATGGAAGATAATTGAGTCAGATGGAAGCACGAAAGAAATTAATCTTCCAATAAATTATGATGCCTCAAATGTGTCGGAAGTGGTTATTTTTCGAAAATTGCCAGAGGGAATTAAAGATAAAGATTATTTGTTAATGAGAGGTTCCAGACAGGATTTTTGTGTGTGGATAGATGGGAAAATCAGAGAAAGATACAGCGATTCCGCAGAGAGAAGTTTTGGAAAAACCTCTGCCAGTGTTTATGTAATTATTCCTGTTTCCAGTGATGATAGAGGCAAAGAAATTAAAATCACGTACACAAGCAGTTACGATGATTATAGAGGACTTTTAAATGGGATAGGAATTGGATCTCAAATAGAAGTACTTAATAGAATTATGTGTGAGGGTGGCGCCCATACTATAATTGCATTTATTGTATTGTTGGTAGGTATTTTGTTTGTTGTACTGGGATTTGGCTTCCGGGTAGGAATGCGAAAGGCAACCGGATTGGGATATCTTGGGGGATATGCGGCTATGTCCTCCGGATGGATTCTGGCTCAGTCACCGGTGCGACAGTTTTATTTTAGGGATATGGTTAGTGCCGATATTGTAGCCTACTTACTGTTGTTAGTTATTCCGATACCTCTTATTATGTATTTTAATGAAATGCAAAAGGGCAGACATAAAAAATTACATTATGGTATAGTTACTGCGTATATGCTTTACTTTGCAATAAGAGTGATTTTGCAGGTTTGTAATATAGTGGACTTGATGGAAGAACAACATATCAGCATTGCAATTTATATTATAACAATTGTGTTGGGATTTAAAGCCGTCATACAGGATGTAAGAAACGGTTATAAAGAGGAAATGACGGAATTACTCATTGGACTGACGGCAATAGTTTTGGCATATTTGGCAGAGGCTGTTTATTATGTTCACAACCGAAACGGTATCATTGGAAAATATATGAGTATAGGTCTGATTGCATTCCTGGCAATTATGGGCTATAAGTCAGTAAAACAGATGAACGATCAGGAAAAGAAGCAGCGTGAAGCTATTCAGGCAAATAAGGCAAAAACGCAGTTTCTTGCAAATATGTCCCATGAAATTAGGACTCCGATGAATGCGGTTATAGGCATGAGTGAAATTGTTCTTCAGGAAGATAATTTAAGTGATACTGTGCGTGAACATATTATGAGCATTCAAAGTGCGGGAAATACATTATTATCCATTATCAATGACATCTTAGACTTTTCGAAAATCGAATCGGGAAAAATGGAAATTGTGCCGGATAATTATCAACTTTCCGACTTGCTCTATGATGTAAAAAACATGATTCAATTCCGTATGAAGGACAAGCCGATAGAATTTATTGTGAAAGTGGATGATACCATACCGGATACTTTGTACGGTGATGAAGTGAGAGTACGGCAGATTCTTATAAATTTGTTGGGAAATGCTGTGAAATTCACAGATGAGGGAAGTATTGCATTAAGAATCACATGGAAAAAAGAGGGCGATACGGCATGGCTTGATATAAACGTGGAAGACACTGGTATTGGAATACGACAGGAGGATATGAGCCAACTATTTGAAAGTTTCCAGCGCATAGATTTACAGACAAACAATAAGGTAGAGGGAACCGGTCTTGGCTTATCTATATGCAAACAATTATGTTGCATGATGGGGGGAGATATTTCTGTTTCCAGTCAGTATGGAAAAGGAAGCAGATTCAAAGTTGTAATTCCGCAAAAGTTTATGAATCAAGAATTGACTTATGGTCAGGCAATTAAACGAAAAAAAGTAAATAAACAGCAGTGTAAGACATCAGAAAGTTTTTTGGCACCAAAAGTAAGAGTTCTAGTGGTAGATGATAATGAACTTAATGTGAGAGTTGCGGTAGGGCTGATGAAACCATATCAGGTTCAGGTAGATGTGGCGTACAGTGGACAGGAAGCACTGACTAAAATAAAGAATCAAAAGTATCAGTTAATTTTCTTAGACCATATGATGCCGGGAATGGATGGAATAGAAACTTTAAAACTGATAAAAAAGGAAATAAAAGGCTTTGACGTACCGGTGGTTGCATTAACTGCAAACGCAATTCGTGGTGTGGAAGAAATGTATTTGTCTAAAGGATTTTCAGACTATTTATCCAAACCAATTCAGACGGAAAAATTATTGGAAATTTTAAAGAAATATATCAAGAATGAAGATACATACAAAGAAAAAAGCAGAGAAATTTTGTTGAAGGAAGCAATAGAAGCTTTGCAGGAGTTTGATGGAGAACGTGCGACAGAGATTATTACGTGTATTTGTCAGAAAGAACCAGACGAAGAACTATCACATATTTTAGTTCAAATGGAGGAATTCCAGTACGATGAGGCAGAAGAAAATTTAAAAAACATTCTTGATAATAATCTGTAAAAAAGCTGTTCTAAAATTAGAAAGTATGTTATAATATTTCAAACAAGAAATCGAAAGAAGTTAAGGTGATTTTATGGGCCAGGGGTTTTGTTTTTTAAAAGGTGAATTAGTGGATTGTTCTGCGGGACGTATTCAGGATTGCAATGTGAAAAGACTTAGGGAATGTCCATTACAATCACAGGAAAAAGAAGAACTGAAGCAATCGTTTTGTTGCGTAAAAGGAGAAATGGTAGATTGTATTCCTGGACGTGTTTTGGATTGCATGACAAAAAAATTAGTAGAATGTCCTTTAGATGAAGAAGAAAAGAAGCTGATGGAAGAAAAGAACGGATTTTGTTTCCTAAAGGGGGAGCTGGTAACCTGCTCTTCCGGACGTATTCAGGATTGTAATACTAAGAGAACGAAAACGTGTCCATTATACAAATAATGAAGCGTAGAAGAAAAGGGTGGGGAACATTCCTCATCTTTTTCTTTTGCTGTCTGTTATAGGAGTTAACGTATGACTGAAGAATATATTATGATGCAGGACATCATACAAGAACACAAAGAGAGAATTCAAAACATAAAAAAGTATTATCCTTACTTTAAGCTGGCAGACAATTCATTGCTTCAGTGGAAGGAAGGAAAATATGCCTGTCTGGATATGGGGTATATCACCATGGCAGTGCTGCGTTTTTTTATAGATGAAAATAATTTAAAAGATAAAGACGTTACCTACGAGGAGTATGAAAGTTTCATACATACGATTTTGGTGAGGGATTTTCTGTTAATGATTTCAGAGGAAGAAGAAAAAGAACTTTGCGCTTATCTGTTTGATAAGCTGTTAAATGAGGGAAAGCCGTTTTCCTTTGACTACTTTGACCCTAAGGACCATCAGAAAAAGTCTATTCGCATGAAGTTAATTGAAAGTAGAATTGTAGACAGTATTTTATTCTATAGAATAACTTCTGATGCTATAGAGTTTTATCTGGATACCAAAGAAATCAAAGAAGAAAGCAGCATCAGTGTAGAACAGCTTTTGTTAAGCAAGCTGATTGATACCCAGAATTTTAAGGGGGGTATTGAAGTTGTAAAAAGAATTAACCGTGAAGTGACCAAGTTAAAGTTAAGACGAAACGAAGTGCTGGCAGTGCTCAGCGCAGATATTTTTGAAGGGAAAAAGGTATATGAAGCCTATGTAAATGATATTACAAAGTGGTTTGATGAAGAGCAGCGGTTATTTAAGAAAAACAGCGAGTTAATAGAAAAAGCATTAGAGAAAGCGGAATTGGATAAAAAGGGAAAAGAGAATGCCCGCTTTTTTGCCATGATGGATGAAATATATACTTTGGAACTGGAAATAAAAAAGGCAATGTATAAACACAGCGAATTGCTTTCCCTTTGCACCTCTCTGCAGCTTCAGGTAGATGAAATCGTGAAAAAGTCCAAGTTAAGTACACTGAGAAATTCCTTCGATTTTTTCCATGCCATGAACAAAATGATGGAAAATGATAATGTGGAAGCAATGGAGTCATTAATCTTACCCTTATTCCAGCTGAATATAAAAAAGCAGTTTTCACTGGCGCAGACAGAAAATTTAATCAGCATGAAGGGCGAGGACCAGGAGGAAACGGAAAAGGTGTCCGCAGGAGAAGAAGTGGCATATGTGTATGAAGACGAGTTAGAAGACCAGCGAATCAGCAATAACTTTGATTTAATTGTGGGAATTCTTCTGGAAAAATTAATGGTAGAAGAAAGCTTTTCTTTAGGGCAGTTCAATGAAGAATTAACCGAAAAATTTGGTGAGAAGGTTTTAAAGAATGCCGATTATTATACATTCCTGGTACACATGTGTCAGAAGGATCTGTATTCCGTAAAGGAAATCCGAGAAAAACCAGATACCTTTTTTGAAGAAATTATCCATGAAATACTGCAAAAAGAAAATGAGTATGACGGAATTTCTTTCCGGTTAATCCGCAAGGGAGAAGAAACTATAAAAATCACAGAAATGTTGGAGATATCAGATATTCAGTTTGAAAAGGTGAAAGAATAATGGAAGAAAGAAATTTAGATAAAGCAATTGATATACTGACCAGACTGTTAAACGGAGAAGAAGTGGGAAGAAACAGTGCAAACGTTTCATTGTATGAAGAATACAGCACCAATGCTCAGGTGTATGATTTGGTAAACCGCATGTTAAGCCGTATGAATGTAAAGCTTTACGAATACAACTACAGCCTGTACATTACAGCCGGTGACAACAATCAGGTTTTTGGTTTTACCAATGCAGATTTAAGAAAAGAACTGGGATTAAAAGTAAACAGAGAATTGTATCTTTGCTACTTTATTATTTATCAGATTATAACCTGTTTTTATACCGATTCTTCCGGCTATAATTTCAACGAATACGTAAAAATAGAAGACATTATGGAGGCAGTAGACTACTCCCTGAAACACATTATTGATAATTTAGAAATCCTTACCAACAATGAAACGGAAGAAAACAGCTTTAAAACACTGGCTCTTATGTGGAGCGATTTACCTGCTGCCACAGAGGAGTCTATTCGTGCGGTAAAGAATTCCAAAGCAGGTTACATTAAGTTAGTGCTGAATTTTATGATTTCACAAAAATTAATGGCTCAATCCGAGGAGAGATATTATTTAAAAGACAGGGCAAGAGCATTGATTGAAAATTATTTTGAAGAATCCAAGGGAAGATTGTACGAGATTATTCAGGGAAAGGAGAAAGAAGATGCCACATATTAATCGAATCCGTGTAAATAATGTAAAATACAATTTTGGTACTCAGTTTTATGATGACTTTGTAATGCGTTTTTCCGGAAAAAACACCATTTACGATTTGGCAAACGGTGGTGGAAAAAGTGTGTTGATGCTTCTTCTTCTGCAAAATATGATTCCAAACTGTACCTTGGATGAGAAGCAGCCCATTGAAAAATTATTCCGTACCGGAAGCGGCAGCAACACCATTCATTCCCTGATAGAATGGAAACTAAACGCTGACGACATTAAAAACGGTTACAAATATATGACCACAGGATTCTGTGCCAGAAAGGCAAAGGAAAGCAGTTTAGAAGAATCTGAACAGCGGGAAAATGCAGCCATTGAATACTTTAACTATGTCATTTTTTACCGGGAATTTAATGATAATGATATTAAAAATCTTCCTTTGAACAACGGCAAAGAGAGGATTACATATTATGGTCTGAAAAATTATTTAAAGGATTTAGAGCATAAGGATTACAGCCTTATCATAAAAATCTTTGAGCGAAAAGGTGAATACCAGCAGTTTATCAGTAACTATGGTATTTACGAAAGTGAATGGGAAATTATCCGTGGAATCAATAAGACGGAAGGTCATGTGCGTACTTACTTTGAAACCAACTATAAGACCACAAGAAAGGTAGTAGAGGATTTATTAATCGAAGAAATTCTACAGAAATCCTATTACAATACCACCGGAGAAGGTGCAGACTTTGCCAAACTTCTTTTAGACATTAAAAATAAGTTAGTAGAACTAACAAAAAAGAAAAATGATATTGCCAATTACGACAGGCAGATAGAAATTTTAAATAGCTTTATTGCAAGACTCCAGTCCTTAAAAGGAATGTACCATAAAAAAGGCGGCATTGAAAAGGAATTTATTCACGCCTACAATACTTGTAACAAATCCATAGGACAGCAGAAAAAGGAAAAAGAAGAACTGCTGGCAGCCAGAGAACAACTTCTGGCAGACAAAAAAGAAAAAGAAGCTAAAATTGATACCGCAATGGTTCAGATTGAGCAGGAAGAATTAAAACAGTTAGATGAAGGGGTACAAAACACTAAAGAAATTTTAGCTTCCTTTGAAGCAGAATTAGAAAATCACCAGTCCAAGCTGTTATTAAAAGAAAATACCAACGATTACTTGGAATATTTGGAATATAAAAAAGAATACGAGGCAGCAAAAATTGCTTCTGAACATATCAGTCAGTCCGGCAGCGATATAGAAGCCGCCTTACAGTCTATCGTAAAACTGTGGAAAGCATTGGCAGATACAGAACAGCAGAAATTGCAGGGTGACATGACTGCATTACAGCAGCAGTATCAGGAAAAGAAGTCAGAAGAAGATTTGCTTCGCGAAAAATTACAAAAGGCAGAATCCGAAAATACCTTCCAGAAAAGTAAGATGCATGTACTGCAGGAAGATGGAACTTACCAGTTAAAACGCTTAGAGGCATTAAAGCAGAAAACTTCACTGCTTCTTTATGAGGAAGTGGGAGTAAAGATAAGAGAGCTACAGCAAAAGCAACAGGAGTTTACCGAAAACAGGCAAAATATGGCGCAGGAAGAAAAGCAGACCGAAGAAACTATTTCCGGAAACCGTCTGCGCTTAAATATATTAAAAGAGCAGGAAAGACACCTGCTTCTCCGTCAGGAAAAACTGGCAGAATTTCAAAAAGAGTACAGTGGGTACCGTGAAAAAATTGACAAGTTAAAGGAATTCTATCAGGAATCCGAAGAACGCCGGTTAAAGGAAAAAATTTATGATACCTTCCAGAAGAACTTACTGGACATGGAAGTGTTAAGACAGGAAATTATCAAACGGAAAGCAGACTGCAAAGCCTATGAAAAAGGACAGCTATTTGCCGACTCCGAAGAAATGGGAAAAGCCCTGGAAATCATAAATGTGGGAAAAGAGCGTGCCGTCACAGGCTTTGCTTATTTAAGCAGATACACCAAAGAACAGCAGGAAGAATTGTTAGAATGTGTACCATTGATGCCATATGCCATAGTAGTTTTACAGGATTACGATTCCGTCCGTTTTGATAAAAATTTAAAGAAGCTTGGAAGCGCAGGAAAAGTAGTTCCAATTATCAATGGAAAGGCACTGGAGAAATCTTTAACCGACTTGTATTCCACAGAAGGAATGGATTTCCTTCTGCCGGAAAAAGAGGAATTCACCTCTGAAGAAAATGTTTCCAGAGTACTAAAATCCGCTATGGAAGACTTGGAAGAAAACCAGAAAAAACTGAGTGCATTAAGAGAACGGATAGAGTTGATGAAGTCAGATATCTCCTACATGGAAGAATTTGAAAGCAAGTATTTAGAAAAATCGGAAAATGTGAAAGAGTATGAAGAAAACAAAATCACATTAAAAGACATTACAGCGGAAACAGAAGCACTCCAGTTCCAGCAAAACGATTTATATAATAAAAAGAGCCAGTTCCAGGAATATGCAGACCGGCAGGAAGCAGAACTTGCAAGCTTAGAGCGGGAACTGAAAGTGATGGAAGAAATTCAGGAACTGTACAGTCGTTACAGCGCCAAAGAAAAAGAACTTGCATCCTTAAAAGAAGCCACACTGCAAAGCGAAGTAGCGGTCAAAAATCACACTGTGGATTTAAAAGTCTTACAGGAAGAAACGGCTACTTTAAAAGAAAGATACCAGACCATGGAAGTTGTATTAAAATCCATGAAGAATACTTGGGAGAAAGAATTTCAGCCATATGACAATCCGCAGGCAGTAATTCTAGATACATCTTTTAACAGTTTATCCATGGAAGAACTGGAAATCAAGTTTAAGGGCTTACGGGATTCCTTTGTGGCAGAAAATGCAGATATTGCAGACAAGAAAAAGCTGGCAGAAAATTACAAGGCACAGATGGAAAAGAGCATTTCTGCCATCGAATACAGAAATGGAAATCCGGAAGAATTAAAAGCTTTGTATGAACGCCACGAAATGACAAAAACCAGTCTGGAAGAATTAAAGCAGCAAAAAGAAGCCATCAAGGAAATTCAGGAAAAAATAAAGGTTTCAAAAAGACAGTTGGATGCTTATTCAGAATCTGCCAACCGAAAGTTCGGAAGTATTGCTCACGGAAAAACTTTGGTAGAAGAAAAGTATGGCGTATATAAACCATTGGATTTATCCGGTGAACAGCTTACCAGATTTATCGCAGAATACAAAAATCTGGCACAGGTTCTGGAAAACAACATCAAAGAATCCATGGAAAAAGAAAAACGTTTGGAAAAAGATTTAGCAGGTTTAGAAGCAATCAGTGAAGATATGTTGCGCATGATAGAATCTGCCGGAATTGTTATGGATGGTGACGAGAAACTCTTAGAAGATGAAACTTCCTTAAAGAAAACATATCAGGAACTGCGTACCCTTTACGATAAGATTATGAAAGAAGAATACGAGCGCAGAGAAGCCTTTGAAAAAGATAAAAACCGCTTGAAGGAAACCTTATTAAAAACAGAAGCCCATGAGCTTGCAAACGAAGTGGATAAACATATCGAAAGTCCGTCCAACGAAGAAGAAGCGGACCTGCTGATTGCCAATATCGAAGATACCATTTCCTGTATCGAATTGGAAAAATCCAGTGTGGAAAAAGGTATTGTGGATATGGAAAAAATCAAGCGGAATTTCGAGAGCCAGTGTTTACAGACTTGCGTAAATATGAAAGCTGCCTTGGACAGACTTCCTAAATTATCAGGAATCTGGTTAGACGAAAAATTAGTACCAATGATTACCTTAAGTATTCCATACATCAAGGAAGAAATGTACGAATCTGCCATGTCAAATTACATTGATAACATTATCCAGACCGCAGACAGTTTTACCACAGAGGTAGAACGTGTTAAATACATAAGAAATCAGTTGGCATGGAAAAAGTTGTTTTCTGTTATTGTAAAAGATATGAACTTAATTAAGTTAAACCTTTACAAGAGAGAGCGTATCAAGGAACAGAGCCGTTATTTAAAATACGAAGAAGCTGTAGGAAGTACCGGACAGTCCCAGGGTATTTACATTCAGTTTTTAGTGGCAATTATCCATTACATTACCAGTATGAATTCTGCCAACGCAGATCCATTAAAACTGAAAAATGTTATATTTATCGATAACCCATTTGGAGCAGCCAAGGACGTCTACATCTGGGAGCCGATTTTCAAACTGCTAAAAGCCAACAATGTACAGTTAATCGTACCGGCACGAGGTGCAACCCCTGCCATCACCGGAAGATTCGAAGTGAACTATATTTTAGGACAGAAACTAATC
>JAFQUB010000033.1 GCA_017408735.1 Lachnospiraceae bacterium
CAATGTATCTGTAAAGAATGGTGCAGAAGATACATATACATGGCAGAATGGCTCAGCAGGGGCACATACCATTAAAGTAGTAGTAACAGACAGCACAGGAAAGACAGCAACAGTTGCAAAAGAATATGACTTAGAACAGAATGGAAATACACCAATTAATACACCGACACCAATAAGTACAGTGACACCTGTACCAACAGGTACGGTTACAACAGCTCCATTACCTACAGCAGGAGGAGACATACCTTCAAATATTCAACTTACAAAGTTACTTGTAAGCTGTATTACAGAAGACGGAAGATATAAAATTGGTGATACCTATATTATGAGAGCAGAGTGCGAAAATGCATTAGGTACAGCACAGTACATGTTCACTTATATTTTAAACGGTGAAGAAGTAATTGTAAAAAATTACGGACCGGAAGCAGAAGCAAGATTTGTTGCGACAGAACCGGGAAATTATTCCTTTAAGGTTTATGTGGTAGACAATAGCAATGATGCTAATCCTGAATTCGAAACAGGAGAAATTATCATACAGAATGTACCGGATTTGACAATTACACCAACTCCTACAAACAGTCCGGTAGTTACTGACGGACCAGTTGTAACAGAAACACCGATTACAACGGTTGTTCCAACAACACCACCGGTTGCAACACAGAAACCTGCAACACCAACAAATGCAGCAGCACCTTCAAAGGGTAGCGTGGTAAGTGTTGATAAGGCAACATATAAGGTAACTGGAACAGGAAACAGTAAAACTGTGGAATATGTAGGATACAAAGGAACAGAAACAACAGTTGCAATTCCATCTACTATTAAGTTTAACGGAGTAAGCTACAAAGTAACTTCAATAGCTGATAAGACATTTAAAGGAAACACCAAAGTAAAAGCTGTTAAGATTCCTACAAATGTAACTAAGATTGGAAAAGAAGCATTCTCAGGATGTACAAGTCTTACAACGGTAAAATCAGGAACAAATGTAGCAAGCATTGGTGATAAGGCATTCTACAACTGTAAGAAGTTAAGTAGCATCACACTGAGTAGAAAGTTGACAACCATTGGAAAATCAGCATTCTACAAATGTGTGAAACTGAAGAAGATTACATTAAACAGCAAAGTAAACAAGATTGGTTCCAAGGCGTTCTACGGATGTAAGAACTTGAAGACAATCACAATCAAGACTAAGAAACTTACAAGCAAAACTGTAGGAAGCAGTGCATTCAAGGGAATCAACGCTAAGGCAAAAATTAAAGTACCAAGCAGCAAGTTGAAAGCATACAAGAAGCTTTTAAAGAGCAAAGGTGCAGGGTCTAAAGTGTCATACAAAAAACTGTAAAATATAGTAAGATGATATAGTGCACACAGAGGAAGCGTAAATATTGCATCCTCTGTGGCAGATAAAAATATCAGTACGGAAACACTGATATTTATAAGTGAAAGGAGATATTATGGCTTTAAAAAGAATAAGCAAAATAGCAGCGGTAGCAATGAGTGCTATTATGTTAAGTGAAGCAGGGTTAACATCTTTCGTTCCATTGACTGTAGAAGCAAGAGAAAAGGAAGAAACTGTAATAGAAGAAGTTGTAAATGCATCAGGTAGTTCAGATAACTTCACTTGGGATAATGCCACAGTATACTTTGTGCTGACAGACCGTTTTTATAATGGAGACAAATCCAATGACCATTCGTACGGACGTTCTGAAGGCGAAGTAGATGCAGATCAATACGAAACAAGAGCAGGTACATTCCATGGTGGTGACTTGGTAGGTTTAACACAGAAGATCGAAGAAGGATATTTCGATGACTTGGGCGTAAATGCAATCTGGATTAGCGCACCGTATGAACAGATTCATGGAGCTGTTTGCGGAAATGGTTTCAAGCATTATGCATATCATGGATATTATCCGTTAGATTTCAGTAATATGGATGCCAATATGGGTACAGAAGAAGAAATGAAGAAATTTGTGGATACAGCCCATGAACACGGAATCCGTATCGTATTGGACGTGGTAATGAATCATGTAGGATACGCGGATCCTGTCACTGTGAAAGAATATAATGCCGGTGCCTTAGGAAACGGTTGGGATGAAATATATTACAAAACATCTGAAGGTAGTTATCAGTGGTGGATGGAATATTCTTGTACAACCGAAAACGGTAAATCAACATTAAACTCAAGTGGAGATTGGTCTAAGTGGTGGGGCAGCAGCTGGATTCGTGCCGTTAGTCCACGATTCAATGGTTATGAAGGTAGTGAGAGCGGTAGTGATCTTACACTTTGTACCGGTGGTCTTCCGGACATTAAGACAGAAAGTGGATCAGACAATGGAATTCCTCCTATTCTGAAAACAAAATGGGACATGGAAGGAAGAACTGCCACAGAAACAGCAGAGTTAGATGCGTTCTTTAGTAAAACAGGACTTCCACGCAAAAATGCCAATTATGTTGTAAAATGGTTAGTAGATTTTGTAAAAGATTACGGTGTAGATGGTTTCAGATGTGATACAGCAAAGCATATCGAAAAAGAGAACTGGGGAACACTGAGCAAATATGCCACTGAGGCATTGAAAGAATGGAGAGAAGAACAGAAAAAGACCAATCCGGATAATCCAGCAGCATACTGGGATGAAGAGTTCTGGACCACAGGAGAACATTTTGATCACGGTGTGGGTAAAGATGAGTATTATACTACAGGTGGTTTTGATTCTATGATTAACTTTGCTTTCAAGGGAAATGAAAGCAAGACCGGTGCAGCATTGGAATCAGTATATTCCGGTTATGCAAGTCAAATTAATAGCGATCCGTCCTTTAACGTATTAAGTTATATTTCATCTCATGATAAAGGTCTTGGTTCAAGAGCTGCCAGTGCAGGAACAGCTTTACTTCTTTGCCCAGGTGGAGTTCAAATTTATTACGGTGATGAAACAGGAAGAACAGCAACAAATTCAGGTACAAAACAGGTAAATGAAGAACAGGGTTGGCGTTCTCAGATGAACTGGAACAATATTGATAAATCAGTTCAGAGTAACTATCAGAAGATTGGGCAGTTTAGAAATAACCACGCATCTGTAGGTGCAGGACAGCATAACCAGTTATCAGCATCTCCATATACATTCAGCAGAACTTATCATTTAGGCCAGGCGGATGAAGATAAAGTAGTAGTTTCTCTTCCGACACAGGCAGGAACATTTGATGTAACTGTTGGTGATGTTTTTGCAGATGGTGAAGTAATAAAAGATGCATATTCAGGAGAAAGTTATACAGTATCTGGTGGAAAAGTATCTGTAACATGTGATTCTAACGGTGTTATTCTGTTAGAAGGTTCCGGCGAAGTAAAAGCAAGCGTTGGAGCTAACATTGCAAGTGGTACATATACAGGAACAACATACAGTTCTGAAACAATTGATGTAAAATTAAGTGCAAATAAGGTTAAAAATGCTACATATTCCATCAATGGTGGAGCAGAAGTAGCTTACACAGCAGATGATGTGATTACATTAGGTGCCGGAGCAGCTTATGATGAAAAGACTGTTCTCGTATTAAAAGGTATTTCAGAAGAAGATAATTCAGAAGTAACTAAAACAATCACATACCAGAAATGTAAAGAGCCAGCTGTAAGCGATGGAAAGTTCTGCGTAAAAGTATTAAAGAGCGAATTTACAGTAGCACCAACTATCTATGGATACAAGAGTGAAACAGATAAGACACCGATTACAAAGGCATGGCCGGGTGATACCATGGTAGATGATGGTGACTATTGGAGTTATACAAACGAAAACATTACAGATAGTGCCGCTATTATTATCAAATGGGGTGAAGGTGCTAATGACAGAAGTACACCGGATATGAAGCCGGGACTTGTAGCAACAGGAACTCAGTTGTATAGAAAAGGTGCAAGCAGTTTAGAAACATTACCAGCTGGAGAAAAAGCAACTGTAAATGTTGAATATGTAGATGAAGCAGGAAATGACATCACAGGTGGTGTGAAAGTATATCGTGTAGGTGCCGTAGGATCTTCTTATGAAACAAGTGCAAGAGAAATTGCGGGTTACACATTAAAGACAACTCCTGCAAATGCTTCAGGTAAATTTACAACAGAGGATATTACAGTAACTTATGTATATTCTGGTGGTGCATTGCCAAGCAACACACCAATTCCATCTCCAACTCAGGGAGCAGAGATAACTGACACACCAACTCCGACACAGGGAGCAGAGGTAACTAATACACCAACCCCGACACAGGGTGGAGAAGTGACTGATACACCAGACCCTACAGTTGCTCCAACAGAATTTAAGTTGGATGGTTTTACAGCTGTTAAAACAAAAGAGGGTGTTAAACTGATTGCAAATACATCAGGCGGAAATGGTACTATCAGATATATGTTCTCCTATGAAAAGGATGGAAGGGAAATACTGATTACCAACTTCCAGTCAGAAAGCAACTATGTCTGGACAACAGCTACACCAGGAACATATAAGTTAAACGCATATGCAATTAATTGCGGTACAATTTTAGATAAGACAGTAGAAACATATACAGTAAGATAATCTAAAATAATTGTAAATATAATAGAATAAAAATGTTAAAGAGGCTATCAGCTTGCAAATTTATTGCAAGCTGATAGCCTCAATTTATTTCTATACACTGTTCGAATTAAAAATATTTTGAACGATTTTTCAAAAAAACGCGATTTTTGTCGAAATTATTACGAAAAATCAGATAAAGGTGAAGAAAAAAATAAAATAAGTAATAAATTCGTTGACTTTTTGTAAAATTTAGGTTACTATTAAAAAACTGGTTTAACAGATCCAAGAAAAATAGCAACGAAAATACTTTGGGAGGAAGAAAAATGCAGGCATTAGTATGGAAAGATGGAAAACAACTTTGTTTAGAGGAGCGTCCTAAACCCAAAATAAAATCTGAAAATGATGTGGTAATTAAGATTAAATACACCGGTATTTGTGGAACAGATTTACAGGTCGTAAAGGGAAATGAAACTATAGTACCGGATATTATTATGGGACATGAAGCTGTAGGAGAAGTTGTAGAAAAAGGAAAAGATGTAACAGAATATAAAATAGGCGATATGGTTCTGATTGATCCGAATCAGTATTGCTGTGACTGTGATTATTGTAAAAGGGGACTTACGAATTTTTGTACCGGATATAATGGCGGGCTGAAAATCGCAGGAATCAACATAGACGGTACTTTTGCAGAATATTTTGCATGCCATAAACGATATGTGTATAAGATTCCTCAGGGCGTATCTTTAGAAGCGGCAGTTTTGATTGAGCCTATGGCATGTGTATTAAACAACTTGAGAGCAGCGGACATTAAGGAACATGAATCTGTTCTGGTTCTGGGTTCTGGTCCTATGGGTGCATTATGTCAAATGATTGCTAAAAATAATGCAGGTTTTGTGGCAGCAACTGAAAATTCAGAATACAGAAGAGGTGAATGCGAAAAATTCTGTGATTGGATATTAAGTAGCGATGCATTAACTGTAGAAGAAATAAGAAAGAGAAATAATGGACGCTTGTTTGATGTTATCATTGATACGGTTGGAAATCAGTTGGAAAATGCATTAACGTTGTGTGAAAAAAACGGAAGAATTATACCTATGGGTATGAACAAAGTGTATTCCTGCAATGTGAAACCATATCAGTTTATCAACATGGGAATTAAGTTGGTTGGAGCAAGTGAATACAATATGCTGTTTAATGATACCATTGAAGCAGCAAGAAGATATCCGGAGCTTGCAAGTATTGTAACAGGAAAATATGCAATTACAGATTATATACAGGCATTTAATGACATATTGGGATATAATATGGAATCTGGTGATAGAAAAGAAATTATGCAGATGAAGGCAGTATTTGAATTTTAATACATAGGTATATATTTTTAAAGATTGCAGAAAGGCAGAGTATAATAATGGAAAAATTAGGGATATTAGAAAATTATTTAGAAAAACTGGACCGAAAGGAAACCATGTGTATACCTGATGTATGGAATAAGTATGTGGGGTTTGAGGAATATACAAAAATTTCAGAACATGTGATTGAAGTAGATACGGTTAAATTTTATAGATTTGTAATACAAAAAATCAAAAGCATGAAAAGCGGCATAAATACGGAGATTAAAGACTCACAGATTTATTGCGCCATGCCAAGATACACAATGGCTTGGGATATTCATAATCAAAAGACTTTGAATAACGGTACATTAATTAGAATGTTGATTTTACTTCCGATGCTTAAAAAGATGAATATTAATGTGCTGTATCTTCTTCCGATTACAGAATATAGCAATAGAAACAAGAAAGGGGATATGGGTTCCCCATTTGCAATCAAAGATTTTTATAAATTAGACCCAAATCTTCATGATGAGTTGGTAGACGGACTGGAAGATTTTTCGCTAAATGATGAGTTCCACGTACTTGTTGAGGCTTCACATATTCTTGGTATCAGAGTTGTGATAGATTTTATTCCAAGAGTAACAGCGAGAGACAGTAACTTAATCAAAGAACATCCGGACTGGGTATACTGGATTAAGAAAGACTATGAAAAAGATTTTCTCACACCGGAAATTCCGGGACTTGATTTTTTCCAGGAATGTACACAGGAGAATCTGGAACAGGTGTACAGTGCACAAAGTACAAAAGACCACTTAAAACAGTTTGTGTTGCCGCCAAATGAATTAGACAAAGAAGAGTGGGAAAGAATTCTGAAGGAAGTGGATGCAACAGGTGCAGACTTGTTCGAACTGATTGAAGAGAGGATGGGAATCACAACTCCGCCGGCTCACTCTGACTGGATTAATGATGTTCAGCCAATATGGACAGATATAACCTTCTGGAAGTTGTATTTGGATAATAATGAAAGAGCAGCGCAGTATGTGGATAAGGAACAGCCGCCATATGTAATGTTTGATACAATAAAAGCAAATAAATTCCCTGCTAAAATTCCAAATCAGGAACTGTGGGATTTATTTATGGATGTGTTGGAATATTATACAAAAGAGTTTCATCTGGATGGCTTCCGGTTTGATATAGGGCACACTCTTCCAAAAGAATTATTGCAAAAGCTTTTTGACAAGGTAAGAGAATATGTGGAACATCCGATTTTCATCAGTGAGGATCTGTTTAACAGAAATCATAAAAATGCTTTGAAAACTGGCTACAATATTATGTTGGGAAGTAGTTGGAAAGAAGTAGAGCATATCACTAAGGAAAGTTATGAGAAGTTCATATTAGAGTTGGGAGAGATGAAAATTCAGGCATATGCATGTGCCGAAACCCATGACACACCGAGAATTGTTTCAAGAGAGGGTGGGGTAAATCTTGCAAGAGGACTTGCAATTGTAAATAACTTCCTTCCCAACGGAGTTCATTTCATTTTGTCTGGCTATGAAATAAATGAAAAGCAGCCGATGAATTGCGGACTGGCGGATAACACAGGGGGCGCGAAGATAGACAAGGCTTTCTTTAATAACATTGCCATGGACTGGACCGGCAAAGATGCATATCAGATGATTGATTATGTGATTGCTGCAAATGAAATCAGAGTGAAATATAAAGAGGTCGTAGAACCTGAAAATATGAAATTATTACAGATAGATGACGGATGTATTTCTTTCTCTTATGGAGATGAACTTATTCTTTTCTTTAACTTGGATTTTGAAAAAGAAGCAGAGTTTAATGTGAAAGCGATAAATCTTGATGAGTATGCAGAAGTTATCAACAGTTCATTAGAACATTCAAACGTAATAGTTGACAGCAGTACCATTAAGCTTGCGCCGGCAGAAGCAGTTGTTTTAGCAAAAAAAGATTAAAAAAGTATGAGGACGAGGATAAATAGAATATGGAAAACAAAGAAATCGTAGTTTGGCATGAAATGGATGGTGCAGGAGACAGCAGTCTGCAGTTTATCGAATTAATTTGCCGGGAATTAGAGCAGAAGGAGCAATTAAAATTTAGATTTGTGCAGATGAATATTTCTCCTTTTCTGGAAAAATTGCGGAATTTAGAAAATGAACCGGAAAAACCGGATGTGATTTTTATTGCACAGGATATGGTATCGTTGGAGGAAGCGAGTTTATCGGAGGTACCTGATAAATTCTGCAGTTACATGGAAGATAAAATTTGGGATTCCATGAAATATAAAGGGGTACAAAGAGGTGTGCCGTACTTACAGGGAAATCATGGAGTGATATTTTATAATAAAAAGTATTTTTCCGGCATGCCGGAAACATGGGATGAAATCATACAGTTAGAAAAAGAAAATGTATGTAATTTTTCCATGGATTTAAAAGTAGTGTACTGGTACTTGCCATTTATTTATTCTACTTATGGAAACCCTATTGCGAATGGCGAAGTGACAATGAATGCTGAAAATACGAAAGAGGCGCAGGATTTTATTGTGGATCTTGCAAATAAGGGAAAGCTTCAATCACATACTGCAATCAGTACTATGCTTGATAAATTTATTGCTGGTGAGATTGCCTGTATGATAAATGGTGAATGGTTATATGAATACTTAAATGAACAAATGGGCGAAGATGTAGGAATTGCACCATTACCTAAGATGGGAAATAAAGAAATGTCTGGTGTTTCCTCCAGTGTTGGAATGGCTTTTCCGAACAATTCATTAAGTGGACCAAAGAAGAAAGAACTTGAAACATTTATTGATTACATGTTAAGCAAGGGTGTACAGGAAAGATGGCTGCTGGAGCACAAGAGAATTCCTGTAAATAAAGAAATTTTTGATGAGATGGATAAGCTAGAGGTGGATAAGAATATTGTCACCAGCTGTGAACAGATGAAAAAGAATTATTTTCTGATTAATGAAGAATGTATGAAGGACATGTGGCAGCAGGGAGAAAATATTATAAGAAAGATAGAGCAGAGTATATAAATTAAGAAGAGGAGAATGTAATGAAAATAAAATTAGTAAGTGAAGTTTCCATTGATGGAAAGATAACATTTGGAGAGGGAACAAGCAGTAAAGATTTGTTCTCTTTACTCACCACAGAGGATATGGAGTATATTCATGAAATACGAAGTAAGGCAGACGGCATACTTGTAGGAATGAATACCATACGTAACGACAATCCTTCATTGACATGCCGTTATGTAGAAGGAAAAAATCCAATCAGAATTGTTCCAAGTAATAGTCTGGAAATACCGGAGGATGCAACGATCTTAAATGATAATATTCCTACTATTATTATTACCCCGGAAACAAATAAAGAGGCTGCAAAGAAATATGCAAAATATCAGAGTGTAAATTTTGTCTTTGCCGGGGAGGAAAAGCTGGACTTTGCAGTTGCGTTCTCTAAGCTGGAAAAACAGTATAATATACATACGGTTATGTTAGAAGGCGGAGGCACTTTAAACTGGAATTTAATTGATAAGGATATGGTAAACGAGATTACGGTAATAAGGTTGCCTATTGTTATCGGAGGAAAAAATAACATATCATTGGTAGATGGGGAAGGTTATGGAAATTGTAATCTTGCCAAGAAATTCGGTCTAAAAGGTGTTGAGTTTAGAGGTAACGTTATCATAGGTAATTATGTAAAGGCATAATAGATTAGGAGAGAAATCAATATGCAAAATAGAAAAATTGTATTAAAAGAAGACTTGAAAAAAGGTTTCAAAAATCTTGGAATAAAAGAAGGGGATAATATTATTGTGCATACTTCACTTAGCAGTTTAGGCTTTGTGTGCGGAGGTGCACAGATAGTGATTGAGGCTCTTCTTGAAACGATAACCGATAAGGGAACGATTATGATGCCAACCCAAAGTTGGAAAAATCTGGACCCGGAAGCGGGAGTGCATTGGGAAGAACCAAAGGAATGGTGGCAGACAATCAGGGAAAATTGGCCAGCTTATGATAAAGATATTACACCTACGAATACGATGGGAGCAGTTGCTGAAATGTTTCGAAAGTGGCCGGGAGCCATGCGAAGCAGTCATCCGGCCCGTTCCTTTGCAGCTAAGGGTGCAAATGCAGAGTATTTAGTAAAAAATCATGACTTATGTGACATTTTTGGTGAAGAGTCACCGATTGGAAAATTGTACGCATTGGATGGAAAGGTACTTCTGATTGGGGTTGGCTATGATAAAAATACTTCGATACATTTAGCAGATGTTAGAGCAGAGTATCCAAATAAAAGATATGCAAAAGAAAGCAGCGCTATGATGGTCAATGGAGCAAGAGAATGGGTAACTTATGAAACTCTTGCTGTGGATGGAGAAGATTTTGAACAAATCGGAGAAGCTTTTGAAACCGCTGTAAGTGTTAATAAGGAAACCATTGGAAATGCCGTGGTTACTTGCATGAGTCAGAGAGCAATTGTTGATTTTGCAGTTCAATGGATTGAAAAAAATAGGAGATAGGAAAAATGGATAATAAAGAATTTTATCAAAGTATAAAAAAAGTTGCAATCCCTATTACGATTCAATGTCTATTACAGTCAGCCTTAAGTCTGATAGACCAGATTATGATTGGTCATTTAGGAAGTGCAAGTATTGCAGGTGTAGGATTGGCTGGTAAATTTAGTACATTATTCTCAGTCACCATGAATGCAATTGTTGCAGTGGCAGGAATTTTAATAGCCCAGTACAAAGGAAGTAAAAATAAGGAAGGAATCAATACCAGCTTCTTTACAAATTTGTATTTTTCATTAGCGGTTGCGATTCTTTTCATATTGCTGTCCTTCGCATTCCCAACACAGATTATGGGATTTTATTCAAAAGATCCGGCAACAATAGAAAAGGCTGCTATATATCTTAGAATTATGGCAGTAGGATTTGTTCCGCAGACGATTACACTGATGTTCTCAGCCTTGTTAAGAAATATGGAAGCGGCAAAATTTGCAACGATAGCTGGTGGTGTATCAGTAGTAAGTAATACCCTTTTTAATTACCTGTTTATTTACGGAGTGGGAATTTTCCCAGAAATGGGTGTAGAAGGTGCAGCGTTGGCAACCAGTTTAGCAAGGTGCATTGAGCTTGTAATCATTTTCGTATTGTTCTATAGAATGAAAGATAAAAAAGGAATTCAATTAAGATTTGTCTTTCGGTTTGAAATAAGTTTTATAAAAAAGATTGGATGTATTTTGGTGCCAATTTTGTTATGTGAATTCTTGTGGAGCCTTGGAGAAAATATATACGCAGTGCTTTATGGACATATCGGAACAGAAGCATGTGCTGCAATGACATTGACATATCCTATTCAAGGGCTTGCTATGGGTGCTTTATCCGGTATTTCTTCTGCAGCAGGAATTATTGTGGGTGAATCTCTGGGAGCAGGAAAGCCTGATAAGGCATATCAGGAAGCAAAAAAACTTGTGAAAATTTCAGTGATTGGAGCAATAATTATTGGTATTGTAGTTAGTGCAATATCAGGATATTATGTGAAGTTATATAACGTAAGTGATGATACCAAGCAGGTGACTGTTTACATACTGTTCGCATATTCCCTTGTATTGTGTGGTAAGGTAATTAACATGGTGCTGGGAGGCGGTGTTCTTAGAAGTGGAGGTCAAACCAAATATATCATGTATATCGACCTGATCGGAACATGGCTTATTGGTGTACCTTTAGGATATATTGCAGCATATGTGTTTAAATTACCTATTTATTATGTATACTTTATCCTTTCTCTGGAAGAATATGTGAGAGTTTTGCTGGGAGCTTATTTGTTCAAATCGAGACGCTGGATGAAGAATCTGGCGGAGGCAGAATAGCAGAACGGAATAAAATAGAAGGGAATGCTGGTATTTATGTTGACAAAAGATTACAAATATACCATATATGCAAGTTATCTGGGATATATTACTCAGGCCATTGTCAATAATTTTACACCACTGTTGTTTATGATTTTTGGAAATTCTTTGGGAATTTCTTTGGAAAAAATTACATTGTTAGTGACTGCTAATTTTATGATACAGCTGGTTGTGGATATATTGGCGGCAAGATTTGTGGATCGGATTGGGTACAGGAAATGTATTATGGCGGCTCATATATTTGCTGCAGCAGGTCTTGTTGGACTTGCAGGGTTTCCGCAGCTTTTTGCAGACAAATTTATTGGTTTGTTTTTAGCAGTTATTCTGTATGCAATTGGCGGAGGTTTAATTGAAGTTTTGATTAGTCCGATTGTAGAGGCATGTCCGACGGAAAATAAGGCCTCCATTATGAGCTTGTTACATTCCTTTTACTGTTGGGGAACGGTGGCGGTAGTATTACTGTCCACACTGTTTTTCAGTATTTTTGGAAAGGAACACTGGAAAACACTTGCAGTTATCTGGGCGATATTGCCTATATTTAATACATTCTTTTTTGCAAAAGTGCCGATTGCTCATCTTACCGAGGAAGGAGGTGGAATGTCGGTTAAAACCTTGTTCTCTTTAAAAACCTTTTGGATTTTTATCATATTAATGGTTTGTTCTGGAGCTTCAGAGCAGGCTATGAGTCAATGGGCGTCTGCTTTTGCAGAAAGTGGACTTGGAGTTTCTAAAACCATTGGTGATTTGGCAGGTCCTTGTATGTTTTCTATATTAATGGGTAGTGCGAGGACATTTTATGCAAAGGCAGGAAATAAGATTAATCTCCTCTCCTTCTTATTAGGAAGCAGTGTTGTGTGTGTGTGTGCTTATTTACTTGCGGTATTTTCACCTATACCGGTGGTATCACTGATAGGATGTGGATTATGCGGATTATCAGTGGGTATTATGTGGCCGGGAGTTTTTAGTATTGCTTCTGCGAGATATCCAAAAGGTGGGACGGCCATGTTTGCATTGCTTGCATTGGCAGGAGATTTAGGGTGTTCCGCTGGACCTACATTAGTGGGAATGGTTTCAGGAATGTTTGGAGATAACATCAAAAAAGGTATGCTTGTAGCCATTGTGTTCCCAATGGTTCTTATTGTCAGCGGTGGCTTGTATGCAAGGACAAGCCATATGAAAAAATATTGTGTAGATAATTTGTAAGAGAAAGGAAGAAAAAGAAATTATGAATGAAGCAAACAAAATCCATTGTGGGAAATTAGTTGCGAAAAAAGTAGTTGGTGGGTTGCTGGTACTGGCTATGATTCTGAATCTTGTGCCATCTGATTTTGCATTAGTGGCAAAAGCAGCAGCAACACAGGGAGTGAAAAGTCCGGTAGTAAATGAGGAACGCTCTGTCACATTTAATTATATTGATTCAACTAAGGATAATACATTAGCAGTATCTGTTGCAGGAAATTTCAATGGCTGGGGTGACGCAATTGGGAAAGACGTAATGGAACTGATTGATGAAGAAAATGGTATCTGGAGCAAAACAATCGAAGGATTTACTTCGGGAGTATATAACTATAAATTAGTATTAGGTGAAGATGGATGGCAGGCTGATCCGTTGTGTGCTCTGACAGATGCAGATGAAAATAGTGTGTTTGTTGTGCCGGGTATCGCCTTAAAAGATAAATTACAGGCTGAAAAAGGTAAAACTCTTACTTTACCGGAAACAGTAAATTTATATGAAAAAGATACACTGGAACCAAAAGAAGTCAATGCTGAATATGCATTAAAAGATGACACAGTAAAAGGCGTTTCTTTCAATGCAAAAGATAGAGTACTTGAAGTGACAGATGAATATACAGATTCACAGATTGTACTTACTGCAACAGCAAATGGTTATACAGATGATGTGGCAGTTGAAGTAGTAGACAAGATGTATCAGTATACAATCCATTATTACTCTGAAGAACAAAAATATGATGAAACAGATTTATGGATTTGGGAAACAACAGGAAAAGCATATAATAAAGGATTTGTATTTAATCAGGAACGTTCCGAAGATGCTGTAGGAAGAACATGGACAACAGCTGTATATTCATTCCCAACCTCATCTATTAACATTATAGCACGTTCTAAAGATGCATGGGACTGGCAGGAAGAAACCAAGACCGTTGCAGTTCCGGAAGGCCAGGAAAGTGCTGAAGTCTGGTTAGTAAAGGGAAATCCATATGTGTTTACAGAATGGGCAGAGAAATTCCCGGAACCGGAAAAACGTTATGTTTTAATTGAGTACGACAGACCGGAGAATGATTATGAATCATGGAATGCATATACATGGAATTCGGGTGCAAATTCAAGCTTGAATGTTTCTAATTATTTTGAAGAAAAATCCGGAAAACATATGGCTGTTATTGAAATAGGTGAACAGACAGCATCGATTGGTTTCTGGATTCGCAAAGGCGAACCAACGGACGAAGAGGACTGGACAAAGGATATCGATGGACGTCGTCGTATTGTAACACCATTGGAACAAAAAGTAATAAAAGTAAAAGCAACACAAGGAGTTGTGGCATTAGATACCGTTCCGTATAATACCGGATGTGAATTAAACGTAAATGATAACCAGATGAATTTCTACTATAGAGATGATGAATTATTCATGAACGGAGCTATGGATGAATTAAAATCCGTACAGGTTGAAGTGGACGGAATCAAGTATGACATGACATACAATGCTGAAGATGAGAGATATGAATATGTAATGAAGAATGTAAACGAAAAAGCATATGAATATCGTTTCTTTGTTACAGATAAAGATGACAATGTGAAAGAAGTTGTAGATTTATTTAATGATAAGACTACAGAAGATGGAACAAAATCTGTTATTGAATATAAAGATATTGATGTTAAGGTTACAGGGACTGTAAATGCTGCTTTCGATTATAATGAAAATGCAGTATTGTCTGTAAAGGCTGAGCTTGTAGAAGAGAAAGAAAAGGCAGTTTCTCCGGATGCTCCGTCAGAAAACGGATTGGTAGTAAAAGAATGTTATGCTGATTTAACAGCATTGGGCGGCAAGGAAAAAACTCCGATCGAAACAGAGCTGATGGAATTGTCCATTGGTGTAAGCAATGAGGTTACAGCAGGAGAAAAGCAGATTCCTATCACTGTAGTGGATCAGTATGGAAAACGTCATGTGGGAGAAGCCACAGCAACAATAAAGACAAGGACAGTAAAAGATGCAGGAGATTTTGATTGGGACGAAGCAGTTGTTTATTTCTTATCAACAGACCGTTTCTATGATGGAGATCCTAGCAATAATGATGCATACGGTGCAGGCGATTACAACAACGGAGAAAATGGAAACAGCAGTTACCATGGCGGTGACTTTGTAGGTATAACAGAAAAATTAGATTACATAAAAGGATTAGGTGTTAATACTATCTGGATTACACCGGTAGTAGAAAATATCTTAGAAGATCAGCATGCAGTCAGTATAAAAGATGGATATGATATGCCAACTTACGGATATCATGGTTACTGGGCAAGCAGTTTTGAGAGATTAAATAAACATTTGGGTACAATCGAAGAATTCCATACTCTAATTGATGAGGCTCATGCAAGAGACATGAAAATTATGGTAGATATTGTTATGAACCATTCAGGATATGGAACAGATACAAGCGATGAATTTAAAGGTATGTTCCGCGATAAAAATGTGGAAGGTAATGAAATCTTAGGTCAGGTATCCGGTATGCCTGATTTTGCAACAGAAAGACCGGAAGTAAGAGAAAAATTGGTACAGTGGCAGACAAACTGGGTAAGCGAAATTGCAGTAACAGAAAAAGGAAATACAATTGATTATTTCCGTGTAGATGCTGTAAAATATGCTGAATCTACAAGTTGGGCTGCATTAAAGAATTCCTTAACTAAAGTAGCACCAACCTTTAAACTGATTGGTGAATATACAGGAGCAGGATATGTAGATGATTTTGGAACCTTGAATTCGGGACAGATGGATTCCCTTTCAGACTTTGAATTCACTCTGTTAGCACTTAAATTTGCAAAGGGAAGTTTTGAACATACTGAAAAAGAATTGGAAACAAGAAATGCCAATATGACTAATATGGCAACTTTTGGTAACTTCTTAAGTGCTCATGATGTAGATGGATTTAAGTATCTATTAAAAGAAGCAGGATATGAAGAAGAAGAAGCTCAGAAGATGACTAATATTGCAGCTACATTACAGTTTACTGCAAAAGGACAGCCTATTCTTTACTATGGAGAAGAAATAGGATTTAGTGGTGGTTGTAACTGGCCGTATCAGGATAACCGTCGTAATATGCAGTTTGATAATTTATCAGAAGAACAGCAGAAAATTATGACACATTACAAAAAACTGATAAAGGCAAGAGTTGATTACTCAAAAACCTTTGCAAAAGGAACAAGAAGTAAGGTTGCTGGAAGCGATCAGGACGGATATTTAGTATTCAAGAGAAGCTATGATAGTGGAGAAACAAATGAGGATATCTTTGTTGGTATCAACAGAACAGAAAAGGAACAGAAAGTAGCAATTAACCTTAGTACAGGTATGGTGGTATCACCGGAAACACCGGCAGCAACTTCAAGCAGCAGTTATGTGGATGTGTATTCAGGTGAAACAGTGGCTGCTAACAATAATGTTATAGTGATGACAATTCCGGCTTTCAGTGAAGGCGGTACATCTATTATTCCGGTTACAACAAAATCTGCACAGGATGTGGTACCTACTAATGTACCGACTGTGGAACCTACCAAAGCACCGGCGGTAACAACTTATGACATAAAATATGTGTTGAATAAAGGTCAGAACAATAAATCTAACCCGAAAACATATTCAACCAAGGATGTTAAGTTGAAAAATCCTACAAGAAAAGGATATACATTCAGCGGATGGTATACAGATAGTAAGTTTAAGAACAAGGTCACAACAATCAAAGCATCTACAAAGGCAAACGTAACCGTATACGCTAAGTGGACGAAAGTTACAAAACCTGCCAAGGTAACTTTGAAAAAAGTAACTAATGTAAAGGGTAACAAGATAAAAGTAAACCTTAAGAAAGTCAGTGCGGTTAAGGGATACGAAATTAGATATACAACAGATAAGAAATTTAAGAAATCTGTTAAGACAACAACCTCTACAAAGACGACTAAAACAATCAGCAAGCTTAAAAAGAATAAGACATACTATGTAAAGGTTAGAGCATATAAAATCGATTCTACCGGAAACAAGGTATATGGTTCTTACAGTAAGGTTGTAAAAATTGTAATTAAGAAATAAGAATTAAGAGAAAAGAAAGGAACTGTTGCACAGCTGTAAGAATCAGTTGTGTGCAGTTCCTTTTTGTGTATTTCTGGTAGAGAAAAAAGAAATGTTACGCATTTGTTAAAAAAACACATAAAATTGTAATTAAAACTCGAAAAAAATCTAAAAATAGGTATAAATGCACAAAAGAAAGATGGATTACTTGTGTATAACATACAAAGTGCAAAAAGAAAACGCTAAAAGAGTTGCAAAAAGTTGTGCAATATGTTAGTATAAACATAGTTCATCGGAAACGTTACCGAAAACGATACCAATAGGTTGATTAGGTAGGCCGATGAGTGCATGCGATTGCATGTAGGGAGAAACATAATAATGAAATGAGAGAGAGAGGTAAAAATTTATGAAGAAAAAGTTGGTTAGTACACTCTTAAGTGCAGCAATGGTATCAACAATGCTTATGGGTTGTGGCGGCGGAGACGCTTCTACAGAAGAAAGTAGCACAGACACACAGGAAACAACAGATGAAGCAGGAGATGAAGCTGAAGGCGAAGCAGAAGATGCAGAAGCAGGCGAAGATACAGCAGCATCTTCAGAAGGCGGAAAAGTTTACTACTTAAACTTCAAACCGGAAGTGGCATCTGATTGGGAAGCTTTAGCAGCATCTTACACAGAACAGACTGGTGTAGAAGTTAAAGTTGTAACAGCAGCAAGTGGTACTTACGAACAGACATTAAAGTCAGAAGTAGCTAAGACAGATGCTCCTACATTATTCCAGATTAACGGACCAATCGGATATCAGTCTTGGAAAGATTATTGTTTAGATTTATCTGGTACAGATTTCTATAGCTGGTTATCAGATAAGAGCCTTGCCATTACAGATGGTGATGGCGTATACGGTATCCCATACGTAGTAGAAGGTTACGGTATTATCTATAATGATAAAATCATGAGAGATTACTTTGCATTAGCTGATAAAGCAGTTGAAATTTCATCAGTAGCAGAAATTAAGAACTTTGATACATTAAAAGCAGTTGTTGAAGATATGCAGGCTAAGAAAGACCAGTTAGGAATCGAAGGTGTATTCGCTTCCACATCTTTCAAAGCAGGTGAAGACTGGAGATGGCAGACACACTTAGCTAACCTTCCAATCTACTATGAATTCAAAGACAATGGTGTATCAGATGCAAACGAAATCGCATTAACATACGCAGACAACTACAAAAACATTTTTGATTTATACATCAACAACTCCTGTACAGAAAAGCAGCAGTTAGGAACAAAGAGTGTTGAAGACTCAATGGCTGAATTTGCATTAGGTAAAGTAGCTATGGTTCAGAATGGTAACTGGGGCTGGGGACAGGTCAGCGGAACAGACGGAAACGTAGTTGCAGCTGAAGATGTTAAATTCCTTCCAATCTACACAGGTGTAGCAGGTGAAGAAACACAGGGATTATGTGTAGGTACAGAAAACTATATGTGTGTAAACAGCCAGGTATCTGAAGCTGACCAGCAGGCAACAATCGAATTTGTTGAATGGGTATTCAATTCAGAAGAAGGTAAAGCATTTGCAACTGAAAAATTAGGTATCGTGCCATTTACAACATTTACTGATGATGAAAAACCAAGCGATCCACTTGGACTTGAAGTTTGCAGATATATGGAAGATAGCTCTTTAACATCAGTATCTTGGAACTTTACAGCATTCCCAAGCCAGACATTCAAAGATCAGTTGGGATATGCATTATTAGACTACTGTAATGAAACTTCAGACTGGGACGGTGTTGTATCAGCATTCGTTGATGGCTGGAAGACAGAAAAAGAAGCAAGCGCTGAATAAAAATAGGATTCGCGTATTGCATAAGCAGTATGAATATATTGGGTGGGTGCAGTGTCAAAGCTGCCCCGCTTGTTAAAGACAATAGAAAGTACGCTTTGCGAACTTTCTATTGTTTAGTTTTCAGAGAATGAAAACAGAAAATAATATTATGAGAAAGAAAATGAGAAGGAGAGGGTTTTAATGCAGAAAGCACTGAAAAAGTATTTTCCAATCTTTGCATTACCAACATTAGTTGCATTTATTATTGCATTCGTGGTACCGTTCTGTATGGGTATTTACTTATCATTTTGTAAATTCCGTACTGTAACAAATGCAGAATTTAACGGATTGGCAAACTACGCAAAGGCGTTTGCAAATAAGGATTTTTTGAATGCGTTAATTTTTACTGTTGAATTTACTGTTGTAGCAGTAATTACAATTAACGTATTATCATTCTTACTTGCATTATTATTAACAAAGGGAATTAAAGGAACAAATATTTTCAGAACAGTATTCTTTATGCCAAACTTAATTGGTGGTATCGTACTGGGATATATTTGGCAGTTGATTATTAACGGTATTTTATTAAAGGTAGTAGGACAGGATATTTACTATAACCCAAGTTATGGTTTTTGGGGCTTGATTATCCTGATGAACTGGCAGCAGATTGGTTACATGATGATTATTTATGTGGCTGGTATTCAGAATGTTCCACCGGAATTAATTGAAGCTGCTAAGATTGATGGAGCTACTACATGGCAGACATTAAAGAGTGTAACAATTCCAATGGTTATGTCTTCCTTTACTATTTGTCTGTTCTTAACATTAACAAACTCATTTAAGTTATTTGACCAGAACTTAGCGTTGACAGCAGGTCTTCCGGCAAGAAAAACTGCTATGTTAGCATTAGATATTTATAATACGTTCTATGGAAGGACCGGTTGGGAAGGTGTAGGTCAGGCGAAAGCAGTTGTATTCTTCCTGATTGTAGCGGTGATTTCCTTAACACAGCTTGTTGTTACAAGAAGTAAGGAGGTTGAAAACTAATGGCTAAAAAGAAAAAGACAGCGAATGAAATAGATACACCTCAGGTATCAAAAGCCCAGGGAATTATTATTGGAGTATTCCTTGCTATTTTATCAATTTTATTCCTGGCACCAATATTTATTGTATTGCTTAACTCTTTTAAGAGTAAACTATACATAAGTGCAGAACCATTTAATTTTCCAGATGCAAAAACATTTGTAGGCTTATCAAACTATACAGATGGTGCAGTTAAGATTGGATTTTTCCAGTCCTTTGGATGGTCACTGTTTATTACGGTATTATCTGTTGGAGTTATCGTATTGTTTACAGCTATGACAGCATGGGTAATTACAAGAATTAAGTCTAAATTTACAAGCATGTTATACTACTTCTTTGTATTTGCCATGATTGTACCATTCCAGATGGTAATGTTTACAATGACTTTTGTTGCAAATAGATTGCATTTAGACAATCCAGTTGGTATAATAATAATCTACCTTGGTTTTGGCTCAGGTCTTTCTGTATTTATGTTTAGCGGATTTGTGAAAGCGATTCCAATTGCAATGGAAGAAGCTGCCATGATTGATGGATGTAATCCGCTTCAGACATTCTTTAACATTGTATTCCCAATGTTAAAGCCAACAGCAATCACAGTAGCAATCTTAAATGCTATGTGGGTTTGGAATGACTACTTGTTACCATATTTGATTTTAGGTACAGAAAATAAGACGATTCCAATTGCTATTCAGTACTTACGTGGTGGTTATGGTTCCGTAGATATGGGTGCCATGATGGCGATGCTGGTACTTGCAATTGTTCCAATTATTATTTTCTATCTCACCTGTCAGAAATATATTATTAAGGGTGTTGTAGCAGGTGCCGTAAAAGGTTAGTTAAAATGGGTCAGAGTGCTTCTTTTATGGGAGCACTCTAAAACTTATCATAAAGGAAAAGAGAGGATTAGAAAAAATGAGAGCTAGCGGTGTGTTATTACCAATCTCCAGTTTGCCATCAAACTATGGCATTGGAACTTTTTCAAAGGAAGCGTATCGGTTTGTGGACCAGTTACAGGAAGCAGGTCAGACTTACTGGCAGATTCTTCCATTAGGACCAACCGGATATGGAGATTCACCATATCAGTCATTTTCCACTTTTGCTGGAAATCCATACTATATTGATTTGGAAGCACTGATTGAGGAAGGTTTATTAACAAGAGAAGAATGTGACGCTTGTGATTTTGGTGACAATGAAAATTACATAGATTATGAAAAGATTTATTTTGCACGTTTTGATATTTTGAGAAAAGCTTACGAAAGAAGTAATATTAAAGAAAATCAGGATTTTGTAGAATTTAAGGAAAAAAATGCATATTGGTTAGATGATTATGCATTATATATGGCAGTAAAAAATAAATTTGAAGGTAAGGCTTGGATTGAGTGGGATACAGATATCCGTAACAGAGAAACCAAAGCCATGAAAGCATATAGAGAAGAATTAGCAGACGAAATTACATTTTATGAATTCCAGCAGTACACATTTGCAAAACAGTGGCTTAAGTTAAAGGAATATGCAAATGAAAAAGGTATTAAAATTATCGGAGATATTCCGATTTATGTGGCATTTGATGGTTCTGACAGCTGGTCAAATCCAAAGTTGTTCCAGTTTAATGAAGAAGGATTGCCGGTAGCTGTAGCAGGATGCCCACCAGATGCATTCTCAGAAACAGGTCAGCTTTGGGGAAATCCTTTATATGATTGGGAATATCATAAGAAGACAGGATATAAGTGGTGGCTTCAGAGAGTTGCTTACTGTTTCGAATTATATGATGTAGTTCGTATCGACCATTTCAGAGGATTTGATGAATATTATTCAATTCCTTACGGAGATGAAACAGCAGTAAACGGAAAATGGATGCCGGGTCCGGGATATGATTTATTCAAGAAGCTGAATACAAAGCTTGGAGATATGGACATTATTGCGGAAGATTTAGGATTTTTAACAGACACTGTATTAGAATTGTTAAAGCAGACAGGATATCCTGGAATGAAGATTTTACAGTTTGCATTTGACTCCAGAGAAGAAAGCGATTACTTACCACACAACTATACAAGTAACAGTATCGTATATACAGGTACTCATGACAACGATACTGTTCGTGGCTGGTATGATGTGATTCCGGAATGTGATAAAGAATTTGCAAAACAGTATATGAATAATGCGGCAACACCGGAAGAAGACATTCATTGGGATTTCATTCGTCTTGCTATGGCAAGTGTATCTGATACATGTATTATTCCATTACAGGATTATTTGGGTCTTGGAGCAGAAGCAAGAATCAATGTTCCATCCACATTAGGTACAAACTGGAAGTGGCGTATGGGGAAAGAAGATTTCACAGATGAAATCATTGAAAAAATAAAAGATATGACTAAATTGTATTCAAGATTAGCAAAATAACTATATAATATAACAAATGTAAGGTGACGGGGTAGCATGGAAACAATAACTATAAAAGATATTGCGAAACTGTGCGGTGTTGGGGTAAGCACAGTTTCCAGAGCTATGAACGATCATCCGGATATTAATCCGGAAACCAAGCAGATGATTATGGACGTTATTCGGGAAAATAACTATATTCCAAATAACAGTGCGAGAAATTTAAAACGTACAGATTCCAAAAATATTGCGGTTTTAGTCAAGGGGGTGGATAACCCCCTTTTTAGTAGGATGATTCGTGTCATAGAAGAGGAAATTGGAAAGAAAAAATATTCCATGGTGGTTCATCAGGTAGAATATTACGAAGATGAAGTAGAAGCAGCCTTGGAATTAGAGCAGGAAAAAAGACTTTGCGGAATTATTTTTTTAGGTGGTTTTTACTCAGAAAGTTCAGAAAGTCTGGCACGGCTGAAAGCACCGGTAGTTTTGGTGACAAGCGCAAAGCCGCAATTTGAACAAAACAGCACATATTCCGCAGTGTCGGTGGACGATATAAGGGAAAGCTATAAAATGGTGGACTACTTATGCAGACAGGGACACAAGGATATTGCGATTATTACCGCAACAATGCATGATGAAAGTGTTGGAAAATTAAGACTTTTAGGATATTATAAGGCATTACAGGAGAATAATATTAACGTAAACGAAAAATTGGTTAAATACATGGATGAAGGTGAAGACTATTCCATGGGACGTGGTTATCAACTGATGACTGAGCTTTTAGAATCGGGGGAAAAGATTAGTGCAGTGTTTGCCATATCAGACAGTCTTGCAATTGGTGCATGTCGTGCCATTCATGATAAAGGGTTACAGGTTCCGGAAGATATTGCGGTGGCAGGATTCGACGGAATTGATATAGCATCTTACTATAGCCCATCATTAACCACAATTATACAGCCTATGGAAGCAATTGCCAAAGAGGCAACTCAGATATTATTTAATGTAATACGTGATAAGTCAATGCATACGCGCAAGTTTTTTGAAGGCGAGCTTGCAGTAAGGGAATCAACAGAAAACAATAAGGAAAACTCTGCTGACTGAAGTCGGTGGAGTTTTCCGCGTTGTAGCAAAAGGAGATTAAAATGAAAAAAGGTTGGAAAATTGGTATCGGCGTGGTGGCAGCGTCAGTGATAGTGATAGTTCTCGGCGTTATTATCGCTGTGGCTGGGAAATCGGACCAGCGTAATGAAGCATTAAAGGCAATACAGAATTTTTTTGAAGTAAGCAAAGAAAATGAACTGAACCGGTATTTGGAATATTGCAGCTTTGAAGATATGTTTTATGAAAAAGATACCCAGGTATCCGGTACATTCTACACAGATATTGCTAAGATGACCGTACAGGCAGATTTGGAAGGAACCATTGATAAGTCCGGAAAAATGGTAAAAGTGCTGGGAGATGTAGGTTTGGGTGGAATGCCATTTGCAGAATTTGATGTATACAGCGATGATACTAATTTATATGTGGATTCTGAAATATTTCAGGATAAATTATTGAAATTTAATTACACAGAAAATTTGGATCAACTGGGAAAAGAATACGGTATAAGCCATAGAAATGTTACAATTTTGCAGAAAGGCTATATTTCCTTGTTTCAAATGGCAGTCAGCCGGAGCAAGTATGAAAAAATAGAAGAATTGTTGAAAAATGACAAGTTAAAAGAAGATTTATTACAGATATATGAGAATATGACGGTAGAACGTCAGGAGAACCCGGACCAGGTGGCGGGGGGATATCTTTACCAGGTAAACTTTCCGGCAGAAGATATGAAGCTTTTTTTACAGGACATGTCTGTTGTATATCCGGAATTTGAACAGGATGGTTATTTAAACCTTGTAAATAAGCTGGTCAGCACAGAAAAAGGTATGGAAATTACTGTGCTTGTAAATGCAGATGGAGCCACCACAGAGCTTTCCATAGATAATGTAGAAAGTGGCTATGGAATGCTGTTAAAGCGTAATGAACTGGAAAAAGAAGACAATTCGGGATTCGAAAGTCAGTTCTGTATGACTGTAATGAAAGATGGGGCAGGTATTATAAATGGAGAAATTTTGTTTGAGTATTCTGCAACAGATGGAGCATTTGTTCTAGAGGCAAGAGAAGACATTACAGGAATAAATGTATCAGCTTCCGGTACTATGGATGCCGACAGCAAAAAGGAAAAATTTATAGTTAATATAGCAGAGATGAAAATATTCCGTGGTAAACACGATGTAGATTTAAAGGCGGATATTGAGATTGCATTTGGAGATTACACGGCAGAACTTCCGAAAAAAAGTGAATTAGATTTGATTCATGGAGATATACAGGAACTGCAGAAAGCAGAAACACAGCTGTGGGAGGAAATAGACAGCATTGCAGGTACTGAAATCCGACAGTTCCTAAATTCAATTGGTTTTAGTTTTTAAGATGTGCGCCCTTGCTCATGGCACTGTTGTGATAGCTGCCATCAAAGGTGACATCTTCACCAAACCATTCCGGCGGGCTGAAATTTTCAGCTTCTTCTAAGGTAGCGAATTCCACCTCCGCCATGTAAAGGGGAGCGAATGGGGCATCAAACACATCCAGCTCGATGGTGTGGGTGGCATCTAATGGAATCAGATATCGTACTTTTGATATCAGATATCCATCAGCTTTTGGTTTTAAATGTTCATAGGCTTCTTGAGTCAGTGGAAGATTATATTCTTCCCGACTCATCAAGCCTTTTGATTTATAGGTTAAAAAATATTCATCGTTTTGTCTTCGAATTCTTACCACAGGGGAAGTGCATAAGTAGCCCTGTTCGATTCTTTTGTGTGGATAAGTTTCTAAATTATCCGGTAAAGTGTGAATTAAATATTTACGTTCAATTTCCATAGTTTTCTCCAGATTTCATTGAAATTTTATTTATTTTTACTATAATGATTATATGCAATTTGTTAAAATTTAGCAAGAAGAAAGGATGTAGAGAATATGAGTAATGTAATTGTATTTTTAGCAGATGGTTTTGAAGAAATTGAGGGACTCACCGTTGTGGATTTATTGCGGAGAGCGGGAATTAAAGTAACGACTGTTTCTATCAAAGAAGAAAAAGAAGTTATGGGTGCTCACCAGATTCAGGTGATGGCAGATGTGAAGTTAAGTCAGGCAGATTTTAATGGAGTAGACATGCTTGTATTACCGGGAGGAATGCCGGGAACACTTCATTTAGGGGAATGTAAGGTAGTAACTGAAAAATGTGTGGAATTTTTCAAGGCAGGAAAAGAAGTGGCAGCAATCTGCGCGGCACCAAGTGTGTTAGGAGATTTGGGTATTTTAGAAGGAAAGAGATGTACCTGTTATCCGGGATTTGAAGATCGCTTAAAAGGAATTGTCAGTACCAATCCGGTGGAAGCAGACGGAAATGTGACTACCAGTCGAGGTATGGGAACTGCCATTCCATTTGCATTGAAATTAATTGAAAAGTTAGTCAGTGCAGAAAAGGCAAAAGAAATTAAGGAATCGATTATTTATTAAGTTTTTTCAGAGTAGCGTTGGAAGTAGAAAATGGAGTAAAAAATGAAGAAACTGTTAGTTTATTTGAAAGATTATAAAAAAGAAACGGTATTAGGTCCGTTGTTCAAGTTATTGGAAGCTTCCTTTGAATTGATTGTGCCGCTGGTGGTGGCTTCCATCATTGATGTGGGCATTGGCAATGGTGATAAGGACTATATACTGAAAATGTGCGGCGTTATGGTACTATTGGGAGTGGTGGGGCTTGCATCCTCTATCACAGCCCAGTATTTTGCGGCAAAGGCTGCCACCGGTTTTGCAACTAAGTTAAGACATGCTCTGTTTGCTCATATACAGAGCTTGTCTTTTTCTGAAATCGACAGAATAGGAACCTCCACCATGATTACCCGAATGACCAGTGATATTAATCAGCTACAGTCAGGAGTAAACATGGTACTGCGTTTGTTTTTGCGTTCTCCCTTTATTGTGTTTGGGGCAATGATTATGGCATTTACCATCGATGTAAAGGCCGCATTGGTGTTTGTGGTTACCATTCCGTTGTTGTCTTTGGTAGTGTTTGGGATTATGGCAGTCAGCATACCATTGTACAAAAAAGTGCAGGGAGCATTGGATAAAATTTTGTCAATCACCAGAGAAAATTTAACCGGTATCCGTGTGATTCGTGCTTTTGGAAAGGAAACCTCTGAAATTTCAGAATTCCGCCAAAGTAATGAAGACTTCACTGCAATGCAAATGAGGGTGGGAAGAATTTCTGCCTTAATGAATCCTATGACCTATATTATCATTAATTTTGGAATTATTGTATTGGTGTGGGTAGGAGCTGTACGGGTTAATAATGGAAATATTACTCAGGGGGAAGTAGTCGCATTGTATAATTATATGTCTCAGATTTTGGTGGAATTGATTAAGCTTGCAAACTTAATTGTAACTATTACCAAAGCAGTTGCCTGTGGAGGAAGAATTGAGCAGGTATTGGAGATGAGGTCATCACTGACAGAACCCCAAGAAACAGGAAACCAACAAGTAGAGCAAACCTCCAATGGTGCAAAGGTCGTCTTTGAGCAGGTAGGTATGGCATATCAGGGTGCAGGAGAGGAAGCCTTAAGTGATATTTCTTTTACCGTAAATGGGGGAGAAACCATTGGTATTATTGGAGGAACCGGTTCTGGAAAAACATCTCTGGTACATCTGATACCAAGATTTTATGATGCCAGCCGTGGAAAAGTACTGGTAGATGGCAGGGATGTTAAGGACTATTCGTTAAAAGAACTTCGCCAAAAGGTTGGTATCGTAATGCAGAAAAGTGTACTGTTTAAGGGAACCATTCGGGAAAATATCTGCTGGGGCAAGGACAATGCCACGGAAGAGGAAATTTGGGAAGCTTTGGAAATTGCCCAGGCAAAAGAAATTGTAAATAATAAGCCGGAAGGATTGGAAACTATGGTGAGCCAGGGGGCTAAAAATTTGTCTGGGGGTCAAAAACAGCGTCTTTCCATTGCAAGAGCCATAGTGAAGAAACCAGAGGTTTTGATTTTGGATGATAGTGCTTCTGCTCTGGATTATGCAACAGATGCAAAACTCCGCAAAGCAATTGCAGGGTTAAAGAACACTATGACAGTGTTTATTGTATCCCAGAGAGCATCTTCCATTATGCATGCAGACAAAATTATCGTGTTAGATGATGGAAAAATTGTGGGAATGGGAACCCATGAAGAATTAAAGAGAGATTGTGAAGTGTACCAGGAAATTTACTATTCTCAGTATGAAAAGGAGGAAAACCATGAAGAAGCATAAAAAAGCAAACAAAGGAACCATGAAAAAAGTGCTTCAATATGTGGGAAGATACTGGTATCTTGTGGTTTTGTCCATACTCCTTGCAGCGGTGTCGGCACTGCTTACGTTATATGTGCCTATTTTAATCGGTGATGCCATTGATTTAATTGTGGGAAAAGGCCAAGTGGATTTTTCGGCTGTTCTTTCTTATTTAATAAAGTCCGGAGTGGTGATTCTTATTGTGGCGGTAGCCCAGTGGATTATGAATGTATGCAATAACAGGATTTCTTACCGGGTGGTTCGTGATATTCGTAAAGATGCTTTTGATAAATTGCAGGTTTTGCCGTTAAAGTATCTGGATGGTCATCCGTCTGGAGAAATTGTCAGCAGAATTATTGCAGATGTGGAGCAGTTTTCCGAAGGGCTGTTATTGGGATTCACCCAGTTCTTTACCGGAGTAGTAACAATTCTTGGAACTTTGTTTTTTATGGTGATTTTGAATCCGAAAATTACCATTGTGGTAGTATGTATTACTCCGGTTTCCCTATTGCTGGCAGCTTTTATTGCAAGAAAAACCTATTCCATGTTTAAAATTCAGTCAGAAACTAAGGGAGAGCAGACAGGAATTATTGATGAAATGATTGGAAACCAGAAGGTAGTGCAGGCATTTTTGCAGGAAGATAATGTGCTGGAACGTTTTGATGAGGTAAATGAAAGACTGCGTGAATGTTCTTTGCGGGCAATATTCTTTTCTTCCATCACAAATCCTGCCACAAGATTTGTGAATGGTCTGGTATATGCAGGGGTAGGATTTACTGGTGCCATTGCTGTAGTAAATGGAAACTTAAGCGTTGGACAGTTATCTTGTTTTTTAAGTTATGCCAACCAGTACACAAAACCTTTCAATGAAATTTCCGGCGTTATCACAGAATTACAGAACGCTTTTGCTTGTGCGGCCAGAATTTTTGACTTTATTGATGAAACACCTCAGACACCGGAAAAAGAAAATGCAGATGTGTTGCAGCAGGTACAGGGCAAAGTGGATTTAGAGGCTGTAAGTTTTTCCTATGAACCGGAACAAAAGTTAATTGAACATTTGGATTTGAAGGTGAATCCGGGACAGCGTGTGGCCATTGTAGGTCCAACAGGCTGTGGAAAAACAACCATGATTAATTTGCTGATGCGTTTTTATGATGTAACTGGAGGAAAGATTCAGGTAGACGGAAAAGATATCAAAGATGTCACTAGAAACAGTCTTCGCACCTCCTATGGCATGGTATTGCAGGAAACCTGGCTAAGAGAAGGAACCATAAGAGAAAACCTCACTATGGGAAAACCCGATGCTACGGAAGAAGAAATTATTGCAGCCGCAAAGGCAGCACACGCTCATTCCTTTATCAAGCGTATGTCAAAGGGATATGACACAGAAATCCAAGAAGGCGGCGAAGGCCTGTCCCAAGGCCAAAAACAGCTATTATGCATCGCACGCATTATGTTAAGCCTGCCGCCAATGCTGATATTAGATGAAGCAACCTCTTCCATAGATACCAGGACGGAGTTGAAAATTCAGAATGCTTTTGCAAAAATGATGGAAGGCAGAACCAGCTTTATTGTAGCCCACCGGTTGTCAACCATTAAAGAGGCGGATATTATTCTGGTTATGAAAGAGGGGAAAATTATAGAGCAGGGAAATCATGAATCTTTGCTGAGAAAACGCGGGTTCTATTATGAACTGTATCAAAGTCAATTCTCGTAGGATGGAGGTTGGCAATGGGGGACGAAGATTTTAGCGGGAGGTACCATATGCGACTCCGGCCACCCCACCTAAATCGACAAATATTAAAAAAATATTACAAAATTTAAAAAAGTACTAGACAAAATTTAAAAAGTATGTTATATTTATTTTGCTGTACAAGGGAAGCAAACTTCAGGACGCGAAAGAAGATTTGCCCCTCCCTATAAATTATACCTTTTTTAGTAAATTTATACTCCCCAAAATAAATTTACTACTCCCCCTCATTATTATTATATAGTTTTTATGAAAAGAGCGCAGTTGCCAAGCAACTTCGCTCTTTTTATGTTGTCTGCAATTCCTTTATTGAGAAAACCTCTCAATAAAAATGTTGCGAAAATGTTACAACTTGTATATAATGCGTGAAGTTAGCTATTGCTAATTTAAGTTATACTTAGATAACAATGAAAATACAGGAGGTAAGAACGTGAATAACATATGTAAACGAATCAGTAAGAAACTACTGGCAGTTATGGTTGCGGCAACGGTTGTTTTTCAGGGAACTTCTGTTTCCGTTCTGGCGCAGACAGTAGACAATTCTTACAAAACAGGAACTTATACCGGTGAGGCGGTAGGTTATGATGGGGGTACCGTAAAGGTTACGGTAACTTTACAGGAGCAGGATGGAGTTGTGGTAATACAGGATATTTCCACAGAACAGACAGAACAGACTCCATCTTATTGGAAGAAAGCAGAGGCAATAGTAAAATCCATTAAGAAAAATAATGGAACAGACAATGTGGATACCGTGTCAGGGGCAACCATCAGTTCTAAAGCTATTATTGCTGCAACAGATGCGGCTCTTTCAAAATCCAAAGGAGAAAATATATTTGATGGTGGTGTTGGAAGTAAGTCTGATCCTTATTTGATTGCTTCTAAAGATACTTTTGAAGCCTTTGGAAAAATTGTGGCAGAGGGATACGATTATGCAGGAAAGTATATCGCTTTAAAGAATGATATCGATTTATCAGGCGAAGACTGGACCCCAATTGGAGATACTTCTCATACCTTTGCCGGGATTTTCCTTGGGAAAGGATATGTTATTTCCAATCTGACTATTGGAAGTCAGGATGCACCGGCGGATGTAGCCTATGCCGGATTATTTGGAGCTGTGGCAAATACAGCGCAGTTTTATGACGTAACAATTAATAACGTTTCTATTTATACAAAACCAACCAAAGCAGCCTATGCCGGTGGACTTGCAGCCTATGCAAAGGTAAACACCAAATCCACAGAGGGTAGTGTATTTCAGAATTGTCATGTAAATGGTACTATTTCCGTAGATACGGATGGAAAAGCCATTATTATGGCAGGTGGATTGCTTGGATTTGGAAACCAGCATATGACAATGGCAAGTTGTGGAGCGGATGTATCATTAACAACAATTTCCGGAGCTAAGAATGCAAATGCCGGTGGTCTGGTGGGCTTTGCCAGCGTTCGTGCATTAGTGATGAACAGTTATGCCCTTGGTGATGTAATCACAGACAGTACCAATAGCGGAAGCAACAGTGCAGCCGGTCTGATTGCCGGAGGCAATGGAATGATTTACAACTGCTATGCGGATGTGGCTCTGACAGCAAAGCAGTCACAGACAAAAATCGGTGGCCTTATTGGAACCGGAGCGACTACAACGATTGTAGCCAACAGCTATTACAATCAGGAAAAAGCAACCGACAGTGCGGGCAGCAATAACAGCGTTTATACTGATATTACAGGAAAAACAAGTGAAGAATTAAAGAGCGAAGCATTCAGAAACTTACTGGCTGATAATCTTGTTTCTAAAAAGCAGGAAGAATTTGCAGCAAAAATTACAGAAAATGCAGCTACTCTTTCCGGTTGTGATTTTGAAGCAAGAGTTGAAGCTGTAAATGAAGATTTCTATGATTGGGAAATCACAGGAGAAAAAGTTGTTCACAGTAAAGAAGTGTGGGCAAATGCTGTAATCGATGGTAACATCTTTGCATCCGGTGATGGAAGCAAAGAATCACCATACATAATTGAAACAGAAACACAGTTAAGAGATTTCGCTGCATCTCTTACAGCGAAAATCGATTATGAAAATCTTTATGTAGAACTGGGAAATGATATTCAGTTAACCAAAGAATGGATTCCGGTAGGTGAAGGCGAATATGCATTCAACGGAAACTTTGATGGAAAAAATCACAGTATTACAGGACTCTCCATTGGAACAAGTGAATCTCCATACGAAGATTCCACAGGTGACACTGCAAGAGTTTACTTTGGATTTTTCGGTGTATTAGAGAAAAAGGCTGAAGTCCGTAACTTGAAGTTAGATGTATCTATCTATGCAACAAGCCCGCAGACCATCTATGTATCCGGTCTGGCAGGTTATATGAGTCAGTCTGTAGTGGATAATGTGCAGGTAACAGGAGAACTTCTGGGGATAACAACCCATAACAGTGCCAATATTTTTGTTGGTGGTATTGGTGGCAGTATGTATAACCAGAAGCTGACTAACTGTACATGGAATGGAACAGCCCGTGCAGAAGCCGTGGGAGGAGTTGCCGAAGCAGGCGGTATTGTAGGCTTAAATAACAGAGGATTAATTGCAAACTGTCATGCCAAGGGACAAATTACAGGAACAGCGAACAGAGTTGCAGAAGGTGCACCATCCTTAGGTGGTATTGCCGCAGTAAATGCAGGTACTATAGTAAACTGTTATGCCACAGCAGAAATTATTGCGGACTGCTATACAGGATACTGTGGAGCTTTGATTGGATGGGCAACGGGAATTGCAGATACATTCCAGTGTTATTACAGCACAGATACAAGAATGGTAACAGATGATAAGACAGAAAATCGTTTAGAAATCAGCCCTGCAGTTGCCTGCGGATGGAGCGTAGGACCTGGTATTAACGACGAAGGAGAACCATATACCGGAAGTGTAAGTCTGTTTGTGGAAGGCCTTTCCCAGGCTGAGATGGAAGGTGAAGTTTTAGCAGAAAAGTTAAACGGAAACTTTGCAAAATTCAGTGTGGATTTAAGCAATGGAGGAAGACAGACAGGACATTGGAGTGGAAGTGAAGCATTAGCAGCTTCTCTGAAACAGTGGAAAGTAGAGAACAATCAGGTGGTTTTAAGCGAAACTCCGGCAGAAATTGTCTATGACACTGCTACCACAGAATATATTCAGGCACTGCTTCCGGTAGAAACAATTCAGTATAACGAAGGTACTTTCTACGGAAGAAATGCAGAAAAAAATCTGATAGTAAAAATTGTGGTAGATGCAGAGAGAAAACTCACAGATATTCAGGTGACCCAAGGAGATGCCACAGCTTATACAGCAGATATTGTTAAAGCATTGGAAAACCAGAGTGCAGAAGGCCTAGAAGACAGTGGATTCAAAGAAGCGTTACAGACAGCCTTGGATAAATCAGAAGCAATGAATCCGACCACTTATGGCAAGGCAGAAAATCATATATTTGCAGGAGGTGACGGAAGTAAGGAACATCCATGGCAGATTGCCACAGAGGAACAGCTGATTGCATTTGCATCCTATGTAAATGAAGATGAAAATTATGAAGATAAGTATATTATTTTAACAGAAGATATTACATTAACAAAAGAATGGATTCCGGCAGGTTCTGTGGCACCATACGCTTTTGCCGGTACTTTTGATGGAAATGGAAAGAAGCTGGTAAATTTAATTATTGGTAGTGAAGAAAATCCATATACAGGAAAATATGCAGGCTTATTTGCCCATGTAAAAGGCGGAATTGTAAAAAATCTTACCATAGAGAAAGAGAACATTACCATTGCAAATACCGGTTCTGACCGTATTTATGCAGGTGGTGTGGCAGCGGCAATGGAACCGGGCGAAGCACAGGGATATCTGGATAATCTTCATGTAGATGGGAAAATTTCTATCCACTCTAATTCCGGTGCCTGCTATGCCGGAGGAATTACCGGGCAGGCGATGGGCGGAACTGTAACCAACTGTGGTACAAATGTGGAAATTCAGGCGGTTTCCGATGCATCTTGGGCATACGCCGGAGGAATTGCCGGTGTAAATGCAAGAAATGGTTTATTAAACAACTATGCTCAGGGAACAATTTATGCAAACGGACCTTTAAACAAAATAGCACTTGGAGGTATTGTTGGCTTCCATGCAGGTGCATCTTATAACAACTATGCAAATGTACAATTAACCTCTGCTACCAGCACAGGTGATATCGGTGGCATTGCAGGAAGAAATACCGGAATTGGCTACATGGCAGACTGTTATTACAATGAAAATGCAGTACAGAAAAATGCCGGTGTGAATGTGGCAGAAGTAAAAGCTGTAGGAACCGTTGTGAATGGTGACAAGGATGGTTTAGGAGCCGTAGAAAATCTGGTCGGAAGAACAGAAACAGTCAGTGAAGAATTTGTAAGAATTTTAAATGAAAATAGAACAGAAAATGAAAGACTGAATAAAGTACTTAGCCTGTTAAAAGATAACTGGAGTACTCCGATGAATGAAGCAGTTACTTTATTTAGCTGGAAGACGGTTGGAGGAAATGTTGTTTGTGCGTCGGGAGCAGTAGGAGATGTTATTTCACCAGAAACACCAAAGCCATCCCAGACAGTGATAGCGATTCCGACTGCGAAGCCAACAACTGTACCGGCAGTAACCCAAAAGGCAACACCTACACCAAAACCGGTAAAGAAAAACGATGTAATTGTAGTGAATGGTGCATCTTATAAGGTAACCGGCACTTCTAAGAAAGCAGCAACAGTGTCTTATCATGCATCAAAACGCAAGGATGCGAAGACAGTTACCATACCAAGTAAAGTCACCTATCAGGGTGTAACCTACAAAGTCACAGCCGTAAGCGCTAATGCATGTAATGGTATGAAAAAGCTTACTAAGGTAACCATTGGAGCAAATGTTAAAACCATCGGAAAAAATGCTTTTAAGAACTGTAAAAAGTTAAAAACCATAACAATAAAGTCAAGCAAACTGAATTCTGTAGGAAAGAATGCCATTAAGGGAGTGAACAAAAAAGCAGTGATTAAGTGTCCTGCAAAACAGATGAAAAAGTATAAGAAACTCTTTAAGAAAAATACCGGTTATGTAAAGACTATGAAAATTAAAAAGTAAAATGGCAAAATGAATTTGTGTAAAAGGACTGCGCAGGATATGCGCAGTCTTTTTGTTACGTAAAATTTATGTAAAATAAACCCAAAAGAAAAAATATATTGTGACAAACATAAGGAATTTAGTTATAATTGAGAGCGTAAAATAGCTTTAGACAAAGGAGGAAGGTAAATGCAGGAGAAAATATTGCATGAACTTTTAAACATAGGTGAGGCAATGCTTACCAACGGTTCCGAGGTAAACAGGGTAGAGGATACCTTAAGCCGTATGGGAAAGGCTTGTGGAGCCAGTCAGATGAATGTTTTTGTAATTACTTCCTCTATCGTGGTAACTATGACTTTTTCGGATGGCAGAGCAGTTACCCAGACAAGAAGAATATTAAAACCCGGCGGGACAGATTTTAGAAAGCTGGAAGATTTTAATGCTTTGAGCCGGAGATTTTGTAAGGAACCTATGCCTGCAGAGGAATTGAAAGCAGAAATAGAAAAAATACAAAACGCACCTGGGGAAAGAGGAAAATTTTATCTGGGCAGCATGTTGGCAGCGGGAGGTTTCGCCGTGTTTTTTGGTGGAAATTTGGCAGACGGTGTTATGGCGGCTGTTTTTGCAGTGTTAATCTGCCTTTTACAGGAGCGCTTGATGCCTTTTTGTGCCAATCGTATGGTGTTTAATTTGCTTTGCGCTGTGGTGGCAGGACTGGGAATTGGGTTGACAGCACGCCTGAATCCTTATGTACATATGGATAAGATTATGATTGGAGATATTATGCTTTTGATTCCCGGAATTGCCATGACCAATGCAGTACGTGACGTATTGGTAGGAGATACGATTTCAGGAATTATGCGACTGGTAGAAACGATTTTGTGGGCAGGTGCCCTTGCCTGCGGATTTATGGCGGCCATCTGGCTGATAGGAGGATGACATGGAAACAGCAATACAAATGGGAACAGCTTTTGTGGGTACCTTAGGCTTTGGACTTTTGTTTCATCTTAGGACACGCCACATGATTTCAGCGGCTGTCTGTGGGGTTTTTACCTGGGGTGTATTTCTATTGACAGCACATTGGGTGGAGGGGATTTTCTTTCCATCGTTGATTGCCAGTGCTTTTGCTACTTTACTTGCAGAAACGATGGCAAGAATCCGTAAAGCACCGGCTACCTTGTATTTGATTCTCGGCGTGGTACCTTTGATACCGGGAAGCTCTTTGTACTATGCCATGAGTTATGCAGTACAGAAAGACTGGGAAAAATTCAGAGAGTATGGTTATCAGACCATGGCGTACGCCTTGGGGATCGCTCTTGGAATGTTTTTAGTATGGGCTCTTTATGGCATGCTTGGAAAAGCACTTGCATTGACGCAAGAACAGACGATGTGACGGGAGAACAATTTACGAAAAATACTATTGTTTTTTGTGACAAAATAAAAAAAGCCGGATATGAGCCAATGACTTACAACTTGTCAGGAAAAAGGCGGACAAGGTAAAAGGAATACAGCAAAGACTGGCATAAATTCCAAATTTTCTGCAGGCAAAAAAGGAAAGAATAACTCCGATATGATACCAAAGTAGAGTGTTTCCGTAAAATTTTGCTTTATTCAAAGAGGTTTCCTCTTTGGTAAGAAGGTATTCGCTGATTCCCACAGTCATTTGACGTAAATTGTTGGTGGAAAAAATGGTAGAGCTGTTGTATTTTCCAACACCATGAAATACACTCCAGTGAGTCGCCATAATGAAGAAAATAGGAAGAATACCGATAATCGGATTGACAGAAGCCGGTATAAAGCAAAGCAGAATCATTCCAATGAAATCTATGGTGATAGCGTATTTTTGCATATTGCAGGAAGTTTTTTTACTTAGAACCACGCATAGTACAATGGCGGCTGTGTAAACAAAAAGTCCCAGAATACGCAGAAAAAAGTCCATATAATCCTTGCCCAAAATACAGCAGAAAATTTGTATCATATTGTTTGTCTGGGCAGAACCGAAGTTTGCACATCGGCATAACAATGCATAGGCACCAAGATAACCGCCAATAATGCACATATTACTGTGTAAGAAAAGTTCTTTTTTTGGTAAATTCATAATAACTCCTTTTCAAAACGATACATCAGCTTGCAATTAACTATCATAGCACAATTTTAGGAGGAAGGCAAAACCAAAAGTGTGCGGATTTAGTTGGCGGTTTGACAATTTTATTTGGTGTATTATAATATAACTGGTCAAAAAGCGAATTACGGAGGGAACACATTGTGAAAAATGGAGAACGTTTATCGGATAGTACCGCAGATGCGATTCTTTCCATGATAACCATAGAAAAGAAATACAAACCGGGAGATAAGCTCCCAAACGAAAATGACTTATCCCAGGAGCTGGGAGTTAGTAGAATTACTTTAAGAGAAGCCATCCGAATTCTAGTGGCAGGTAATGTATTGGAAATAAAACGAGGCAAGGGAACTTTCGTGCGACAGGATTTTGCAGAGCAACCCCTTACAGAGCTGTCCCCCATATTGTCTGCTAAGGTGGGCGTAGACGATTTGTTTGAAATGCGTCTAATTTTTGAACCGGAAGCTGCCTATTATGCAACTATCCGTGCAACAGAAAGTGAATTAAAAAGAATTCTTGCCATTGGAGAAAAGATAGAAGAAATGATTCGTCAAGGCAAAGACAGAACTCAGGAAGAAATGGCATTTCACCGCTCTATAGCAAAGGCAACCCACAACGAATTTATGAATAAATTAATGCCTGTAATTCAGGAATCCGTAAGCAAAGGAGTTTTCCTCTACGAAAAAGAACATTTACCGGTAGAAGATGTCGTAGCAGACCATCGTATGATAATGGAGTTTATGAAAAATAGAAATGCAGAAGGTGCAAGAAATGCCATGAAGATTCATATTTTGCATGCGATTCAGGTGCTGGATATCAAGAATAAGTGATGGAGAGGTTTGAGGGTGTGGCTGACAGGACGCTCATGATAGGCACAGAATCTTGTCTTCGCAGGCGGAAACAACGCTGCAGTGAACTAAGTTTTAAGCCGCACTAGGTTCGTCGCCGGAGGGCCTCCTCACCAAGTGCTTGCTAAAAACTGGATTTCACTTCCGCTAAGGGCGTTTCCTGATTGCCTGCGAAGGCAAGATTCTATGCCTATCATGAGCTGTTTCTTGGCAGGCCGCACATTCAAAGGCTTAACATCATTTATTGTTGAAAGGGGACGCATCAAAAATTCACATGATTAATGTTAAAGGATTGCAGTAATATACTGAATTTTTGCAAGTATTTCTGACAAGATGATGTTCGTTGAAAATTTCGTGGTTTCCAAGAACAGCTCATAAGTTGTGTCACTTATGAGCGTCTTGCGCAACCAAAAAATTTAACGTAACAACAGATGTATCTATTGACATAAGACAACATATGGCATATAATACGATAGAAAGAAAAACATGTGGGAGAAATCCTCATAAAAAATAAATATTATACATATTCAGGAGGAATTGTAAAATGGCAAACATTTATTACCAGGAAGATTGTAACTTATCTTTATTAGATGGAAAAACAATCGCAGTTATCGGATACGGAAGTCAGGGACATGCACATGCATTAAATGCAAAGGAATCCGGATGTAACGTAATCATTGGTCTTTACGAAGGTTCTAAATCATGGGACAAGGCTGTAAAGCAGGGATTTGAAGTATATACAGCAGCAGAAGCTGCAAAGAAAGCTGACATCATTATG
>JAFQUB010000034.1 GCA_017408735.1 Lachnospiraceae bacterium
GCTGTTTGTATGTTATCATATAAGTACAACTCCTTTACTGGTGGATATGGTTAGTAGTTTCTCGACAATTCTATTTTACCATAAGCCAGTGAGGAGTTGTTTTATTTTGTAATGAAAAATATACCGTATTTATACGGGTTTGGGCGTTTTGCAAACGCCTAGAATAATCTTAGGAAGAAAGGAGGGCAATATGGAAACGTTAGAAGGATATGTAGAGCACATTATATTCAGAAATACAGAAAATGGATATACAGTAATGAATGTGGTGGCAGATGAAGAGGAAATCACCTGTGTAGGTTCCATGCAATATATTGATGAAGGTGAAATGCTGAAAATGGAAGGGGAATACAAGGAACATTCTCTTTATGGTCAACAGTTCATCATTCAAAGTTATGAACTGAAGGAGCCGGAAGATACTGTAGCCATAGAACGATATCTGGCATCCGGTGCCATTAAGGGCATTGGCGCAGCATTGGCGGCACGTATTGTGCGGCGTTTTAAGGAAGATACTTTTCGTATCATTGAAGAAGAACCGGAACGATTAAAAGAAGTAAAAGGCATTAGTGAGCGTATGAGCAGGGAAATCGCATCTCAGGTAGAGGAGAAAAAAGATCTTCGACAGGCAATGCTTTTTCTTCAGCAGTATGGCATTAATACTACCCTGGCAGTGCGGATTTACGATAAATATGGTGCTGACATATACCGCATTCTGAAAGAAAATCCTTACCGGCTGGCAGATGATATCAATGGAATAGGTTTTAAGATTGCGGATGAAATTGCTACAAAAGTGGGAATCAATACAGACTCGGATTTTCGAATTAAAAGTGGACTGCTTTATGCGTTGGTACAGGCGGGGAATGATGGACACACCTATCTCCCGAAAGAAGAATTATTGTATAAAACAAAAGAACTTCTAGGGCTTGCGGAAGTGGATGTGGAAAAACATTTAATGGACATGGTGGTGGACAGAAAACTTGTTATCAAAGAAGAAAAGGGACAGATGCATGTATTTGCTAATTTAAGCTACCATACAGAATTAAACACTGCCAGAATGTTAACCGAATTAAATATACTATGCAGTCAGGAAGATTATCAGGTAGATAAACGAATCGAACGTATTGAGCAGGAATTGGGAGAAGAACTGGATGAAAAGCAACGTCTTGCGGTAAAAGAGGCAGTTGGAAATGGCGTTCTTGTGATTACCGGAGGTCCGGGAACAGGTAAAACAACCACGATTAATGCCATTTTAAAATATTTCGAAGAAGAAGATATGGTGGTGGAGCTGGCAGCACCCACAGGTAGAGCTGCAAAGCGCATGAGCGAGGCAACCGGATATGAAGCCAAAACCATACACAGACTGTTAGAACTTTCAGGGGTTCCCGATGAAGGTGGAAGAACCGAATTTGAACGAAATGAGCAGAACCCGTTGGAATCTGATGTGATTATCGTAGATGAAATGTCTATGGTAGATATTTATTTGATGCATTCTCTATTAAAAGCTGTTGTGGCAGGAACCAGGCTGATTCTGGTGGGTGATGCAAACCAGTTGCCAAGCGTAGGGCCGGGAAGTGTGCTGAAAGACATTATTGAATCAGAAATATTTACCGTGGTACGCCTTACAAAAATTTTCCGACAGGCGGCAAGAAGCAATATTGTCATGAATGCCCATAAGATAAATGAGGGGCAACCTCTGGACCTGCAAAATAAAAAAACAGATTTCTTTATCATGCGCAGGTATGAATCTCAGGGGATTCTGGAAATGATAAAGAAATTGATTGTGGATATTCTGCCGCCTAATATTAAGGTGGAACCGTACGATATTCAGGTAATGACTCCTATGCGAAAAGGTCAGCTGGGAGTAGAAGAATTGAATGTTTATCTGCAGGGAATCTTAAATCCCCCATCCAAGTCAAAAGCGGAAAAGAAAACAGGAAATGTAGTATTTCGTGTTGGTGATAAAGTAATGCAGATTAAAAATGATTATCAGTTGGAATGGGAAATTCAGAATAAGTATAAAATTGCTATAGAAAAAGGTACCGGAGTATTTAATGGAGATATGGGAATTGTCAGTGAGATAAATACATTTGCAGAAACACTGACAGTTCATTTTGATGACAATCGGGTGGTACAGTATTCATTTAAACAGATAGAAGAACTGGAGCATGCCTATGCCATCACAATTCACAAATCTCAGGGAAGCGAATACCCTGCCATAATTATGCCCCTTCTGACTGGTCCAAGAATGTTGATGAACCGTAACCTGCTTTATACAGGGGTGACCAGGGCAAAACGTTGTGTCACCATTGTAGGTGATGAGCGGACGGTACAGGAAATGGTACATAACAAAAGCGAAAATAAGAGATATACAGATTTAAAGGCAAGAATTATGGAATTTAATACAGTATTGGAGTAGGAGGAAAAAAGTACGAAGGGAAACATAAAAAAATATATAAAGTGTATTAGGGAAAAGTTTAACAGGTGGCTGGATTATCTATATCCAAGAACCTGTCCGGTCTGCACAAAAGTTCTGGCACCGGGGCGCCGTCTTGTTTGCGAAGAATGTCAAAGTAAACTGGTTTATGTGAAAAATCCTAGATGTAAGAAGTGTGGGAAACCGGTAGAGAATGGGGTGAAAGAATTTTGTGGGGATTGTAACAGAAAGAAACATTATTATAATTCAGGACGTGTAGTCTGGGTATATACAAAAGAAATGCGCCAGTCCATATATCGGTTTAAGTATGATAATAAACGGGAATATGCGGATTTTTATGTGACAGAACTGGTGCGATTGTACGGTGGTTGGATAAAAAGACTGGATGTGGATGCCATCATACCGGTGCCACTCCATAAAAGCAAGTATAGAAAACGTGGTTTTAACCAGGCGCAGGTACTGGCAGAAGCCATTGGAAGGCAACTGGAAATACCGGTATTATCTGACATTTTGGTGAGAAATAAGAATACTACTGCACAAAAAAACTTAAATGATAAACAAAGGCAAGAAAATGTAAAAAATGCTTTTAAAATTATCAATAATGAGGTACAATTAAAGAAAATACTGTTAGTGGACGATATATATACTACAGGCAGTACAATAGATGCTGTAGCCAGAATATTAAAGGGGGATGGCGTAAAAGAAGTATATTTTATCTGTCTGTGTACTAGCGGAGTGAATTAGGAGGAAAAGGTATGGAAGTAACGAATTGCAGAAGTTGTGGGAAATTGTTTAATTATATGGGAAGTGGAAGACCAATCTGTGAGGCATGCGCCAAAGCATTGGAGGAAAAATTCTTTGAAGTAAGAGAATATATAAGAGACCATAAAGATGCGGGAATCAACGAAGTGGCAGAAGAAAATGATGTGTCTGTAAGCCAGATTAAACAGTGGGTTCGTGAAGAAAGATTGGAGTTTTCTGAAAGTTCAGTGGTTGCCATGGAATGTGAAAACTGTGGTGCACCAATTAAGACAGGAAGATTTTGTAAGGCTTGCAAAGGAAGTCTTTCAAACGGATTGACCGGAGTTATTGCAAGACCGAAGCCTGCTGAAACAGAAAAGAGAAATTCTGGAAACAATTCTAAAGGACAGGCTCGTTTCATGGATAAATTATAATATTGCAGGAGTATAGAGATGGTAACAATTAAGGAGGTAGCCGATTACGCCAGTGTTGCGATATCTACGGTTTCCAAGGTGCTGAATAATTATCCGAATATTAGTGAAGACACTAAGGAGAAGGTGCGTAAGGCCATCGATGAACTTCATTATGTACCTAACACAATAGCGGCGGCATTGTCGTCCAAACGGTTTGCCCGTGTGGCGCTGATTGTAAATCTAAATACTCAGACCCAGGCCATTGATGAAATTACAATGCAGTATTTATCCGGAGCTATGAATAAGGCAATGGAAAAGAACGTGGAAGTAGTAACCATCTTTTATTCCATGTTAGAGGGAATGACGGAAGATGAAGTGATTCGTTATTTCCAGTCCCAGAGTATTTTTGGTATTGTAATTTATGGAATGTCCAAGGATGATAAAGTATTTCATAATATCCTGAAACGGGAAGTATTTAAAAATGTGGTGGTGGATGCACCGTTTATCAGTGAGAATACTTCGTCGGTATGGGTGGATAACAAGAAAGCCCAGTATGATGTGGCGAAGCGGGCTGTGTTAGATGACAACTGTAAGCGGATTCTTTATATAGCCGGAAAAAGAAACGGTTATGTAACAGATTATCGTTTAGAGGGAATTCAGGAGCTGGCAGAAGAGAAAGAACTGGATTTGAAAATACATTATGGAGAGTTCAGTGAATTAGAGGCCAGAAATATTACACTGAAGTATGGCAAAGAAGCCGACTTGATTGTATGTGCATCGGACTTGATGGCGATAGGAGCCATGAATGCATGTATTGACATTGATATATTTCGCCCGGTGTGTGGATTCGATGGAATTACACTGATGGGCTATGTGGGTAAGCAGATGCTTACCGTACGCCAGGACTTTTATGCGGTGTCCCAGGCGGCGATTGAAGAAATCTGCCTGTTACTTTCCGGAGAAAAGGGAAGAAGCCGTATAATGGAACATAAACTGGTAAAACTATATTATAAAGACATAATTTGTTAAATGAGTATAAAAATCCAAGGGTTAGCCCTTGGATTTTTTGTGGAAAATAACAAAAACAGAAAATATTACAAAATTATTGAAAATTGTACTTGCGGAAAACGTTTTCCTATGTTATCCTTTCAGTGTGAGAAGCAAGAAATTCAAACAAATAATAAATAGTAAGTTTTTTTAAAAGTCAAAAGGAGGACTAAAATGAGTTTACAGGAACAGTTAAACACATTAACAAAGAACAACTATGGTAAAGACATCGCTGCATGTTCCAATGCAGAAGTTTACTACAGCTTACTTAACTTAACAAAAGAATTAACAGCTAAGACACCTGCAATCGAAGGTGACAAGAAGATTTACTACATCTCAGCGGAATTCTTGATTGGTAAGTTATTATCTAACAACTTAATCAACTTAGGAATCTATGATGAAGTAAAAGAAGTGTTAGCAGCTAACGGTAAGAAGTTAAGCGAAATCGAAGAAATTGAACCAGAACCATCTTTAGGTAATGGTGGTCTTGGAAGACTTGCTGCATGTTTCATCGATTCTATTGCAACACTTGGTTTACCGGGAGAAGGAATCGGTTTAAATTACCATTTTGGTCTTTTCAAACAGGTATTTGAAAAGAACTTACAGAAAGAAACAAAGAACGACTGGATCGAAGACCAGTCTTGGTTAAATAAAACAGATATCAGCTTTGATGTTGAATTTGGTGATTGCAAAGTAAAATCTGTTCTTTATGATATCGATGTAATCGGTTATGAAAACGGTGTAAACAAGCTTCGTTTATTCGATGTTGAAACAATCGATGAAAGCATCGTAAAAGACGGAATCTCTTTCGATAAAGAAGATATCGCTAAGAACCTTACATTATTCTTGTATCCGGATGACAGTGATGAAGCTGGTAACTTACTTCGTATCTATCAGCAGTACTTCATGGTAAGTAACGGTGCACAGTTAATCTTAAAAGATGCAAAAGCTAAGGGATATGACTTACACAAATTATATGACCATGCAGTAATCCAGATTAACGATACACATCCAAGTATGGTAATTCCTGAATTAATTCGTTTGTTAAAGTTAGAAGGAATTTCTATGGATGAAGCAATCGAAATCGTTTCTAAGACATGTGCTTATACAAACCATACAATCTTAGCAGAAGCTTTGGAAAAATGGCCATTAAAATACTTAGAAAAAGTTGTTCCACAGTTAGTTCCAATCATCAAAGAATTGGACAAGAGAGTAGCTGCTAAGTACAAAGATGAAAAAGTACAGATTATCGATAAAGATGACAGAGTACACATGGCACACATGGATATCCACTACGGATTCAGTGTAAATGGTGTTGCTTACCTTCATACAGAAATTTTGAAGGATTCAGAATTAAATCACTTCTATAAGATTTATCCTGAAAAATTCAACAACAAGACTAATGGTATCACATTCAGAAGATGGTTATTATCATGTAACCCTGAATTAGCTTCTTACATCACAGAATTAATCGGTGATGGATATAAGAAAGATGCTGATAAGTTAGAAGACTTATTAAAATACATCGATGACCAGAAGGTTCTTGATAAGATTAAAGAAATCAAAAAAGGTAAAAAAGCTGAATTAGCTGCTTACTTAAAAGAAACACAGAATGTAGAAGTAGATCCAAATGCTATCTTCGATATTCAGATTAAACGTTTACATGAATACAAACGTCAGCAGATGAATGCATTATACATCATCTACAAGTATTTAGATATTAAGAAAGGTAACAAGCCGGCTACTCCACTTACATTTATCTTTGGAGCAAAGGCTGCACCGGCTTACGTTATCGCAAAGGATATTATTCACTTAATCCTTACATTATCTGAAATCATTAACAATGATCCGGAAGTTGCACCATACATGAAGGTTGTTATGGTTGAAAACTACAATGTAAGCAAAGCTGAAAAATTAATCCCGGCTTGTGATATTTCCGAACAGATTTCCTTAGCTTCTAAAGAAGCATCAGGAACAGGTAACATGAAGTTCATGTTAAACGGTGCTGTCACATTAGGAACAGAAGACGGTGCTAACGTAGAAATCCATCAGTTAGTTGGAGATGACAACATCTATATCTTTGGTGAAGATTCTGATACAGTTATCAAACACTACGAAAAAGCTGATTATGTATCTAAAGACTTCTACGAAAAAGATAAATTAATCAAAGAAATCGTAGACTTCATCGTAAGCAAAGAAGTTGTTGCTAAGGGTAACAAAGAAAACTTAACAAGACTTCACAAAGAATTAATCAACAAAGACTGGTTCATGACATTACTTGACATCAAAGATTACATCGCTAAGAAAGATCAGATGTTCAAGGATTACGAAGATCAGAACAAGTGGAAGAAGATGATGCTTACAAACATCGCTAAGGCAGGATTCTTCTCATCAGACAGAACTATTGCTGAATACAACAGAGATATCTGGAAATTAAAATAATACGTTGAATATTGTAAAGTCCCATCGGCTATGCCGGTGGGATTTTTGTGTGAAAATGCACAAAGAAAAGGGTGGAAAGGGGGAGAGAGGAAAGAAATATTGGTTAAAAAGTAGAAAATATATTAAATGCAAAAAGTAATATATGCAAAAAAAATGAAAAAATGTATAATGAATTCGTAACAAAAAGTTAATTATTTCATAGGGAGGAAGAAGCAATGCATAAAAAACGTATTTTTAAGTTTTTCCGCATTTCCATTTCTGCCGCGTTAGCATTCTCCATGATTTTTGGACAGATTGGTTCCGGTCTTGGAATCTCCTATGCGCAGGAAGTACAGGCAGAAGAAGCGGAAAGCGAATATGTGGAAGCAACTATTGATGCTTCAACATCAAATACACAAAAATATGGGTTAGCAGAAAGTACAAAAGATGGTGTTATTCTTCATGCGTTTTGCTGGTCTTTTAACACAATCAAAGAAAATATGAAAGATATTGCAAAAGCAGGATATACTACAGTTCAGACTTCACCTGCAAATGCGTGTAATGACAGTTATCCAACCAAGGCACTGTGGGATTTAAATCAGGTGTGGAATACGAAATATGATGGAAAACAGGGTGCATGGTGGTGGCATTATCAGCCAACAGACTGGACGATTGGTAACTATCAGTTGGGTAGTGCAGAAGATTATAAGGCTATGTGTGAAGAAGCTGATAAGTATGGAGTTAAAATTATTACGGACGTAATTCCAAACCATACTGCAAGAGATACCGGCAAAGTATCTTCTAATCTTATCAATGCAGCTGGTGGTAATTTATATCATGCAAATGGTTTTAACGAGATTCAGGATTATGGTGATTGGTCTTGGGGAAATCGTCTGGCATGTACTACCGGTATGATGGGTGGTTTGCCTGATGTTAATACAGAAAATCAGGGATTCCAAGAGTACTATTTGAAATATTGTAATGATTTGATTGCCCTTGGATGTGATGGTTTCCGTTACGATACAGCAAAACACATCGGTGTACCAAGTGACCCGAAAGATTCAAGCAATACTCGCGGGGTAAATGATTTTTGGGATGTTGCAACCGGTAGAAAAGCTGTAAATGGAGTGGCATTAAACAATAAAGACAACCTGTTTATTTACGGTGAAGTATTACAAGGACAAAATGTACCTACCAGCGAATATGCCGGTTACATGGAACAGACAGCCAGTGATTTTGGTGGAACATTAAGAGAAGCGGTTAAAAATAAAAATTTCAGCGTAGGAACGATTCTTGACTGGAAACATTCCGATCCTGATAAAATTGTAACCTGGGTAGAATCTCATGATACTTATATGAACAATCATGAATCTGCCTTTTTGACAAATGACCAGATTAAAATGGCATGGGCTTTAATTACGGCTCGTAAAGATGGTACCCCGTTGTTCTTTAGTAGACCGGATGGTTCTGACGGCGCTTCCGGAAATTACTATGGAAAGAATGTACTTGGTGCTAAAGGTAATGACCACTTTAAAGATCCTGAAATTGTTGCAGTAAACAAATTCCGTACTGCGATGATTGGACAGGGAGAATATTTAAGAAATCCAAATGGAAGTTCTCAGATTCTTCAGATTGACCGTGGAGAATTAGGAACATGTATTATTAACCTTGGCGGCAAGACAAGCATTAACAATGAAACCACCATGGAAGATGGTACTTATAAAGATCAGGTATCCGGTAGAGAATTTGAGGTATCCAATGGAAAAATTAGTGGACAATTAGACAGCTATAAAATAGCAGTTATTTATGATCCGGAGGCAAACAAAAAACCAAAGATTACAGCTTCTGTAGCTGGTGGAAGCACCTTTACAACAGATACTTTAGATGTAAAATTCACAGTTAAGAACGTAGCAAGTTCCAGTTATACCATCGATAATGGAGAAAGCGTTCCATTTACAGACAGTGTAACATTAACATTAGGTTCTGATACAGCTTATGGAGATGAAGTAAGGGTTAGAATTGATGTTACAGCAGAAGATGGCAGCATGATAGGACCGATCTTTAGCTATAAAAAGAAAGAAGCAGGTAAACTGGAAAAGAATACAGTATACTTTACCAAACCGGCTGACTGGAGCGATGCAAAGATTTATGCATACATTCCAAACGGTGAAACAGCAACTAAACTTACAGGAGCTTGGCCAGGTTCTGTTATGACAGATGAAGGTAACGGAGTATATTCTTATACTTTCGCTGAAAATGCTGATGGATGCAAAGTTATTTTCAATGATGGAAAAGCGGAAAATGGACAGCAGACACCGAAAGACGAAGCAGGAAGATCTTGTGGATATGATTATGAAAAGGGATATGCTTTTACTTATAATGAAACAGATAACTGGGTGAAAGTAAGTGTTTCAGAACCAACAGTGACACCGACACCAACAGTAACCAGCACACCGATCCCTGTAGAGGAGCCTTCTATTGAAGTATCTCTTGCAGATGGAAGCAGCTTTTCAACAGAAACCGCAACTGTAAATGTTTCTGTAAAAAATGCTGAAAAAGGATTTTATAGAGTAGATAATGGTCCGGAAAAAGAATTTACTGATTCAACAGAAGTAGTAATTGGTCAGGGGAAAATTGCAGATAGCGAAGTAACATTAAAGGTATCAGCGATAAATCCGCCGGGTGAAAAAAGTATTGAAAAAACATATGTATATAAGAAGGAATATGTTGCAGGTCAGAGCTCAACACCGTTAAATCCGGGAACCTTCCCGTATGAGGCGCCTGCAATTGACCTAAATGCTGCGGAGGTAGAAGCAGAAGTAGAAGAAGTTGCAGTAAATGGGGCGTTATCAAATGATGCACTTGCATCACAGTATGCAACAAATGCAAACGGAGTGGGCGCGAAAAAGAGTATTACTGTAGATGGTGATATCTCTGATTGGGATTCCGGTATGTTAATTGCTCAGGGGGCAGCAAACGATGACCCACGAGTATATAAAGATGCTTCCATGCATGAATTACCGGTAGATTTATATGCATTGTATGGTGCATACGATGATAAGAATTTATATATCATGTGGGAAATGACAAATGTGCAGGATGTAGTAGCACCTGGTGAAAATTACCCGCTTTCGCAGGGAATCTTATATCAGACACAGGAATTTCCGTTCCATATTTTAGTTGATACAGGTAAGAGTGATACAGCAATCGGTAACAGCGGAAAGTCTCAGACTGGTGAAACGATTTGGGATACACAATTAACAACAACAAACAGCTTTAATAAGTGGATTTGCTTTAATACAAAAGGTGGAAACGGACCGTGGGTATACGGCGGAGACAGCACAGGAGTAAATCCGGTAGAGTTACTTGGACCAAAAACAACAGAATCTGATATTACTGTAAAATTTGGAAAAGGAATTCTTAGCAAGAAAGTAGTAGGTATTAATGATGCATATGGAAGAAGTGATGGTGTACATAACCGTGTAGTGGGAGATGTGTGTGATGATTCAGCAGCATGGGAGGACTTTAATACATTAAATCATTCAAGCTCTGCCATGGATTTCCATTACGAAGTAAGTATTCCGTTAGATGAACTTGAAATTACAGTAAGTGATGTGGAAAACACTGGTGTAGGAGTCCTTCTTGTTAGCACATTTGGATTATCAGGAATGGATTGTCTTCCATATGATGTAACTATGAATGATAATGCAGATCAGAATGATACACGGTCACAGCCGGGCAACAGTTTTGAAAAGAGTGACGCCGACAACGTTACCTGTTCTTTTGCAAGAATTGGAAACAAAACAATTCCAACACCTACAAAAGAACCAACAGTAACCGTGGCACCGACAGTAACTGCGATTCCGACAGTAAGTGCAGCAGCAACAGCAATACCTACTCCAACGGAAACAACTGAGTTACATGTGAATTTTGGGGCAGAAGTATCTTCGCCACAGTATAATTCAAGAGAAATTACATTAGCGGCTGTTCCGGGTGGTGGAACAGGTATATATTACTTAGAGTACTATATTGATGACGTAAAAGTAGAAGAAGGTTTCTCTAATATTACATATCAGTGGAGATATGGTACGGAGGGAAATCACAAGATTAAAGTAATTGTAACAGACATGGCTGGAAACAGAGTGGAAAGCGAAAAGAAATTTGTGTTGGAATCTGATGGAACTATAATTCCAGTAACACCGACACCAATAGTAACAGCAACACCAACTCCGGTGGAAGCAACACCGACTCCGACAACAACACCAACACCGATACCATGTAGTGAGTTGAGAGTCAGAGATCTTACAGCCTCTTCCATGGAAGTAAAAGTAGGCGAAGAAGTTGAATTCTCTGTATATCCATATTGTGCGTCCGGTTCTTATATACATCATCCAATTAATGTTATGTTCACTTATATAGATCTGGACACAGGAGAAGAAGTAATTATTAAAAAGTATGACAGAGATAAAACGGCTGCTTATGTTTTTGATAAAGTAGGTGTTTATACCATTAAAGCTTATGCTGTGAGTGCTTGGAATGGCAGTGTGGTAGAGACTGCATTGGAAGGCTTTTCTGTAGTCGAAGAACAGGTTGTAACACCGACAGTGGAACCAACTGTAACCCCTACAACGGCTCCAACAATGACTCCGGTAGCTCCAACGGCAGAACCGACACTGACACCAACAGAAAAGCCGGTTGAGCCAACTAAGAAGCCAACTGTAGCACCAACACAGAAACCGCAGCAGACATTGCAGGTTAAGAGTCTGACAACAAGTGTAAAATCTAATAAGGCTCATGTTGGTAATACAATCCGCCTAAAAGCAACTGCTACTGGCGGAACAGGAACTTTAAAATACCAGTTTACTTATAAGTATAATGGAAAAACAAAAGTAATTAAGTCTTACAGCACAAAGAATACTGTAAACTTCAAGCCTAAGAAGGCAGGAAAGTACACTCTGACAGTAAAAGTAAAAGATACATCAGGAAAAGTAGTGTCCAAGAGTGTAAAGTCCTATAAGGTAAAAGAAAAACTTGGCGTTAAGAAGATTACAATTACTTACAAATCTGGTAAATTAAAGATAAAAACTACTGTGCAGGGAACAGAAAAAAATGTAAAATATAAGTATGTTCTTAAGAGAAATGGAAAGAAGATTAAAACAACGTCATATAAGAGTAGCAAATCCGTTACTTTCAAAAACGTTAAGCAAGGAAAATATTCCATCACAGTATATGTGAAGGACAGCACAAAGAAAGTTGCTAAGAAAACCATTTCCTACAAAGTGAAATAGAAGTATATAAAAAAAAGCTTCATGGAATATGACTTCATGAAGCTTTTTTAAATAGTTCTGGCTACTAAGAATCTTGCTATCGATTGTAAAACCCAAAACAATAGATTTTGGTATTACTGTTTAATTTAGTAATATATGTCGCAAAATTGTGTAAATTGCACAAAAAAGTCGATTGAAACATTCTTTGGAAGAAAAATGAAGAAAATGAAAAAATAGGAAAAAAGTATCGGATGTATCGTAAATAGAGGAAGATTAAAAAAAACTGAATTTGTGTCATCCAACTTGTATTATAATGAAGATGATTGGCAAAAAGGTAGAAAATGCTCGATAGGTAAAAAAATATATATACAAAATATCGAAAAAGAAGTATAATAAAAACGTAACAAATATTTAACTTTTTTTAAAGGGAGGAACGAAGATGCATAAAAAACGCATTTTGAAATTTTTCCGTAATACTGTTAGCGTAGCGCTGGCACTTTCTATGTTAATTAGCAACATAGGAACTGATTTGAGTACCGTGCATGCTCAGGGAGCAACACAGGCGGTAGAAGCGGAAAGCGAAGCAGTTGTGGCGGAAGAAGCAGTAAATTCTGCCGGTGATTATGGACTTGCTGATAATATTCAGGATGGAGTAATCCTGCATTGCTTTGACTGGAAGTATAATGATATTAAAGCAGAACTTAAAAACATTGCAGAAGCAGGTTTTACATCAGTACAGACTTCACCTGCACAGCGAGCTGACGGCTATGGCAGTGTGCACGAGTGGTATTATCTGTATCAGCCACAGGGCTTCACCATTTCAAGTAATGCACTTGGAACCAAGGAAGAGTTAAAAGCTTTATGTGACGAGGCTCATAAGTATGGCATTAAGGTTATTGTAGACGTAATTGGAAACCATACATGCGGTATGGAAGGACATAATGGACCAATTGAGGATAATGTAAAAAGATCAGAATTTTTCAGATGGAACAATAAAAGCAGTTCAGAAATGAGTTCTGACGATTGGAAAAATCGTTATCTGGTAACTCATTGTAACGTTGGTATGCGTGATTTGGTAACTGAAAATACGGAATTGCAGGATATAGTGGCCGGTTATCTCGCAGAATTGAAAAGCATTGGTGTAGATGGTATCCGTTGGGATACAGCGAAACATATTGGGCTTCCAAGTGAAGATGGAAGTCAATTCTGGCCGAAAATGGCTGCTCAGGGACTCTATCAATATGGAGAAATTTTGGAAGGCCCATCCGATGATACGAATACCGATGAAAGCAAAAGATTGATGAAAGAATATACAGATTATATGTCTGTAACCGATAATAATTATGGTAGCAGATTATGTGGCGCTTTCAGAGATGGAAAAGTTCCGGCTGATTCAGGAGTATGGACAACTAAGGGCATAAGTTCAAATAAGTTGGTGTATTGGGCTGAAAGCCATGATACATATGCGAACGATGAAGGCGAAGGCGGATGGACTAAATATATTGATCAGAACAAAATTGACCGTGCTTACGCTATTGCTGCCAGCAGAGCGGATGCAACAGCCCTTTACTACTCAAGACCGTTACAAACAGCTAAGACAGCTATTAAGGCTGGTGAAAAGGGAAGTACACACTTTACTGCTACAGAAGTTGCAGAAGTAAATAAATTTCACAATAATGCAGTAGGTGAAAGAGATTATTACGTAGCAGGTTCTGATGCAGCAGCAGTATGTCGTGAAAGCGGAGCTGTTATTGTAAAAGCAAGCGGAAGCGGAAATGTAAGCGTTGCCAATGGCGGTGGTCTTACAAAGCCTGGTACCTACAAAGATAGAATTTCCGGTGCAGAATGGACAGTAACATCTTCTACTATTTCAGGTTCTGTAGGTGCTAGTGGTATTGCTGTTATTTATGAAGAAAGCTCAAGTAAACCTTCTGTTTCAGCATCAATGACAGATGGTTCCAGTTTTACTACAGATACACAAGCTGTAACATTTACAGTTAGTAATGCAACAAGCGCAACTTATTCTATCGATGGTGGCGCAGCAACTTCATTTACAAATAGTGTGAAATTAACATTAGGTGAAAATACAGCTTTCGGAAGCAATGTAACTGTAAAAATTACTGCTACAAATGCTGAAGGAACAACAGAAAAAACATTTACTTATACAAAGAAAGAAGCAGGTAAGCTGGAAAAGAACACAGTTTACTTTACAAAACCTTCCGGATGGAGTTCAGCTAAAATTTATGCTTATATACCGGGAGATAGTGCAACAAAACTCACTGGTGCTTGGCCGGGAACAGCTATGACAGATGAAGGTAACGGAGTTTATTCTTATACTTTCGATGCAAGTGTTTCTGAATGTAAAGTAATCTTTACCGATGGTACAAATCAGACACCGAAAGATGAGCCAGGAAAAGACTGTGGACATGATTATGTGAGTGGAAAAGCATATACATGCGAGAATGAAGTTTGGACAGCTGTAGAAATAAGTAATCCAACAACTCCACCAACAAACACACCGGTACCAACAGTAACAGAAGCACCGGTGGGAATTAAAATCAATTCCTCTCTCGCAGACAACAGCAGTTTCTCAACAGAAACAGAAACAATTAAGATTACATTGGAAAATGCTGAAAAAGGAACATACTGCGTAGACGATGGTCCTGTAAAAGA